>JAPLDK010000030.1 GCA_026391775.1 Bacteroidota bacterium
CAGGGCCGCTGAGGGTTGGCACCGGTTTTACATGAACAACTACCCAGGTGCTTTGAACTGATCCGGTACAGGTGGCAATTACAGCAAAGTATGTGGTCGTTACCATCGGGTTCACCGATATCTGCGGGCCGTAACCCGCGATGGGGCCGGTCGGACTGTCCTTATACCAGGTGATCCCGTTCGGTACAAACCTGGTGCTTTCGTCGGCTGTGGTCCAGGAATTGGCATTCCGGTTAAAGGCAATAAATGCAATTGTGCCGTTGCTGTTATGAACCCCCTGGGTGGCAACATTGCCCTGCCATGAGCAGGAAGGCTTCATCGTAATATTGTTTTCGACCGAATAATCCGATTGATTCAGTACGATCTGGAATATGCCAAGGGCTGTGGGGCAATTATATAATGCGCAGCTGTCCCAGTACACCACCAGTTTGCTGTTGCCGGGAGGATCGGAAATGATATGACGGAATACTTTTGAACGGTTGGGCCCGCCTGATGAAGGGTTCCAGTCCTGGTAAGGTGCAAAGATTGCATTTTTGGGAACAGTTGAGTTTGTACTCGGGATCGAAAAGGGTGTATAAATGGTCCAGCCCTGGTTAACAGGGTTTGAAAAACTTATCCAGCCGTTTGACCCTATCCAGTATTGGGTAAATATATTGTTAAGAAAGCAGAATTCAAAACCAATAGGATAAGGCCCTGCCCACGTATCATCATGATTGCTTACGATCTGGCCGGCATTGTTCCTGAATTCAGGATCAACAGCCGTATCACTAACCAGGGGGTTCGCACCGAATGTAAACTGTTCGAAAGTATAACTGTCGGTGCCGTTCATGCAGCCTGGTTGCAGCCAGGCATTTAATGTTGCCGATGCCCCCTGGCAGATAGGCAGCACGCTATCTGCCACGATACATTGAGGGAAAAGATCGTGAGTAAACACGGTAAGAAACGCAATCAGAATAAACCTTTTGAGATCAGTGGTTTTCACAGTATTTTCCCTTTTCAACAACCAGCCCATGTACTATGCACATTGCTTTAATCCCAGGGATTTTTGATAAGAGTATAAAAATAAGGAATTTAATCCTTGTTATGGTCAAAAAAAATAAAAAACCGCAATCTGTGTTTAAAATATTTTGTTATAAATTAGCTGATTAACCATTACAAACTTCTGCCATGAAAAGATGTATCCTGCTGATCCTTTCTGTTTTCTTTAATATAACGACCATGTTTTCCCAGACTAACGGATTCGTTGCCGCTTATGATTCCATGCATCAGAGGTTCCAGGTCTATTATGCTTTTGGCGAATGGAAGGCCGTTGACTGGAATGCTCTTAACGGTATAATACGGACCAGAATAGTAAATGCCGGACAGACTAATGATACCAATGCATTTTATCTGGCATTAAGGGAATATGTGGCTTCGATACATGATGGTCATCTCTCAGTTCGCGGGTCAGGATGGGATAATCACAAGGCATATGCACGATACCAGCAGATCGGCGGAAGTTACGGATTTGCCTTGACAGGGCTGGATGATGGCAGGATTGTTGCCCGCCTTGTTAATCCCGGATCACCTTCTGCCCTTGCAGGTATGCAGTTCGGGGCTGAGATTCTTGAGATCAATGACAAGCCTGTAAACGGCGCTCTTGACACTTTATCCGTTTTATGGGCTGAAGCAAACCCGGCGACCCGGGAATGCAGAAGGCTGAACCAGTTCCGTTTTATCGGAAGGGCCCCCGTAGGTAGAAACATGAAAGTAAAATTCCTTAACAGGGGGGCAATAGGTTCTGTCACTGCTTTAATGACGGCAGTTGACGACAACTACCTCACCTTTGACCAGACCTCCTTGTTGCCCATAGATCCCGGGCCAACCATATCTTACAGTATCCTTCAGCCCTATGGCTACGGCTATATCAAGCTGACCTCCGAACCCGGAGATTCAGCAACCATGGCACAGGTTTATATAAGTTTCAGGCAGGCCATCACTTCTTTTAACACTGCTGGCGTTCCGGGTATGATCCTCGATATGCGCGTGAATACCGGTGGTGAAGACCTGCTTTCGGCAGCCCTTTCAGGATTTTTCACAACCGATACTACATTGTACGAATACCGGAGTTTTTATAATCCTGGGAGCGGACAATTCGAACTCTGGCCTTTGCCCCTTCCCCATTTCAATCCGCAGACGCTTGGAACCTATATCAACCCTAAGTATCCGAATGGAGCCCAGTACACCGAACCCCAGGGAATTATCTTTTCAAAGCCCGTAATGGTCATGGTTGGCCCCCGGAATATCAGCAGCGGTGAGGGGATCCCGATGATGGTTCAGAGACTCCCAAAAAACAAAGTTGTGAGCTTCTACGGAAGCAACGGTTCCTTTGGAATGATGGAATCCTGGTCGAACCATTATCTTTATCCGCCTCCGAATGACCTGTACCTGAGATATCCCGTGGGGCGTTCCCTGGATAAAAATATGAAGATCCAGCTCGACAGCGATTCTACCATGCAGGGAGGCGTAATACCCGATATCCGGGTTCCTTTGAACGATACCGTGATCGATCAGCTATATACCGACAACATTGATGTGGAACTGAAGTACGCGATCGGGGAACTTAATTCAATGCTGGGAATTAATGAACCCGGTCAAGCCGGCGCCGGCCTTGTACTCGAACAGATGTTTCCAAATCCTGTTAAGTCATCCGCCGTCATATCCTACCGCATAGATATAACTTCAAGAGTTTCATTATCTGTTTATGATATCAATGGAAAGTTGGTGAAAACTCTCGTAGATGAACCACAAAAAGCCGGGCATTATACTGTTTCCTGGGATACTGAAGAGGTCCGTCCGGGAGTCTATTTTTACCGGATCAGGACAGGCAGGCTTTGTGTCACAAGAAAATGCATAGTCCTGTAAAACCAGTAATCAAGTCAAAAGATCTTTTATGAGAAAAACATCATGCTTATCCATTTTAATGCTGGGATTTTTATTGTTGCTGAATTGTTCCTGTAAACATAAGGCCGATACGGTTGTCACCAATCTGAATGATCAGATAACAGCTCAATGGGAACAGGTAAGCGATTCGATATACGCTGCTTCCAGGATTCCCGGTATGCTTATCGGGATTTGGGCGCCCGACAGGAACCTTGTATGGATCAAAGGCAAAGGCAAAGCCAATAAGGCCACCGGTGCGAAACCCGACTCATCCATGAAGTACCGTATCGGGAGTATTACCAAAACGTATACCTATACGGTACTTCTGATGCTGGTGGATGAAAAAGCAATCTCCCTTGATGATACACTTAGCAAGTATATTTCTGATTTCCCCAAAGCCGACAGCATTACAATACGGATGTTGTGTAACCATACCAGCGGGATATTTGATTATACAGAAACGCAGGCCTGGCGGGTCAGTTTAATAACCAATCCCTTAAGAAAGTGGACCAGCCAGGAACTTATCGACCTGGTTAAGACTGAACCGTTTTATTTCTCCCCGGGTATGGGTTTTTATTATTCGAATACCAATACCATCATAGCGGGAAAGATCATCGAACAGCTCACCGGGAACTCAGTGGCTTCAGAGATCCAGAGACGGATATTTGCCTCGCTCAACTTGTTAAATACCATCTATCCTTCCAATAATATTATGCCTGCTAATTTTATTCATGGCTACGGATGGAGTGAAGAAGATACCACCGATGTGTCGGAGGCTTATGATCCTTCCATAGGAGGGTGTGCAGGCGCCCTGGTTGCCGATATTTACGACCTGAAAGCCTGGGTGGAATTTTTATATAAAGGTACACTGCTGAGCCCGGCAATACAGGCCCAAAGGCTCACCGTGATCCCTGCCCCGGGTGAAGATTGTGAAGAATACGGACTGGGGATAATGCATAAAATCAGTCCCCCAATGTGGGGACATACAGGCACCATATTCGGATATAAGAACTGGGCGGGGTATTGTCCGACGAAAAATGTCACTATCGTGATCCTTTACAACGCCACCTCATCCAAGCCGATGGTTATGGCGACCAGGCTGATGAATATTTACCTGGGGGCGGTAAAGAAATAAAAAACGCCTGTAATCATTGGATCTTGTGGTTACTTCGGCTGGCTTCAGCAGTCAGGAACTAATTTTGATTTCCTAAAACCAATACATCTTGTTATAGGATATCGCCTGACTATTTGCAAAACATTCTGTTTCTTCGTATATTTCATAGTTTTTTTCTATTATCTCCTTAACACAACCGGCGGGTGAATTAAAATCTTGATTTCCGTTATTTTTTTCATTATATTTGGATGTTTATTATATATTCAATATAGCAGACAAGGACAAAAAAGAGAGTACCTACCTTTCACTTTGACAGTTCCTGACTTTTATGACCGACAATAGTAAAAAATAAAAGTGGAGACCAGCGACCATTCACAAAAACGGGGCAAATCCGAAAAGTTATACGAGTAGGATATTTTAAATCAAAAAAATCATGAAAACAAAATTACTTTTTAGCGCTATTGGACTTTTGCTTATTTCAATAAGTTTAAAAGCCCAGGTAGAGATTCCGGCTGTAACAGATCCGGGTACATGGACTCAAAAAGTCAACTTTCCCGGGACGCCGCGTCATGGTGTTGTTGCATTTACTATGAGCACTAAAGCTTATGTAGGAACAGGATATCATGAAATTGGCATTCCTTATGGCAAGCAGGATTTTTGGAAATGGGATAAAAATTCAAACACCTGGTCCCAAGTGGCAAGCTTGCCGGGTACTGCAAGAACAAATTCAGGTTGTTTTACCATAGATTCGATTGGATACCTTGTAAGCGGAACAAACGGGTATGACATGGACGACATGTGGGGATATAATTCGATCACAGACGGTTGGACGCAAATGGCAAACTTCCCGGGGCCATCAAGGGGCGGGGAAGGAATTACATCTACAACTGCGAATATCGGAGCAAAGGGGTATTTCGGATTAGGAGTAAATTATTCAAGTACTTCCTTCTACTATGATTTTTGGGAATGGGATCAGGGAACAAATACATGGGCTCAAAAAGCTAATTATCCAGGTGGTGGATGCAGGGGTATGATTGGTTTCACCATAGGAACTAAATTTTATGCTGGAACTGGTCTGGATGCAAATAGTATTTTTCATAATGATTTTTGGGAATGGGATCAAGGAACAAATACATGGACTCAAAAAGCAAATTTTCCGGGAGGAGCAAGAACAGGAGCTGTTAGTTTTTCAATAGGAAATAAAGGATATGTTGGACTGGGTTATAACACTAATGATTATTTTAAAGATTTTTGGGAATACAATCCCACCTCTGATACATGGGTTAGAAAAACCGATTATTCCGGAAGTGGGCGGATTCTATGTGCCGGTTTTTCAATTGGCACAAAAGCTTATATTGGCTTAGGATGTGATTCTTCCGGTACTGATTATAGTGATTTCTGGGAATACGATCCCTCAAGTACAGGTGTTCAAAGTTTTGTTGAAAATAAAGACATTGTAATCTACCCTAATCCTTTAACTGATATGCTTACAATAGAAACTAATAGTTTAAATACCAATCAACAATTTGAAATAATAAATCTTACCGGGCGACTTGTATATACATCTTATATTAATAAAAAGAAAACGACAGTTAATATGTCAGATTTTCCGAGTGGTATTTACATATTAAAACTAAACATGGATAAAGAAACGGCAGGAAAGAAATTTATTAAGCAATAAAATAATAAAATCTTTGTAATTACAAGAAATGCAGGCGATTAAACGATTGTGCTTCGAGTACAGAAAGCGCTTGAGTCGCGGACTGGATTGTTATCCATCTATTTGAAAATCAACGAGGTTGTAATGTATATTTGTGATAAATAGAAGCTTTGCCATATGAAAAAATATTCCGCATTTTTTCTTGTTTGCCTGTTTTTTATTCCGAATATCCTTGTTGCACAGCAAGACATGCAGCGTGGCGTGAAATGGGTTCAGGTCACGATAGGAGGAACGACCACCACATTGTACAAGCAGAGCCATGCCTTGTTGATCGGTGTGAGTGCCTATGACAACGGATTTCCGCCCTTACCAGGTGTCGCAGATGATATTTCGGCTGTCAAAACAGCTCTTGAAGACAATGGATTTAATGTCGTGGAGGTGATGGATCCCGATCATAACTCGTTGCTGGATGCCTTTAAAAATTTTATTGCCAGATATGGACAGGCGCCTGATAACCGTCTGCTGTTTTATTTTGCAGGACACGGATACACTCAGAAAATGCCTTATGGGGATGAACTAGGTTATATTTGTCCGGCTGACGCTCCAGATCCCGAAAAAGACCCGGTGACATTTTCCAGCAGGGCATTGCCGATGGGTGAAATAGAGGTATTTGCAAAAAACATCAAGTCAAAACATGCTCTGTTCCTGTTTGATGCTTGTTTTTCCGGTTCCGTATTTGCCATGAGCCGCGCCATTCCCGAGGCGATCAATTACAAGACCAAAGAACCGGTGAGGCAATTTATAACCAGTGGCAGCGCCAGTGAGACTGTGCCTGATAAAAGCATTTTCAGGTCACAGTTTATTCGTGCCTTGAACGGGGAAGCCGATGCGAACAAAGATGGATTTATTACAGGTACGGAACTGGGAGAATTTCTTCAGACAACCGTAATAAATTACTCCTATGGAGCTCAACATCCGCAATATGGGAAAATCCGAAACCCAAACCTTGACAAGGGGGATTTTGTCTTTTTACTTAACAATTCAGCTCAACAGGCTTCCGGAACAACGGGACAAAGTCCTTCTGCTGAATTAACTATAGAAGCGAAGAGTTTGGTGCGTCATGGAAAACTGGAGATCACTACCGAAATCTCCGGTGATCTGTATATTGATGAAGTTTATAAAAAGAAGGTGGATGCAAATTCTCTGTTGACCATCAATAATCTGGCCGAGGGTGATCATAACGTCAAGGTTAAGGGTGATGAAACTGTGGAGAAAGCGGTTTCCATTTCTCCGGATCAAACCGCGACAATTACCATACCTAAAAACATGGCTGCTTCCTCCGGATTGCCCGAAATGGTATTTGTGAAAGGCGGAACTTTCCAGATGGGCAGCAATGACGGTAATTCTAATGAGAAGCCGGTACATGCTGTAACAGTGAGAAGTTTTTATATCGGCAAATATGAGATTACGCACAGGCAATGGAAGAATATTATGGGATCAAACCCTGCCTATTTTAACGGATGTGAGGATTGTCCGGTCGCACATATTTCCTGGGATGAAGCTCAGGAATTTATAAAAAAGCTGAACGATAAAACAGGAAAAAATTATCGTTTGCCTACAGAAGCAGAATGGGAATATGCAGCAAAAGGAGGGAGCAAAAGCAAAGGATATATTTACAGCGGAAGTAATTCTGCTGAAGAAGTCGGATGGTATTCCACAAATAGCCAAGGGAATACCAATGAGTCAGGATTATTAGGACAGCGTTCAACAAATACCCACCCGGTCGGACAAAAACAATCCAATGAGTTAGGGTTATTTGATATGTCAGGCAATGTCTTTGAGTTTTGCAGCGACTGGTACGATAAAAAATACTATGAATCAAGTCCTGCCGACAACCCACAGGGCCCTTCATCGGGAACTTACCATACGAGGCGGGGCAGTTCAATTGCACGTTACGCAAAATTGGCTAGAACTACTTACAGAGAGTCTTCCTTTACAGCCACCGTTAAAGGTCGTGATATAGACCTCGGTTTTCGTCTCTGCATGTCTGCACCCTAATGTTTTTTGTCATAATTAAGAGATTATGGCGGTTTCGCCGGTTAAAATGCACAGAAAAAAACGGAAACCTGTTGCAAAGGAAGTTGTTGCTGAAGTGAAAAGAAACTTTGACAAGTTCCTGACGGTTTTGAAAATACGTTATTCATCAGCCCTTAAAATCCTTTCAAAAAAACGAACCTTCCTTCGTGACGTTCTTTTGATTAATGTTTTATTATACATTATCATCCTTGTTCTCGGGCTGATAGCATTTAATGTTTCATTTTTAGATCCCTTTAAACAGGCATTTAAGGATTTCAGCTTTGCCAACGTTTATTTTTCCAGGATGATTGATACAAACAGGGTTGATACAAACATCATCCTTATCAATACCGGGAGCCTTTCACGCGAGGGAATCGGAAGGCAGATCAGAATCCTGAATAAATACAAGCCAGGTGTAATTGGAATCGATCATTTGTTCCTTGAAAGGAAAGAGAACGATTCGATACTTTCTTCAGCCATTTCAGAATGCCCTGCTTTAACGGGGGTTTGTTATCTGGATGATTTCAGTAAAGGCAAATATCATTCTGTACAAAAATCCAACCCATATTTCCTGATACACGATCAGGGGTTTGTCAATTATCCTGCTGAAGACCCTGTCTTTTCTACTATCCGGTATGCCAGGTTTGCATACATAATAGAAAAGGATACTGTTTTTTCTTTTCCCGTTGCTGTTATCCGGAAATTCAGCCCGGAACTGTTTTTAAAGTCTGCCCCCTTAATGGACGGAATACACATAATCAATTTCATTGGAAATAAAAACAGCTTCATAACACTCGATACGGGACAGGTAACAGACACAGGGCAAGACCTCGTCTTTCTTAAGAATAAGATCGTTCTTATGGGATACATGGGAGACTCATTGAATGCCCGCACAAAGCTGGAAGATCTTTACTATACTCCTTTAAATAAGAGGCTTGCAGGCAGGACATATCCCGACATGTACGGGGTTGTTATCCATGCAAATATTATTTCGATGATCTTCGGCGGGAGGTTTATCCGCTCAGTCCCTTTTGCCCTGGAATGCGTTTTTGCATTTGTGATAACCTTTCTTCATCTTCTGCTCATTGTGCGTCTTTACCAGAGATCACATAAGCATTTTGAATTCCTTACAATCGTCATCCGATATACCTCGTCTGCAATATTGCTTTACCTTTATTTTCTCCTTTTTGCAAAAATGAATATCAGTTTTGATATGACCCTGGCCATTATCGGGTTGATCTCACTGAAGATCGTAATCATAATCTATTATGAGATTGTGAAGTTTCTCGGGGATTCCGTTTATTTAAAATCATTTAAAACACATGAAAAATGAATTCGCTAAAAAAACAGTTTCTCTTTGCCTCATTTTTGCTAATAGTACTGTTAGCTAACGGCCAGAAAGAAAGCTATACCCTTTTTTATGTGGAAGGAATTGTACAGGGAACCGTTAACTCCGGATGGGAAAAGCTTGTAAAGGGAACAAAAATCGATTCCTTCCGGTATTTAAAGATCGGCAGCAAGGCCAGTGTTATTCTTGTTAATCAGAATGGCATCCCGATGAGGTTATCCCGGGAAGGTATTTATGAAATCAGCAAACTGAAGAATCTTTTTATTTCTGATGCATTAACGGCCAGATATTTCCAGTATATATGGGAAGAGATTGAACAAAAACATCACGAAAGAAACACAGCGAATCTCAATGTCGTTGCTGCAACGATCAGGGGTAAAAGTGAAAAAAATTATCCTGTAATGCTGTGCCCGGTTGACTCCACGATAATTACCGGGGATTCCATTCACTTTTCCTGGACAGATCCGTTAAAGAAAGGATCCTTTCTGTTGCTTGTTTATGATTACAATAACGACTGGAAAGTTCTTTTAAAATCGGAGCTATCGGCAAATCAATACGTAATCAGGGCAGCCGATCTTGGTTTGTCACCCGGTATGGATTACGCCTGGATTGTCACTTATGACACAACTTCCCTAAGTAAACAGTTTTGCAATGTTTTTTCGGTACCTGATTCAAAATGGACAACATTATATAAAAATGCTTTTATTTCGATGAACTCCGGAATTGATAATGAAATTGGTCTTTTGAGGTACGCATTTTTTCTTCTCGAGAACCGGCAATATTGCGAAGCAAAGGATACATATCTCAGGTCTGTCAGTGTTGCCAGAGAAAATGCATTTGTTATAAAATCTAAAAGGTTCTTTTCATATTGATCATCTGTTTTTTCCAATTAGAATCATCAAGGAAATAATAAAGAAAATCTTTTTCATAATTATCAAATCTAAAGTTTATGATCCGGATGGAAGAATAACAAATCCAAAAGGACTACAACAGGATTTAAATGCGAAGGACGAAAATTTTATAGTTGATATTATTATCAAGCCATAAAATTAACAAAGGCTTTGCATATAGAGCCGATAGTCGGGTAATGTGGATTGAGTCCGTTTTTTCAGGCTTGTCAAGTGATCTGTTCAGATCATCTATGCTGAAAGTTGCATTGACTTTGTTTACTGATGAATAGGGGATTCAATAGTTCTTGGTCAGGCAACCCTTGCAAAATACCTATAGAAAATAATTGAATTTTTGTTTATTGAAAATAAATTTGTACCTTAGAAGGTTGGTTTCTACTCAATTAATTGAAGTTTTTATTTTGAAAAGGAATATAGACTATTGCACAATACTTCTGAAAAGGGCAATTATTCTAAAAGGATAGTTTGCATATTGAAAGAAAAATACATTCATTTAAACATCTTGGGTGAGTCATAATTTATAAACGAAATAGCAAAATCTGTTGAAATATTAATCTGATTAACTGTTATAACGAAAACCAATAGAGTAAAACAAAAACCATCCGAATTTAAAATGGATGTCAACATATTGGGAGAAACCCGAAAATCCTCCACCAAAGAGTAGGGCACGGAAGCCGAAAAGGGTATGAGTAGGTAAAAATAATTTAATATGATATAAACATGTCACACGTAAGAACAAATTACATCGTTTACAACCATAACGGAGGCGGTGTAAGGCATCATCATTTCAGCTCTTCAAATTACATTATTGAAACTACAAGTGAGGATTTTCCCGGTGCCACAAACGGCACTCTTGGTAGTTCCATTGCTTATGGTTGGCCAAGATTACAATTTGAAGGAAATGATGTGCAATTTGCATTCATGTCAGTTCATGGGGCAGCCGATGGAAATCACCTTTATCCATCATCTGGAAATCAACCAGTTCAGGTAGGTTCATCCGATATCGATGTATTAGTGGTTTATGCTCCTCCCGGAGGCATCAATGTAGGAGGAAAGCCCGGTATTTGGGTAGATGCATTTGATCTTGATACAGGTAATTTTTCAGACGACCTTAATTTCATTAGCATCTTGACTCCACCAACACCACCGGACCACATTGATTTGAATAAAACAACATTTGCCAATTCTGAAGGAGAAGTATGCTCAGTCACAGCGGAACACATAAGAGCAAGTACGACAATAGATGGAGGTGTCCCTTTCATTAAATGGGAAAAAATTGCAAAATCCGATTCTATTGTAGTAACTAAAGATTTTGATTTGGCTCAAAATGAAACTGGGGAAATTTGGTTTGCCTTTTATCAATCATCATTACAAGTGTCTGTGAGTCAGGTGAAAAAAGAAGTTACAAAAGCGGTTGAAGAAGGCTTTTCAATTATTATGACTGATACTGGGCCGATTGCAGTTCATGGAGTACATGGTAATAATCCCGAGAAATTTACAATTGCAATGTCTTCAGAAGTTCTTAACAAAATTTCTTCAAAACAAAAAAAAGAAATAGAAGTGCTTGCAAATAATTATCAAAATCTTTCCAAAGCTGCTGTTGTAGCAATTAATAAAGCTTATGAAGCTGTCTTTCAAATAATTAATACGATTAAATAAAAACATATTGGTCTACTCCGAAAGGCAAAACTAAAGTAAAATTCTACCAAGTCACCAATGAAGGACCTTCAAAAAGTGATAGTGAAGGGTAGAGAGTTATTATTGTGACTTAGGACTGTTCTATCTTTTTGATTGAAACACCTTTCGGAGTAGACTTAAAAATATTATTTCTGACAGAGAATGTATTGGTAATAGGATAATTGTCAGATTTTCTAACATTGGTTTTCCCAGTTGAGAGGTTGTAAATTACTCATTCACTATTCCCACCTTTCTCCTAATACGGCTTTTTTAATTTCTTCCGAAAATTCTTCGCAGTTAACATCTGTACTTGGTTTTAATGCCATAATTCTAAATTATTTAAGTCCAAAAAATAAATCATCAATTGATAGAGGTTTATTCTCTTTTTTAAAACTTTCACAATATGTAAAGAATGAATTCAGATTACGACGAATTTCATCATCCTCTGATACTCCCTTAAAAAAGAAAAATCTATGGGGCTGACTATTCCATAGATAATAAATAATGTTTGCTAATGAGGACGATTTAAGGAATCGACTTACGAGATAATAAAAAAGGGGAGAGATCCCCTTTTTTTATTACCAATTCCATTTTTATGAAAAGTTGGAGGAAGCATTATAGTGATCAAAAGTGAAAAAGTTTAGGGTATAATTGACATGTACACGACCCGGAAAGACTTATAGATGATTGTATTTCAATTAACTGTAAAAATGTCTTGTTGTCCCGCCAGGATTCGAACCTAGACCAAGAGAACCAAAATCTCTGGTGCTGCCATTACACCACGGGACAATCTGAATTTCAGGCCAGTGGATCCTGGCCTGAAAAGCGGCTGCAAAAGTAGCACTTTTTTCGCATAAGCGCAATTTTTGTACCTTCGCAGCCCATTCAACTCCTGATCAATGAATAATTACCAGAGACTGAACACTATCCTTGGCTGGATCACTTTTGTGATTGCAGCCATTGTTTTTTTGCTCACTATAGAACCTACAGCCAGCTGGTGGGACCCGGGTGAATTTATTTCGACCACTTATAAGCTCCAGATCGGCCATCCCCCGGGGGCGCCTACCATGCAGCTTATCGGCCGGATTTTCTCCCTGCTGGCTTTTGGTAATGTCGCAAGAGTTGCAATGATGATCAATGCCATGAGCGCCCTCTGCAGCGCTCTTGCCGTGCTTTTCCTTTTCTGGGTCATCACCATGTTTGCCCGCAAGATCGTTGCCCCCGATGGCGAAATGACCGAAGGCCGCATGTGGACCATCTTTTCTGCCGGTTTAATAGGGGCCATGACCTTCACATTCACAGATTCATTCTGGTTTTCAGCCGTGGAAGGCGAAGTCTATGCCATGTCGGCCATGTTTACATCCCTGGTCTTCTGGGCCATCATGAAATGGGAGTCTGTAGCCGATGAAAAACATGCCTCGCGCTGGCTTATTTTTATTGCACTCATGATAGGTTTTGCCATCGGTGTTCATCTTCTGAACCTGCTCACAATTCCGGCCCTGGCGTATGTTATCTACTTTAAAAAATTCAAGCCCACCCGCAACGGGATGATCCTGACCTTCCTTATATCAGTTATCGTACTGGCTTTTATCATGTATTTTGTTATTCCCTGGATACCTAACCTTGCAGGAAAGTTCGAAATACTCTTTGTAAATTCTTTCGGCCTGCCATTCCAGAGCGGGACTGTCTTTTATTTCGTATTGCTGATCGGGCTTATTGTATGGGGGCTTTACTATACCCGCAAGACCAACCGACCACTCATCAATTCCATCATTCTTTCATTCGCATTTGTACTCATCGGGTACTCGACCTTCCTGGTACTGGTGATCCGTGCCAATGCAGATACTCCCATCAATGAGAATGATCCCAAGGATATCGTGGGACTGGTTTCCTACCTCAACCGTGAACAGTACGGCACCTGGCCCGTGTTTTACGGCCAGTATTATAATGCCCCTATTGTTGGTTATGAGGATGGCAGCCCGGTGTATGCCCATGATTCGGCCACGCATAAATATGTTATTGTGGATGACAGGAAAGGCACCATACCTGTGTTTGATCCCCGTTTTATGACGATCTTCCCAAGGATTTGGAGCCGTGAGTCGGATCGCAAAGGGACACTTGACTTTTATAAAAAATGGGGAGGCGAAGGTGTCCCTATCACCATCACTGATGAGGACGGTAAAACACAAATCGTTAACAAACCCACTTTCGGAGATAATCTTAAATATTTCTTTACATACCAGGTTGGCTGGATGTACCTGAGGTATTTCCTCTGGAATTATTCGGGACGACAGAATGATGTGCAGGGATTCGGAGGGGTTGAAGACGGGAACTGGATCACAGGTATACCTTTCCTCGATAAATGGAGGCTTGGCCACGACCAGCTTAATCTGCCCGATAACAAAAAGAACTGGGGCACGAACAAGTATTACATGCTCCCGCTGATCCTCGGCCTGATAGGCCTTTTCTTCCAGGCCAAAAAGGAGTCACGCGGTGCCATCGTGATCACCATGCTGTTTCTTATGACAGGCCTGGCCATTGTGGTTTACCTTAATCAAAAACCATTCGAGCCCCGCGAACGGGATTATTCCTATTGCGGATCCACGTATGCGTTTGCCATCTGGATAGGCCTTGGCGTGATCTACCTGACCCAGCTGGCAAAGAAATACCTGAAGAAAGAATACCTTTCAGTAATTCTTGTATTTGCCTTCTGTTTCCTGCTCGTTCCGGTCAATATGGCAAAGGAGAACTGGGATGACCATGACCGCAGCGGTAAATATTCCTGCCGCGACTTTGCAGCAAATTATCTTAATTCCTGCGATCCCCAGGCGGTGCTGATCACAAACGGTGATAATGACACCTTCCCTTTATGGTATGACCAGGAAGTTGAAGGAATACGTACCGACGTGAGGGTTGTGAATTTTATGCTCGCCTCCGGCGGATGGTATATCGACCAGCTCTATCAGAAGATGTATGATTCGAATCCTCTCCCGTTTACCTTAAACCGTAAAATGTACGGTATAGGGAAAAATGATATTATACCTTTTTACGACGTCGGTGTTAAAGGCTATATAAACCTGAAAGATATTATAGATTTCATCAGGAGTGATGATCCCCAGACCTTCCTGACCCTGCAGAACGGGGAAAAGCTTAAATTCATCCCATCAAGGAATATCAAGCTTGCCGTGGATAAAGAGGCCTGTATCCGGAATGGCATTGTACCCGCTCACCTCAAAGATAAAATGGTTGATACCATTTACTGGACAATCCGGGGAAACCAGCTTTACAAGAATGATATCATGCTGCTTGATTTTGTTGCTACCAATAACTGGACACGGCCTTTGTATTTCGCATCCCCAAGCAGCGTCGGCTCTGTTTTCAATGTTGAAAAGTTTTGCAGTGTGACCGGTTTTGTATATAAGTTCATGCCGGTGCATGCCGACTCTGCCGATTATATCCAGGGAATGGGAGGTGTTGATCCATTGACATCCTACGACATCCTGATCAACAAGTGCAAATGGGGTAACCTGAGCGATCCCCATGTATATGTTGACCCGGAAAGCCTTAACAACTCGGTACGCCCGAAAACCAATTTCATGAGGGTCGCACAGTCGCTGGTAAACATGGATAAGAAAAAAGAAGCCGTTATGCTGCTTAACTCATACCTGAATAATTTCCCCGATTCGAAGATCACCTATGATATGTATATGTTGCCGTTTGCGGAGGTTTATTACAAGGCAGGGGATACGGCAACTGCCAATCTGATCACGAGGAGAGTGGCGCAGATCCTAACGCAGAACCTAGATTATTATATGTCGTATAATCCAGCATACCGTCAGTACTTCCAGAACGATATCAATTCGAATATGGGAATGATACGCAGAATCTCGATGATGGCAACGGATAACAAGCAGGGCAAGCTGGCTGCGGAAATGGACTCGCTGTTTAACAAACGACTGAAATTATACCAATGACCACCATTCTTACATTCATTCACTGGAACCCCAGCCCGGATATCTTCCATATCGGGAGCCTGGTAATCCGCTGGTACGGACTGCTGTTCGCTTCTTCCTTTTTCTTCGGCTATTTTATCATGCTGCAGTTTTTCAAAAAGGAAGGCATAGAGGTTGACAAACTGGATACCCTCACCACTTATATGGTGATAGGGACGGTGGTCGGGGCAAGGCTGGGGCATTGCCTTTTCTATGAACCCGGCTATTACCTGTCGCATCCCATCAAGATACTTGAAGTATGGGAAGGCGGCCTGGCCAGCCATGGAGCTGGTTTGGGAATTATACTCTCGATCCTGATATTTGGTCACAGGAATAAACTGACTTTCCTTTGGGTGATGGACCGGGTAGTGATTGTTGTTGCCTTGTCGGGATTGTTGATCAGAACAGGGAACCTTATGAACTCAGAGATATTCGGACATATTACAAGCCTTCCCTGGGGGTTTTATTTTCTAAGGGCATCAAACCCTGCCGACGCTCTTGATCCGAGACATCCGACCCAGATCTATGAAGGGCTTGGTTATTTTATTATTTTCCTTTCACTCTGGCGGCTGTATTATATCAAACAAGGGAAGCCCGGGCCAGGCCTGTTTTTCGGGCTGTTCCTGACCGGTGTTTTCGGGCTGCGTTTTCTCATTGAGTTTCTGAAGGAACCCCAGGTGGGATTTGAACAGGGAATGCCGCTTAATATGGGGCAGCTGCTTAGTATTCCTTTTGTAGTCCTTGGAATTTACCTGGTTTACCGGGCCCGGAGACCGGACGCCTGAACATGCAATCTTTTTATTCTATGCTTCAGCACCGACAGATCATTGCGGAGCAGAATTCCTTTATGCCCATTGCTGTTCAGGAGTGCTTCATTCAGATTGAACAGTTCCTGGGGCACCGAATAATGGATATTCATTTTTGAAAGTCTTTTTGCCAGGTATTCCTGTTCAGTCTGGCCGGGAGTGGGTACCAGTATAGCCGATTTCCCAAGAGCGGCAAGGTCCATAAGTGTGGAATACCCGCTGCGGCAGATCACATATTCAGCATTTTCAATATAGTATTTCATCAGGGCCGATGAAAGATGAGGGAAGATATGGATGCGCCCATCAATGACTTCGCAGTCCCTCGATTCGGTGCGTCCTCCTGCGATGATAGCGGTATGTGAAGTTTCTTTCAGCTGGCGGATGATCAGGGTTTCGAATATGCTTCGCTGGGGTTCCGGTCCGGAGATCATCACAAAAATCCCGGCAGCAGGGCAGGGGGGCGTGGCCGGCATGGGAATGGATTCTGAAAAGCGTGTCAGAGTTCCGATGAAATGACAATTATCGGGCAATTTTATGCAATGGGAAAGACGGCCATTCAGCCCGCCTTCGTCTTCCGCATCAGGAACCCAACATTCGTTGTATTTATTTATAAATGAATAGTTGATCTTCCTGAGAACCTTTGCCAGCCTGTGCAGGTAAGAAGGAAGCTGTATGTTAAGCTGATGGGTCATGAAGACTGATTTCACCATGGGGTGCCAGCAGCCATACCGGTTGTCGGAGATCACAAGCTTTGCCCCGGTTTCCTTTACCAGGCTACTGAGGAATTTATGTTCTTTCCTGAAGCCGAGCAGCAGGCGGGGAATGCCTGCAGCCATGGCCAAAACCATACCTGAGCCGGAGGGATAATGCACTTCAACCCCCGGAAACCGCAGCAGCTCCAGTTCGGGATATTCAGTACGGTAAAATTCAAAGGATCTTCCGTCAGCTGCCACGATAACTTTAAAACCCTGATCCTGAAGTGTCCTGATCACCGGGACACAGCGTGTGGCGTGGCCAATTCCCCAGTCAAGCGGGCAAACAAGGGCTATGTGATCCGCAGTCATCAAAATTATTTTTTAATCAGCCTGTCACTTTAAGGCAACAGGCGGATAAAGATAAGGAAAAACCAGATGGATCAGAATGCCTTACAATATACCCTTGCTTTGACGCAGGTGCCAGGCATCGGCAGCGTGATCGGGAAACAACTGATCAGCCATTTCGGCAATGCCGCCAATGTGTTCCGGCGTTATGAAGAGCTGGCTCCGGTAAAACCGAGACTGGCGATATTGATACGCCAGGCCTCCAAAGACATCGAGATGTGGAAAAGGACCGAAGCGGAGATGAAGTTCATCGAAAAGTACAAGCTTAAGGTGCTGTTTTTCCAGGATGCAGATTACCCCCGGCGACTGGCCGACTGTTATGATTCCCCGGTATATCTTTTCTACAAGGGCAGTGCAGATCTGAATGCTGAAAAGACAATCGGAATTGTAGGGACACGCAGTGCCACCGATTATGGCAAAGCGGTCACCAGGGACCTGATACAGGGACTGAGGCAGGAAGAGCCCCTGATCGTTAGCGGGCTTGCATACGGGATCGACAGCCAGGCCCACCGGGCTGCGCTTGATAATGGCCTTAATACGATAGGTGTGCTGGGACACGGCCTCGACCGTATTTATCCCAGCAACAATAAGGCTATTGCCGAGAAAATGCTTGGCCAGGGCGGGCTGCTCACCGAATTTTTCAGCTGCACTGAGCCAGACAGGGAGAATTTCCCTCAGAGAAACAGGATCATTGCGGGGCTTTGCGACGCAATCATCGTTGTTGAAGCGGCCGAGGAAGGAGGGGCGCTGATCACGGCCGATATCGCACATACCTATAACAGGGATGTTTTTGTGGTGCCGGGAAGGATCGGCGACAGGTATTCGGGGGGCTGCAATATGCTGATCAAACAAAAGAAGGCGGATATTGTGAGAAATGCAGACGACCTTATCTTTGAAATGGGCTGGAGGGAAGCTGAATTGAAAACCCCTGTTGTCCAGCCAAAGCTGTTTATCCCCCTCACACTGGATGAAGAGAAGATCATTGGGCTGTTAAGCGCTGAAGGTGAGCTTAATATTGACGAACTCTGCCGGAAAAGCGGGTTACCTGTAAATAAAACCGCTATCGCTTTGCTGAATCTCGAATTGGAGAATGTCGTTCGATGCAGACCGGGAAAACTGTATTCGGTCAGTCAATCTCAGGCTCGGTGACGGCAGCTTTAATACCCAGGATAAATACGATAACGGTTGACCCAAAGGCAAACAGGCTGAGAAGCTTGAAATCGGATGTCATCAGGGTAAAAGTGAACAATCCCTGGAAGAATGCCGCGCCGAACAAGCCGGTGAGGGTGAACATGAAGTAGGTCTTGATGAATTTCCCCATACCCACAAAGAACCCCATCACAACGGCAAACATGATGTTGGCAGGTACGAACACGAAGGTATACAATGTGTAGGGATATAAGGCCTGGGTATGGAACAGGTCAAGCATGAAGCCCGGCAAAGCTATTGTGCAGAAGCCAAGGGCGGTCATAACCGACATGGTAATTCCATGAATGGGTTTATCGACGGCTTTCTTTGGGATGATATAAAAGCGGTAAAGAATGAATTTACCCAGTTCGGTGGCGAAACCGATGGTGATAAATGAATAAAATATTAACCTTTTAAGGCTCCTCAGGTCATTAAGCCCGAGAAGGCTTGAAAGAATCTTGGCCGCCGCAAGTACGGAGACCCCCAGGACACCGGCCAGGAAGCTTCGGATCAATACTTTCTGAAAAGCTTTTCCATATTTGCGTCCCAGATACAAATACATGGCAAGGGCGACTACCGGCGCAAAAGCCAGGGTAATATAAGCGATTGGTCTCATAGCAGGAGGCGTTTAATTCGATCAAAAATAACTATTTTTTATAATTTTACAAGAAAAATATTTTTGGAGGGTCTTGTAATAAAATCAACCGGCAGCCGGATCACGGTACGCCTTGATGACGGCAGAGTGCAGGACTGCAGGCTGAAAGGGCAGTTCAGGATAAAGGATATCAAGCATACCAACCCCGTAGCTATTGGCGACAGGGTGGTCCTGGAGATTAACGTTCAGCATGGAGACGGGCTTATCACGAAAATACATCCCCGCGAGAATTACATCATACGCAAAGCTACCAAGCTGTCAAAGGTATCCCATATTATCGCGGCTAACCTCGACCATGCGTATCTGATCGTGACTCTGGCGGAACCACGTACTTCCACAGGTTTCATCGACCGTTTTCTTGTCACCGCGGCAGGATATTATATCCCAGCCAGCCTGGTATTCAATAAAACCGATCTCTATAGCCCGGAACTAAGAAGATTATACAAAGAGCTTAGGGATATTTATGAAAGGGCTGGGTATCCATGTTATGCGGTTTCGGCTCTGAAAGGAACAAACCTGAAAAATCTGAAATCCGTCCTCAAAGGGAAGATCAATCTGTTTGCCGGTCATTCGGGTGCGGGAAAATCGGCCCTTATCAATGCAATACAGCCTGGCCTTGATATCAGGACTGGAAAAATTTCCGGGGTTCACCTGAAAGGCATACATACCACAACCTTTGCCGAGATGCATGAGTTAAGCGGGGGAGGATTTATTGTGGATACCCCTGGCATCAGGGAATTCGGCCTTATCCACTTTGAACAATCCGAGATCCCGAGATGCTTTCCCGAAATGGAAAAATTTCTCCCGTATTGCCAGTATAAAAACTGCACCCATACCCATGAACCCGGCTGTGCGGTGAAAAATGCCCTGGGCAGTGGAGCCGTCAGCCATATGAGATATAATAGCTATCTTAGCATCCTCAATGATAGCTAAAGATCTCATAAATGATGCTGTGATAGCCCTAAGGCCAACCGATATAGGTTCGGATGCCCTGGGGCTGATGGATGAACTTCGCGTTTCACACCTTCCAGTTGTAAATGAACTTGAATTCATCGGACTGATCTCCGACTCGGATATTTATAACCGGGGGGAATTTGAAGAGGCTGTATGGGATGGCAAAATCACACTTAGCAGGCCCTATATTTATGAAAACCAGCATGTGTATGATGCAATGCTGATGATCACTGAACAGCATCTTACCTTGTTGCCGGTTCTGAATATCAAGAGCCAGTATCTGGGCGTCATCACACTGACCGGCCTGGTGCAGAAACTTTCTGCCATCACTTCCCTGAACAATCCCGGCGGTATCATTGTACTCGAGATCAACCAGAAAGACTACCTGCTTACGGAGATTGCCGGTATTGTTGAGTCGAACGATTCGAGAATACTCAGTTTGTATATTACATCCCATCCTGATTCAACAAAGCTCGAATTAACCATCAAGGTAAACCGCGTTGATATTGGTGCAATACTTCAGACATTTTACCGCTACAATTACACTGTCAAGGCAAGCTGGTCCAAAGAAGATTCCTTTACCGAGGGGTTGCAGGACCGGTACGATTCCCTGATGAATTACCTAAACATCTGAGTTATGGGAAGGCCGGCAGCAGCAGTAAACGGCTTGCTGAAACAGGCCCTGGTCCTGATTTTTATTGCATATGCCATGCATGCAGGGGCACAGGCCCCATATGTCATTGCAGGTACCGTCAGCATTTCAGGAAACCGAATCACTCACCGGAATATCATCCTCCGTGAATTAAAATTCAAAGAAGGGGATACCCTGAAAACTGAGCGTTTACCGGAGATACTAAGCCATGCGAAAGAGAACATTTTTAATACCCGCCTGTTCAATTTTGTTACCCTCGATACAACACTGAACCCTTTAACCAGGCGGATGAACCTGAGCATTGAGGTCATTGAGAGATGGTATGCGTGGCCCATACCGTATTTTCAGCCGAGTGACCGGAATATCAATGCCTGGCTTCAGACATGGGACTGGAATATGATCACCTATGGCGTTGATTTTACATTTTTCAATGTGAGGGGCCGGAATGAGACTCTGAAGATTATCACCCATTTCGGATTTAACCAGAAGTACGGCTTTACATACAAAATTCCTTTTTTGAACAGGAAACAAACGCTCGGCATTGGTTTCGGAGCCGATATGGACCTCAATCACGAGGTGGCAATAAACACCCAGGATAATCAGCCGAATTATTTTAATAATACAGCTGCATATCCAAAACAGCTAACATTTGCTTTCGGGGACTTATTGTTAAGGCCCAATATCTATGTAGTCCATACCTTCAGGCTTGCGTACAGTCATTTCTATTTTCAGGACAGTGTGCTCCATGTGCCGGGATTTTCGATGACCTACAGCAACAACCAGGATTTCGCGACCATTTGGTATCAGTATAAGAACGATCACCGGGATGTACAATATTACCCTCTTCACGGATGGTATTTCGACCTGGAGTTCAACCATTCCATGCCATTCTGGTTCACGCGTAATACCTATGTCAAATCGCTCTTCCGGAAGTATTTTCAGTTAGGCGAGCGCTGGTATTTTGCCTTTTCCCTGCTCGGGAAGCTGAGCTTCGAAACCCGGCAGCCTTATTATCTTCAGAGGGGGCTGGGATACAGCCGGGAGTTTGTACGGGGTTATGAATACTATGTTGTTGATGGACAGCATTATCTGCTCTTTAAAAACAATTTTAAATTCGCCATTCTTCCCGAAAGGGTTGAGAAGATCAACTTTATCTCCACAACCAAGTTCAATACTATCCCTTTAGCGCTTTATGCCAACGTATTTGTCGACATGGGATATGTGTATGCATACAAACAGCTTGCATATGGACTTAATGAAGTATACATCCCCTTTAATTCACTTCAGAATACCTTCATGATGGGTTACGGGCTGGGCCTTGATTTTACTACGTACTATGATGTTGTGATCCGTCTTGAAGGATCTATGAACCTCATGGGTAAACCCGGAATCTACATTCATTTCATTGCCCCTATTTAGGATTTTTTGTATCCCTTTTTACAGTATCTTTGCAAACTGTTTCAAATTAAGCCTTTCTGATGAAATTTGCCGTTTACGGAAAACATCTGGCCGATGAGGTTTTACCGCTTTTACAGACCCTTGTGGATAAGCTTGAGCCTGCGGGAGGGCCTCTCTATTTTTACGAACCGTTTTTCAGATCTGTGGGTGGAAAACTAAAATTCACTTACGAACCTTTGCTTTTTGCCGGTCAGGCCGGGATCCAGGACCAGGTCGATATTTTATTTTCGATAGGCGGTGACGGGACAATGCTGGATGCGGTCACACTGGTCGGGAACTCAGGTATATTGCTTACCGGGATCAATATGGGAAGGCTTGGTTTCCTTTCAAGCATCTCCAGGGAACAGATCATTCCCGCCCTGGATGCCATACTGGTTTCCGATTACAAGCTGGATCAGCGCACATTACTTAAACTTGAGACTCCTAACGGATTATTCCAGCCAGTCAATTTTGCCCTGAATGAAATCACAGTTTATAAAGCAAAGCCCATGTCGATGCTTACCATCCGGACCCGGGTCAACGGTGACTTTCTTAATTCCTATTGGGCTGATGGCCTTATCGTTTCAACCCCTACAGGATCCACGGCATATTCACTAAGTTGTACCGGCCCCATCATAGCGCCCGATGCGGGATCTTTTGTGATCACCCCTATTGCAAGCCATAACCTTACAGTAAGGCCGGTAGTTCTCAGGGATGACGTAGAGATCCGCATCCTTATTGGCGGTGAAAACACCTCCTTTTTTGTGAGCATGGATTCACGCATTCAGGAAGTTAAAAACCCCCTTGAACTGGTGATCCGGAAGGCTGATTTCAGGATCAACCTCCTGAGGCTCCGGGATGCCTCTTTTTTCAATACACTGAGAGATAAATTAAACTGGGGGCTGGATGTTCGGAATTAGACAAATTTCTTAGGGGAGGCTTATCCAATAAAATCAGGATTTTTGCGTTTAGATAGATTGTTAAAAACCCATGTAATTTATGTATACCGGAATGCAGACTGAAAAAAGCAGGCACCTTTATCCGAAAGTGTGGGTTCGTGCTTTGGCTGTCAGCATATTCTGGTTATATGGCAGCAGCGTTCCGGCTCAGAGCCTGGAAGCCGGTTTATACGGTGGAGGGTGTTACTATCTTGGTGATCTGAATCCCGGAAAACAGTTTCTGAATTATAATATTGCATACGGAGTTCTTGTGAGGTATGTCATCGACGACCGCTGGGCTGTCAAAGTGAGTGCATACCGGGGCAAGGTAAAAGGGAGTTCTTCCCAATCGAAATTCATGCCCGAAAGGGAGCTTGCATTTTCAAGTCCGGTGACTGATATCTCGGCAGTTGCTGAATTTAACTTCTTTGATTTTTACCTTGGAAGCCGCAAGAACTGGATAACTCCCTATATTTACGCCGGATTTTCGTTTTTTATGTTTAACCCGCAAAACGGGGGTGTCTCTTTACAAAGCATCGGCACGGAGGGGCAAACGGTTGGATACGAAGGAAGAACGCCCTATAAGAAATTTTCTTTCGGGATACCATTCGGGCTGGGGGTTAAAGTAAGCCTTGCCCGCAGGTTAGGCCTTGCTGTTTTCTGGGAAATGCATAAGACATTTACTGATTATATTGATGACGTTAGCAAGACCTATTACCTTAACGGGTCTGCTATTAACAAGGATGATCCTTCGCAGTTCCTTTCCGACCCCACCATGAGTTATAGCCCGGGGATGCAGAGAGGAAATTCAAGGAACAACGATTGGTATTCGTTCAGCGGCGTGACGCTGACCTATAAATTCAACCTGTTAGGGCGGAGGCGCTGCAGGGATTTAGAACACTAAAGGATCCATGATCGAAAAGAGTTTAAAAGACCGAATTGACCCCAAAAAGCTGCCCGGCCATGTAGCCATAATCATGGACGGGAACGGGCGATGGGCGAAGAAGCAGGGTTTTGCCCGCACTCTTGGTCATGAGAGGGGAGTGGATTCTGTGAGGAACACTGTGGAGGCTGCAGCCGATCTTGGTATAGGCTACCTCACGTTGTATGCTTTTTCGACAGAGAACTGGAACCGTCCTAAGTATGAGATTGATGCCCTGATGCGTATCCTGGTAAAGTCCCTTCACAAGGAGATGAAAACCCTGATGAAGAATAACATCCGCCTTGAGGCAATAGGAGACCTGGAAAGCCTTCCTGCAGGAAGCCGGAAAGAGCTGATGAAATCCATTCAGGCAACTTCAGGCAATACCGGCCTTAATCTTATACTGGCCCTGAGTTACAGTTCCAGGTGGGAGATCATAGAAGCCGTTAAATCGATAATAAAAGAAGTACAGGGGGGGCAACTCGAGGTTGAGAAGATAGATACAGCCTGTGTTAACCGGTTCCTGACAACACGTAATATTCCCGAACCCGAGTTACTTATCCGGACCAGCGGCGAATACAGGATCAGTAATTTTCTTTTGTGGCAGATTGCCTATACGGAATTATATTTTACTCCTGTATTATGGCCCGATTTCTCGAAGGATGATTTTTATGCTGCTATCGTTGATTTTCAGCATAGGGAAAGAAGGTTCGGCCTGACCAGCGAACAGATCAATAAACTTGAACAAAAAATGCATAGGCGATAGGATGGCTAAACGATATCTGATACTCTTCCTGCTTCTCGTTCTTCTCGTGCCTGTGTCCAGGGCCCAGATCACTATCGGCCAGCAGACCGGAGTGGATTACTCCAACCCGAAAGAATATATCATTGGCGGGATTACCGTCAGTGGAGTGAGGTACCTCGATGGAAATGTCCTGATCATGCTTTCAGGTTTGACTGTCGGCGAAAAGGTCAAGATCCCGAGCGACCGGATCACAGGGGCCGTGAGGAAGCTATGGGAACAGGGCCTGTTTGAGGATATCCAGCTATCAATCACCAGGATTGTCGATAATCAGATCTTTTTGGACATATGGATGAAGGAAAGGCCGAGGCTTTCAAAATTTCAGTTCAGCGGAATTAAAAAGTCCGATGCGGATGAGATCCGTGAAAAGATCAGACTGGTAAAGGGAGAATATGTTACAGATAACATGATCCTCAAGACCAAAAACATCATACGGAAATATTATACCGACAAGGGCTTTCTTAATGTCCAGATCAATATCCAGCAAAAGAAGGACACCTCGGCGGTTAATGATGTAGTCCTCTTCATCAATATCAGTAAGAATGAAAGGGTTAAGATATACCAGATCAACATTCATGGGAATACACAGCTCAGCCGCGAAATAGTCATGTCGGCCATGAAGAAGACCAAGGAAAAAAGCGTGTTCAACCCAATGAACGACCTGAGCGGCATGATCGTGGATGTGGGTACTCATGCGGCTACCCTTGATTTTCCAGAGATCGTCAACGATGTGGAAAAACAGGGTATTGAGAATGTCAGGCTCAGGATTTTTAAATCATCAAAATTCATACCGGAAGATTACGAGGAAGACAAACAGAATTTTATCAAGAAATATAATGCCCTCGGTTACCGGGATGCCCGGATTATCAAGGATTCCATCTCTAATTATGACGAAAGCAGTATCAATGTTGATATATGGGTGGAAGAAGGCCCGAAATACTACATCAACAGTATCAGCTGGGTAGGCAATACCAAGTACACCGCTGATGTGCTGAACCGCTTCCTTAAACTTAAAAAGGGCGATGTTTACGACCAGGAAGCGCTGGAAACAGCCTTATCCTATAATCCCAACGGTGCTGATATCCGTTCTCTGTATATGGATGACGGATACCTGTTCTTTGACGTGGTACCTGTGGAGGTAAAGGTGGAGAACGATTCTATTGACCTCGAAATCAGAATGCATGAAGGCCCGCAAGCTACCATAAATAAAGTCTCGATTAAGGGTAATACCAAAACCAATGACCATGTTGCCCTCCGCGAGATTCAGACCAGGCCCGGGCAGTTATTCAGCCGTGACAATCTTATCCGTTCCCAGCGCCAGCTTGCCCAGCTTAAATATTTTGATGCCGAAAAACTGACTCCGAATGTAAATCCCAAGCCGGAACTGGGACAGGTTGATATTGAGTACGGGGTAGAAGAAACTTCTGCCGACCAGGTTGAACTTTCGGGAGGCTGGGGATATGGCAGGATCATCGGTACCCTTGGTTTATCGTTCAATAATTTCTCGCTCAGGAATATCACCAACTTTAAAGCCTGGAGGCCTATTCCCGCGGGGGACGGGCAAAAACTGAGCGTCAGGTTCCAGACATACGGGAAAGGCTATTACAGTTATTCCTTCTCCTTCACCGAACCCTGGGTTGGCGGAAAAAAACCTCTGGCACTGAGCCTTTCTTATGTACATTCACGCTATACCAACGGCCTTGCCAATGACGATCCCCTGTTTGGGTTTTTCAAGATCGACGGGGTTTCTGTCGGTCTCGGTTCCCAGCTGAAGTGGCCCGACAATTATTTTACTTTGTACCAGTCATTTAATTACAATAAATATACAACCCAGAATTATTCCTCAATTTTCTCTTTCGGTGGCGGTAATGGTACATACAATGCCCTGAGTTATTCTGTTGTACTTTCAAGAAATTCTGTGGATGCTCCCATCTTTGCAAGAAGCGGTTCGGAGTTTTCAATTACAGGAGAAGTCACACCGCCTTATTCTCTGTTCAAGGGAAACGTGGATTATAGCACAATGTCGGTCAATGAAAAGTATAAATGGGTTGAATTCTGGAAATTCAAATTCAAGGGAGCATGGTACATCAACCTAATTCAAAAGCTGGTTCTGACGCCAAGGGTACAGTTCGGTGTGCTGGGTGCCTACAATTATGATCTCGGGATAACGCCTTTCCAGCGTTTTTACCTGGGTGGAGATGGCTTGACAGGGTATAATAACATGGACGGCAGGGAACTTATCGGGATGAGAGGCTATGCCAACAACTCGTTAACGCCGGGGTATCCCAATACAATACTCGGTGGAGTCTGCTATACAAAATATACGCTTGAACTGAGGTATCCTATCTCTTTGAACCCTTCCGCAACTATTTATGCACTTACCTTCCTGGAGGCCGGCAACGACTGGGCAGCATGGAGAGAGTTCAATCCGTTCAATGTATATCGTTCGGTGGGTGTCGGGATAAGGGTGTTCCTGCCGATGTTCGGGCTGCTGGGTCTCGACTGGGGGTATGGCCTGGATCCGGTACCGAATGCACCGGGTGCGAATGGCAGCCAGTTCCATTTCTCAATCAATTCATCACTTGATTAAAAACATAGCTTATGAAAAAGTTAGCATTAATAGTAATTGCGTTTTTCCTGCTGGCATCACTGAGCCAGGCACAGAAGTTCGCATATGTCGACAGCCAGTACATACTGGATAACATTCCTGAATTTGCAGAAGCACAGGCTCAGCTTGATGAATTAAGTAACCAGTATCAGAAGGAGATTGACGCGAAATTTGCTGAAGTAGACAAAATGTACAAGGAATTTCAGGCCCAGGCGGTCCTTCTTCCGGAAGATATGAAAAAGAAAAAGGAACAGGAGATTCTGGATGCCGAAAAAGAAGCAAAAAGCCTTCAGAAAACAAAATTCGGGAAAGACGGCGACCTGTTTAAAAAGAGGCAGGAGTTTGTAAAACCCATCCAGGAGAAGATCTACAATGCCATCCAGGATATTGCAACAAGTAACAATTATGCCGTGATTTTTGACAAGGGCGGCAGCCTTTCCATTTTATTTGCAAACCCCAAGTACGACATCAGCGATGAGGTGCTTGATAAACTGGGAGCCAGTTTATCGGGACGTAAGGGTAAGGGAGGGAAACCTGGCGATACCGGTGGAGCTAAACCGGCTGAAACCGGAGGAGGCAGGCCTGGAGACACCAGCGGAGGAAAAGATGTCAAGGGTGGAAAAAAATAAGACCCGGCCTGTTTGTTTGGCATTCAGGAATTTTTAATAATTTTGCAGTCCCAATAAGAGTATAAACCATTTAATAGCACAAAATGAAAAAGTTAGCAAAGATTTTTGCCGTTGTTGCACTTGTTTTCTGTATATCAGCATTAGCCCAGGCACAGAATCCTGTTAAAATCGGCCACGTTGAATTCAATACACTTCTCCAGGCCATGCCTGGCATTGATTCTGTAAAAATCAAACTTCAGGTATACCAGAAAACCCTTACCGACCAGATGGATGCCATGAAATCGGAATTTGAAAATAAATATATGGATTTCCAGTCACAGGCTGCAACCATGTCGGATCTGATCAAACAGACCAAGGAGAAAGAATTGCAGGACCTCCAGGCACGCATCGATGCTTTCCAGCAAAAAGCACAGCAGGATATGCAGGCAAAACAGCAGGAACTTGTACAGCCTTTTATTGACAAAGCCAAGGTTGCTGTAAAAGAAGTTGCAAAAGAAAACAAGTTCACCTATATTCTTAACTCCATTGAGGATGTCGTATTGTATAGCGAAACGGGTGACGATATCATGCCGTTGGTAAAGAAGAAACTTGGAATAACTAATTAGTCATATAAAAAAACTGACTCCTGCGGGCTTACTTTTTCTTTGAGACTTTCGGATAATCCAGGGAATAATGCAATCCCCTGCTTTCATGTCTTACTTTTGCCGCTTTAATGATCAGATACCCTATGTTGATAAGGTTCCGCACTTCACAGATCTTCCGGGTAAGAATTGATTTATCATACAATTCCTCCGTTTCCCTGTACAATATTTCCAGGCGGTCGAGAGCTCGTTGCAAGCGGAGGTTTGACCTGACAATACCTACATAATTGCTCATGATGCTCTGTACTTCTTTCAGGGTCTGGGTGATCAGCACCATTTCCTCGTTAAGTACGGTACCTTCGGCATCCCAGTCGGGAACATCATCACGGAAGTGAATGGAATTGACCTTGCTGATGGCATCGGCACTGGATCGGTGAGAGAAAACCAGGGACTCCAGCAGAGAGTTTGATGCAAGCCGGTTAGCGCCGTGAAGGCCGGTTGACGCACATTCACCTGAGGCATAAAGGTTACGGATTGTGCTTCTGCCGAACTCATCAGTACGTATGCCGCCGCAGGTGTAATGAGCTGCAGGCACAACCGGGATCAGGTCCCTGGTAATGTCAATCCCTACGCTGAGGCATTTTGCGTAAATGGTCGGAAAATGATTAATCACTTCGTTTTTCGGAAGGTGCCGGCAATCGAGACATACATAATCATCCCCGCTGATCTTCATTTCATTGTCAATGGCACGGGCCACAATATCCCTCGGAGCAAGTTCAAGCCTGGAGTCATATTTATACATGAATTCCTTGCCTTCACGGGTCCTGAGCAGAGCCCCAAAGCCCCTTACTGCCTCAGAAATCAGAAAAGCCGGTTTTTCTTCAGTATGATACAGTGAAGTGGGATGGAACTGGATAAATTCCATGTTGTCAACAGCTCCCTTTGCCCTGTAAACCATGGCAATGCCATCGCCGGTTGCGATAAGGGGGTTCGTAGTATTGGTATATACATTCCCGGCACCTCCTGTAGAGACCAGGGTTATTTTTGAAAGTATAGTCTCAACCAGTCTGGTGCGGGGGTTAATCACATAAACACCATAGCAGGTGATATCCTTTGTCTTTTTATTCACTTCAATGCCCAGGTGGTGCTGGGTTATGAGGTCCACAGTAAAATAATTTTCAAGGATTTCGATATTGGGATGGCGTTTCACCTGATCGAGAAGGGTGTCTTCAATTTCCCTTCCGGTCTTGTCCTTATGGTGCAGAACCCTGTATTCGGAATGCCCACCTTCCTTGGCAAGGTCGAATTTCCCGGATTTTGTCTTGTCAAACTTGGCTCCCCACCGGATCAGCTCACGAATACGGTCGGTTGATTCGGTAATGGTAAGCCTCACAATATGTTCATCGCAGAGACCGTCACCAGCAATGATGGTATCCTGGATATGTTTCTCAAAAGTGTCGGGAGTATGCATTACAGCTGCAATACCGCCCTGGGCCCAGCTTGTGGCTGTATCATCCATCTTGGATTTGGTAACTATGCAAACCTTGCCGTGTTTCGCAACTTTAAGTGCAAAGGATAAACCGGCTATACCTGAGCCTATTACCAGGAAATCAACTTTTTTCTGCATGGTCAATGAGTATTTACAGGTCGAGCAGAAGGGTTACCGGGTCTTCGCCCATAGTGAGCATTTTTAAGGGGTCCTCCATCAGTTCTTTCACTTTGATCAGAAACCCTACCGAATCCTTCCCGTCTATCACACGGTGGTCGTAGGAAAGGGCAACGTACATCATAGGGGCAACCACGACCTGCCTGTCAACGGCAATAGGCCTGTCCATGATCTTATGCATTCCGAGGATGGCGCTTTGAGGCGGGTTCAGAATTGGAGTCGACATAAGCGAGCCAAATACACCGCCGTTAGTAATAGTAAAAGTACCGCCTTTCATATCGTCAATGCTGAGTTTGCCGTCACGGGCTTTTACGGCATATTCCTTGACTTTGATCTCAAGCCCGGCGAGGCTCAATGATTCAGCGTTTCTGATCACCGGAACGACCAGCCCCTTTGGAGCGCTTACGGCAATGCCAATATCAACATATCCCGGGCTTACAAGTTCTTCACCGTCTATCATGCTGTTGACCTGAGGGAAGTCCTGGATTGCGATGGTCACAGCCTTTGCAAACAAAGACATCAGCCCGATACCAACACCGTATTTCGCCTTGAAAACCTCGCTGTAAGTATCTTTAAGTTTGAGCGCGGCAGTCATATTTATCTCGTTGAAAGTGGTCAGCATGGCCGTCTGATTCTTAACAGCAACCAGGCGTTCGGCAAGTTTAAGCCTTAGCGTTGTAAGTTTTTTCCTCTCTTCCTTTCTTATGCTGCTGAAGGCGGATGAGGGAGCATCGGCCTTTCTGCCTTTGATGAATTCTTCAACATCATTCCGGTTAATTTTCTTCCCGGGGAAAGCCTTTGAAAGCTCAGTTGCTTTAACTCCCTTTTCCTCAATAATTTTTTTTGCAAGCGGAGATGCATGGAGTTTCTCCAATCCTTCTGAAGCAGCAGCAGCAGGTTTCTGTTCTTTGGCAGCCTGGGCTGATCCTGAAGCCTTTGTACCGGTTTCTGCGCTTATGGCATCAGGAGAAATACCGGGCTTTTTCACGCTTGTACCAGCCCCTGAAGCAGGCCCGATAACAGCAATTACAGCGCCGACTGCAATAGTGTCTCCTTCTGCTGCTTTCAGGCTTATGATCCCGTCCTCGGGTGCCGCTACAGGAAACGATGCCTTGTCGGAATCGATCTCTACAACTTCCTGATCTTTTTCAACCTGTTCTCCTTCGCTTACCAGCCATTTTGCCAGCTGGACCTGTGAAATGGATTCACCCGGACTGGGGACTTTGATCTCAATTGCCATGGTTTTTACTTCCTTTTCTCCCTGGAATTCTTTAAGGAATCAACGGTTTTCTGGTCCGCTGAATTGTGGATGATCCTTTGATTATTTTCTTTGGGAGCAGATTTGTTCATGGTATCTGCTACAATCTCTCCCGCTTTATCTGTTTTAACCGCATGCTGCGCATTTTTAGGGCAGCAGAAAAACAGGAAGGGGACCAGGAGCAAAACCTTAACTGATAATGATCTTTTCATTTTTCAATACTGTTTTATCCGACATCAGGATAATGAAATATATGCCTGGTTTAAGGTTTGCCTTATTAAATGTAAATATGTTCTTCCCCTGGTATCCTTTGCCTTCATAAAGCATTCTAACAAGTTTGCCATTTTCATCCATAATGTTGACAGTGAGTGTTGCTGCTCCCTCAAGTGAAAACTCCAGTGAAAAGATATCAACAACGGGGTTCGGGTAAACCTTCAGATTGGCAGCCTGGGCAGGACCGGGGGCAATTCCGTTGGAATTATCAAAGACCTCGGCAATCCAGGTATCCCATTGATTGTTGGTAAACCCGTAGGCCCCGCTCATCCAGCAGGTAGGCGTGGCAGCATTGTATTTTCGGTAGATGCCCGAATAATCCCCCCATCGCTCGGGGTCGCCTGTATAATAAACAAAGTTAGCGCCCTGTTTTACTTCAATTGAGCCAGACCAGTTCATGGTATTATCACATTCCACAACCCTCACGGATGGATAGCTTGTAGTGCTCGACTTCTGAAATCCGATGAGGGCTGCCTGGTCGCTGTTATTCACCCCGCTTGAGGCCACGGAAGGATAGCAGTAATCGGCTCCGTCGAGCCCGAAGGTAACGGAAGTGTTCTGTAATGAAGTCACATCAAGCCTGTTGTAATTGATCCCGCAGTAATTGTTGGTAAAAACGGAATTGAATACGAAATGAACAACATTGTTAAGGTAGAATCCGCCGAGGGTGCGGGAGTCATTGGTGTTCAGCCTTACGGAGGTCCCGGGCTGGAGCGCATTGGGAGCAACCTGGTAAGCCGGCATGTTGATCGAATAATACCTTAGCTCGGCTAATCCGGTAGAAAGGTCATCGGTAAGATTGTAGAACCTGAATTTATTATCATCGGAGGATGAAGTGGCTACAAGATAGCATCCGGGGCCGTAACTTCCCTGTTGTCCATAGGAAACCGGGCAAAGAGTAAAAGGACTGCCGTCAATATTATACCATATCTTAGATTCGATAATTCCTCCGTGGAAAGCCGGGCCTTTTGTGATCTGGTAAAGCACGGCCTGGTTGAATTTGCCGTCGGAATCACGGAAGAGGTTCCCGGTGATGTAAAGCTCGTTATTGGAGTAGGCCAGTTTCGGGTAATCGAAAGCACTTCCGTCGTTCAAAGGGTTTCCCGACATTTTGTAATAATACCAACCGTCGGTGGGGGTGTTCGACTTGGAGAAGAAGACCAGCAGTTTTGATTTCGCTGAATTCAGAGGAGATACCTGGCAGAAAAAGACAAAGCGGTCGACGGTTGCATCATAGATCACAACAGGGTCACAAACTCCTGTAATCTGGGGGTCGCCTATAAAAGAGATCAGGTCGTTATAATACAGGTTGGCACCCTGGGTGTTGGTGTAAAAAATGATTGTATTCGTCACGCTAACAATTAAACCGTTGTTGGAAATTGCAATAGAGTTATCAAGAGGGGAGCTCCCATTACAATGGTTGCCTCCGAAGTATCCGCCGATCACAGGAATTGCTCCGTTGCCGGAGTTCTCTGAGGATGCTGATTTTTCGTGAAGGTTGGCCAGTTTTGCCTGGAGGCGTTCTGCTTTAAGCCTTTCCACCTCTTCGTTCCTTTCGGTGGAATGCATAATGGGGGCGGGGTTTACAATGGCCCTCCATAACAGGTCGGCAGAGGGGTTGTTTACAAATCCCATGCATTTAGAAGAGAAAGTAATGCTTTTCGACCCTGTTGTGGGATTCAACTGCCTGTCAATAGCCGACATATCGGCTTTGGCATGCTGTGCAATTGTTAAACCTGCGGGCAGCAGGCAGATCAATAAAAACAGGTACAACTTTTTCATGGCTGGTGGTTTTGGAAATGCTAAGGTAAGGAATATTGATCCCGGTTCAAAATTTCAGGCATCAATTATCAGCGCAATGCAACCGGCATGATCCATATGAAAACTTGCAACTGCATTTACCAAGGGCTTTCTCAACGATCAGGTTCTGCTGCACTTTGTGAAGCTGTGAAGATCCTGTAGCCGGACTTCCGCTTGGGGGCCTGGCCACATAGGTAAGCTTAAGCTTCAGGAAATTATTGACTATATAGTTCAATGCACCCATATTGGCGGGTTCTTCCTGCACCCATTCGAAATGTTTTGCATTGGGATAAGAAGAAACCACATTTTTCAGCTTTTCTCCGGGCAGGGGATAAAGCTGTTCAAGCCTTATCACTGCCACGTTTTGAACTCCAAGCTGTTCCCGCTTTTCGATGATATCATAATATACCTTACCGGAACAGAATGCCAGTTTGGTGACCTTACTTTTATCCACAACGGTATCGTCCAGCACTTCCTGGAATCCGCCCTGTGTAAACCCGCTGATCTTTGAAACACAACGGGGATGCCTCAGAAGGCTCTTGGGTGTGAACACAACAAGAGGTTTGCGGAATTCCCGGACAAGCTGCCTTCTGAGCAGATGAAAAAAATTCGCAGGAGTGCTGCAGTTTGCGATCTGCCAGTTATAATGGCCCGACAAAGTGAGAAAGCGTTCAAGCCTTGCACTGGAATGTTCAGGGCCCTGGCCTTCATAACCATGGGGCAGGAACAGCACAAGCCCGTTCATGACCTTCCACTTATCCTCTGCGCTGCTGAGGTACTGGTCGATGATAACCTGGGTACCATTATTGAAATCCCCGAATTGGGCTTCCCAGATAGTAAGTCCCTGTGGGGCTGCAAACGCAAACCCGTATTCGAACCCGAGCACGCCATATTCCGAAAGAAGGGAATTATATATTCTGAAAGTTGCCTGTTTTTCGCTTATGTGGTCCAGAGGAATGAACTTATTTTCTGAGTCCTCTACGGTAAGCACGGCATGGCGGTGGGAGAAGGTGCCCCGCTGTGAATCCTGCCCGCTGATGCGGATAGGATGGCCGTCTCTGAGCAGGCTGCCATAAGCCAGGAGCTCTCCCATAGCCCAGTCAAGCCTGCCTTCGCCTTCGAGCATAGCCTTACGGTCTTCCTGAAGCTTCACTACTTTGCGAAAAAATTTCACTCCTGTGGGGAGAACTGTCAGTTTATCGCCAATCTCCCTGAGTGTGGATTCCGGAATTGCAGTCAGGGGTGAGATGATGAAATCTTCAGGAACCGCCCTGCGGATGTCTTTCCACAGAGGTCCAAGGAAGGAGGTTATATCAGCCTTCTCAATGGTTTTGGAAGATTGGAATGCCTTTTCGAGGGCCGTATTGATTTCGTTCCTAATGCCGCTGATGTCAAATTCGCCTGCGGTACCTTCCTCTTCAAGCTTCTTTATATAGATCTCGAGAGGATCGGGATGGGTCTCTATTATCTTATACAATATGGGCTGGGTAAAACGGGGCTCATCGCTTTCGTTATGACCGAATTTACGGTAGCCGAGAAGGTCTATGAAAACATCCTTATGAAATTGCAGACGGAATTCCATGGCAAGCTGTACCGTATAGACTATCGCTTCAACATCATCGGCATTTACATGGAACACAGGCGACTGGATGGTTTTTGCCACATCGGTGCAATAAACACTTGATCTTCCGTCGAGATAATTCGTCGTGAACCCTATCTGGTTATTGATGACCAGATGGATGGTCCCACCGGTTTTATAGGCTTCAAGGTCGGCCATCTGGGTAGTCTCGTACACAATGCCCTGGCCGGAAATCGAGGCATCTCCATGGATCAGGACGGGTACGACCTTAGCGTTGTCCCCATCATATGTATGATCAATCCGCCCGCGGGCCAGTCCTTCAACTACCGGGTCAACCGCTTCAAGGTGGGAGGGATTGGGACAGAGTGAGAGGTTAAGGTGCTGCCCGCTTCCGCCGGCTACCGTTGTGGAATAGCCAAGGTGGTATTTGACATCCCCAAGGAGTTCGTCATCGCTGTATTCCTTGCCTTCAAATTCCGAAAATATCTGTTCAAAGGGTTTCTGCATGATGTTGCCAAGCACATTGAGCCTGCCCCTGTGAGCCATTCCCAGGATGAATTCCTTCACCCCTAGTTCAGCCCCTTTCCTGATAACCGCATCCAATGCGGGAATAAGCGATTCAACGCCTTCAAGCGAGAAGCTTTTATGGCCCGGGAATTTCTTATGAATGAACTTCTCCATCAGGACAGCCTCTGAAAGTTTTCTGAGGATAAGGCCTTTTTCTTCAATTGAAAAGGAAGGAGAGTTCTTTACCGGTTCCATTCTGGCGATGAACCATTCAACCACTTCCGGCCTGCGGATATAGTAATACTCTATCCCGACCGATTCACAATATGTTTTCTGCAGATATGCAATGATGTCGATGAGTTTTGCGTTACCGAGGCCAAGTTCTTTTCCTGCCTGGAAATGCTTGATCAGGTCATCCTTCCCAAGGCCGAAATTTTCTATATCGAGGGTGGGTGAATATTTGCGCCTGGTCCTTACAGGGTTGGTTTTTGTGAAGAGATGGCCCCTCTGACGGTAGGCGGCTATCAGGTTCATTACCTTGAATTCGTTGGGATAGAGGAAAGCTTCACCTTCATCGGCTTTGTAGTTTTTCTGGCAGAATTCGAAGCCTTCAAAGAATTTCCGCCATGATTCATCAACCGATGCAGGATCTTCACGGTATTTCCTGAAGAGTTCCTCTATCACGGCATTATCCAATGTATTGAGATATGAGAATGGGTCCATGGGTATTCAGAAAACAGATGAAAAGCAAAGATATTAAAAATCGTGATGATCGTTTTGTTCCTTATGGCCGTGATGAACGTGGGTATACTAATGCGACTTTTAAGATATAATTGCCTACTTCGCGATCTCTCTGCTTACCTTTAAAATCTGAATATCAGCCAGCTTTCTCACGTCGTTATTCAGATCTCCTTTATCCAGGACAATGATATTGAATCCTTTTTTTCTCAGCTCGCCGAGTACATTTATTTCAGGAATTTCGGGATAGGCTGTAGCACCTGTATAAAACATGGCTTCAATGGGGTGTGCGGTGTTGAATATCACAGTTTTTCTTTCATCATGAATGTTTTTTTTAAGGGCTTTAAGATCTATTGCCCATTGATGCCGCCTTTCCCTGATTTCAAAAAAGCTGACCCGTTCAATGCAATATCTTACGGGCAGGGCGAGTAACAGTAAAATGATTGTATAAATCAGCCATGTGTATTTATACCTGTAGCGATAGAGATATTGACAAAATATGCCAGTTATTATGAATATTGCCGGAGCAGTGAAAATGATATAGCCTATCATTTTTGTTTGAACGATAGAGAAGAAAATTATTGGGACGAACAGCCAGACAGCTAAGGCAAGTCGATTATAATTCTTTAAGTCAGTGAATGTTTTGTAAAGGAACCAGATAAGTGGAATATAGATCAACTCCCCAAAGACAATTCTGAGGTTATCGAAATAATAATAAAAAGGACCACCTTGCTTATCCAGCACTTCAGTAATATGTCTCAGGTTGTAATGGCTTTCCCATTGAGATTCCAAAGGGAACTCATAATGAATATACAGCTGCCAGGGCATCACCGTAACAAGAATGACAAAGCAGAGGATAAGCAGGTTCATAAGGATTTGGGCAATTGTGAATTTTTTTGAGCCAATTATAAAAAGATACCAGATTGGAATGACAATAAGAGCAGGTAACCATTTGCACAGGATAGCAGCACCGATACTCATTCCGCAAAAAATATTACAGGCCTGGTTTTTATTGTTCAGGGAGAATTTCAATGCAAAGAACACAGCAAGTTCAATAAAAAACAGGTAAGATGCATCGATATGGTCCGTAGCCATCCGCCCACCGGAAAATTCAATTATTAGACCATGAATTGAATACAGAAAAGCGGCAATGAATCCGACTTTAACGTTAGCAAGTGACTGTCCAATCCTGAAGGTCAGCCAAATCCCAAGTGTTGTCAGAAGTATGGAGGGCAGGCGTACAGCGATTTCATTGGGGCCAAAGACTCCCATGCTTAACGCCATCATCCACAGGGGCAATGGTTGTTTGTGCAGCCAGATGTGATTACTGGTCCAATTATGATAATCAAAGGGTAAAACAGGATTATCATACAAAGCAGGCAGCAAGGGGTGACTGATCAGGTTCTTTGCGACCAAGGCATGATAACGTTCATCCCAGGCATGCAAATAGAAATCGGAAGCGAAATATATTCTTAAGATAAGGCCGCAGATCATCAGCAGCAGAACTGCAATAACCATGCGATTATATAGGAAGAATCTCCAGGAAAAGAAATATCCGGCAGTACAGATGATCAAAGTGAATATGCCGTAATATAAATTTTCCATTCTTCTGAAATACCATCAGAAAGATTGAGGGCAGAGGATGGCCTCTTGGTTTCTGACAGGTTTAATTTTTTAAAAATGTTGATTGATAGGATTGATAATAAATATTCAATCTCAGAAGGTATAATCCTGAAGGGAGGCCAGAAACGTTTATTGACTTTGGATTTCGTTGTTCAATGACTTTCACACCCCGGATGTCATATACCATAACCAGCATGTCTTCATGATGTGGAAAATTTAGGAATAGCCTGTCCTGACAGGGATTCGGATAAACTGAAAATTCCGGCAAGCTGTTCTGAATCACAGCTGTCGGGGTAAAGTCAAAGGAATGAACTGTTGAGAAAGCTGAAGGCAGGAAGCCGTTATCGATTGCCTGCACGCTCCAGTAATAGGTCCCCTGTACAAGGCCGTTGATGGTCCAGCTTGTATCCTGGTTTGTATTACCGGTGCAGGCAATCCTGCGGAAGCCTGTAGAGCAGTCGGACATGGGGCTTAGAACGTCTATTGAATCGTAGCCACTGCCGATGAACATGTTGTACATCAGGCCATCCGAAGGAGTTTGTGCATCGATGGCTTTATCCCATTTGAGGGTCACAGTATTCCCATGATGCTCCATGCTGAGGTTGGCAGGTTGAACCGGGGGAGTATTGGTGAAAAACTGGGAAGTCCCGGAGGTATTGCGGTAGAGCCTTGTTGCGGTTTCCCCGTAAGAACCGGTACCTGACATTAGCAAGTCGGTAAAGCCATCGTTATTGTAATCGGCGAAGGCAGTGCCGCCTGAACCAATACCGCCCATATCGGTATAAAAATTGTTGAACACCATATCCCCTTCGTTATGGTAAAGGAAGGTTACCGCGCTTCCGCCGCATGAGTGCACCTTTCCGTTCACAATAAAATCGGGCCTGCCGTCATTATCGTAATCGGCAATGCCCATGTTTGTTGAGAACAGGTTAAAGGTGTAATTATCTATCTGTTCAAACACATCGTTGCCTTTGTTTTTATAGATAAGGAGGTAACCGAATGCGGTATCCACTCCCGATATAAGCAGGTCCATATCGCCATCCCTGTCAAGGTCGGCCCATTTGGAACTGCCAAGGCTGAGCCCCAGAATTCCCGAAGGCTGCACGCTGACTTCCGTAAAAACACCATGGTCGTTGCGGAAGAGCTTTGACACATCGCCTACATCAACATGACCGCATACAAATACATCAGTTTGTCCGTCGTTGTTGTAATCGACCCAGTTACAGGAGGCATAGGTCAAGGCAGGGAGAGGAGCTGCAATTTCTGAAAACCCTAAACAACCGTTGTTGTGAAGGATCTTCGCGATGTTATTCCCAGCCATGAGAATGTCGAGCCTCCCGTCGTTATCATAATCGCCCCAGTGGGCCTGTCCTGATGAAACTGCATAGGGGAGAGGTATAGCTGAAGCTACGGGGCTGCCGTTGGAGAAAGCGATAACATAGGCTTTAGTATCACCCCCGGCATCGTTTCCGGTAATCAGCAGATCAAGCCAGCCGTTATTGTCTGCATCTCCCCATTCGATGCTGCCATTGGTCAGATGGGGCAGGGCAAACCCTGAGTTGATAAACAGCCCGTTATCATTCCTGTAAACATATGTCCTGGGGATCCCGGCGCTGTCGCCGCAAATAGCAACATCGAGGTCGCCATCCCTGTCATAATCCCCCCAGGAAACCCAGCTGTGGGCGAGATCGGGAAGACCGGTATTTTGAACCAGTTCAAACGGCTGGGTCTGGGCCGAAAGGTTGTTGGCAATGCCCGTAAAAAGCAGGAGTAATACAAGGCTTAACAGTTTACGCATACTGTATTATTTTTTCTGTTGTTTCCGGAAATTATCAAGCGCTCCGTCGAGCCATTTTACAAATTCATCCACGTTCAGGTTATACGCACGGGGCTGGGCCAGCAGGTTTCCCGAAGTGTCGAGCAGTACGTAATACGGCTGCGAATTAATATTATATCCTGAGATCTGGAGGTCGGCATAGATCTTGCCAATGGATTTCTTCACTTTGCCGTCGTACTTGCTTGTGACCCATTCATTCGCGGGGACTTCGGTTTTATCATCCACATACAGGGCAGTCACAATAAATTTTTCACGAAGTCTTTGAAGGACGGGTGGCGCTGACCATACATTGGCTTCCATTTCGCGGCAGTTCACGCAGCCGTGGCCAGTAAAGTCGATAAACAGGGGCTTGTTCAACTTTTTAGCGCATGACAGACCCTGTTTATAATCGAAGTAACCGTCGAGGCCGTGGGGCAGTTTCAGGAAGTCGCCATATCTTGGTTTTTCGCAGAGGGCGGATGTCGTGTTGCCGCCGGTCCCGCTGCCTGAAAATGCTTTGACTTCTTCCCGGATAATTCTCGTGAGGTCGAAGTCGAGCGAGGTCTCGGGAGGAAGATATCCGGATAAAGCTTTAAGGGGTGCGCCAAACATGCCCGGGACCATATACATCACAAATGAGAAGGTGATGATCGCAAGCAACAGCCTGGGAACACTGATGAATGGAAGGTCGGAATCGTGATGGAATTTGAGCTTTCCAAGCAGGTAAAATCCCATAAGGGTGAATGTAATGATCCACATGGCCAGGTAAACTTCCCTGTCGAGGATATGCCAGTGGTAAGTCTGGTCGGCAATGCTCAGGAATTTGAGACCCAGCGCGATTTCAAGGAAGCCCAGGACAACTTTGACCGAGTTCAGCCATCCGCCCGATTTGGGAAGGCCTGCCAGCCATGAAGGGAAGAAGGCAAAGAGGGCAAAAGGCAGGGCAAAGGCCAGTGAAAAGCCTAACATCCCGATGATGGGCTGCAGGATCTGCCCGCTGGCCGATTTCACCAGAATCGCTCCGACAATAGGTCCGGTACAGGAGAAAGAAACCAGCACCAGGGTAAATGCCATGAAGAATGCGCCGGTGTATCCGCCTTTATCGGCCTGTTTATCGGCTTTGTTCACCAGCCAGCTTGGGAGGGTGATCTCAAACATTCCCAGGAATGATGCGGCAAAGACCATGAAGATCAGGAAGAAAAACACGTTGGGGATCCAGTGTGTGCTGAGGAAATTCGCGAAATTAGCGCCCAGTGTGACCGCAACAACTGTTCCGATGACTGTATAGATAACGATGATTGAAAGTCCGTATACAATGGCCTGCATACGTCCTTTGCGTTTGTTCTCACTGCCTTTCATGAAAAAAGTAACGGTCATTGGGATCATTGGGAAAACGCATGGGGTAACGATAGCGGCCAGTCCGGCAAGGAAACTGATAAGGAAAAATACAAGAAGTGATTTGTTTTCTTCAGTGCCTGCAGGGACTGCACTGAACCGGCTGATTTTCGCAGAGTCCTGTTTTGCGCTGCAGCAGGCTTTTCCGGCTTTGGATGTGTCGGTTGTTGCGGCATTTTGAGTTGTGGCATCTGCTGCGGTTATGCCTTTTTGCGCCGGGCTGGTTTTTTCAGGTTGGGGCTGGGTGGTAGCTGAAGTTTCAGGGTTCCCCTTGATTGCAAATTCGAACTCCGCTTCCGTTGGAGCAATGCATGAGCGGTCGTTGCAGCACATGAAATAAACGTTTCCTTTTATAGTGAAATCCTTTTTGCCAATGACTTTTATTTTCTGTTTAAAAACCGCTCTGTCCGGGAAATAAGTAACAACCATATTGTTAATCTGGGGATCTTTTTCCTTTACCCCTTTAGGCTCAACAACTTTTCCAAGCAGTTCATAATCCGGGCTTTTTATGAACGTGAATTCTGTTGGTACAGGTCCTTCAGGAATAACTTCCTGTGAATAGGTATGCCAGCCTCTGTCGGAATTTGAAATCAACAACAGGGTAACCTCACCTGCTTTGGTCGGTTCAACTTTGAATGACCATTTTACCGGTTCGAGAACCTGTGAGAATAAAATGAATGGCATCAGGGTAAATGCGAGGAGGAAGAAACGGGATCTATTCATGATTTCCGGATTCGGATTGTTAGGGTACAAAGGTAGTAAAATATCGAAAATTGTGATAATCGCGTGGATGTGATCTTTTTGCTGTAACCGCATCAATCATTATTTGGTTACCGATTTTTTTTACGGTTCAGAATATTAGTATTAATTTAGTAGTTGCTACAGGGATGCCCGGTTTGAATTCCTGTCTGCTGGTTTAAAAGAAAAGTGAATGAAATCAAGGGATTTGAAAATATTCCGATGGGTACGGCCGGACTTTTTTGTGGTCACCCTTCTTTTATTTATCACAGTGGCCCTTGTCGAACTCTTTGCCCTTAACCTCACTTTCTTTAACCCTGTTGAAAAAGCCCTTACCGACTTCAATTTCAGTGACCTGCTGTATTCGAAACTTAGCTCGAAGCAGGAATTACTAGACAAACGGATACGCAGCTTTCATCCAAAAGTGATCGGATTCGATGGCTTTTTCTCAGTTCGTCGCGATTCAACTGTGGATGCAATGTTACTTGAGCAGTTGAGCCAGGAGCGAAATCTGGCCATGGCCTGTTATCTTGTTGATAGAAACACAGCGGATGGCAGTTTCGACAGCCTGGAAACATCCGACCCTTATTTCAATACCGGGGAGCGGGCCATTGTGAACCTTGGCGGTGCCAACCCTGAAACCTCCACGGTACGCACTTTTAGCCCGGTGCAGGTATTCAAAGGCGATACCCTATGGGCCATGGCTGCAGAAGTCGTAAGAAAATATGATCCTGCCGCATTCAGCCGCCTGGCCAGGCGGAACAACGTTCGGGAGATCATCAATTACACCGGCAACCATAATGCATTCATAAGCTACGATGCAGAGGAGGTGCTCGACTCCACTTCCGATCTGAGTATGATAAAAGATAAGATCGTGTTGATGGGGTATATCGGCAATTCTTTCCGGAATGTCAATGATCTCGAGGATATATATTTCACGCCGATGAATCCGGAACTGGCCGGCAGGTCCCGACCCGATATGTACGGTGTGGTGATCCATGCCAATGCCGCCAGCATGATCCTTTCCGGCAATTATATCAATGTGATGCCTGAATGGCTTCAGATCCTGTTTTCCTTCATTTTCTGTTATCTGTATGTCCTTTTCTTCACGTGGTTCAATTCCAGGAATCCGGCTTTATTTGATCTGCTCTTCCCGGCGATCCTGCTGGCGATCAATGTTCTGATCGTCTACACTTTCTTTATCCTATACAAAACCTTTAGCTACAGCATTTACGCTACATATTTCCTGATACCGGTGCTGTTTTACAAATTGTTCCTCACCTGGTATGAACGCGCCATCCATGTTATCGCCCGGAGGATCCAGGTGCATCCATTTTTATTACCCCCTAAACCGAAGCCATGAAAACAACGGTCATTCTCATCCTTGCAATTGCCACCTTATCGCTCCGGTCACTGGCACAGTGCGACGAGTTCATCATTTACCTTACCAAAGGAGAGGTGAAAGTACATCATGGGGCTGCTGCTCAGACAGCACAAAAAAACATGAAACTCACCGAGGGTTCAAGCATTTCGCTTGGGAAGGATGCTGGGGTGATCCTGCTTAGTGGTAAAGACAAGGCCCTCCGTCTTACAACGCAGGGGAACTTCTCTATGGCCGAGATCCGGTCAACCTGCATGAAAAACCAAAGCTCCCTCACCAAGGAGTATCTCAATTATGTCGCCAAGTCGATCATCGACAAAGGAGAGCCCTTGACTGCCATGGTGATTAAAGGGGCTGTTTACCGCAGCCGAACCGAATACGAGAAAACGGCCATGATCCTCCCGGCCGACTCTTCCGTAGTGACTTCCGACCAGGTCGTATTTGCCTGGCATCCTGGTGCCCCTGAAGAAAGGAAATACCTGCTCATCTATGAAAACGGGGTGAATGAGATCTATTCAAAGGTGCTTGCCGATACATCCGTTAGCATCGAGGCCGGGCTTTTTAAGCCCCAGGTGATCTATTTCTGGCTCATAAGCGACACATCCAAGCCATCCGACAAAGAACCGCGTTTTACTTTCATACATGGAGAACACAACTGGCAGAACAAGGTTCTGGATGAGTGGAGCGCTACCATGAAAGAACTCGAGGGCCAGCTTGACGGGTTGAAACAGAAGATGAACGACAAGAAGAATGACGGGAAGAAGCCTTAAGGAGAATAAAGAGATCGGGCAGGGATCAATGCACTAACTGTGACCTGAAAATCTTTGTTGTTTTGGAAGTAATCCTGAAACGCTGGTCAATGCGCCGGCCTATCACCCATGCAATCTCCCCTGAACTGCAGAGGACATAGATGTTTTCTTTGTCGGGGAGGGGAACTTTTTCATCAATGAGAAGGTCGCTGACCTTTTTCTTTCCTTTCATTCCGAAGGGATGAAAGCTGTCGCCTGCCTTCCATTTCCTGACTTCCATTGGGAATGAGAGTTTATTATAATCAAGACTGGCGAAGTCTTTTCCTACCGGTATGGTAGTGTTTTTAGCGTAAATCAGGACAGAGAATTTAAGTTTCAGTGGCTGGGAAATACTTTTTGTTTTTGCAGATACCATGCTCCCATGATCCTCCTGAATGGTTTGAATCTGCCGGATGATCAGGGTATCCCGGTCTGTGATAGCCTTGTATGAAGGAGATAAAAACGTTCTTCCGCTGCTACCGTCAAGGTTTGCCATGATATCAGCCACCACGCTGGGATTAAATCCATATGAAGAAAGAATTTCCCAGGCATAGAGCTCATTAGGGGATGAGTTTGTCAGAGCTTTGATATCAATAATGGTTTTGTCTTTTTGAGTTTTCAGAAGTCCGGAAATATGCTTTTCGACCTCCTTTCTGCCGAGTTCTTCCCATCCTCTCAGGATCTTTATTTCTGTGGTTAAGGTTTTCCTGAAGTCGGGGTTGATTTCCTCCAGCAGGGGAATGATTTTAAGGCGGAACCTGTTGCGAATGTATTTGTCGTCAAGATTAGAGCTGTCTTCACGAAAAGTGATGTGATGCTCCCTTGCATATTCTGCAATTTCTTTCCTGAAAGCAAACAGCAAAGGCCTTATTACAAAACCTTGTTTGGAAAGAATGCCATGCAGCCCGGATATCCCTGTGCCACGAACCAGGTTAATAAGGAATGTCTCAGCCTGGTCATCAAGGTGATGGGCAGTAGCAATGAAATCAAATTTTTTGGAAGACCGGATCTCCTGGAACCAGCTGTACCTCAACTCCCGTGCAGCCATCTGAACGGAGATCTTGTTCCCTGAGGCATATTCAGTGGTTTTGAACCGTTTTGTAAAAAAAGGAACCTTGAATTTTTCTGCAAGTTTTCTTGTAAAAACTTCCTCTGCATCGCTTTCCTTGCCCCTGAGGTCGAAATTGCAATGAGCAATCCCAAAGTCAAATCCTGATTTATTAAACAGATCGGCCATAACAACCGAGTCTATCCCCCCTGAAACTGCAAGAAGGATGCGGTTTGTTTTTACAAACAGCTTATTTTGTTTAATAAAGGAAGTAAAACGACGGATCATTGCCTGGCCTGAAGTAACTGGTTGAGTAAAGGTAAGCCAAATTTACGGCAATCATTACTTATTCCCTGATAAACTTACCTGAACCGGATATGCCATTATGCATGACTTTAATCATATACAGGCCCGGGGGTAAAGAGTTAATGTTGACTTCAGTTTTATTATTGTTTATGGACTGCTTCAGCATCTGCTGCCCCATCAGGTTGAAGATAGTACAAGAGCTGTTTTGCGGCTGGAATAATGAAGAACCTGGTATTTCAAGGAAAATATGATCTTTGGCCGGATCGGGGAAAATGCTGAATGTGATTTGTTGCTTTTGTTCGTCGATCCCGACCCCACCGTTGATCGTTTTTAAAATTATTCCATTATTACCTGCAACATATCCTGTCTGGTTATCGGTAAAGTTAACATAGTGGAAGTCAAAGGTTGAACCGGAAAGAAGATTGAACCAACTTGTCCCACCATCAGTTGTTTTCAGGATAGTCCCGTTTGTTCCGGCGGCAAAACCTGTGTTTTGGCTTGGGAAGCAGACCGAAAAGAGATCGTTTGCGGTAACATTGTTAAGCTGGGTCCATGTTGTCCCTCCATCGGCTGTAGCAAGCATCATCCCGGTAGTTCCAAACACAAATCCCGTATCGGCATTCCTGAAAAGAACCGACAACATAGTATTTGTAAATCCTGATGTAAGACTGCTCCAGTTTGCTCCTCCGTCGATACTTTTCATAATCGTACCTCCTGCTCCCACTGCATAGCCGGTGTCAGCATCTGTAAAGAAGCAGGAATTAAAGGATGCTGTCATGCCGGTATAAGCTGAAATCCAGGTCCCCCCTGCATTCGCTGTTTTTAGAATTATGCCCTCACTGCCAAGGGCAAATCCGGTATTGGCATCGAAGAAATATATATAATTCAGGTCATAAGTTATTCCTGAACTCAGGGTGTCCCAGGCCGTACCTCCATTATTTGTTTTAATGATTTTTCCTTTACTGCCAACTGCGTACCCAACATCCTGGCTTGTAAAGAAAATTGACCTGAGATCAGTGTTGGTCCCGGAGTTCAGCAGATCCCATGTTGCTCCGGCATCCGGCGATTTCATGATAGTCCCTGAAGAGCCGGCAAGAAAGATTGTATTGGAGGAGGTAAAAGAACCGGAAAAAAGATCCCGGGTTGTAACTGAAGTCTGGCAGGTCCAGGTTGTGCCGGCGTCCCTGGTTTGCAAAATTGTTCCCAGTGTTCCAACAGAGAAGCCGTTATCAGGCCCTGTGAAACAAGTTGACAAAAGAAGGTTTGACGACCCTGTGTTCAGAAGGTTCCATGCGGCCCCTGCATTGGTTGTTTTAAGTATTCCACCGAATCCGGTGACATAGCCTGAATTTTCATCGGTAAACCAAACCGACATCGGGAGAAAGCTTAGTCCCCAGGACTGCAGCTCCCAGTTCGCTCCTCCATTCACGGTTTTCAGGATTATCCCGTCGGCCGCAAGTGGATAGCTCCCACCCACAGCGTAGCCTGTATTGGCACCGGTAAAATAAACAGAAGTCAGGTTGACCACATTGCCTGTAATCTGAGGGTTCCAGCTTTGGCCTCCATCGCCGGTTCTCAGTATAATTCCATTGTCGCCAACAGCGAAGGCCGTATTATTATCAAGAAAGAAAAGGGATTTCAGTTTATTGTTGACTCCTGACGTCAGGGTTTGCCAATGGGCGCCTCCATCCACGGTCTTTATTATTAATCCAAAGTCACCCGCTGCATAACCGGTATCTGCATTAAGAAAATGAACGGTATTAAGGTTTTTATGGATGTCTGTAGAAAGGGCTGTCCAGCTGGCTCCTCCATCGGCAGTCTTCAGAATTGTTCCGTATAACCCAACTGCAAATCCTTCCATTGCATCGGGAAAAGAAACCGACAGAAGGTTGTATGCGGTAACCCTGGGAAGGCTTGTCCAGGTGGTCCCTCCATTAATTGTTTTAACAATGGCTCCTCCGTTCCCGACTGCAAAACCAGTTTCCGGACCAGAAAACGTGACAGAGTTCAGCGTATTTGCCTGGGGTTTTGGGTTAAGCCATTGCCAGTCCTGGGCTTCTGCCTGGTGCAAAACAAAGAGCAGTGACAGCAGAGTTAAAACTTTTTTCATTTGTCAGTGTTTATCAATGGGCAGAGAGATGCCTTTTATTTTATATCCCAAACGTCACCGCTGTTAAGCAGATCGTCAACATTTTTGATCGGGCTGGTTTCCTTGGCATATTTGATCTGTTCTTCCACCATATCGTCGTAGGTGGGGAACATGGCTGAACGGATCACGCCAAAGACCATCGGGAAATGAGGAGGTGCAAGCTTTGCAAGCATCAGGTGAATGCCCGGATCCTGGTTGTAGGCATCGTGAATGAGGATGTCATCCGCAGTCACATCATTCTTACCGATCTCAACAACCTCAAGCATGGTATCTTTCAGGATAAGCCCTTTTTCATTGTTCTTGCCCCAGGTCATGGGCTGGCCATTTTTAACAATGAGCATATTGTCATCCTTGTGTTCCTTGCCGATCACATCATTATGTGCCTTGTCGGCAAAAATGATGCAGTTCTGCATGATCTCGATGATGGAAGTGCCGTCGTGCTTGGCTGCCTCGAACATGGCTTCGGTCATCATGGTGATGTTGTTATCAGGAACGCGGGCATAGAACGTGCCCTGCGCGCCCATCACGAGTTCACCAACATTGAAAGGATGTTCAATGGTTCCCTGGGGAGAAGTCTTGGTGACCTTGCCCATGGGGGTGGTGGGGGAATACTGTCCCTTGGTCAGTCCGTAGATCTGGTTATTGAACAAAAGGATATTTATATCAACGTTTCTGCGGATGACGTGAATGAAATGGTTCCCGCCGATTGCCAGCGAGTCCCCGTCGCCTGTGGCCATCCATACACTGAGTTTTGGGTTTGCTATTTTTACGCCTGTGGATATGGCGGCAGCGCGTCCATGGATACCATGAATACCGTAAGTGTTAACATAGTAAGGGAAACGCGATGAACAACCGATGCCGGATATCATACAGAAGTTTTCCTTGCGATACCCTATCTTGGGGAATACCCTTTCAACTGCAGCAAGGATGGCGTGGGCACCGCAACCCGGGCACCATTTTACCATCTGGTCGCTTTCAAAATCGGCTTTGGACAATTGAACGGTGGAACGTTCAATGGTTGTATTTACGAAATCCATATTATTTTTCCTCCAAAAGTTGATTGAATTTATCAGTTAACTCATTGATCATGAAAGGCAGTCCCTGTACTTTGTTGAACTGGTGAAAGTTCGGCAGGGGGAATTTCATTTTCAGGTAGTTCACGAACTGTCCGCTGTTGAGTTCGCAAACCAGGATCTTTTTAAAGCCTTTCAGGACTTTCTCTGTGTTTTTAGGCAGAGGGCTGATATAATGGAAATGTGCATGGCTTATGCTTTTGCCTTCAGCCTGGGCTTTTTTTACTGCGGAATGCACGGCTCCGAATGTACCGCCCCAGCTTACAACCAGCAGATCGCCTTTCTTATTGCCGTCGATATCCTGTTCGGGAATAAAATCGGCAATCTTTTCAACCTTGGCGGCACGGAGGTCAACCATGATCTGGTGGTTCATAGGGTCCATGGAGACCACACCGGTGATATTCTCTTTTTCAAGGCCGCCGATGCGGTGACGAAGGCCATCTGTTCCCGGAATTGCCCATTGGCGTACCAGGGTCACGGCATTGCGTTTATAGGGTTTGTAATCCTTATCATTAGCCTTTGCAATCGGCGGATTGATCGGAGGCATGTCGGCCATTTTCGGGATACGAAAGAGAGCTGATCCGAAACCGAGATAACCGTCGGTCATCAGGATAGCCGGGGTCATATGTTCCATCGAAAGCTTGGCTGCCATATAAGCATAATTGAAGCAATTGTCGGCGGTGGAAGCGGCAATAATGATAACGGGTCCGTCACCATTCCTTCCGAAGAGGGCCTGGAGAAGGTCCGATTGTTCCGATTTCGTGGGAAGTCCTGTTGAAGGGCCTCCGCGCTGAACATCTACAATAACCATTGGAAGTTCGGTCATAACGGCAAGGCCGATGGCTTCACTCTTCAATGAGAGGCCCGGGCCGGAAGTGGTAGTACAGGCCAGGGAACCGGTATATGAAGCCCCTATTGCCGAACAAATACCTGCAATCTCGTCTTCAGCCTGGAATACTTTTGCCCCCAGTGATTTATGCTTTGCAAGCTCCATAAGGATCTCGGTAGCCGGGGTGATAGGATAGGAGCCAAGGAAGAGTGGCCTTCCCGATTTTTCGGAAGCGGCAAGCAACCCCCAGGCTGTAGCTACATTCCCGGTGATATTACGGTAACGGCCTTTCGGCATTTTAGCTGCACCAACCTGTATCACCGATTCGAGAGCTTCAACAGTATCGGCATAGTTGTATCCTGCCTGGATCACAATTTTATTGATTTCGACTACCTTCGGATTCTTTTTGAAACGCTCTTCGAAATAATTGAAGGCCATTTTCAGGTCACGGTTAAAGATGAAGTAGAGGATTCCGAGGGAGAACATATTCTTGGAACGTTCGGCAGTTTTGTTGTCAATACCGAGGTCCTTCAGGCTTTCCTTTGTCATGGTGGTGATGGGAGCCTTGATCATGTTGTAGGATTCGAGGCTATGGTCAGAGAGTGGGTTTTGTTTATAGCCTGCTTTTTCGATGGATTTCTCATCAAAAGCATCGGTGTCGACCAGGATGGTTGCGCCTTTCTTGGCCCACTTCAGGTTAGACTTCAGGGAGGCAGGGTTCATCGAGACAAGTACATCAACCATATCGCCTGTTGTAAAGATCTTTTCGGAGCCCATATGAACCTGGAAACCGGAAACCCCGGCCACGGTGTTTTGAGGAGCTCGTATTTCTGCTGGAAAATCAGGGAAGGTAGCGAGGTCATTCCCGGCCAGGGCAGCCGAGTCGGAAAATACGGAACCACTCAGTTGCATTCCATCGCCGGAATCGCCGACGAACTTCACAACTACGCTTTCCTTCTCAACAATTTGTCTTTTAGTTTTAGGCATCGTTATGTGTTTTTTAGAGTGGGCAAAGGTAGGAAAAAATAGCGAATAGCGAGATAGCGAAATATGCGAGTGAGGTGTTAATAAATTCACAAATAGGGGCTTTGGGTTTGGGAAAAATATTTATCTTTGCAGCGGATAACGTAAATACTAACCAGGCCTGTATTTATGCAGGCATAAATTCAATAAGTCATGGCTTACAAGATTAATGAAGATTGCACTGCTTGTGGAACCTGCATCGATGAGTGCCCCGTTGAGGCTATTTCCGAAGGTGATATCTATAAGATTAACCCAGAAACCTGCACCGATTGCGGAGCATGCGCAGATGTATGCCCTGTAGAAGCAATTCATCCTGAATAAAGAGTGCAAAATGTAAACATAACGGGCGGCTCAATGCATTGAGCCGCCCGTTATGTTTATATCCCGGCCTCTTTCATGGTTAACTTTTCCCCGTCAAACACCGCATAGGTGAAATGGGTAAGCCAGTCACCCAGTACTACCTGAACAGCTTTCTCCGATATAGCTGTTTCCACGGGATAATGGTAGTGACCATAAACCAGGTAATCCAGTTCGGGATGCTGTTTGATAAGTTCCTGTGAATGGAATAATATCCTCTCATTGATCAGCCTCAGGTTCCTTTCTTCTTCCGTCTTTTCTTTCTGCATTGCTGCATGCCGGCTTTTCCTCGACCAGAACAAGGCCATGCTGATCCCCAGGTCGGGATGGATAAGCCTGAACAACCATTGGTTGACAGGGCTGGCAAAAACCTTCTTGATGAACTTATAGCCATGGTCACCGGGGCCCAGGCCATCGCCATGAGCCAGGTAAAAGTTTTTCCCGTTAAATGACCTGAATTCCGGATTGCGGTGAAGCTGTATCCCCACCTCTTCCTGGAGGTAGGAGAAAGCCCACATATCATGGTTTCCCCTGAAAAGGTGAACCGGAATTCCTGAATCTGTTATCTCGGCAAGAATTCCAAGCAGGCGGGTATACCCCCTTGGAACCGCAGTCCTGTATTCAAACCAGAAATCGAAAAGATCGCCCATCAGGAATATTTCCTCAGCATCCTTACGCGCCATATCGAGCCAGTGAACAAGTCTTTTTTCCCGTTCAAGGCTTTGCCGGCGGTCGGGGATCCCGAGATGAAAATCAGATGCGAAGTATATCTTTCCGTTCATAGTATCACTGACAAAGATCGTAAATTTTATTTGGAACGTTGTTTCATCGCTTCCATTTCCCTTTCACGGAGTATCCGGTTATGATGGAAAACAGCATGCTTACTGCCGGGAAATGCCTTGCTGAGAGAACTGTCAAGCTTGAGAAAATACACCGAGTCGTTGTGAAATGTAAGCACAGGGTTTGTCCCTATCCCCTGGTTTAGGATAAGAAGGGATGTAAGGCTGTTCAGATGCCGGTCAATATAAGAGGTTTCGAGGGAACGCTGATTTTCCCATACGGGTTTGAGGGATTCATCGAGTTTCTTTGAAAGCTCTGCAAAACCGGGATCATCCTGGTGTGTCAAAAGGCTGCCCTGCAGGGAATCGTATATTCTCCTGTTCCTGCCGGTCGCTTCAAAAAACTGCTTCATATCGCTGCTGGAAGGCGATCCTTTAATAACGGCATCCTGAAGTTTTGATCCGTCAGAAGCCGTCACCCTTACCTTATCACGCGGCCTGAGTTCCAGTACCAGCCTGTATTTACCCGCAAGCCCGAGGAGATACAGCCCGGGTTCCTTTGAATCGAAACTGAAAGCAAAATTTCCTGGTTCACCGAGCATCACCGAGTCGAGGGTAAGATAATTCACAGGACTCACGTCCTCCAGTTTCAGCATCTGGCCTGAAGCACGGCCTATATTCCCGCTGACACCGGTATTACCTTCCCTATCCGTATGACAGGAGACCATGATCAGCAGGAAAAGCACAGGAAAAAACAAGCTTCTCATTTTAATTCAAGTTTGATCTTATTAACAATGAACTTATCAATAGGAAACGTAAAATCCTCCTCTATTAGTTCAATAATCTTCAGCCAGCGGAAACTTTGGGCACCGTCAACGGCAGGAATATCATTTTTAATTTCAGTGATACTGAAATTATAGGGCTTGTTAATCTGCACTGTATAATACACGTTGAACAATTGCATTTCGGAAGGCAGCAGGGTAGTGGGCTGGTAAAAATCAGTGGTGTAAAAGTGCAGTATATCCCTGATCTCAGTGTTAAGTTCCTCCCTGAATTCCCTTCTGAGGCAGTCGATGGTCCCTTCTCCGAATTCAAGTGCACCACCCGGGAACTTGGTCATGAATATGCCAAGCCGGAATTCGTCGGTGACAAGGATACTGCCATCCGCAGTCAATAATCCGTAAATACGTATGTTGAAACGATGCGGCTTTATATCATTCATGTTATGGGGAGATAAGTTCATAAATTATTTCAGCTTCCAGTTCTTCCAGGTATCTGAAACATCAGTGCTGGTCAGCACTTCCGGATCCTGTTCTTTCTGGTTGATCTCCAGTGAAGCCGTGGAGACTGTTTTCTGCAGGTAAATGGCAAGGTCACCAAAAGTCATATATCCTTTGGTCTGCTGGATTTTTTTCAGGATATAATACGTAAATAAACCGTGCTTTTCCTTTTGGTAAGGCAGGGCAGATTGCTCTCCGCTGCTGGCAGTGAATACGACCATTTTACCGTTAAGGATTTCTTCGGATGGCTTGATTTTAACAGATCGGGCTGCAAGCAACCCTGATCCCCTGGCCCCGCCGGTAAAGCAGGCGTCAAGAAAGATACTGACCCGACCTCCGCTTTCGCCGAATTTCCTGTAAATGTCACTGAGTCTGATCCCCTGGCTGATATTGGTACCGGTTACATCAACCGGTATAAGATAGGGTATTCGTGATGCCTCGTCAGGCAGCCCGTGACCTGCATAATAGAATAAAAGCTTTGCATCCGTACCGGATTTATTGACCCGTTTGCTGATGAGGTCGATTTTCTGGTTCATTTCACCTGTGGTGGCGTCAAGGAGTAAATACACATTACTTTCTTTATAGCCGAGCGATTTGACAAGATAATCCCTGAAAACCTGTGCGTCATTCTGTGCATACTGCACATTTACTTCAGTGTTCAGGCCCTGCTGGTAACGCGAATAGTCCTCATTCCCGATTAGAAGAGCAAATTTGGGTGAGTCCTTTTCAGGATATTCCGGAATGTTCTTATCCACGTCGGATGTGAGAGAAGCCTTGGAAATAATAAGCTCCGGCGCCTGGATGGACGCAATAACCACTTTGTTTTTTGCCACGACGGTCTGGTCCAGCCCGATACTTACAACCGTGTCGTGCGCATACTTCCCGTAACTTTCAGTGAGCGACAGTCTTACCGGGATATTCTTTCCTGTATACCTGCGATTGGCAATGAAAGAGTAATCGAATTCCCTGCTTTCACCGGGATTCATCCGTTCAACAGTAAACTTATCGCTCTCCCCCAGTGGCAGGCAGTTTGCATCAGGGAGCAGACAGTTTAGCATTATACTCTTTGCCAGACCCTTACCTGTATTCTGGACCAGTATCTTTAGCTGGATGGGCGTATTCAACCTGACCTGGCCTCCTTTTTCGGTGCTGAAGACCGCGTCGGCAATAACTATGTTGGGAGGCTGAAAGGGATGAGTTTCAATTTTCATCTCAAGCGGGTATGCATCGAAACCAAGCTCTTCCTGAACTTCGATCTTAAATTCAGCGATACCATTGGAAAGGTCGAAAGTGCCATACAAGGGGATCACAACCTCTTTTATCTCCGTTGCTTTGATGGTCCCGATGATTTTGGAATCGGGAAATTCAAGTCCTCTTACCTGTTTGTTTTTAAGTGTGACCAGGACTTTGACATTTTTAGCATCCCCCTGTCCGATATTCTCTATCCTGAATTTTATGGAAGACCGTTCATTCCCATCGATCACGTTATTGCTGTCGGGATCAACGAACAATTCATCCCTGATGATCAGATCCGGGGCAGCTTTCATCCCCGCCTGGCCCTGGGGAGTGCCAGCCCTGATAACCTTCATCGGGCTTTTCCCGCTGATACGTTTGGGAGATTGAGCGAATGCCGGCGTACCTTCCAATGCGAATGTTAGGAACCACAATGAGCCCAGTATGAGCCAATTAGCAATCGAGTAAGTCATTCTATTTGAGTGTGATCCGAAGTGTTTCATTTTATTGTGAGCCAATTGTGAGCCCTTTATGAGCCAATTAAACATTTATTACTCAAATAACTTCATTAAAATATTTAATATGAGCATGTTAAAGTTGTTAAGCCCTTTGAGCCCTTTGTGAGCCAATTATGAGCCAATTACGCTTTTTTACATCATTTTCAATTGTCAAAAACGCTTCAAGATGTTAATTAATAGGATTTTAAGTGTTTTTGAAATGAATGTGAGCCCTTTGAGCCAATAAAGAGTCCATAGAACCATGTTAAATCATTGGAAAGTATCATAAAGGGGGTTTAGTTACTGGTTAAATTCATAAAAAGTACCGGTGCCAATAATTCCAAACTTTCTGAATAACTTATATTTTTCAACTAATTCTGTCAAATCCCTTGTGGCTGTAGCCTTGGAAATGTTGTTGAGTGATTGATATCCGGCATTAGAAATTTTGCCATTCCCTCTTACATAACTAACAGCTTGAACTTGTCTGTCGTTCAGTCCTAGTTTAACTAGATTTTCCGAAGAAAATTTATTTTTGATCAGTTCTAACAGAAAACCACCATCCCTTCCTGCCATCAGTGGCTCAGGAAGATCATACTCTTTGCAGGATTCAATGATTTTGATCGTACCCCTTCCCCAGGCATCGATATACCCACCCTTAAAGGTCACATCGGCAATTATTGGATTTCTCGGTTTGGAAGAATGTGTTCCTTTCAGAGATTCAAAGGTCAATCCTTCCGGCAGTATGCCTTCATTCCAGATACTCAATTTATCATCGTAAACCCGTATCTGTGTTGGGGCTCCCAGATAATTTCGGTGGATCATCGAATTGAGTAACATTTCACGAAGCGCAGGCAGAGGGTATTCCAGTTTTTCAAGGCGGTACATCCCCTTAAAGCTTACCTGCCGGGTCAGAAACTTATGATTTAACTGATCCAGAACCTTTTGAAGCAAGGTGATCAGATTGCCTTCCTCGGTTTCCTGAAACCGCAAATCTGTATCACTCATCCCGAAGCGACCGATCTTTACAAACGTATTAGGATAAAATTTTCCTGGGTCCTTCCCGAATAAGATGATTGCAGCACGCTTTAGCTGCCCGTTTTCAATCAGCCTGAGTTTTTCAAGTAACTCCAAAAGAGTCATTTCGGGCATCCCGGGTAATCGTCCTGCAGTTTCTGCTGCTTTAAAAAATGTTTTAACGGTATCCTCACTGATATCCTCAATTCCGGCTCTGGGTTCGATCACGTCATCCCATGTTTTTCCCGATTTCTTCAACAGGAATTCATTCAGGGCGGCGCCTGTCAATTCCTGGTTTGTACTTCCACTCCTGTAATAATACCTGCCCCTTAAGGATATGGGAACAGAATAAGGCTGGATTAAAAGCTCAATATATGAAACACCGGCATCATCATTAAGGTTAACCTCTGCAGTTATTCCCATAGCGTTTTTTACCTTATTCGGGATGTCCTCCATCAGTTTTTTATAAGCCCTGATGCCAACAGTTTTCCCCAGGTCATTCTTCCCGATACAGATCACACCACCTGAAGCATTAGCGAAACCACATACCGATTTTAAGCAGTCATCATGCCAGCTTTGTTTGAATTCGATATTTTGTTTTTCCTGCTTCATATGACCCAGCCTAGAACCTGTATTTTAACGTCAGCAGGGGTTTTTGAATATTCGGATCATAAACAGCCCCAACACTTAAACCCTTATTGCCTGGTTTAGTTTTATTCGGTGCGACCAGCGTCCAAACCATGCTTCCCACCCAGACCGCAGCAGCAGTGTACATCATGACTTCAGATACCGTATTCTGGGTAGTTACGGTGCTATGAAGACTGTTTCGTTCATCTTCCGACCGGGAGTCAAGATATTTCTGATAATTGTTTTCTGCGGATGAGTAGTACAGGTACGATCCAGCCGCCGCACCATAAAAACCAATCGCCATGATCCAGTAAGGTCCACCACGGTTCAGTTTTGTTATTCCAAGTCCCGGAACAACAGCCGAAAGCAACGCGGCCGTGCCTCTATGAACAAACCGAACAGGAATTTGCATAGGTTCAGCAAAAACCTCAACTGAAATGCCTTCGTTGATAAAAACTTTGTCCTTTCTGATGTCCCAGATGATTTGTTTCCCTTTTCCTCCGGATACATTATTTCCAACATCACCTGTCAAAGTCTGTGGGTGGATCAACTTCCCGGCAGCGGTTGATACCTCGACAGTAATAATGAACTTCTCATCATGGCCTGCCTTCAGAAGATCATAGGTGATAATTAAGCTGTCATGCTGAAGCGTGAAGTTCACATTCCGGATTTCGGCGGGGGATTGTGCTGTTGCTATCGAAGTCTGAAGAATTCCCGTACCAACTAATGAAAGGAATAGCAATATTGCAATAGGACGTTTTTTTAATCTGCTGATCATGAATAGATTGACTTTTTCAATTTATACAATTTTGCAATTGGAATGCAGAAATGTATAAAATGTTTAAATATTATCTCTGTATTACTTCTGTATCTGGGCTAAATAAGTATTTAGATAAACCAATATTATTAATAAGCTCCACCCATTTATTCTCTTTCATCCAAACCATACTATACGGATCAACATATGCAAACAAGAACACATCGTACCAATCATTTGCAGTGCTTGTCCAAGCTTTCGATTCAATTCTTCGAAAATATTCCTTCAGTACACTTTGAAACAATTCTATTTGTTCCCATTTGAACTCTTGAGTAATGCCCTCGGTTTTTGTATCATGTGAAGTATAGAATTGTATGAATGAAAATACTTCTTCAGTCAGTCCAAAATATTTTGATAATCCATGGGATTGCTTCTGAATCGAATACGTTACCGCTAACTCATTAAAATAGTCCGAAACAGATTGTAAATCACGCTCTCTACTTGATATATAATTTTCCAATTCGAGAAGAACTTCAGGATCAATTTCAGATTCATCGGTTAAATAATCAAGTATTTGCAAAGAAAGAGAATATCTTTTTTTAAAATCATAATAAAAGGACGGAAATTGTAATTGATAGATATGTACAAAGGGTGGATTATAAATAATCTGGAAATCATTATCTGCAAGATGTTTTAAAGCTTTCTGGTGAATTCCAGGTTCCTTTTTAATTCTTTCAGTTTTTGATAGTTCATCAAGATTAGGAAAAGTTATAATGAAATTGTATCTGTTCTTATTGTTGAAGATAAACTTTTTTTCAGAATACCAGACACCAGTGTCGACGATAATGTTTCTCTTTGACATTAATTAATTTTTTAATCTTATTGGGTAAATTCCTCGCAGGTTTACTGCGGAAATCGGAAACGAGGCTTAACGGAGGTTACACCATTGATTACATCTTACATTTTTTAAGTAATTTTTGTTGGCTTTTGCGCATTCATTTTATTAATTATGACCTAATCGAATCAGTTGTCTTACTTTTCCACTTTAATTCTTAACACAGCGGGCTGAAAAACCGTTTGATTTGTCATAACAATATACTTCGACAGTCACATCTGCGTAATTAAGGTTTCTAACATAAGCACATCCTGAACTACCATTCTGCGACGACGACCAGACATGGGCGTAGTAAGTAAGGCTTCCGAACCCTCCACCATGGGCACCACCCGGAAGAGCAGTAAATCCACTGCTATTCGTGGCACCTGTATTAGGCGGTGACCAATGCAGTGTGCCGGTTTCTTTCATTTTTCCGCCAGCAATCGATGCACTTCCAAGATAACTTGTCAGGGTTGCCCATTCAGCATCAGATGGTAAATGCCAATTAATAGGACATATTCCCTTGGTTCCTTCACTTGTAGTATATTGCATCATTTCATCCCATTGATATAAACCTCCATAAACACTACAGTATGAAGTGTCATCATTATAACAATATTTTTCAATAATATTGTTATTTGTCTGATTTTGAGTTCCAGCAATCATTGTACCAACATTAAGATTCTCTTTCATCCAACATTGCGTTCCAATGAGAACTGTATTGTAGACCTGACCTGTATATTGTATTGTGTCTCCACATTGCCAGGGAAGAGGAAGTGTCGTAAACGTCACCTCATTCCCATACGCCGTGCCCACACCATTGGTTGCATAGGCTCTTACGTAATAAAGGGTGTTGGCAGTTAATCCGGTCAGATTACTTACAAAAGTCCCGGTTCCACTGCCGTCGCTTGTGTGGCTGTTTGTGGTGGTGGGATTTGAAGTGGTGCTCCAGCAAACTCCGCGGGCAGACACCGATGAGCCTCCGTCGAATGTGACGTTGCCTCCGCTGGTGGCTGTGGTTTGGGTGATGTTTGTCGCGGCAGTTGTAGTTAAAGTTGGAAGTGTTGCGGCGGATTGGGTTATAAAGATATATTCATTTCCGTAAGCGGTGCCTACGCCGTTGGTGGCATAGGCTCTTACGTAATACTGAGTGCCAGGTGTGAGTCCTGTAAGATTGCTTACAAAACTGCCCGTTCCGGTTCCGTCAAGGGTGTGGCTGTTGGCGGTAGTGGGACCTGGAGAGGTACTCCAGCATACACCCCGGGCCGAAACTGGGGATCCTCCATCGCTCATCACTGTCCCTCCACTGGTGGCGGTTGTTTGTGTAATGTTCAGGGGTTGGGTCGTGGTAACTGTGGGTAATATGGGGTCCTGGAGGGTTGAAAAGGTTTGCTGGTTGCCGTATGCCGTCCCTGCGCTGTTTGTGGCATAGGCCCTTACGCGGTAAAACGTATTGGACTGAAGTCCGGTGATCTGGCTGGTGAAACTTCCGGTCCCGCTGCCGTCGCTGGTATGGGGATCAGCTATGGTCGGATTGTAGCCTGTGCTCCAGCATACGCCCCGTGTGGTCACTGTAGCGCCTCCGTCATTGGTCACGGTTCCTCCGCTGGTAGCTGAATTGTTTGTAATATTCGTAACAGGAGCAGTAGTGACTGATGCGAATGTCACTTCCTGCAGGGTAGTAAAGATCCTTGTGTTTCCGTATGATGTTCCTGCGCTGTTGGTGGCATAGGCCCTGATATAATAGGTCGTGGCAGAAAACAAGCCTGTAACGGAACTGATGAATCCTCCTGTTCCGCTTCCGTCGGTTGTATGTGAATTCGTGATGGTCGGATTATCGAAAATGCTCCAACAGACACCTCTTGCCGTGACTGAGGCTCCTCCGTCGGAGGTGACGTTCCCTCCACAACCTGCGGTCGTTTGTGATATATTCACAACTTCAGTTGTTGTCACGGTCGGCGTCGTGATGCTTTGCCCTGCAGTAAAGCCTATTTCGTTGCCGTATGCCGTCCCAACGGAGTTAACGGCATAGGCCCTTACATAATATTTTGTCCCGTTGTTCAGACCGGTGATCTGGCTGCTGAAACTACCAGGCCCGCTTCCATCGTTGGTCTTGCTATCGGATGTGGTGGGACTCGGGTTCGTGCTCCAGCAAACGCCTCTTGAAGTAACAGAAGCGCCTCCATCATCCAAAACCACACCTCCGCTGGTTGCTGTTGTAGATGTTATTCCTGTGACTGCGGATGTGGTTACGGCGGGAATCCCGGGATTCGGCAAGGTTGTGAAGCTCTTTTCTTCTCCGTATCCTGTGCCTTTGGAATTTGTGGCCCATGCGCGGAGATAGTATTTGGTGTTGGCTGTCAATCCTGAGAGATTGCTTGTGTAGGAGCCAGTACCCGCTCCATCTGTGGTTTTACTGTCATTGATGGTAGGATAAGGATTTGTACTCCAGCAAACTCCCCTTGCTGTTACAATGGCGCCACCGTCGGACTGCACATTTCCTCCGGAAACTGCGCTGTTGATCTGCATGGAAGTAATGTCGGAGGTGCTGATTATGGGTAGAGTGGCCGTTTGGACAGTGTTTAAAACAATTTCCTCACCGTATCTTATCCCATAGAAGTTTTTCGCATAGGCTCTTATATAGTATTTTGAACCGGCATTCAGTTTGCTGATATTTGAAGTGAACTTCCCGGTACCTGTGCCGTCGGAAGAATGTTCGCCTGAAAGTCCGGGGCCCGGATTTTTGCCCCAGCAGGTACCGCGTGAGAGCACCGACGCTCCTCCATCCGCAGTTATATTATTTTCAGAAACAGCAGAACTGTCGGTTATATTATACACGCTATCTGTAAGAACCGTAGGCAGATCAGGGGTTAGAAAACTGAGAAGTTCTCCATATTCGGGGGAGCCATTTACCAGAATAAAAGCTTTGATGTAATAGATCTTATTGGGTCTGAGACTGTCAAGGACCGATGTGTAATTGCCTGTTTGAGTAACCGGGCCAAGACTCTTTGTTTGCGATGAAAGGTTGGGGAAACCATTAGTGTCCCAGCAAAAACCATGATCCGCCATTGGTCCCTTACCCATGTCGATGACTTTGCCGCTTGCGGTGGCGCTGGGCTTGTCAAATCCATTGGTTACTACTGCCGCCTGGCGGGAAAAGTCTTTACGGCAGGAAAATATAAGGCTGAGAAATATGACAAGGAGGATGAAATATCCCAGGAAAAGCCGGGTTTTCATAATGTTATCGTTAGGCGATGGACAAACAAATATACAGAAAAATAATCTGAATAGGAGGGAGAATGATAAATTTTTAATGGCTGTTATGTAGTTCAGAATTCATACTACACAGCAACACTATAATATATCAATCCCTGCCTTTCAGATATATCACCGGGCTCATAACCGACAACCGGCTGTGTTTGTAATCCCGGGTGTTTCGGGTAATTAATATTTTGATCTGCGGATGGCTTTCTGCGGTAAAATTCTGCAGTGCGTCTTCAAAACCGGAGAATCCGGAATGAAGTGACATCATTAAAATTCCGGGAGGTATATCGGCCAGTTCAATGATGGTTTCAAGTTTTGCAAATAACTCAAGGATTTTCCTGTGAGTGGCATGTTTCCTGAGGATATAATATGCATTGCTGAAGGTTAACAGTGAAACATATGCCTTCAATTCTTTTTTTTCGGCCAGTGTAAGTATTTCGGCAGCATGGGATGAGTGGGGAACCCTGCCGGTAAGAAAATCAAGGATGATATCGGTATCGAGGAAAATGTGGTCCATCTTATTTGTACTTTTCCCGGAGGGCTGAAGTTAAGGCTTCTTTATAATCAATGCCTTCGGGAAGCCTTACAGAGCCGATCAGTGATCTCACCAGGGGTGTATAGTTCCCTTCACTCTTATTCTGATCTGCTGCGGTGACAGATCGAAGATAATTTTCGACCATTCCTGAAAGACTCTGGCCTGATTCTTTTGCAGCAATTTTAGCTTTCACGATGATATCCTTCTCAATTGTTAATGTTAACTTTATATTCATTGCACGTATAATTATGAATATAAATATACGTGTATTATGGTAAGTTTACAAATTTCACTGTGATTATTTTTTAATTCAGGAAACTGAAATTGTTATTAATCCGGGAAAGATGTGAAATTGGCAGGTTTTCAGGAATTTTTTGTTGCCCTGAGTATATGCCTTTTACCCGGAGGGCCCGGGAGTTTTTCAACAAGGAAACCAGCAGTTTTCATTGCCCTCCGCACTTCTCCTTTAGCCGAATAGGTGACCAGGATACCCCCTGGTTTCATAGTATTGTATAGCTTGATAAAGATGCAGGCAGTCCAGAGTTCAGGCTGGGTCGCAGGTGAGAAAGCATCAAAATAAACAAGATCAAAGCATTCCAGGAGAGGTGAATAATCTTCAAGTTTCTGATGAATTTTATGAAGGCGGAAGTACCTGCTGATCTCCTCTGTCATTCCCCATGGTGCAAGATGCAGCTTTCCGAAGATCGCTGTATAATCTATGGAGCAAAGCCGCAGCGGATAATTCAACTGTTCCCAGGTATCCCTTTCAAGCGGAAAGGCTTCGATTGCTGTATATTCAACCGGTTTGCCCAATGTTTCTGCCTCCATCAGGGTAAGAAGGGCATTCAGCCCGGTGCCGAAGCCGATTTCCAGGACGCTGATACTGTTCAGCTTCTGAACAATATGCATCAGGCCGGCCCCGATAAAAACATGCCTGGATTCCTGAATGGCCCCGTGAGTTGAATGATAGGTTTCATTCAGAACCGGGTCAAAGACTGTATGAGATTGATCGTTGGTTTGGACAACCCTAAGGGCCAATTGACATTGATTTTAATTGATAATACTCAGTTTTTTAATGGCAATCATCCATTATTCTTGGCAGGTAAAGTAAAATAAAAGGTGGTTCCTTTACCTACTTCGCTCTCAACCCAAAGCTTTCCATTATGTTTATCGATGAACTCCTGACATATTATCAATCCCAAACCTGTGCTGGGTTCGTTTTCGGTGCCTTTACGTCGGGTATCTATATCCAATTTGAAAAGATTGTCGGCTAAGCTTTTACTCATTCCTATACCTGTATCTTTTATGGAAATCTCAAGCCAACTATCCGGAATTGGCTTTGCTTCAATGATTACTTTCCCGCCTTTTGGTGTAAACTTCACGGCATTGGTGCATAAATTTCGGAGGATGCCACCCAGCATATTCTCATCGGCATAAACAACCAGATCTTCCGGAACGTTACAGCAGATCTCAATTTCTTTTTTATTAGCCGATTCCAGAACCAACAATCTATTCTCTGAAACTTTCGGCATTAATAAAAATGATACAGGCGTAAAAGTGGTCAAACCTCTTTCCAACAGCGACCACTCTAATAGGTTCTCAAGCAAACTATAGAGATTTGTAGCAGACTTTCTCATGGTGAGGGCGATTTTTTGAATCTCCTCAAGGCTCATTAAATGCAGTTCTTCAGCCATCATTTTGGTAAATCCAAGGAAGGCATTGAACGGGCTTCGCAAGTCGTGGGCGATAATTGAGAAGAATTTGTCTTTTTCGGCATTTGCCTTGATCAGTTGTTCATTTTTAAGACTTAATTCTTCCTCCGCACGTTTGCGGTCGGTGATATCTCTTGAAATTCCGAATGTGCCAATAATAGTTCCCTCTTTATTACGCAATGGCATCTTGGTCGAATAATACCAATTAACACTATTGTCATTTCTGACTGTGAATTCCTCTTTATTTATTGATTGCCCTGTTCGAATGATCTCCTGTTCATCATCGTATTGCCTCTGAGCTACTTCATTTACGAAAAAGTCAAAGTCGGATTTGCCCAATAAAAGATCAGGATCATTATGACCAAAGGACAGGACGTGAGCCTTATTGTTCCTGAAAAACCGACTTGAAGGGTCTTTAAAGTAGATGTGGTCTGGAATGTTATCCATCAAGGCTGTCAAAAGATATTGTTCCTGAAGCAATGCATCCTCTATTTGTTTGCGTTCAGTAATATCATGTAAGACTCCTGTAACTTTTATCGGATTACCATTCACATCTCTTACTAATTCAGCAAGTGAGTGTATCGTTCTCCTTTCAGTTGCATCGCGAGGAATAATATCAAATACAATATTATAAGGTTTGTTTTTTTCAATAAGATCCATCAGCGCCTGGTTGACCCTGTCTCTTTCGACAACACAGTTCATTACTTCTTCGGCAGTGAAACTATCGGCCTCTTCAGTAAACCCATACAATCTTCTCCCTTCCTCAGAACCCCAGAAAGTAGCATTTTCTATATCAAATTCCCAACTTCCTACGTGACCTACTTCCTGCCCTTTCCTGTAACGTTCCTCACTTTTCTGCAGTGCATCTGCTATCCTTTTTTGTTCTGTGATATCGCGGGCAATATGCATGGACCCGGTTATCTTTCCCTCCTCATCCAGCATAGGAGTCACATTGATAGAGAACCACCCTTTCAGATGTTCAATAAACATTTCAGCATTATGTTCCTTACCATCTTTTAATAATTGAGCATGTGCACAAAATTCATGTGGCTGATCCATCTGATGCATACACCAGAAGCATTTTAACCCAACCAATGTGTCTTCTTCAACACCAACTCTTTTAGCTATTGCCTGATTGGCACGGATAATATTATGCTCAGTATCAAGAATAAATATCAGATTTGGAGAGATATCGAAGATGTGCTTAAAATCAATTTCACTGGATTTATGTTTGTTCAGATTATCCATTTGTCACAATTTTACCACAATCTCTGATACTTGTTCGGGTTGTATTCGTGCATGAGTGCGTAAACTGCCTCAAAGACGTTCTCGGCATTGGGGTTCGAGAAATAATCACCGTCATTGCTGTAGGCCGGGCGGTGATCGTTGGAGGTAAGCGTTCGCGGCTCAATATCCAGGTATCTGTACCCTTTCTGATCTTCCAGCACTTTCTGCATCATATAGGCCGTGGCTCCCCCAGGGACGTCCTCGTCGAAGAAAACGATCTTGTTTGTTTTTTTAAGGGAGTTGACAATGGTGCCAGGGATGTCAAATGGTAACAGGGACTGCACATCGATGAGTTCAACGGAAATATTAAAATCCCTGAGCTGGGCAACGGCTTCCTGGGCAACTCTTACACATGATCCATAAGTAACGAGCGTGATGTCGCTGCCTTCATTAAGGATCTCGGGAACGCCAAGGGGAACGCGGAAACGGCCGATATTAGCCGGCATTTTCTCCTTCAGTCGGTAACCGTTCAGGGGTTCGATGATCAGGGCGGGATCATCAGAGGCTATCATGGTATTGTAGAAACCTGCAGCCTGGGTCATATTCCTTGGCACAAGTACATACACTCCGCGAATGGAGTTTATGACCATACTCAGGGGGGAACCCGAATGCCAGATCCCAACCAGTCTGTGGCCGCGGGTTGAAATGATCATAGGCACTTTCTGACCACCTTTTGTACGGTAATGTGTTGTTGCAATATCATCGCTCAGTACCTGCAACCCATATAACAGATAATCAAAATACTGGATCTCAGTAACAGGTCTTAAACCTCTTAATGCAAGGCCGAGTCCCTGCCCGAGGATGGTAAGTTCGCGTATTCCTGTATCAAACACCCTGTTTTCGCCGTACTTTACCTGTAAGCCTTCCAGTGTCTGGTTAACCCCCCCGATTTTACCGACATCCTCCCCGAAATACATCATCAGGGGATTATTTTTCAAAAGGTAGTCGTTGTTGGCGACAAGGATCTCGCGCCCGGTGACTACAGGGGAATCTTCATTGAATACAGGTGGAATGCTTTCCACTTTCACGGCAGCCTGTGCACTCTGGCTATAAAGATGGGAACTATAACGGTCGTAATTCAGCTTCCTCTGATCTTCCATCCACACTTCAAGTTCGGCCTTCATGGGCTTTTTCATGCTGCAGCTTGTACACACATCCCTCAGGATCTTCTTTGCAGCTGATATGACGTCTTTTCGGATAGGTTCAGCCACCATCTGGAGGCCGGCAACTATTTTATCGATTCGGTCCTGTTTTTTGCAGGGGCAGTGGGTGCATTTAACAACAGAGATAAGATGTTCCCTTTCGGCTTTGATGGGCGCCTGGAATGCTTTCCAGGCTGCATCCCGGGCTGCCCTGGCAGCTTTTACAGCATCTGCTTCGATCTTATCAAGTTCGGCGGCAGTGGCAATACCGGTTTCAATGGCCCATTCACGCATTTTCAGATTACAATCGAAATCTTTCTCCCATGAGAGACGCCCGGGCGATTTGTAACGTTCATGAGAGCCGGAAGTAGAATGGCCCAGGGGCTGGGTAAGTTCCGCAACATGAAATACAACAGGCACATGGTCCTTTCTGCAGATGGCGATACCTTCTTCAAACATTTCGAGCAAAGCAGGATAATCCCATCCCTTGCAGGTATATAAAAGAAGGCCTGTAGCCTGGTCTTTATCTTTTACAAAGCCTTTCAGCACTTCGTAAATACTTTCCTTGGTGGTCTGGTATTTTTTCGGTACACTGATCCCGTATCCGTCGTCCCATACCGCAAGCGCCATAGGGACCTGCTGAACACCTGCTGCGTTGATGGTCTCCCAGAAATGACCTTCCGAGGTTGAGGCATCACCTATCATTCCGAAGGCAACTTCATCGCCGTTCACCGTGAATTTTTTCCCGGCTCCCTGCATCTCTTTACTGTTCCTGAATGTTTTTGAAGCCAGTGCAAGGCCAAGGAGGCGGGGCATCTGTGCAGCAGTGGGGGAGATGTCGCCCGAAGAATTCTTTTGTTTGGTAAGGTCCTTCCATTCCCCTTTTTCATTGAGGCTACGTGAGGCGAAATGGTTATTCATCAGCCTGCCACCATTATCGGGATTCCTGGTAAGATCGGTGTCACCGTAAATATGGGCAAAGAAACATTCCATGTCGGACAAGCCGGCAGCCATCATAAAGGTCTGTTCACGGTAATATCCGGCGCGCCAGTCACCCGGCCTGAAGAACTTAGCCATAGCGATCTGAGGCACTTCTTTCCCATCACCGAAAATCCCGAAATTGGCTCTTCCTCCAAGGGCTTCACGACGCCCAAGCATGCTGACCTGCCTCGATTCACAGGCCAGGCGGTAATCGGCAAGGACTTCTTCTTTGATGAATTTACGTTTTTTGGTCATCTCTCATGGTATTAAAAGTTCTCGGCCAAGAGCTCAAAATATGCCTGGGGATGCTGGCAGGCGGGGCAGTTCTGAAGGGCTTTGGTCCCAAAATGAATATAACCGCACTTCCTGCAAATCCAGTAAACTTTTTCTTCTTTTTCGAAAACCCTGTTCTTTTCCATGTTGTTCAGAAGTTTCCTGTACCGTTTTTCATGATGCTCCTCTACCTGGGCGATCAATTTATACGCGGTGGCAACTTTGGAAAAGCCTTCCTCTGAGGCAATCTTTGCAAATTCAGGATAGAGCTCTGTCCATTCCTCTTTCTCGCCGTCAGCCGCGTCTTTCAAATTTTCGGCGGTAGTCCCGATAGTTCCTGCAGGATAAGTTGCAGTGACCTCAACCGGGCCTCCTTCAAGAAAACGGAAGAAGATTTTTGCATGTTGTTCTTCGTTCAGCGCGGTCTCTAGGAAAAGGGCAGAGATTTGCTCAAATCCATCCTTCTGTGCTTGCTTTGCAAAGAAAGTGTAACGGTTCCTGGCCTGGGACTCGCCGGCGAATGACTTCAGCAAGTTCTTTTCTGTACGGGTTCCTTTGATCGATGTTTCCATTGTACGTTCATTTTTGATCAAAAATACCAAATTTTGCATTAAGATCAAAATATGATCAGTTCTGAAAGACCTGAAACCAAATCCTTCAATCCTTCATTCAGTCCATCGGGATGTAATCTTCCTTGCCAACACCGCAGATAGGGCAAACCCAGTCATCCGGAATGTTATCGAAAGCTGTTCCCTGCGCAATGCCCGAATCGGGATCCCCTTCGTTGGGGTCATACACATGGCCGCAAACCGTGCACTTGTACTTTTTCATTATTTGTTTTCTATCCAGTTAACGATTTTATCGCAAGTGGGAACATCGCCCGGAGGCACCATGCCAACGAGCTTTCCATTCTCATCGATCATGAATTTCTGGAAATTCCATTTCACAGGTGCATCCATTACGCCGTTCTCATCCTTGCCTGTGAGCCACTGGTATATTGGGTCAATATCCTTACCTTTGACCGAGATCTTCGACATCATTGGAAATGTGACTCCGAATTTAGCTGTGCAGAATTCCCTGATCTCGGAATTGCTGCCCGGTTCCTGCGACATGAAATTGTTAGCCGGGAAACCTATAATCACAAAATTCTTATCAGCGTACTTTTTGTAAAGTTCTTCCAGTTGGGCATACTGGGGGGTATAGCCGCATTTTGAGGCTGTATTGACTACCAGGACTTTCTTACCTTTCAATGATGAAAGATCGAAAGGCTTACCTTCCAGTGTCGTTGCTTTAAAATCATAAAATGATTTACTGCTCTGTGCATTAGCTATATTTATCATGGCTGTTATTGCAAAAATCAAACTTAAAAACTTCATATCTTTTGGATTTAATAGATTCATCATGCGGCAAAGGTACGAAATTTTATTTCTATTTATAATAATTCTAAATTATTCCATAGCTTTGCATTTATCAGACATTCAAAATCAATATCAATGAAAAACTCAGTTATTAAGGAAGGAATGAAGGCCCCCGATTTTACTCTGCCTTCCCAGGATGGAGGTATGGTAAGCCTTTCACAATTTATCGGGAACAAATCGGTAGTCCTGTTTTTTTACCCGAAGGATGAATCTTACGGATGTACAAAGGAGGCCTGCAGTTTCAGGGACAATTACGAGGTTTTCAAGGAAACGGGGGCGGAAGTCATCGGGATCAGCGCCGATGATGAAGCTTCACATAAATCATTTGCCGCCCATCACAAACTCCCGTATATATTGCTCAGTGATAAGGACAGGAAGGTAGCTGGCCTCTATAATATTGGCAGGACATTGGGTGTGCTGCCGGGGAGGGTCACTTATGTGATGGATAAAACAGGAATTATCAGAAAGGTGTTCTCTTCACAATTCAATTTTGAAAAACATATAGAAGAGGCGCTGAAGATCCTTAAAAAATAAGGAACCTTGAATCCTCAGGTGAAAGGTCAATCAGCTATTTTCAGGGTTTTCGCCTGATAAACAGCTCCAGAAGTTCTATAAATAGTATCATCGAAATCAGAACGGGCAATCGGTATCCATAATGAATTTTTACTGTTCCCCTTGGAGTTAATTGGACCTGGTCGTCTTCAGAAATTGCAATGAATTTTAAAGGAGCCGACATTGCACCTATGGTGACATAATTGGAGTCCTTGCCATTAGTGGAATTGAAGATTGAGAACAGCAAGGGTTTGCACCGGGAATAGACCTGGCGCTCAGTTTGCTCCTCCCCATAAGATAAATGAAGTCCGTCGCAGTTGTCAAATTGGCTTTTCCCTTTTTGTGTTTTCTTAAAATTCCTGATAATCTGAATAAAAGGAATTCAGGATTCCCTTGTATTGAAAAGAATCGCAGCGATCACACCGGGGATCCAGCCGCAGCAGGTAAGAATAAAAACCAGTAATATCGCCCCGCATCCGCGGTCGAGCACTGCAAGGGGAGGGAAAATAATACAGATTATCGCTCTAAGGATTCCCATAAATGGATCAAATACCTGTCAAAATTAGAACTTTTCGAACACGCCAAGGCCGAACAGGGCATAATCGTATTTCACCGGATCAGAGGGATCAAATATTCGTAAAGTAGCTGTTAGTTCTTCAGCTGCCTGCCAGTCATTGGTTTTTCTTTTAAGCAAGCCCAGTTTTCTTGCAACGTTCCCCGTATGAATGTCCAGCGGGCAAATCAAATCTGATGGCTTCACCGACTGCCATAATCCGAAGTCCACACCCCGGGAGTCATTTCTTACCATCCATCGTAGGAACATATTGATCCGCTTGCAGGATGCTCCTTTATCGGGATTGGCTATATGTTTTTCCTGTCTCGGCTGATGAGGGAGCTCCAGGAATATCCTGCGGAAAGCTCTGATGCGCGGCTTGACGCCGGTACCCTGATGGTGAACGAAACAGCTCTCCAATCCACCGTAATTAATATAAATATTCTGAAGGGAACGCATGAAAAATATACAATCTTCGCTATTGAAAGTGCGATGGAAAAATTTCCTGAACGGTTTCAGGTCGTCCGGGGTAAATGACCGGATATCGTTATGTGTCAATTTAAATCGTGATGAATTAATGTTGCTGCTTAATTAAGCACCTGCACGGCCTCGATCAGGTCTTTGCCGATATTGATAGCCTTCTCATTATCAGGGATCAGCTTATGATGGCGTGCCGGAAGTGATTTCTCAAGCCCTTTATGAATGTATTCGGGTGCAACCAGGGGTTTCAGTTTAAGGAAGCCTCCGAGGACGATCATGTTGAATATCTTGGAGAGGCCAAGTTTCCCGGCCTCATCCGCGGCTGCTATCGAATAAATGTTGATATCCTTGCGCGCTGGCGTCCTGGTGATCCCGTTTGGGTCGTAAATCAGCAATCCGCCGGGTTTTACCGCTTTCTCGAATTTGTCGAGGGACTGCTGGTTCAGGATGATGGCTGTGTCGAAAGAATTCAGGATTGGCGAGCTGATGCGTTCGTCGCTGATGATGACTGTAACGTTGGCTGTGCCACCGCGCATCTCAGGCCCGTAGGATGGCATCCAGCTTACTTCCTTGTTCTGCATAACACCAGAATAAGCCAGGATCTTACCCATGGAGAGGACTCCCTGTCCGCCGAAACCGGCGATTATAATTTCTTCTGTCATAACAATTTGAATAATCGAATAATCGAATAACGAATTTTGAATTAATAATGATCAGTTAATCACTATTCCTTTACAACAACTTCTTTCTTTTCAACCAGCTTGCCGTCAACCTTGATATCGCCGAGCGGGTAGAAGGGGAACATGTTCTCTTCCATCCATTTGTTCGATTGTACCGGTGTCATTTTCCATCCTGAATTGCAGTTTGAAACAACTTCGATAAAGGCGACGCCTTTGTTTTCTTTCTGTTGTTCGAGTGCTTTACGGATGGCTTTCTTGGTTTTGCGTACATGGCTGGGGGTATGCACAGCCTGGCGGGTCACATAATACACGCCCGGCAGGTTGGCAATCAATTCGGTGATCTTCAGGGGGTGGCCCATTGTTTGTACGTCGCGTCCGTAAGGAGAAGTTGAGGACCTCATACCCGGAAGGGTGGTGGGGGCCATCTGTCCGCCGGTCATGCCGTAAATGCCGTTGTTGATGAAGATGATAGTGAAATTCTCACCGCGGTTGCATGCGTGAATGGTCTCGGCAGTGCCGATAGCTGCAAGGTCACCATCGCCCTGGTATGTAAATACAAATTTATCGGGCCAAAGGCGTTTGATGGCGGTGGCAAGTGCAGGAGCACGTCCATGGGCTGCGCCCAGCATGTCGATGTTCATAAAGTCATAGGCAAGAACAGAACATCCAACAGGAGAAACGCCGATGGTTTTATCCTGTATATCCATTTCCTCAAGTGTTTCCATCAGCATGCGGTGCACAACACCGTGTCCGCAACCAGGGCAGTAGCTTAACGGCCTGTCAACAAGGAGATCGGTACGTTTGTAAACGATGTTCTCATCCTTGCGTATATCTGTTTTTACAAAAGTTTCCTCCATAATCAGCCTCCGATAATTTGAGTTTCAAGCGCGAGAACAACTTCATCCGGTGTAGGTATGATGCCGCCGAAACGCCCGTAATGTTCGATTTTAATGTTACAGCCGACCGAGAGCCTGACGTCTTCGATCATCTGCCCGGCATTCATTTCAACCACCAGCATGCCTTTGACTTTTTTGCCTAAGTTGTGGATGGGTTTTACAGGAAATGGAAATAGTGTGATAGGTCTGAACAGTCCGACTTTAATACCTTTGGCTCGTGCAAGGTCCATCGATTTCTGGCAGATGCGTGCCGACAGTCCGAAAGCAACAAAGACGTATTCAGCGTCTTCGCAGCCCAGGGTCTCATACATCACCTCATTTTTTTCTATTTCCCTGTATTTGGCCTGGAGTTTCAGGTTCACTCTTTCCTGACCTGCGGGGTCAAGGTCAAGGGAGGTAATGATGATGTGTTCGCGGTTTTTTTGTTTTCCTGTTGCAGCCCAGGGGTTCTGTTTGATCAGCTCCTCATTGGACCGGCGTGGAATCGGATCGAAAAGAACGACCTTCTCCATCATTTGGCCGATAGCCCCGTCGGAAAGGATCATCACCGGGTTGCGGTATTTGAAAGCAAGGTCGAAGCCGAGCTTTGTATGGTCGCACATTTCCTGGACAGATGCAGGGGCAAGGACGATGAGCTTATAATCGCCATGTCCGCCGCCTTTTACAGCCTGGAAATAATCTGCCTGGGAGGGCTGGATAGTCCCGAGGCCGGGGCCTCCGCGGACTATGTTTACAACCACAGCCGGAAGTTCCGCCCCGGCCATGTATGAGAGGCCTTCCTGCATCAGGCTGATGCCCGGACTGGAAGATGATGTCATCACCATTTTTCCTGTTCCTGCACCTCCATAAAGCATGTTAATGGCGGCTACTTCACTTTCGGCCTGAAGGACTACCATTCCGGTGCGTTCATGCGGTCTTTCCGCCATAAGGTACTCCATCACTTCAGACTGAGGCGTTATAGGATAGCCGAAATACCCGTCGCAGCCCGCCCTGATGGCGGCTTCGGCAACAGCTTCGTTACCCTTCATCAATCGTAATTCACCCATGAGATATGTAATTTAAGATTGTTATTCTGAAACCTTTCCGCGGTATACGGTGATCACCCCGTCGGGGCAGACAATTGCGCAATTCATGCAGCCCGTGCAATCGTTATTGACTTTTATGGCAAAATGGTAACCTTTGCCATTGACTTCTTTTGACATTGCAATAACAGAAAAAGGACAAGAGGCTATGCAAACTTCGCATCCCTTGCAGCGTTCCACGTTTACCAGGATATCACCTTTGATCTTAGCCATACTTAGAAAAATTAATGGTCAGGTATTTAATACCAGGGCGAAATTAGGAAAATTTCCCCGAACTGTAAGTGGGTATTGTTAAATTTAGAACAAGTATAATTAGAAGGAGGCGTGAGCCGTAAACCGTGAGCGATGATCTTTGCGAATCATGAGTCGCGGCTCACGAGTCACGGGATGTTAACGTTGTGCCGTGTTGTAATAGAAGCTGCGGAAATAGGATTCGGTGAAGACCGGGTTGATCTTATGGTAAAATCCGATGAGTATCCGGGTCTTTTGGCAGATGGTGTCATTCAGATCGACGAGCCTCCAGAATTCACGTCCCCCTGTAAACAGGTTCTGGGCAAACACATTGATGTCTTCCTCAAGGGAAGCTGTGGAGTATTCTGACAGGAACCCTTTCTCGATCAGGACAGGATCCAGGGCCATGCTGGCAGTGCCTTGTAAAATTGCATCCGCACCCCCCTTGCCATAGCTGAAATAGGGAGGATTGAGTGAAAGCCATTTGGTCTTATCAAAACCCTCCGGAAAATTCCGTATCAGAATACTGGAAAATTCATGATGAAATACCTGCTCGATATACTCGTTTGTGAACCAGGGGTTATCAGTATCGTCACTAAGATAAATTGAATGCTGGTAATTGGTTCCACCGTATGGCAGACCATAGAATTTCATCGACTTTAACACATAAACCCTGTCAAGATTTGCATTCAGCAGGTCAAGGGGGTACTTGGAAAAAGCATGAGTCAGAAGGTCTTCTATCCTTCCGATCTCCTCTGCCTGCACCGGCCGGATATCCGGATTTACCTTTTTACCTGCCCACTGGTGGGGGAAAATAGTAAGGTTGGAAGGGAAGAGAACTTCTACTCCGCTCCTTTGATCGTAATAGCTTACCTGCGCCTCGAGTTTCTGGAACAGGCATAAAATAAGGGGTAGCCAAAGCCAATACCTACAAAAGAAAGCCATTAACGCGGTTTTCGACGCACAAAGAAAGGTATGGCCTGCCCCTGAATGGAATCAAAAATCAGGAAAATATCAACGAGTCATTGTTAATAACTTCTTTGTTTTTGTTGATAAGTTTGCCTCTCAGGCAGTTGGAATGGCACGGGGAGGGTTAAACCGGATGGTTCTCATGGAACTTCTTCAGCCGATCTTCAAGTACCGGGAACTGCAGCCTTTTGACCAGTGAGACGCATGCACGGAGGCCTTCATGGCGTTCGCTTCCGCAAATGCTCAGTGAGATCGCACTGATGCCGTAGAAAAGAAGTTCTTCCAGCAGTTTTTCGCTCGTGTAGCCCGGATACGAAACAGTGAAATAAAAACCGTCGGCAATAAGGTTATCTTCGTCTTTGTCATAAACGATTTTAAACCCGTTGCCGAGAAACATTTTCTTCATGATTTTTGCTTTCTCGCCGTATTCTTTCACTACTTCGACGAAATTGTAAGTTCCGTCATTAGCAGCTTTCAGTAAGGCAGCCATGGCATATTGAGTTGAGTGTGCGGTGCCGGCGCTCAGGGCATAGAGGGTACCATAAATTAGCGCCCTGCCGAAGATATTGGAGGAATACGACCAAAGAAGATTATCCGACACCTGGTTGAAAAGGTGGTTTGAAACCAGCATCATACCAATTCGCTGTCCTGCATAACTGAAGGCTTTTGAACTGGAAATGAGCAGGATATAATTATCGGTATACTTTGCAACCGTGGGCTGGTATGGAGGCTGACCGGGACGGCTGTAATCTTTCCTGAAATCCATGCCGAAATAGGCAAGATCTTCAATGATGACAATGTTGTATTTGGTAGCAAGCTCGCCAATGATCCGCAGTTCCTTATCGGTAAAGCAGATCCATGAGGGGTTATTCGGGTTTGAGTATAGTACGGAATGAATGTTACCGTTCACAAAATAGGATTCAAGTTTTGCCCTGAGCTTTTCACCACGATATTCATACACATCGAAACTCTTGTATTTGAGGCCTAAAACAATTTGTTGCTGACGGTGGACAGGGAAGCCGGGGTCGATAAACAGGGTAGTGTCTCGATCCTTATAAAGTTTTGAAAGGGTAAGGAAAGCAGCAAAACCGCCCTGCATGGAGCCCACTGTAGGGACACAGTTTGCTTCATCCACCTCGATATCGAGGAAGAGTTTGGCAAAACGCGAAGCCTCTGCTTTCAGGATAGGTGTGCCTTCAATATCAGGGTAAATAGCTGCCACACCTCTGTTTAGGGCTTCGATCTCGGCCTGTACGCCGATCTCAGCCGGCGGGAGGCCGGGAACCCCCATTTCCATACGGACAAACTTTTCACCGGTTTCCTTTTCTATTCCATTTATAAGCCTTTTTATCTCACGGATCGTAGCCGTGCCGATATTGCGGATCTTGCTTTCCCTTATATGGCGGCTGACAACATCAAAATTTATAGGAGTATCTTTCATTTTCCCCGTCTGATCAAGAATTGTTAATCACTGAACAACAGCAAAAATCATAAAATATTTCCAATCTGCCAATGATATTAATCATCAGGAAACAACAATTATAAGAAATTATCAACAGTTTCAGAAGGGAGTCTCGCTTCCGAGATAGCATTTCACACCTAATTCCGTAAAACGATTTTGCACTTCCATCAGTTTCTCCCTGGTTGTCATTTCAAAGCCCGGAAGTTTGTATGTGAAGCCGGAAAGCAGGTATTTCTCGCGTCCAAGGTGGTGAACGGGAAGGATGTTCAGCTCATTGCGCCCGGTCGACAGAATGAAGCCGGCCGTAGCCCGGATGTTTTCTTCCGAATCATTCTTGCCTGGCACAAGAGGTATCCTGAAAACAAGCCTTCCGTCAAAGTTACCTGCTAGATGCCTGGCGTTGTCAAGTATTCTGCTGTTTGATGAAGAAGTAAGCAGTTTGTGTGAAGCCTCATCCATATGTTTCAAATCGAAAAAGATCCATTCGAGCCACTTCAGGGATGGTTCAATGTTATTCCATGGGATATCACCGCAGGTTTCAACAGCAGTATGGATAAGTGCCTCAAAGCATCTTTCAAGCAAGGCAGCAGTAAATTCAGGCTGTGCAAAGGGCTCTCCCCCGGTAAGCGTGATCCCTCCGTTTTCACCCCAGTACTGCCGGTCTCGTTTAATCCTGTCATAGAGGTCTTCGACGGTGATATAATAACCTCCCTTGGCAAGGGCTCCGGTAAGACAAGCCTTGACACAGTCGTAGGTGCTGCATTGGCTGCATTTCTCCCTCTCAAATTCAAGCCGGGGATTTTCTTTCTCTCCCTGCAAGGTAATGGCTTCATGAGGGCAGGCATCCATGCAATACAGATCAAACAGGCATTTGGATCCTTTGTAAAGAGGTTCCGGAAATGGTCTGATACCTTCCGGGTTTGAACACCAGAGGCATCTTAACGGACAGCCTTTGAGAAAGATCAGGGTGCGGCAGCCGGGGCCGTCATGAACCGAAAAACCCTGGATGTCGAAGATGTATCCGCCGTTTAATTTTGCCTGATCCATTCGAAATCGGCACATTTTGCAGCATTCATATCCGGATAAGCGAGGGTAGTCGACATGCAATTTCCCAGGTAGTCCTTTTCGGCAGTGTATTGACTGCAAAACTTGCATTTTGCAACCTTTTCGGCTTTGTCGCAAATTGAATCGTCGGGCAGAATCTCTTTCTTTGAAAGCTTACATATGCCCTTGAAAACATCAACAGGAAGGTAAAATTTGCAGTCAGTGCAGGTGTTCATATTCATTGTTTAATCTGTTAAAGTTCTTCATATTCCGTCCTTGCTATGACCTCATCCTGGATCTGTTTGCCGAGTTCCACCCAGTATTGGGTAAAGCCGGCAACACGTACCAGCAGGCTTCGGAATTTATCGGGATCGGCCTGGGCCTGTTTAAGCATCCTTGAATCGACGATATTGAACTGCACATGAAACCCTCCTTTTCGCATATAGGCGCGGATCAGCTCCAGGAATTTACGAGAGCCTTCACGACCTCTGACCACCGAAGGATGGATTTTCATATTCAGCTGGGAGTTTTGGGACTGCGAATGGTTCCAGCAGGTAGCCGAGCTGAAAAGTGCATATGGACCGTTTTTGTCGGTTCCCGGATAAGCCGAGACAGACCCATCCGAAAATGTTGTTCCCGAAAGGCGGCCGTCGGGGGAGGCCAGTGTAACGGCTCCCATCGGCCCATGTGTCGAAACACTGATCTGGCAGGCATACATTGGCTGGTCGTAGAGGGAACGGTAATTATGCGTCATTTCGCAGAACCAGTCCTCCCACTGCTTGAAAAGGGCATCCACATAAGGATCGTCGTTCCCGAATTTGGGAGCGTCGAGGCTCTGGCGGTGAATCTTCCTGTATTCACTGTAATGCCCGGCAGGTTTCTGGTCGATCAGTGAATATGAACCGGTTTCCTGTGCAGTGTGATATCCGAAGTTTTCGAGGATGGCTTTGCGGTAAACGTCGAGGCTGAAATTCTTGTCGTCATAGACGTTCTTTTTCAGGGAAGCCAAAGAATTTACCAGCGTAGTATTCCCGCAGGATTCCACGTTAAAAGTCGTATTATATCTGGCCCCCAGCTGGCCGATATCGCGGCCTTTCTCAAGGCAGTCGGGCTTGAGCATAGAATTAACCAGGGAAGGGCTGATCTTTCTCCAGGCGTCATGCTGGATGTTATTTGTAAGTGTGAGCACATACACCGCCCGGCTGAAATAATCTTTAAATCCCTGCCAGAGCTCTTCGTAGGTCTCAAGCGTATAACCATGACTTGGGAATATCCTTTCGCCGGTACGCATATCCATGCCGTCGAAGATCACAGTTTCGAGAATTTTTGGCAGAGAGATGAAATGGACCCCAACGCTTGTCGCGGGAGCCGAACCACCGGGTATCCAGTGGATCTCGCCGTCGAGGTTAAGGGGCATCCAGCTGCCGGGGCTTGATTCAAGGCAGCCCCCAATGGCCCAGGCACGGGCCTCTTCAAGCTGCATGCCTTCATGGCCGTAATTGTTCAGGAGAAATTCCATAGCCACCTGGTTGTTGACCCAGGCTGGATAACCTGCACCGGCTTTGGTGCATTCGATGCCTTTCAGTAAAAACTCTTCAGGCGATTTCTCATCATAAAGGACCGATAAAGTGGGTTGGGGAGTTTCGCAGCTGATGCCGGTTTCCAGTATAAGCATCTCCAGCTCGTTAGCTGCGGAGGTGCCATCTTTTTTCAGGCCGCCAATAGCAAGGTTATTAAACGTATTACCGGATAACACTCCTCCAACCACACCCATAGAAGCAAAGCAATCGATCTCGGTGAACTTGATGCGCATGCACTCCAATAACTCAATGGTCGTTTCACGGTCGATGAGGCCCCTGTCAACATCACGTTTCCAGAAAGGATACAGAACCTGACCAACCCGGCCGGGAGAAAGGCCCGAAATAGCATCCTCGTTCAGCACGGCAACATGAAAAATCCAGAGCATCTGCAGTGCATCATGGAAGTTACGCGGGGGATCCGACGAAATGTGCTGAAGCCTTGAAGCCATGTCAAGGTATTCGGCTTTCTGTTTTTCTTCCTTTTCAATCGATGCAAGGAAACTGGCCTCTTCAGCGTAATTCCTGATCCATGACCTGATTCCCTGGAGCATTGTGATAACAGCTTTATAAAAATACAAACGGTCCATTTCGGGAAAGCCTGCCACTTCATTCATGGCATCCTCACATATGCGGATAATACCGTCGATGCCGTATTGCAGAGGATAGTAATAGTTCATGACCTCACGTCCCTGGGGTAGGGTATAGCCGGAGTCGAACATGCATATGACCGAACGCATGATAGCTTCCTTTTCTTTGTAAGCGGGCACCATCTGTTCATATTTGTGACCGACGTCATCCACAGAACGGTTCTTCCATTTCTTAGCTACTTCAAGCATTACAGGCATTTCCTCAACCCTTAAACCGAATTTTCCGGCTATGGAGATGACACTGCCAACCGATTTAGTGACATTTCCGCCTCCCTTGCCAACTGTGGTAAAGATATCGGCCGTAAGCTTGCCCGATTCAAGGGCTTCCTTATACATTTTGTCTTCAGAAGCCATGAAAAACGCTTCTGAGAGCCATGGCATTGGATATGAACCGCGCAGGTATGAAGCCTTGCCCATGGCAAGAAGTTCCCCGGGGTAAATTACAGGGGTTAAATGCTCAAACCCTGCCTTAAGGCTCTCCGCACGGCGAATGACAGGGATCTCCCCGTCCAGTTCATCCCAGCGGCGGGTGTACCAGTAAGGAAATTCCATCGAGGTCGAAGACCTGGCACTGAAATACAATTCACGCGCCCTGTCGGCCCGTTCGGTTGGCTTAAGCTTTTTCTCCCTGTCTTCAACCTGTTCCGCAGGTTTATGGCCGTAATAATTGATAGATTCAGCTGAACTATCCATTGTGATTTCAATTTAAGTTTGGGTCGGCAGGATAATTTGACCATATGGCGTAATCCTGCCCCATATGCTTCAGGTAATCGCTCCATAGCGATTCAGGAGGTTTATTGATCACTTCATCAGCGGTTGTATGGGATAAAACCCATGAATTTTCCTTGATCTCCCGTTCGAGCTGGTCAGGATTCCATCCGGAATAGCCGACAAAAAAGCGGATATGATTTTCATTTAGAAGACCTTCCCGTATGCACTTTTTTACGGTCTCAATCTCACCTCCCCAATACAATCCTTTCATGATCTTCAGGCTGTCTTTGACATTGGCAAGGGTGTGAATGAAAAATACGCTGTCGGTCTTCACAGGGCCTCCTAAGTAAACCTGAAAATCAAACTCCCGGAGATCCTCGAAAATCTCAGGCAGCCGCATTTCAAGAGGTTTGTTGATGATGACCCCGAAAGTCCCTTCTTTGCTATGCTCGGCAAGCAAAATAACACTTTGCCTGAAATAATAATCCTGCAATGATGGTTCAGAGATCAGTATGATCCCCTGCTTCGGTACTTTGATCTGTTTATTCATCCTTTATCCGGGCGGTTTTCGTCACAAACGTACACGAATTTGATTACTTTTGCAAGTAGTAAAAAAATTAAGCACGCTTAATAACGGTACTCTTACACAATAAATTTCAGGGTAAAGATAATATCATTTAATGCCAAAGTCCAGCAACCAGGATCAACTTGATAAATTATCGGCCGAATTCCCCTTCTTCATCTATGAGGAATTCACCTTCTCGCTGGAACCCGGGGGGCTGAATGCAAAATTTCATTTCAACCTTGGTGACCGATTCCATTTTTATCCCACTTTGTTTATTCCAAGGAAAAACTGGGCGTTTACCGACGGAGTATTAAATCCCCTGCTGCCATCCCTGGTATTTCACATCGGAATGATAGAACTGATCAGCTATTGGAAGGCAGCCTGTCCGGCAAAGCTCATCATTAAACCGGCCGGCTTTACAAGGGAACAGAAACAATGGTGGAAGAAACTGTATTTTTTCGGCCTGGGCGAGTTCTTTTACATGAATTCAATTTCGACCGACGAGCAATCATTTATGGAGATCGAAGCCGTAGGAAAGGTTTTTTCTTCCCTGGCTACGCCGGATATGAACGCGGGGGTGGTCGTACCGGTTGGAGGAGGCAAGGATTCGGCCGTCACCCTGGACCTGCTGAAGGCATCCTTCGATACATTGCCCCTGGTGCTGAATTCACGCGGCGCCACATCCGCAGTCATTGAAGCTTCTGAAATTATCTCAGGCAAAGCCCTTCTCATAACCCGCAGTATCGACCCCCTCCTGCTTGAATTGAATGCACAGGGCTTCCTTAACGGGCATACGCCCTTCTCGGCTTTGCTGGCATTTATCTCTGTCACTGCCGCCCAGCTTACCGGGAGAAAATATATCGTGCTTTCCAACGAATCCAGCGCCAACGAAGCGACTATCCCAGGAACCAGTATCAATCACCAATACTCAAAATCCCTTGAATTTGAGAATGATTTCCGGTCCTACGTGAGTAAATATATTACTCGTAATATAGAATACTTCAGCTTTCTCCGGCCCCTGAATGAATTGCAGATCGCCTGGTTGTTTTCGCGCTTGCCGGCATACCACCGGGTTTTCCGTTCCTGTAATGCCGGAAGCAAAACCGATACATGGTGCGGGAAATGTCCCAAATGCCTCTTTACATTTATCATTCTTTCTCCTTTCATGGGGATTGAGAGGCTGACCTGGGTTTTCGGGAAAAACCTGCTCGATGAACCCGGGTTGGCTGAGACACTGAGGCAATTTACCGGAGCTGCAAAAGAAAAGCCTTTTGATTGCATAGGTACTATTGAAGAGGTCAATCTTGCCTTATGTGAGATCACCAGGTTACAGCAGGATAAGGAACTTCCGGCCCTGCTGCAGAATTACAGGAATTCATCTGAATATAAAATATACAGCAAAAGTGAATTCCGTTCATCCCTGAAATCATATATGCCCAATAACCTTCCGGATACTTTTACGAATATTTTAAAAACCGCCCTGTATGCTTGAACTCCTGAGAAAGAGGCTTGCAAACAGGAGGACTGCCATCCTGGGCTTCGGCAGGGAAGGGCAGTCTTCTTATTCCCTGATCCGGCAGGTATTCCCTGAAAAGTTGTTGCTGATCGCCGACGGCAATGATGAAATACGCAACCATCCGTTGCTGGCGAACGACAGGAAAATAGAATTTTATACCGGTGAGGCTTACCTTGATGTGATAATGCATTGCGACCTGGTCATGAAAAGCCCGGGAGTACGGATCAACCATCTTGAACCTGGAGTTCCTGCGGAAAAAGTCATCTCCCAGACCTCGCTCTTTATGGAAAAATATGGCAGGCAGATCATTGGGATCACTGGCACAAAAGGCAAGAGCACAACATCAAGCCTGATCCATCATATCTTTCAGCTTGCCGGAAAAGATTCCTGTCTTGTGGGGAACATCGGTTCACCTGCTTTTCATTTTACAGCAAGGATCCATGAGGATACGATCATCGTTTTTGAACTTTCTTCCCACCAGCTTGAATTTGTCAGTGCATCCCCGCATGTGGCCATTTTGCTGAACCTATTCCAGGAACACCTGGATGCCTATGCTTCCTATGAAGCATATCAGCAGGCCAAACTGAACATTGCCCGCTTCCTGGGCCGGGACGACTTTCTTATTTACAATTCTTCGGATGAGTTGGTAGCGGCTCATCTGGGGGCCCTGGGAAGCAAGGCTCATTTGTTCCCATTTTCACTTACCCTGCAGAACCGGCCGGGAATATACCGCAATGAGAACGTTATTTCTTTCTCTGACGGCCAGACTGACAGGGCTGTTTGGAAACTTGAACAAAAGCGTTATCTCAAAGGCGAACATAACCTCAAAAATATAATGGCGGCGATAGGCGCCTGCTCTGTAAGCGGGATATCCGACGAAGCAATCAGGGAAGGCATTCTTACATTCAAGGGCCTCGAACATCGTCTGGAATATGCTGGAGAATACAGGCTGATTCACTTTTACAATGACAGCATTGCCACGATCCCTGAGGCAGCAATTGAAGCCGTGAAATCGGTCCCGAATGTCGACACCCTTATACTTGGAGGCTTCGACCGTGGAATCGATTATACGGGCCTTGCTGAATTCCTTAGCACATCCGGGGTACGAATCCTGGTTCTGGTAGGCGCCGCCGGTAAGCGCATTGGGGAATGCATGGAAGCCCATTCACTTCATCCGCAGACATTATTCTATATAAACCGCTTCGATTCATTGAAGGAAATAGTGTTTCGGGAAACCAGGCCGGGATATGCCTGCCTTCTTTCCCCTGCTGCCGCCAGCTATGATGAATTCGCGAATTTCGAGGAAAGGGGCAAACGGTTCAGGGAACTTGTAAAGTCATGAGAAAAAGAGGATGCGGGATGCAGGATGCGGGATGCAGGATGCAGGATGCGAGATGCATCTTACATTTTGTATTTTGGTTTCTGGTAATCAGTGCCCATGCCCAAAGTTCCTCCTATGATGCAATTGTTGGCTTGTATATAAGGACATACGCTTCCATCGCTGTTCTGGAGATGAACCAGTACCATATTCCCACAAGTATAACCCTGGCCCAGGGCATTTTTGAATCGGGGGCCGGGCAGAGCCAACTGGCAAAGGAAGCCAACAATCATTTCGGCATCAAATGTCATAAGGACTGGACAGGTAAGACTTTCCACCGTACCGATGACAGTATCGATGAGTGTTTCCGAAAATATGATCATGCTGAAGAATCTTTTCGCGACCATTCGTATTTCCTTACCCAGAGGGATCGCTATAAAGGCCTGTTCCGGCTGCCCATCACCGATTACCGCGCCTGGGCGGAAGGGCTTCAGGCTGCAGGATACGCAACGAACAGGCAGTATGCCGAAAAGCTGATCCGCACAATCGAAAAGTACCAGCTTTACCTGTATGATAAACCGGATTACATTGCTGAAGCAACGGTTCCTGCCAGTGACCCGGACTTTGAGCGTTATCCCTGGATTGCCAGGTTCAGTCCGGCCGGTTTTGCCGATGACGGCAGGCGTATCTATGAAAACAACGGTTTGAAATGTATCGTAGCAAGAAATACAGATTCCATGTCGAAGCTTTCGACCCTCCTGGATATTCCCGTGAAGAGACTAATGAAATACAACGACCTGAAATATCCCGGATCATTTGAAGCCGGACAGGTGGTTTATCTTGAACCTAAAAGGCGTAAGGCTTCCGTCGAATTTCATATCGTACAGAAAGGTGAAACCCTGTATGAGATATCCCAGTGTTACGGGATAAAAATGAAGCTGTTGCTGAAACGGAGCGGTATGGAGGAAGGGATTGAACCTTATCCCGGCCAGCTACTGCCGCTACGATAGGATCCCGTATGAAGATGGTAAAGAGTGAGACCCTACCTTGATGGAATACGGTAATTCCGGAGATAACTGCCCGATCCCACAACCACGTTCAGTGACTGTTCGTTATCCATATGGCCTATATCGAAGGCTGTGGTTCCATAGATACCGGGCTCCATCGGATAATAGCCTTTTGAGTCGAATAAAAACAGCTCCCCTGTTTCAGGGATGGTAACGCCGATCAATGAAATATTGTTCAGCCGGTCGTGCAGCACAAACGGGGCACGTGTGATCTCCCTGCGGAACACATAAGAATATATCAGTTTGTTTGAGCGGTTATAATAGTAGATCTTGTTTTTATCGACGAAAATATACTCGGGGACTATATTGCCCATTATATTCTCATTAAAGAACCAGTGGTGGCCTGAAAACTGTCCCAGGCTGATCTCCACAGTCTTCCCGTTTTCCTGGATGAAGATGAGTTTTCCGCCGGGGCCTGTTGTAACAAAGATTCCCTTTTGGGCCATGCTTACGGGATAAAAAGTGGAATGCTCGGCCGGTCGGAACATCGGCCCCACCCTGATCCTCTGCCTGCCCTGCCTGTCGGTGATCATCAGGTTATTCTCCATGTCGCGGATAAAAAAGAAATCCTTGTGGTTTGAAACGATGTATTCCACGGGATTATGGATGGCCGCTTTCATCGTTGGCCTTTCCCAGCTTGTGACCGAATGACCTTTAAGGTCGAACTGGTAAATACGTTTATCGTTAAAGGCAATAAAGATGCGGTAGTCGGCTTTATGGGCAAAATTCACAATGGTCAGCGGGCTGGTAGCCGGTATTGGAAAGCGCATGGGGTAGTCACGGGCCGGCTGGCCGTCGGACCGGAGCATGTAAAGATGGGAATCGGTATTGAAAAAGTAAAACATCGTATCGCAGCCAGGCATAAGCAAAGGTTTGACCTTCGAAAGTATTTTTCCCATCACATGCAGCCTCCATTGGAGCAGGCCATCGGCACCGTACTGGTAAATATTGTTCAATGTATCCCGCACGAGGATCGCAGGGTCGCCCCTGGCCATCGTATTCAGGATCTGAGGGCTTCCGGTTATTGTTGTATCCAGTTTAGCCTGCCAGCTTAATGGACCTTCTTTCTGGAGATTGGGAGTATAACCGATAAAAAGGCTTGTATAAAACAATTCCTGCCGGGAGGAATACTGTATCCCGACAGGTTGAAACTTTTTCAGGCTGTCGAGCCATGGATGAAGCGTTGAAAGCAGGGGATCGTCAATCATCCGGCCTAAAGCTTTGGATGCATAAGGTGTATTGAAATATATAGAAATATTTGACCTAGCCGTCATTTTGCCGCTGAAATCAATATAATCCTTGTTCCTGCCCAGTGTATAACCCGAAATATGTTCGTCGATGAGAAATTTCAGAGCGGCAGGGTCCTGACCAAAAACAAGGGCATGATTGATAAAGGTGAAATAAGCCTGCCCTGCCGGCACAAACAGGGACCCAAAGAGATTCTGCAGAACATTGGTAAAATGCAGACCGGTGATCCTGAATCCTTTAAACCGGATTGAGTCTTTCTTCAGTCCCATCCTCGCCCTAAGGCTGTCGAGCAGGGAAACCGCAAGTACCGAATCCCTTACCTGGAAAGCAGCGTATACCCGGTCGTTACCCTGGCCTGAATCGGATTCCATGGCAAAGACCATGGCCTGCTTTCCCATCCATGGCAGAAAGAAGTCGGAAAGGTTTATATGGTACCTCCTGTTCATCAGGCTGAGTGCATTCTGATTTCCGGCTTCCAGTTCATCCTGGTGGTTCCTCAATTCCATACGCTCAAAGTAGGCTGTAAGATCCCCCCATCCGAAGAAAGCAAAATAGGCGATCTTTTCCGGCGCCAGTGAAACCAGTTCATTGGGCTGGGGTTCCTGGCCTGTAAAGAGGTTCAGATAATGAAATGTGGTATCGTCGGCAAGGGTGAAGCCATTCAGGAATAGTTCGTCTTTTTTTATGATCACATCCAGCCCGCTCCATGATGCCAGGCGTGCAAGTTGTATAAGTGAAGTATGATTTTCGGTCCTGGAGATTTTCGACAGCGCCAGGGCAAGCATACGGTAATTCACATAGATATTCGCATCGGCTTTTTTGCCCGAGGGGGCCTCAACTTTATGAAAACCGGAGGCCTGGAAAGCCGGGGTATTAAAGGTGAGGCGGTCTATTGATTTTTTCACCAGGTCGGCAAGAAAACTTCCTATAAACACTCCTTTAACCGTTGAATAATAAAAGGGCGGCGATTTTTCGCTGGTCTGCAGGCGGTGGATCTCGGTCGAAGCATAGGGCGTCACGTTGATCCTGGCCGAATCCCCGAACAGCTCTCTTGCGAATTTATCAGCGGCCTTTCCGGGATCACTCCCCGGGGCAGATGTGAGAAAAACAACACCAAACCTGGTGCGGCCGCTTAATGTGAGTGTAAGCACAAGATTATAGCGCTGAAGAACTGCGCTGATCTTATCGTTCCTGCGGCTGATGGAATCAAAAAGATGAAGCTCGTTCTTTATCGACCTGATCACAGGATAATGGCTAAGGGATTTCCAGATAAGGTTTGAGCGGTTGAGTTCTTCCCAGAGGTTACCAGGCTTGTTGATCTTGATAATGAAAGCAGTATTGTCGGGAACGGCATTAAGAGGAGACTCATCGGGTTGAACCGAGTATTCAGCCAGGCTGTAAATACCCCAGAAAAGAGCAGCGAGCAGCACTGCTGCACCCAGGGATAGAAACCAGGTCTTAGGTTTCTTCATAATGCCAGCTTTAGCTGTTCGTACAACCTGAAACTCATACGGTGATGCATACAGGGCCCATAATTATAGATCGCATCCCTGTGTTTCCGGCTGGGATATCCCTTATTGTTTTCCCAGTAGTATTGCGGAAATTCTTTTCCGATGCTGCACATATACTCATCCCGGTATGTTTTCGCAAGGATTGATGCGGCTGCAATGGACATGAATTTTGCGTCACCTTTTATAATGCACTGATGGCGGATGTTGTTGATTGGCTTGAAACGGTTCCCGTCGACAAGCAGGATCTCAGGCATTATTGTAAGTTTTACGATAGCATGGTGCATTGCCTGTATCGAAGCATTGAGTATGTTGATCTCATCAATGATGCCGGGTGAAGCGCTTGCTACAGCCCAATCCAGGGCCTCTTCTTCGATCTTCATCCTGAGACGTTCACGTTTGCTGGCCGAAAGTTGTTTGGAATCATTCAGCTCCTTGTCCTTATAATCTCCCGGCAGAATGACTGCAGCTGCAAAAACAGGCCCGGCAAGGCAGCCTCTCCCTGCTTCATCAACTCCGGCTTCAATCAATCCTTCAGTATATGAGGCCTGTAACATAGCCTTTTTTTAGTCAGGTTTATAAAAGTACGAATTGACAAGGATAAGGAGAAAATAAATCAGGAAAATGATCTCGGCCCATCTTTTTTTCTTTATTCCGAGGAATGCTGAAGTGAGCAAGAGCGTGAGGGAAGGAAAAATTAAAACGATATGGTAAATAACCAATGTTGTTGAATAGGCCACACTAAGCATTGATAGCAGTACAAGCCAGACCACAAGATAGGTTTTTGCACGGATTTCGGCAGTCTTTTCCATAGGGCCGCTCAACTGATAATAAAAGCCCCACAGGGCAAGAACCAATGTAAATATCCCTATCACCCAATCGTCGGTATGCAGGTGAATGGGATAAAAGAAAAAGGAAGCGACCATCTTTTCATAAACCACTATCTGTCCTGCCAACTGATCGTTGAGGAAGTAATATACTGCAAGAAACACATAGGGTGTAATGAATCCTATAAAGGCTGCAGCATATTCCCTCCATTTGCTTGAGCGGAAAAGGACAAGGCTTACAGGGATTATCACCAGCATCATCAGGTAAGGAAAATAGAAAAGTGAGCCAAGGGCGGCAAAGAACCCGGCCCCGTATACAAAGTCAAGGTCGTTGGTCCTGCTGTAGGATCTCATCAGGTTGTTCAGAATGATGATGGTTATAAGGATGCTGATGTTGAGAGGGTGAATTGTCAGGTAAACAGGTGAAGAGCTCATCATGATAAGGAAGATCAAGGATGCCAGTGAAGAGTTCTTAAGGACGAGTTCATTTCTGCTGAACAGAATATTCAGCCACCAGGTTTCCAGCAATACCAGGACAAAGCCCATTATGACGGCAAGATGAGGCATGTTACTGAGAAGTAAGTATAAAAGATTGTACAGGGGAACCGGGCCTTCAGGAGCGGGAATATGGGGAGGCATGATGAACGATTTGCCCCAGAGCATGAGTCCGATGAGCCCTATTACAAGGTACTGGATGGGGAAGCTCGAACGGAAGAATCGTATGAACATAGGGTGGGAAAATTACGATTTACAAATCGAAACCGATATCCTTTCGGTAGTACCTGCCTTCAAACTCTATCTTCTCAGTGTTATGGTAAGTTGCAGCAAGTGCTTCCTTCATGCTGCTGCCGAGCGAGGTTACGGCAATGACACGGCCACCGTTGGTTACGAGTTCACCTTGTTTGATTGCTGTTCCTGCATGAAAAACCAGGGAATCCTCAACACCCGGTTCTCCCTTTATTATTTTTCCTTTCTCATAAGCATCGGGATACCCTTTGGAAACCAGCATGACAGTAGTGCAAACCCTTGGATCAAATTGAATAGAATGTTCAGCCAGCTTCCGTTCTGCGACGGCTTTCAGCAGTTCCACAAAATCATTTTTAATCCTTGGTATCACCGATTCGGTCTCCGGATCCCCTAATCGGCAGTTGTATTCGATCACATATGGATCTCCCTGCACGTTCATCAGCCCAAAGAAAATAAACCCGATATAATCCAGGCCGTCTTTTTTCAGCCCTTCAACGGTGGGTCGTATGATACGATCATCGACTTTCTTCAGGAAGGCCTTGTCGGCAAAGGGAACAGGAGAGACGGAGCCCATTCCACCGGTATTGGGACCTGTATCGCCTTCGCCTATTTTTTTATAATCCTTTGCTTCCGGAAGGACAAGGTAGGAATTGCCGTCGGTGATAACAAAGGAAGAACACTCAATGCCAGTTAGAAACTCCTCTACAACTACTCTGGACGATGCCTGTCCGAATTTGGCATCCCTGACCATAGCCGTAAACTCCTGAAGGGCTTCTTCTACTGTAAAGCAGATCACGACTCCCTTGCCTGCAGCCAGTCCATCGGCTTTCAAGACATAAGGCGGATTCAGGGAACGGATAAATGCCAGTCCTTCCCCGAGTTTTGCGGCATCGAAAGTTTTGTAGGCCGCTGTAGGGATGCCATGCCTTACCATGAACTGTTTTGCAAAGTCTTTGCTGCCTTCGAGCTGAGCTGCAGCTGCAATTGGCCCGATAACGGGGATCTTGAGAAGCTCCGGATCTGCCAGAAAAAAGTCGTGTATTCCTTTTACAAGGGGGTCTTCAGGGCC
>JAPLDK010000002.1 GCA_026391775.1 Bacteroidota bacterium
CCCGACGTGTTCAACATCCTGCTGCAGGTGCTCGACGACGGCCGCCTCACCGACAACAAAGGACGTACCGTCGATTTCAAGAACACCATCATTATCATGACCTCAAACATTGGGAGCCACATTATACAGGAAAACCTCGAAACTGTCAACGAAAAGAACCGCGAAGAGCTCCTCAACCGAACCCGCGACCAGGTATTCGACTTGCTGAAGAAAAGTATCAGGCCCGAATTCCTGAACCGGGTTGACGAGATCATTATGTTCGAGCCTCTTACCAAAGAGCAGATCATGAAAGTAGTTGAACTTCAGCTTACACAGGTTGAGAATATGCTTGAAAAGAACGACATCCACCTCAGCCCTACTCCCAAAGCCATCGCTCTGATCGCTAACCTCGGCTTTGACCCCCAGTACGGCGCGCGCCCCATCAAACGAGTGATCCAGCGTGAAGTGCTGAACGAACTCTCGAAGATGATCCTCTCTGGAAAAGTCGATAAAGACGCCCGCATCATCCTCGATGCCAAAGACGGCAAACTCATCTTCAAAAATGAATAAAGATCTTGTTGCTCCCGTTAATCAAAAAAGGCAGTCTCGTATTTATAATTTAATTATCTTAGCATAAAATAAATTTACATTTTATGAAGAAACTGATTCTGTCTCTCTTCCTGGCTTTTGCCCTGCTCAGTCATGCGTTTGGAAAAACGGTCGATGAAAATCTCGCAAGAAATGTGGCGGCAAAATATCTTGTTACACATTCCATTCAGTCCCTTCCGGGCAGCCCTGCCATCTTAAGTTTAAGTTATTCGTCCCTGTCGACCGGCAATTCCATGCTGAAAGGTTCAACTATGCCATTATACTATGTCTTTAATATTAATCTCTCCCAGGGTTTCATCATTATTTCAGGAGATGATATAGTGTATCCCATACTGGCTTATTCTTCCGAAACCAGTTTCAACCCAAACAACATTCCGCCAAATGTCGCAGCCTGGTTGAAAGTGTACGAAGATCAAATCAGTTTTGCTATCAGCACACAAATGCAACCCATACCGGAAATTCAATCGGAATGGTCTACACTTACTGATGGCCCTCTGCCGGAACATTCACTTAAAAGCGGACAGGGGGTTAACCCACTGATGGCAACCCTTTGGGATCAAAGCCCGCTCTACAATGCACAATGTCCGTTTGATAATACGTTTAACGATCGCACTGTTACCGGATGTGTTGCAACTGCTATGGCGATGGTCTTGAAATTTTTCAATTTTCCCCCATCAGGTGCCGGCTACCATTCCTACAACACCAACCGTTACGGCACGTTATCGGCAAATTTCGGCGGGACATCCTATAACTGGGCGGCTATGCCCAATACCGTCTCTTCAGCAAACAGTGCCGTAGCTACGCTCATGTATCATTGTGGTGTAAGTGTCGATATGGATTATAATGTAGGTTCCCAGGGCGGAAGCTCAGCCTACGTGATCTCATCGGCAAGCCCGGTTACGAATTGTACCGAATATGCCCTGAAAACTTATTTCGGGTATGCAAGCACTCTTCAGGGTTTAAAGCGTGCAAACTTTACTAACCCTGCATGGATTAATTTATTAAAAACAGAGCTCAATGCCAGCCGGCCAATTATTTACGCCGGATTTGGAACCGGAGGGGGCCATTGCTTTGTTTGTGACGGTTATAACGATAACGATTATTTCCACTTCAACTGGGGCTGGTCAGGAAATTATGACGGTTACTTTCTGATTGATGCCCTGAACCCGGGTGGGACCGGCACAGGAGGAGGTACAGGCTCTTATAACGACGGACAACAAGCTGTCGTAGGAATTCATCCCCCCAGTACAAGCGGCGGGGGAAGCAAATATTTTAAACTGGCATTAAATGCGCCAATCACCTGTCCTTCCGATACTCTTTATTATGAAGATTCCCTTTCGTTCCATACCGATATTATTAATAACGGGCAGGTCACTTTCAACGGGTACATCAGCGCCGGAATTTTTGACACTAATGATGTTTTTATTGATTTTGTCCAGACCATTAAGGGAATCACACTGGAACCGGGCGCTCATCTGCCCAACGGGATCAGCTTCGCTAACACCGGCCTTTCGGCCATGCTTCCAGGCACGTATTACATCGGTGTTATGTACAGCGCAGGTGATACAAACTGGAAAGATGTAATTGACACCAATGCATTTTATAATTATAAACAGGTGGATGTCATCAACCCCAACGACATAGAGATGTATTCGGCGATGAATATCAGTCCCGGAACCATAATAACACAGGGAAATGCAGTTTCGGTCGGGCTTGATATTTACAACTATGGAATCACAAACTTTAATGGAACGCTTGATCTTTCAATCTATGATATCGACGGGGAATATGCAAATACCATAGAAGAGAAAACAAATTTTTCACTTAACGCCAATGAACACACCAATGGCCTCACATTCAGTACTTCAAGCATCAATGTAGTGCCCGGCACGTATCTTGTCGCTCTTTGGTACCAGCCTTCAGGAACAACTGACTGGCAACTGATCGGATCAACAGATTATACCAATCCGGTAAAAATTGAAGTCCGCGCAACTCCTTTGGTTGCAGATCAGTATGAACCCAATAACACCCTGGCAACCTCTTTTCACATAAAAGTGGGATTTGATACAAATCCTGTGAACGTCAGTACAAGCGGAGCTAATTGTCATGTGGGGACTGACTACGATTTTTACAACATGACATTTCCCATGGGGTATACTTATGTTATTACAGGCAAATTGATTGATTCGGAAAGCGATACAGCTCAAACTTATACGCTTGACGGAATCTGGTCCTATTCCATCGATGGGACTAATTGGTCAAGCACTTTTGATGATACCATTCCGCTCAACATCATTATGAATGACGGGGGCAATATACAATTTTATATTTCTCCGAAATTTACCGGTGAAACAGGCACTTATCAGGCAACATTGAGGATCAGCAGGAATCCTCTCGGATTGAATGATGAGCTGCTGGCTGATGAGATTCGTGTCTATCCCAATCCTGCTATTGATTACATCCGGATTGAAACAATAAATCACCAGCCGTTTATTTCCGGCTGTAAACTGAGCAGCATCGATGGCAGGGAGGTCATGGATGTTACGTTACCCGACCTTCAGTCCAACTTTAAACTGCCGGTCGCCCGGCTGAATGAAGGGATCTATATTCTTCATATTTTAACCCCATCCGGTATTGTTCATCGCCAAATCATCATCCGCAAATAATAAAAATGAGATATGAAAAACCTTAAATCAAATTGTCTCCAAAGCGCTTTGATCATTAGCCTGATAATGGTTTTTGTAAGTTGTTCGAAGAAAGAAGATACCGTTCACGGGTTCACTTCCACAAAGCCCGGAGCCGTTCCTTTCGTCACGACCTTTATCAGTGATATCAATGCCGATACCCTTAGTACCTATACCACATGGCTTCAGAATATGCAGCCGAGATTTATGCTGAGTGCCAACCGCCGGAATATCGCTGTCTCCATCAAAAATAAATTCATTCAGCTTGGCCTGAGCAATACCGTTCTGGATTCGTTCTACATTACCAATTATTATAAGGATACAACCTACAATACATGGCAGTATAATGTCATAGCCACCATCACCGGCAGCCTTTATCCCGACAGCCTGTTCATTGTTGGGGCACACTATGATGCCATATTGAATGTACCGGGGAATCCCTGGATAGCCAGTCCTGGTGCGGATGATAACGGAAGCGGGGTGGCATCATTGCTGGAGATAGGCAGGGTTATCAAGAAACGGAACTTTGTGCCGAAGTCAAGCATACAGCTCATCGCATTCGGTGCCGAGGAGCTGAATATGGACGGGAGTAATGATTATACCACCAAAGCAATGCTTGGAAGCAAAAAAATCAAATGGATGCTCAATAACGATATGATCTCCTTTGAGAATCACCCGAACCAGCCCGACTGGAAAGTGAATATTATGGATTATGCAAATTCCGCGGCTCTGAGGGTCTCAGCTGAGAATTATGTCTCGATGTATACCGACCTGGGCAAGGCCCATGATACAACGGCGAACAAAGAAGGCGATAGTTATAACTTTTATCTTAAAGGATATAAAGCATTGTTCTTCATAAGTTCTGCCAGCACACCCTATTATCATCAGATGCAGGATGTGGTCGGGAACTGCAATTTCCCCTATTGCCGGGAGGTTACAAAGGTTTCCTGCGCCATGCTGGTCGATCAGAACAGGTAGGCTTTTGAGAGAACGTGTTTAAGAAACTGGTCATCCTCGCGGAATAAATAAGATCAGCATTAATTTTTAAAACATTTTTCATTTTTTACTTGACTTTTGATAATTGTGTGTTATATTTGCAGTGTACTACTACACTAATACACAATTACAATGATCACAATAAATGATTTAACTTTCTGGTATTCAAAACAAAACAGAATATTTGAAAATCTGAACCTGGAACTGGATACCGGCCATATTTACGGTCTACTGGGGAAAAACGGTGCTGGGAAGACCACACTTTTAAAGTTGATCTGCGGACTTTCATTCCCCAAATCGGGGAGCGTGGACATCGATAGACTGATCCCGTTGCAACGCAAACCGGGGCTTTTAGCGAATATTTTCTTCGTTCCGGAAGAGATTTCCGTCCCTTCCCACACTATGGAAAAATTCGCTGATATCCATGGCGGCTTTTACCCGGCATTCGATCCAGTCCGGTTGAGGGAATTTCTCGAAAAATTCGAGGTAAATGCCGATCAGAATTTTTCCGGAATGTCTCATGGCCAAAAGAAAAAGGGGATGATTGCGTTTGCCCTTGCCGCCAACACCCGCTACCTGTTCCTTGATGAACCTACCAACGGTTTGGACATCCCCTCCAAAGCGGCTTTCCGGAGCATGCTTGCCGCATCCTTTTCAGAAGAGAAAACAATCATATTGTCAACCCATATGGTGAGGGATCTTGAAAGCCTGATCGACAGCGTGATCATCCTCAACAACCGAAAGATCATCCTGAACCGGACTATGGATCAGATTTCCCATAGACTGACCTTCAGCCATTCCTCAGTCTCATCTTCCCCCGGTGAAATGATCTATTCTGCAAAAAGCGAGTTGGGCCCGGCCATGGTGTCAATGAATACTTCAGGCATCGAAGGCAAAGTGGATCTTGAGACCCTCTTCAACACCTGCATCAACATACCAGATAAAATATCATACTGTTTTGAAAATTAATTCATCAAACTATGAACGATAACCTCAACATGAACCGCCTCTGGCTGCTTGTAAGGCGGCAATGGACAGAAAATAAAAAAGTATATCTCCTGTTATGGGGAGTGATCTCAATCTCTCTCATGGTCTTGTCGGCGTTCTCCCAGTTTTACGACCTGTACTTATTATATATCCTGTTGTTTTGTTTTGGAGGATGTGTGATGACCACTACCCTGTTCAGCCGGTGGCCGGATTTTGGCCGCTCCTCGTTTTTCCTTCTTTTACCGGCCTCCGTAACCGAGAAATTTCTGTGTGGATTGGTTTATGGTATTATTCTGTTCATCCCTCTTTACTGTCTAAATTATTTTATTCTCAGGTTTATTTTTACATACCTGGTCATCCTGTTTTTTCCTAATAATCTTCTTTCATTTTCAGAAGTAATTACCGGAGGGATAAACGAAATTACAAAATATCCATCCTCCTTCTATGCAGTCGTTTTTCTGACCTTTCTGCTTACACAGTCACTTTTCATGATTATTGTGGTGCGATTCAAAAAAAATCAGGTTCTGATCCTTATGCTTACAATTATGGCAATCCTCGTACTTTATAATTCAGGTATCTATATACTGATGTCAAACATCATACACCTGCGAGGGGGATCTATTCGTACTCCCGGACCATTCCTGACTTTCTTTTCCGCTGATTTTGGCTACAGGTCGTTACATAACCAGGCAGATTTTGAATACTTTTCTTTTATTAAGCTGATATGGAAGTTAAATGATCTGATGTGGCTCGTTATTTCTTTCATGTTATATCTCACAACCAGGTTAAAGCTCAGGGAACGCGAATTATAAAAAACCAACGCAATGAATTTTAGCGAAAATCAATCCATTTACATACAGATCACGGAATTTGTAAAAGAACAGATCCTTCTGAACAAATGGCCAAAGGAGGAGAAAATCCCATCGGTGCGTGATCTGGCTGGCGAACTACAGGTTAATCCCAATACCGTGATGCGTGCCTACGATTTTCTTCAGCAGCAGGGAGTCATCTATAACCGCAGGGGGATAGGAAACCACGTCTCGTCCGATGCCGGAGAGAAAATCCTTGAGGCTCGTAAGGAGAAGTTCCTGCAATCTGATCTTCCTGCTTTTTTCAAAAACATGCTCTTGCTGGAAATCGGATTTAACGAGCTGGAACGCCTTTATAAAAATTTTGTAAATGAACATCTTTAGCAATAAAAATTAATCCGGGTATGAAAAAGAGTAATATTCTTCTCGTAAGCGCCATTGGACTGGCATTCTGCTGGACTATCCTCATCGGCTGGTTTGCCGCTTCTGCAATCAATAACCACATACAGAATAAAGATCCATACTTTGCCCGTTCCCATCGTCAATACTTGGAAAGCAATAAAAAAATCTTTCCCTTACCGGTCAGTGAACTCTCCATTTCCAGTGAAGGTACTGCGATCATAACCATACTGCCAGGGAAAGAGCTGTGCGTTCTTTCCAGCCCGAAATATTATAGCTGTGTTTATTCGGATCTGAAAAACGGGAAATCAATGATCAGCTTCAAAAGCCAAACGGGATTTAATGATCCGGTCACCATAATGCTCCCTGAGGTCCCTTCTCTTTCTCTGGATAATTTTTCGGAAGTCACTGTAAAAGGATTGAACCGGATGGAAATTCATATTAATTGTATAAGAGTCAAGTCATTTATTTTGGACAGTTGTAAGGTAGGTACATTGAGACTCGATTTTCCCCGGACAAGGGACCTTCAGAATATCTGTATTAATACATCCACTCTTATCAAAAACCTTGTAGCTAATGTTCAGGGATCCGGCAAACTCAAGTTAGAAACTGTGGGGCAGTTGAAAAATCAGCTTTCCCTATCGGATTCAATTAAGCTTGAAACTACCTATGATCTGATGAAGAAAATCAAATAGTTATAAAGACCGCGGATTGAATTTTCATTTAAAACAATAAAACATTGAATGAAAATCTGATTAATGAACCCGTTATTAAGAGAAAGCAATATCATATCTGGCTCCGGCTGGTATCAATGCTTTTGGATATTTCCGCAATATACTGCCTTGCATCCTTAATGCAGCTATTAATCTGGCAATTCACGTTCATCTCGTTCGGCAATATTTTTATTGGAATTTTTATTGCTTACTACTTTCTTTCGTATTTACTACTTGATGGAAGAACACCGGCTAAGGTGTTTACCGGACTTAAGATCCTCAGCATAAACGGTACAAAAGCTGCTCCCATCAGTCTTATCAGCAGGGAAATCATCATGAAAGGCCTCATTGGCATTATTATACCCCTGTACTTCTTCGAGAATATGCCATTAAGAACCAATACCCTGAAGACCGCATTTGAGATGCTGCTGCTTGTTATTATTTCTGTTATATACCTGCTGGTCTTCAAAAGAACCTGGTGGGAATGGTTTTCCAAAAGCACAACCATAAAGGAAAAGAATGTTTCAAAAGCCCGGTTGAACTTTGCTTTCTGCACACTTGCTGGTTTATACATAGCATTCATTTTTGTTTCCGTTCGTCCATTGTTCATCAACAGTGAAAACCTGCTCAGCAAATTGCCAACACTTTATCCGCAGACAAAAGAAGTAAAACGATATGCCTCATACATAAAGGATCATTCGCAGGAACCTGTGGATTATGTGTTCGAATTGTTTAAGAAATACGATATCGTTGTTATTTCTGAACGTATGCATCCCGAATATTCCCAGTATGAGTTCATTTTTAAACTTCTCAAGGACCAAAGGTTCGCTGATAAGGTTGGTAATATTTTTACTGAATGTGGATCGGCAAGCTACCAGGATTCCCTGCAGAAGTACCTTAACACGGCATATACAACAGAAGATGAACTGAACAGGGCAACTGCAAGGCTTCAGAGAAACAGCAGTGCAGTATGGCCCTTATGGAACAACACAAACCTGTTCGACATGTTCAAAACGGTTCATAACCTGGACCTCAAATTGCCCGACAGCAATAAGATCAACTGGTATTTCACCGATCTGCCGGTGAACTGGGAAACAGCAACGCATGAAACCTACATAAAGAATTATACTACTCATTCAAGGGATAGCCTCATGGCAGCCCGGGTAATAGAAAAATACAGAAATGTTTTGTCCAGGCAAAAAAGGTCCAAAGCGCTTGTTATCATGAATACATATCATGGTTTCGGGCTGGCACCGGACGGGGAAAATTATTTCGGAGGCACCACGGCATATATTATGAAAGCACTTCGCGGCAAAGTAGCCAACGTTATGATGAATGGCATATCTATGAAGTACCTGACAGCTACCGTGCCCGTTAGTTACGGAAAATGGGATGCGGCTTTTGAACTGGCGGGTAATCCTGCCTGCGG
>JAPLDK010000019.1 GCA_026391775.1 Bacteroidota bacterium
ACTCAGCCCAAACCCCGTTCTCACCGAGTACCGCCCGAAATGAAACGTCCCTTCCACTCCGAAATTATTCACAAATTTATCCCCGTTGAGCGTATTGAACATCCATTCGGGCGTATAATAAACGCCCGTGCTTATGTTCCACTTTTTCGGCAGATGGCTGTTATCCCGGTATGTTGCTTCTTTCTCTTCGTTCTGAGTTTCCGGTTTGACGGTTGATTTGTTCTGTTCATCTTTTGGTGCTCCCGGGATTACTGCCGGTTCCGGCGGTTGTTTCGTTTCTGCAGGTTCACCAATCCCCTTTACATCAAGCACTTCCCCAACCTCCTCTGCCGCTTGGGGAGCGGGCTCAACGGCTGCTGCCATGGTGGCTGTGCCTCCGAGTGGTATAATTGCCGCCCCACCTAGCGCCGGCATCTGGTTCGCGGATGCGATCAATTCATTCTTATTCCCTTGTGTTGACGTTGTTTTATTTATACTTTCCCTTATGTTATTCTTTTTATTTGCCGCATTTTCGTTTGCTTTTCCAATAACCTTTGTGTTATTTACAGACTTTCCGTCACGTTCATAACGAGCGAGCGCCAGCGAGCGATCAACGCGAACTTCACGTTTTTCATCACGAACTAAAACCGCTACTCCTATTCCTATAAAAACCAATCCCACAATTCCAATCAGCCACCAAAGTGACCAAAGCCGCTTCCCCGGCTTCTCCCCCGCCTCCCGCATGAACGCTGCCCGGCGCTCATCCGAAGGCCCGACCTTATAATCCGCTAATTCAGAGCGGAAAAGGTCATCTATTGGATTCTGCTTTTGCATAATTTCTTTCTTTTTGATATTCCAGGAGGCGTCTCCTTAAAAAATTCCTTGCTTTAGACAATTGTGATTTGGATGTATTTTCGGAGATCCCGAGCATCTCCCCGATTTCCTTATGTGGGTAGTCCTCCATCACATAAAGGTTAAACACCGTGCGGTATCCGGCCGGAAGTTCGCAAACAAGGTTCATCAGCTGTTCTTTGGAGAGATCACATCCGCAGAAATCATCAGTATCTGATTCCTGAAAGCTTTCCACCTCCGGATCCAACGCTGTTAACATTTTTTCCTTTTTATGATCGCGGATGTAATTCAGAGCCGTATTCACCATGATCCTCCGCATCCAGGCTTCGAAACTGCCAGTTTGCATATTCTTAAAACTATCGATGCTGCGGATGATCTTCATGAAGCCGTCATGCAGCACATCCTCAGCATCCTCGCGGTTTCCCGTATAGCGCAGGCAGCCGTCATGCAGCACATCCTCAGCATCCTCGCGGTTTCCCGTATAGCGCAGGCATACCGCCAGCAGCCAGGGAGCATGTTTATCGTACAATGCCCCGATGGAAGCCTGGTCAGGCCTTTTTGCTTCAGTGTTCCTCTGCGAAAATATCATCCTGTATAGATAACCCGGAATAGCCTAAAGGTTGCCTGGGGGCATGAAAATCATGATGACGTTAGGATTGATCTCTGCGCTCGTGATGAACGTGATGATATTCGCTATGCTACCAGCTTTTGTAGTTTCTCTGCAATCCAGTATTTAATTATCGACTGGCGGGTAATACCCAGCCTTTCAGCTTCTCGGTCAAGTTCTTTGATCATCCAATCGGGGAAATCAACACTTACTCGCTTTGGCAATAATCCAGGCCGCTCTGCTTTTTCAAGATCCAGGTATTCAGTGATGTCTTCACCCTGGTTGAATTTTTCGTCCAGTTCTTCAGCTTTTATATATTGCTTTTTCATTTTGTCTTGATTTTCTTACAGATATTATTCTGATAATTTCACCTCTTATAGTATAAATTGCTGACCAATATTCTTCTCCTGATTTGGCAATCATTACAAATCGCTCCTCGTTTAAAGTCCTTGCCGGGATGTTGATGCGCTCCGGATCATCCCATAGTCTCCGGGCTTGATAAAAATCGATTCCATGTTTAAGTTTATTCGATATACTCTTTTTATCATCAAACTCAAACACCATGTTATCCTACTTTTTGCAAATATACAAAATATGTGCTGATAAGGTATATTAATATACCTTTTTTTATACCTTTTTTACTTTTTCAGCAAATTTTGTGGTAAATAATAGTTTATTCTCCGTATTGTTTACGGCGAATATATTAGTATGTGATGGAGTGATGTCTTAAGCGAAGCGATTTGCTGGTTAAAGAATAAGTATGTGCGATTCGCTTTTCTGCTTCTGCTTGCGGATTTTCAGCAGGAACATGTCCTTGCAGTTGGCGTGGTAGTTGAACACGAATTTGTTTCCGTTGATATCGGATTCGTGGATGACTTTTCCCTTAACAGTTATGGATAAATGCTTAATGATGTCTTTCGAAACAAACTCAAGTAAATAATTTGTTGATTTATCGATACTAATAACCGGGGTCTTTTTCAGAGAATCTAAATCTATCTTGTTGATCTTCAGTTTCTTTACCGACATTTCTTTTGCTCCTTTCTAAGTCATACAATCGGAATGCAAAAGTACAACGAAATTTGTAAAATGCAATACCTTGTTTTTTACACCGGTATCAACGCAGCTAAAATTCCGCATTCTTCGGCGTTCTCGGGAACGGGATCACATCGCGGATATTCGCCATACCGGTTATAAACAGTATCAGGCGCTCAAAGCCCAGGCCAAAACCTGCATGTGGGGCAGTCCCGAATTTGCGGGTGTCAAGATACCACCATACGTCTTTTTCGGGAATGTTCATCTCGTGGATGCGGTTTGTGAGGGCTTCCAGGTTTTCCTCGCGTTGCGAACCGCCAATGATCTCCCCGATCTTCGGGAAGAGCACATCCATGCCGCGCACCGTCTTGGCGTCGGCATTCTGCTTCATGTAAAACGCTTTGATATCCTTCGGATAATCAGTAAGAATAACAGGCTTACCGAAATGCTTTTCAACCAGGTAGCGTTCGTGTTCGGCCTGCAGGTCGCAACCCCAGGATACGGGAAATTCCCATTTTTGTCCTGAAGCCGCAAGAATCTCCACAGCCTCTGTATAAGTGAGGCGTTCAAACTTGTTTGCAATCACCTGCTTCAGCCTTTCGATGAGTTCGTTATCATACATTTTGTTGAGGAACTCAAGGTCATCGATACAATGATCCAGCGCATACTGCATCAGGTATTTCAGGAAGTCTTCCGCCAGGTCCATATTATCGGTAATATCGTAAAACGCCATCTCCGGTTCTATCATCCAGAACTCGGCGAGGTGGCGGGGTGTATTCGAATTTTCAGCCCTGAACGTAGGGCCAAAAGTATATACCAGTGAAAGAGCCATAGCTCCAAGTTCGGCTTCAAGCTGACCCGAAACAGTAAGGTTCGTTTCTTTCCCAAAGAAATCCTGGGTAAAATCAACTTGACCATCTTCTTTTAAGGGCGGATTTTTGGGGTCCAGGATCGAAACCCGGAACATGGCGCCTGCACCTTCAGCATCCGAACCGGTTATGATGGGCGAATGCAGGCAGAAGAACCCGTTATCATTAAAATACTTGTGGATGGCGTAGGACATGGCATGACGAATGCGAAGCACAGCTCCGAAAGTGTTCGTGCGTGGGCGGAGGTGGGCGATCTCCCTGAGGAATTCCATGGTATGGCCCTTTTTCTGTAACGGATATGTTTCAGGATCTGCAGTCCCGTATACCTCGATCTCTTTTCCCTTGATCTCGACACTCTGGCCCTGGCCTTTCGATTCGACCAGGATACCTTTCACGGCTATGCAGGAGCCTGTTGTAACGGGCTTGAGGGCTTCCTCGCTGAATTCCGACATTTCGATAACAACCTGTATATTGTGGATGATACTGCCGTCGTTGAGCGCGATGAAGTTCACGTTTTTGTTGCCGCGGCGGGTGCGCACCCAGCCCTTCACCAGCACTTCCTTACCGAATTCCGTTGATTTCAGAAGATCGCAGACCTTGTTCCTACGCAGATGTTCCATGTATTTTGAAATTTCTTGCAAAGGTATGCGTTTCGCTCTGTTTATGAAAATTTCCGGAGTTCCTACTCAGGTGATCCCAAAGGTATTTACGTGAAATTTCCACGCTCACGCTGTAGTCAGCGAGCTTTTTATACAGTCGCATCAGGTGGAGTGAAGTGAGCATTTTGCGCTAGCGGCATCAGGTGGAGCGAAGCGACACCGTAGCCGCGACGCAAAGATGCGAACGTAAGCGACACTGTAGCTGCGGTGTAAATATGCGAGTGAAATTCTCCTGTGAAATTATTAGCAGAATTCAGAAATGTTTTTACCTTTGGGGTCATCAAACAAAATCAAACCTCCGACCTATGAAGATACCTAAATCTATTTATAACTGGCTGAGTATCACCGGCATTATACTCGTAGTGAACAGCCTCCTGCTTATGCTCATCGTGCTGATCTTCTCCTTCCTGGCAAGGGACACCAACACTTACCTGGGCGTCTATCTTTACATCGTCCTCCCAGCATTTTTCGTACTCGGGCTCATCCTTATTCCCATCGGGATGCTGATCTTCTTCCGCAAAAAATATGAAGAGATCGACCCCACTCTCCGCTGGCCCATCCTGAACATGAACCTCAGGAAACAACGCAACGGAGTTATCAAGATATCCCTTATCACCTTTGTATTGCTGATGGTCTCTGCCGTAGGAAGCTACCAGGCTTTCCATTATACCGAATCTGTGGATTTCTGCGGACAGCTTTGCCACAAGGTGATGAATCCTGAGTATACGACTTACATGCACTCGCCGCATGCGCGCGTCACCTGTGTTGAATGCCACGTGGGACAAGGTGCCAGCTGGTATGTGAAGTCAAAACTTTCGGGTTTGTACCAGGTGTATTCAGTGTTGTTCAACAAATATCCCAGGCCCATCCCCACTCCCATTGCGAACCTTCGTCCTGCAAGGGAAACCTGCGAACGCTGCCACTGGCCCCAGAAATTCTATTCACGCACACTCCGCATCCAGCAGGGATACATTGCAAACAAATCCAATACCGAATGGAACATTTCGATGGTCATGAAGATAGGCCCCCAGCAGAGCGCTCTTGGGTTATCAGAAGGAATCCACTGGCACATCAACCAGAATTTCAAGATCGAATACGTTGCCAGCACCAGGGACCGCGAATCCATTCCCTGGGTACGTTACACAAACCTGAAGACCGGCGAGGTGAGGATCTTTGAAGATGAAGAAAATAAGATCGGTAAGAAAGCCCTTGACACACTTCCAGTGAGGACGATGGACTGTATGGATTGCCACAACCGTCCTTCCCACCTCTACCGCTCGTCTCCTTTCTATATTGACAATGCCATGGTTGCAGGCGCAATTCCCAAGGATATCCCCTATATCAAGAAAGCTGCGATGGAAGCCCTTAAGAATCCTTATACGAATGAGGACACTGCCATGATGATAATCAAATCGACCATCCTCGGATTTTATTCCGACACTCTGAAGGATATTCTCGCAAGCCGCCGAAAGGATATTGACAAAGCCATCGCCGCCATCCAGGAAGCATACAATAACAATACATTCCCATCGATGGGGATTGAGTCATCGTCATACCTCAACCATATCGGCCACCTGGAATCGAACGGCTGTTTCCGCTGCCATTCCGACAAGCATAAATCGGCTGATAACAAAGTGATCTCGAAGGACTGTGACTTGTGTCATTCCATCGTTGCCCAGGGCCCAACCGGAAATATTGCTTACTCAGGATTCGACAAATCCCTGTCGTTCCAACACCCGGTGGATGTTAAGGATAACTGGAAGACTTACTTCTGCACCGAATGTCATAAGAAACTGTTTGAATAAGGCCTGCAATGACACCTCCCTTGCATATTGCACCCCTGAAATCCTGGCTTCCCTTTGAGAGCAGGCCATTGGTGGTTTCCGGTCCGTGCAGCGCCGAAAGCGAAAAGCAGTTGCGTGAAACAGCATCCGCACTTGCAAAGATCCCGCAGGTAAAGGTTTTTCGTGCAGGTATATGGAAGCCCCGTACCCGTCCCTCGGCTTTTGAAGGCGTGGGCAAAAAAGGGCTGAAGTGGCTGCAGAAAGTTAAACAGGATACGGGTTTATTGCTTACTGTGGAAGTCGCCTCCCCAAGGCATGTGCAGGATGCGCTTGAGCATGATATCGATATCTTGTGGATTGGCGCCCGCACCGTGGTCAATCCGTTTTCCATTCAGGAAATAGGCGAAGCCTTACAGGGGCATGATATCCCTCTGATGATCAAAAACCCCCTGAACCCTGATCTTCATACATGGACCGGAGCTATCGAACGTTTCAACCAGCTCGGGATACGCAAGCTGGTCGCGATACATCGGGGGTTCTCATTTTTTAACCGCAGCCCTTACCGAAACGCCCCTATGTGGGAGATCCCCATCGAACTGATGTGCATGTATCCGAAGATGCCTATGCTCAACGATCCCAGCCATATTTGCGGCAAGCCCGAACTCATCCTGCCCACAGCCCAGAAGGCCCTTGACCTCGAAATGACCGGACTGATGATTGAAACCCATTATCGCCCCGAGGAAGCTCTTACCGACAAACGCCAGCAGATCACACCAGCACGGCTTGAGAAGATCCTCAATGCCCTCGTCATCCGCAAGGAAACCGGCTCATCGGCATTTAAAACCAAACTGGAAGGACTCCGCAGCGAGATCGACAAACTGGATGAAGAGCTTATTGATATTTTAGCAAGGCGGATGAGCGTGGTGGAAGAAATCGGGCATTATAAAAAGGAAAACCGCATCACTATTTTACAGCTCAAACGCTGGAACAAGATCATCCGTGACCGCGTTGAAAACGGAATCCGCCTGGGCCTCAACCGCGACTTCATCCTCAGGCTCCTCGAATCCATCCACGACGAATCCATCCAGAAACAGATGGATGTCATGAACCGTAAGGAAGAGGGAAAGTAAGCTCTTGAACTACCAGTTCAGGATTGAGCTGTTAAACCCTTTCATCCATTTTATCATTTTCCCTCCTGATCCCATTTCATTTTTCTTTCTGGACCGGTTTTCAATTTTCTTTCTGGCCCGGTTTTCATTTTTCCTTTTAATTCTATTCGATTTTTCCCCCGCCCCAGTATACCTTTTTCCTTCCGTTTTTTATTGCATATTTTGTGCAATTTTTAATTTTTTGCATATTTTTTGCAATAAGAGTACCTTTTGCACATTTTATGCAATTTTACCCGCTTTTGCATATTTTTTGCAATTTTGGTTATTTTGCATTTATTTTGCAATACTTCCCGGACGTAAAAAGGTATACTGGGGCGGGGGA
>JAPLDK010000068.1 GCA_026391775.1 Bacteroidota bacterium
TTGATCTGTTTCATGCTGCAAGATAAGTACATCTTGCAGAATATCAGACGATTACACTTAAAACTTATGAACTAATTTATTAACAATCAGAGAGTTATAAATAAAAAAAGAGAGTGTCTCGACTTTTGAGACACCCTCTTTTTTATGACCCAAACCCCCGTCATCCCCCCTGTAATTCGGGTATTAAAAAACTGGACGTTTATTTGACTTAATGGTAGGCTGAACGTTTGCCGCTTTCCGTTTTTCCTTCCGTCTACGCATCTGGTTCATAATAATTCGCCCAGACCGTTTCAAACAGGTAATTTTTACGTATATTTAACGGTCTTATATGTGATGAAATCGCAATTTGTTAATAGGGAATGTTCAACAAGATAAAAGCGGGGGCACAATGAAAAAAATATTCCTATTATTAATCGGGCTATACTTTCCTCTTACGGGCTCAACCCAATCCTGCCTGCCGCAAGGCATCACGTTCTCAACGCAAGCACAAATCGACAATTTTCATACGGATTACCCAAACTGTACGCAAATAAAAGGGGATGTCAACATACAGAGTGGGAATGGCATCGTCAATTTATTCGGATTAAATGGATTAACTTCTATTGGTGGACACCTCTGGATTCATTACGATAGTGCTTTAACCAATTTGACCGGCTTGAACTCCCTGACTCTCATCGGGGGACAGCTTGCCATTCAATTCAATAATGGACTAACAAGCCTGACGGGACTGGACAATTTAACTTCCGTGGGGGGAGCCATTATGATTTATTCAAATTCCTCCCTTAACAGTTTTGCGGGATTGAGCAAGTTGACTTCCATCGTAGGAGATTTTGAAATTATTTACAACTATCCCCTGAACAGTCTTACGGGATTGCAATCCCTGACTGCCATCGGGGGAAATCTTACTCTTAATGACAACCTTTTCCTGACCACGCTGACAGGGTTGGACAATTTAACTTCCATCGGGGGAACTCTTACGATTGATGGCAGCGATGCCCTGACCAGTCTTACAGCTTTGGGCAATTTGACTTTCATCGGGGGAGGACTTGAGCTTCTTGGAAATTCTATATTGACCAACCCGACGGGGCTGGAACATTTGACTTCAATTGGGGGTAACCTTGTGATTCAAGCAAATGACGACCTGACCAGCCTGACAGGGTTGGACAATCTGACTTCCATAGGGGGAAGTCTTACAATTGCAGACAACGCTCCCCTGACCAGCCTGACAGGATTGAATAATCTGACTTCCATTGGGGGTGGTCTTATGCTGCAAGAAAACGATTCACTAACCAGTCTTTCGGGGTTGGACAATCTGACTTCCATAGGGGGAGAACTTTTCATAATTTACCACAAAGCCTTGACCAAATTGACAGGGCTGAACAAGTTGAATTCCATTGGGGGGGATTGCAGGATTGAAATAAATTTCGTATTATCCACTCTGACGGGGTTGAACAAGTTGACATCTATCGGGGGAAGCCTATGGATTGATGACAACCGCACACTAAGGAGCCTGATGGCTTTGGGCGATTTGATTTCCATCGGTGGACACCTTGTGATTTTATCAAATTCAACACTTACCGACCTGACAGGGTTGGATAATTTGACCTCGATCGGTGGATACCTTAGCATTGTTTCAGATACAGTCCTGATCAGCCTTTCAGGTTTGGACAATCTTAAAACTGTCGGGGGTAAGGTTCAGATTCTTGGTAATGCCTTGACCAGCCTGACAGCGCTGAACAATTTGACCTCAATCGGGGGGGAACTTTTAATTGAGGCTAACCATAATCTGACCAGTCTTAAAGGTCTGGATAATATTGATGCTGGGACTATCAGCGGACTAAAAATCTGGCTCAACCATAATTTGTCTGCTTGTGCAGTAAAAAGTATTTGTAATTATTTAGCCAATCCCACTGGTACTATAGATATTTCCGGAAATAGTTCTGGTTGCAACAGCCAAATTGAAGTCGATACAGCTTGTAAATATTATTCTGCGGAAAATCTAAATATAAATCATCTATTTGTAATCTACCCTAACCCTTCATCCAATAAAATAACCATTGAAACCTCAACAACCCCGACCAAGAGCCAGTTGTCCATTTCAGACCTCAGCGGTCAGCAACTCATCAAGATTCAAGTCAAAGAGCCCAAAACTCAACTGGACATATCCAGCCTGCCCAGCGGTGTGTATTTTGTGCGGGTATTCAACGACCAAAGTGTTTCTATTGGCAAAATTATTAAGCAGTAGGGTACCTGCCGATTATCACTCATTTTTCCGTCCTTAGACCTGCTTGTGATTACCCCCATAATCTGACCCCGAATGTCTGTCGTGCGTATACTGGCGGGGATAAAAGGGGAAAGGATGGCGTGGAGGCGGAAGAGTAGGGGGAGCGGTTTAACGTCGGACAGGCAAAAAAGAAAAAAATTTGCAATTGCCTGTTTCGCGATATCATCATTAGCACATATTATATAATAGGTGGCGTATTGGCTTTCGCCCGCGCCTCCTGCTGGATAAAATCGATAGGATCAAAAACATAAAACGACTGGGGTGGTCACTGCGGAAGATTGCCAAAGAGATCGGTACACGACACTGAAGGTGGCTCAGTATCTGAGTGTTTGGATGAATGTAGTGTGCGGATGGTCAGTTACATTACCAAATCAACAATTATATTACATTTTACGTTACATTAAAAAAACGGCTGTAATTTATTGATTTACAGTCGTTTTATTTTGAACTGGTCGGGATGAGAAGACTCGAACTTCCGACCCCCACGTCCCGAACGTGGTGCGCTAGCCAACTGCGCTACATCCCGAATTAATTTAGGGCTGCGAAGTTACAAAATTGTTTTAAACCCAAGGAGAGAAACGAATTAATTGAATGATAGTTCCAGCCATCAGATCATTTCACTGGCTTCCAGCATCCCAAGCATACCCTGGACAATTTGCTGTTTCGACGATGTGGAACAATTGAAGACTACATTGAAAATATGAGGATCCAGCTTTCTCCCAAGTATGAGCTCGTAGAGGGCGCTGCGCTTTTTGTCGGTACTCTCTATCATTCGCCTGGCTTCTTCGGCCTCGACATTCCTCAATTCACATACAGATTTTATACGCCATTCAACAGGTGCCTGCAACCTTACATGAAGGGAGCCGGGCCTTCCATGAAGTATGGCTGCACTTCCACGGCCGACCAGCACAACATGGCCTGCCTGGGCAATGGTATTCATCACTTTGATAAGTGTATGTTTGACCTTGAGGTTACTCACATACGTGGATGAAAATGATACCAGGAAATCCTCAAGCAGGCTTTTTTCGCCTACGTTGAGAAGGTACTTTACGTCGGCAGGATTAAGCTGAAGTTCCTTAGCAGCTGATTCAAGCACTTCCTTATTAATGAATTTCCACTTTTTATGGTCGGGGTCCCCGGATCTTTTATTCAGGGCATCGGTCAGCATCTGGGCAATGAGTTTGGAGGGGCAGCCAAATTCCCTGCTGATGGTGACTACGGGCTTTTGTGTCAAAGGAGCCTGCTTTAGTTCCTTTGAAAGGCCCTCACCCATGTATTTAAGTAAAAGGTTTTCCATAAGCTGCGATTTGAAGCTAATTTACGAAATTTTCAGGTACAAATCATTTGCGGCCCGGGAAAATGTTTATTGCCTGCCCGATAAAACCAGGAAAGTATTAATGCCACTTAAAAAGCTTCAGGCCGGCAGTAAAAAACACTACCCCGGTGGCCAGCATGATAACTGCTGGCAACATTATCTCCCCGAACCCGGCTCCTTCGATGAAAATGCTCCGGACCCCGTCGGCCATCATGGTGAGGGGGAATTTCTGTATTGCAGGGATACTCCATCCGGGAAAATTATGATAGGAGAAGAAAATACCCGAGAGTACCATCATGGGCATGCTTACCAGGTTTATGAGGCCGTTGCCGATCTCTGTTTTGGCAGTATTGCAGGAAAGAAATACCGCGATGCCTGCAAATGCGATGTTCCCGGAAATGAAAAACAGGATCAGGGCGGGGACGCTGCCCTGTATGGTGATATGGAACACCAGCCAGGCAAACAGGAAAAGCAATCCGGATTCAACAAAATTCATTGCAATCCTTACTGTTATTAAAGCAACAAGGAAATTCGAACGTTTCATAGGGGTGGCGATCATCCTGCGTAACAATTTCTTCGAACGTTTTTCAATGATCTCGTAGCTCACCCCCCACATGCACGACATCATGACCCCCATGCAGATCAGGCCAGGCACAAGGAAATCGATATACCTGCTACCAGTCACATCAAGCGGTTGAATTTCTGTTTCAGAAGGCCTTATGATCAGTTCCGGATCCTGCATCAACTTGGAAAACTTCAGGTATGTCAGCTGGGCATCGGGGTTCATAGGGTCGAAATGGTACTGGATTAGTCCCTGTGCTTCATCCATCACCAGGTTCAGGTTTCCCCGCTTCAGCATCACCATGGCCGTTTTCCAGCTCAGGTCGCGGAAAATGTAATTCGTGCCCCCCAGCTTCTCATCAGGAACGGTAAGTTCACGCGAGAGGGAGCCGTCTTTGCCCACCTTCAGCACAGCCCTGTTATTCTGCAGGAAGGATTGGATCACCGAAACGCTGTCGGCCAGTGTATGCACCAGGTGGTTTCGGCCGATAACGGCAACCATCACGGTCACATCCTTTTTCTTGGTGAAAGCAACGCCCAGCCCCAGCGACATTAATATAGGGAAGCCGATGCCCCAGAAAAGCACGGCCGGCTCGCGAAGGAGTTCGCGGGCGTTCGCAAGAATCAGTTGCCAGAGCTGGCTGTTTTTTAAATCATTCATTTAGGTGACGTCCTGTTAATTCTATAAACACCTCGTCAAGATTTCTTGGCGGCCCGCGGTATTCTTCTTTTTCCTCTATGTCGGCGGATGACTTTCCAAGCAGGTCATGCAAAGTCCCTTCTTTCAGAATAGTCCCGTGGTCCATGATCACGATGTAATCGCAAAGCTGCTCCGCTTCTTCCATATAATGGGTAGTCAGTATGAGTGAAGTGAAGGATGCATCTTTCAGCTTCTTAAGTATCATCCAGACCTCCCTCCTGGCCTGGGGATCAAGCCCGGTGGTGGGTTCATCCAGCAGCAGGATCTTCGGCTTGTTCAGCAGGGCCACGCCCAAAGCCAGCTTCTGGCGTTGTCCGCCCGAAAGATTTACCACATAGGCCTGCCTTTTTTCTTCAAGGCCTACCAGGCTCATCACCTCTTCACAGCGCTCAGCCCCCAGTGAGAAGAAGCTCGCAAACAGCCTCAAAGTCTCAAACACCCTGAGTTTGTCGATGAAACGTGTTTCCTGAAGCGAAAGGCCTATGATCCTTCGGAATTCCTTTTCGTTTCCCTTCCAGGGTTTGCCTGTAATAAGGATCTCTCCGCTGTCGGGCTTTTGTATCCCTTCTATCATTTCAACCAAGGTGGTTTTGCCTGCACCATTCGGGCCCAGAAGGGCAAGAAACTGGGATGGAAGAATTTCCAGGTTGATCCCTTTTACGGCATGAACCGATTTAAAGGATTTATGCACATTTTTTACCTGTATGACGGCTTCCTGCTTCATTTCTTTCCTTTTCCTTTAGCAGCAGGCTTTACCTCAGCCTTTGCCGTGTGCATCATTTCTTTTGCCAGCCCATCTTTCCACCTTGCTTCAAGAATCCTGTAAGGATATCTCATGATCAGCTGTCGGGAGTTCGGGCAATCGGTGCGGTGAATTTTCACCCCCTGGTAAACGCTTACAAATGCAAATATCTTATTCCCGGGAACAGGACTGCAACATTTTGCAAACTGGTAGTGAAAAGATTCATGGCGGTTGTCAATAATAAGAAATTCCTTGTCGCCGGAGATCACCTTTGACATGGTTTCAGGAAACTGCTCTTCGGTAGTATGCGGAACGAGAGTGGCCACTGGCTTTTGTTCGGCAAGCATTTTCTTGATCTTAAGGGGATCAAGCTTTCCTTCCCCGAATTTCTGGTAGAGTTCCAGGTAATTGTCACATTCAAACGCATCGGCCAGTTTCTGGATCACAATATCGGTAAACTCCATTTCCAGCTGAAGGACTTTGTTCTTGATAATCTCCTTCCCCAGGTCAGCGTCTTTGTATTGCTCCATTTTTAGAGCATGCTTGACGCGGGCGATGTTGCGGGGGCTGCGGACAAACTCCAGCCAGCCCGAATTCGGTTTCTGGTTCTTGGAAGTAAGGATCTTGACTGTATCCCCGTTCCTGAGGGTATGCTTCAGAGGTACAATTTTTCCGTTCACGATCGCGCCGGTACAGGTATGGCCAATCGTAGTATGGACTTCAAATGCAAAATCGAGGACGGTATACCCGTTTTTCAGCCTTTTCAGGTCGCCTTTCGGAGTGAAGATGAAGATCTCGTCGGAATACAGGGCCCGTTTTTCCTTGTTTGTGGTAACACCCTGGTTATTCACAGGTGTTTCCAGCATTTCCCTGATGGCCGTGAACAGGTCGGTTCCCTCACCATCTTTCTCCCCCGCCTTGTATTTCCAGTGGGCGGCAACTCCTTTTTCGGCAACCTCATCCATGCGCCTTGTTCGGATCTGTACCTCAACCCAACGGCCTTCAGGGCCTATTACCGTTGAGTGCAGTGATTCATAGCCCGTGGATTTGGGGAAGGATATCCAGTCGCGAAGGCGGCGTGGGTTTGGCGGATAAATGTCGGTGACCAGTGAGTAGATCTTCCAGCAATCGGCCTTCTCGCTCTCAACGACCTCGTTAAGGATAATACGAATGGCGAACAGGTCATATACATTTTCGAACTCTACTTTCTGGGCCTGCATCTTGCGGTTGATGGACGGGATGGATTTGATGCGGCTCCTGATCTCGCATTTGAGGCCGTGTTCCACTAAGATTTCTTCTATAGGGCGGATGAAATCACGGGTAAACCTGTCGCGGTCGGCACGGGTCTCGTCAAGTCTTTGCTCGATGAAGCTGTAAATATCCGGTTTGTTGTACCGCATAATGCGGTCTTCAAATTCTGTTTTCAGCCTGTAAAGCCCGATACGATGAGTTATCGGTAGATACAGGATGGAGGCTTCTTTCAGTATTTCTGCCTGTTCGTCGCCTGGAACCTCCCCGATATGCCGCAAGGCATAAAGTTTTTGAGCAATGCGGATGAGAATAACCCTTATGTCATCGGAGCTGGTCAGAAGAAGTTTGATAAAATTTTCGATGTTTGCATGAGCCTTCCTCGTATCAAAGTGGTCTATTTTCTGAAGTCCGCCAAGAAGCCCGGCAACTCCGGGTGTGTATTCAGTAGTAATCTGCTGAAGGCTAAGCCTGCCTTTGTCGAGGATATCCCTGAGCATGACTGCGACCATGGTCTCTGCATCCTGGTCCATTTCACAAAGCAGGATATAGGATAGTTCGAAGGAAGATTCTGAAAGACGCGGAAATTCAAACCTTACAGATTCCTGCTTTATATACTTCAAGGATTTTTCCAGAAGAAGCTTTCCTTCTTCCAGGCGCGGATCGGTCACAAGGCTTTCCCAAAGTGGCCCTATAACGATATTTGTATCCTGTTCACTCATCCCGAGTCCAAAATTAGATGATTTTGATGCAGGATAATTTCATTTTATTAAAATTGTTTCTAAATTAGTGCCGGATAATTGAGATTTATGTTTCGTATTGAAAGTAAGATAGATACTTCTTCCCCGGAATTTTTAAGAAATAAGGAAGAATACCTGAAGGTTTTGAACGCATTCAGGCAGACCCTGGAAAAGGTCAAGGAAGGCGGCCCTGTGCAGGCCGTCAAAAGGCATAAGGAGAGGGGCAAACTGCTTGCAAGGGAGAGGATAGACCTGTTGGTTGACAGGAACACGCCCTTCCTGGAATTATCGGCTCTTGCGGCCTACGAACTTTACAACAATGAATTTCCGTCGGCCGGCATCATCACTGGAATAGGTGTGATACACGGCAAGGAAGCCATGATAGTAGCCAACGACGCCACTGTAAAGGGCGGGACCTATGTGAAGGAGAGCATCAAGAAACATGTGCGTGCCCAGGAGATTGCAATGGAAAACAGGCTTCCCTGCGTATACCTGGTAGATTCGGGTGGCGTATTCCTTCCCGAGCAGGCCTCGGTGTTTCCCGACAAATATGATTTCGGCCGTTTCTTTTTCAACCAGGCCAGGCTTTCGGCAAAGGGAATTCCCCAGATAGCCGTAGTCATGGGTTCATGCACTGCAGGAGGAGCCTATGTTCCTGCGATGAGTGACGAGACCATCATTGTGCGCAAGCAGGGAACTATCTTTATCGGTGGTCCACCCCTTGTGAAGGCGGCAACGGGTGAAGAAGTCAGTGCCGAAGACCTGGGAGGCGCCGATGTTCACACCAGCATTTCGGGTGTTGCCGACCACCTCGCCATGAACGACATGCATGCCATACAGATCTGCCGGAATATTTTCGAGTCTATAAGCAGGAAGGAATTCCAGGAATTGAAGATGCAGGCTGTTCAGGAACCTTTTTATCCTGCGGATGAGCTTTACGGCATACTTCCGCTTGACCTGAAAAAAATGGTTGATTCCCGGGAGATCATCGCGAGGATAGTCGACGGAAGCCTGTTCCATGAATTCAAGGAAAGGTATGCCCCAACACTGGTCACCGGTTTTGCGCATATCATGGGATTTCCTGTGGGTATACTTGCCAACAACGGTGTGCTTTTCGGGGAGACCGCTTTAAAAGGAGCCCATTTCGTGGAACTCTGCACTTCGAGGAATATCCCACTTCTGTTCCTGCAAAACATCACAGGCTTCATAGTTGGCAAGCAGTATGAGCGTGCCGGCATAGCCCGTGACGGAGCCAAATTCGTTCATGCCGTTGCCAATGCCAATGTACCCAAGTTCACGGTCATTTTCGGGGGATCTTTCGGGGCAGGGAATTACGCTATGGCCGGCAGGGCTTATGAACCCAGGTTCCTGTGGATGTATCCCAGTTCGAAGATCTCAGTGATGGGAGGCGAGCAAGCGGCAAATGTACTGATAACGGTAAAGGAAGACCAGCTCAGGACCCAGGGAAAAACCTTATCCGCAGAAGAAAGGCAGAACATGCTCGATACTATACTAAAGAAATATGAACATGAAGGCTCGGCCTATTACAGCACGGCAAGGCTTTGGGACGACGGCATTATTGACCCGGCCGACACCCGCAAGATGCTGGCCATGGCAATTGCCATCAGCCAAAACAGGAAATATGATAAAACCGAATACGGGGTATTCAGAATGTAATCCGCAACTATGAAAGACTATAATACTATTGAAATAAGTACAGATGACAGGGTCCTTACCATACGACTTAACCGGCCCGACAAGCACAATGCCTTTAACGAGATCATGCTCCGGGAGCTGACCGATATTTTTAACAGGGCGCGGCATATGGCCGATGTGATCTGCATTGTTCTCCGGGGAAACGGAAAAAGTTTCTGTTCCGGTGTGGACCTCAACTGGATGAAGGACGTGGCAAATAATTCTTACGAAAAAAATTATAATGAGAGCCTTTACCTGGCCAATTGCTTTTACACTATCTATACCTGTCCCAAACCAAGCATTGCAATCGGGCACGGTTCGGTGCTGGGGGGTGCCAATGGCCTGCTTTCGGCCTGTGATATGGCCTACTGCACCGATGATGCGGTGTTCTCCCTTTCGGAAGTTAAGATCGGCATTGTACCGGCATGCATCTCGCCATACGTGATCAAGAGAGTGGGTGAATACGCGGCAAGGGAACTTATGATTACCGGGAAGAGGATATCAGGAAAGGAGGCGGAGAGATACGGTCTTGTGAACCGTTCACTGCCATCCGCAGAATTAGACATAGAAGTCGGTGCAATAATCAGCCAGCTGAAAAGCAGCGGCCCGGCAGCCATGAGCCATTGCAAAATCCTTATCGACAAGGTCTCCAACAGCCTCACAATGAAGGAAGCCATAGAATTCACGGCAAGGATGATAGCCGAGATAAGGGCCTCCGATGAGGGTCAGGAGGGGATGAATGCGTTTTTGGAGAAAAGGAAGCCGAATTGGGTAAAACCGTGAATCGTGAACCGGAATCCGGATCTCAAGTCACGAAAAAGAAACACAGATGGTAAAGAGCATAACAAAGATATTGATCGCCAACCGTGGCGAGATCGCGGTGCGGATCATGCGCACAGCGAAGAAAATGGGGATAAAGACCGTGGCGGTTTATTCGGAGATAGATCATGACTCCCTGCATGTGAGCCGAGCCGATGAAGCTTTCTGTATTGGGCACTCCGAACTCAGCGAAACCTACCTGAACATTGCAAAGATCGTTGAGATTGCGAAGAAGGCAAAGGCCGACGCTATTCATCCCGGTTACGGCTTTCTTGCCGAAAACCCTTTGTTTGTGCAGGCCTGCCATGATGCGGGCATTATTTTCATTGGCCCTGATGCATGTGCGATGAAGATTATGGGAAACAAAATTGAGGCCAGAAATTTCGCCAAAAAGATCAACGTCCCCATTACGGATGGAGTTACTGGCAGTGCAAAAGAACTCATCAAGACCGCGCCAAAAATCGGTTTCCCTGTTTTGCTCAAAGCAGCAGCAGGGGGAGGCGGCAAGGGAATGCGTATTGTGCACGAACCTGCGGAGCTGGAGGAAGCAATCGAAAGTACAGCAAGACAGGCTAAAGCCTATTTCGGCGATGAAACGGTTTACATTGAAAAATACATTGAAGAGCCCAGGCATATAGAATTCCAGATACTTGGGGATGAACATGGGAACGTGATCCACCTTTTCGAAAGGGAATGTTCGATCCAGAGGCGCTACCAGAAAATAATTGAAGAATCACCCTCCCCCACCCTGACTCCTGATGTTCGTCAGAAAATGGGCGAAGCGGCAATAAGGATTGGAAAGGAAGCAGGTTATACCAGTGCAGGCACCATTGAGTTCCTGGTCGACAAACATCTGAATTTTTACTTCCTCGAGATGAACACCCGAATACAGGTGGAGCATCCGGTGACCGAGATGGTGACAGGTATCGACATTGTTGAGGAACAGATCGGCATCGCTTCGGGGCATGAATTGAAGTTCAGGCAGGAGGACATAACCCAGAGCGGGCATGCCATAGAATGCAGGATCTATGCCGAGGACCCGTCAAACAACTTCCAGCCATCCCCCGGGAAAATGAGCCTTTATAAAGAACCATCTGTTCCGGGGATCAGGATTGACACCGGGATCATTGCGGGAACCGAGATCAGGAGTTCATTCGACCCCATGATCTGCAAGCTTGTGGTATGGGGAGAAGACCGGGAAGAAGCCTCCAGGATCATGGTGAGTGCATTGCAGGATTATATCATACATGGCATTAAGACCAATATTTCGTTTTTGACCACCCTGTTGCAGAGTGAAGCTTTTATAACCAATGCTATTTCGACCAGGTTTTGCGACGAGCAGCTACAGAGCCTTATCAGCGGGATGGAGGCGGAAAAGGAGAGGTTCCCGCTGCATGTTCCGCTGGCAGGGTACCTCATGGCAAGCCTTACCAATTCACTGGCCGGAGGGTTTGAAAAGCCCGGAGTATGGCAGCAGATCGGTTACTGGAGGGATCTTATGAAGATCGTGCTGAAAGCCGACAACATGGAGATAGCGGTCAGGGTGAGCCGTATAGGAAAGGATATCTTCGGATTTGAGATATTGGGAGAATCATACAGTTGCAACATCGACAGCTGGGAGAATAACCGCCTGGCATGTACCATCAACGGGCATGATCATGTGGTATTTGTGTCGGAAGACAAGGGCAATCATGCCTATGTAAATGCGGGGGGATTCCTGTATTCCATGCAGAGGGCCGACCTCCTGGCTGAAACCGTTTCAGCTGCAATGTTCGACTCTTCAAACCAGGGGGACGGCCATATCACCTCACCTATGCCCGGCAAAGTCACCAAGATCAACGTAAACCCCGGTGAAGAAGTGAAGAAAGGCAAGGTATTGCTGATCATTGAAGCCATGAAAATGGAAAACATGATAACAGCACCAGTGGATGGGATCGTGCAGAAAGTGAATGTAAAACTGAATCAGATGGTGGAGACAAGCACTGCACTTGTAGACCTGGAGAAAAAAGAAGAAAAATAATAATCATAAAACCATGAATTATCCAAAGAAAGTAACTTTAGGAGATATCACAATAAGGGATGGGTTCCAGCATGAAGAAACCTTTATCCCAACAGAAGCCAAACTATGGGTTGCCGAGCAGCTGATATTGGCGGGATACAAGCATATTGAACTGACGAATCTGGGGAACCCCCAAGGTATGCCGCAGTTTAAGGATGCAGATTTACTTCTCAAGGGAATCCGAAGCAGCAAGAAAGTTGCGCACATCATTGACACAGTTTCTGTGACTGCCATCACTATTCGCGAAAAGGCCATTGAGAGGGCTATAGAAGCAAGAAAAGAAGGCTGGGGCCCCAACCGCATACTGCTGATGGTATCGACAAGTGAATCGCATCACAAAAAGAATTCAGGTTTAGCACTTGCGGAGTACTGGGCTATGGCCGAAAAGTGGGTACCCCTTGCAAGGGAAGCAGGCCTGAAAGTAAACGGAACGGTAAGCACCATCTGGGGCTGTCCCATTGAAGGGCCAACTGAGATGAGCAAAGCCATTGAATTTGCCAAACGCTGGTTCGAGATTGGCGCTAACGACGTGGAGCATGCCGACCATGACGGCAGCGCTTCGCCCGACAGGGTTTATAAATATTATTCCATGTTGCTTGATGCAATCCCCAGGCCAGAGAAGCAGATCGTACATTTTCATACGACCCGGGGCTGGGGACTGGCCAATGTGCTGGCAGCTCTCCAGGCAGGCATGGTCAACTTTGAATCTACCATGGGCGGCATAGGCGGTCAGCCTGCAAATTTCGTGAGCGGGATTCCCGTGAGCGGCACAGGGAGCTATTATTACAAGGATCCCAATATCACCGGCCTTGTTTCCACCGAGGATATGGTTGTGATGATGGACGAAATGGGCATTGACACACAACTTGATGTAGACAAGGTGATTGAGATCGGCAGCATGGTCGAAAGGATTGTTGGCCGCCGTCTGAGGTCAGAGGCGATCAAGAATGGACGCATCCCCAAGTCGATGACCGGCAAATGAAGATCATTGAATCACCGAGGGAAGGGATGCAGGGGCTGGAACGCTTTATTCCAACAGGGCACAAAGCCGAATATGTCAATGCCCTGCTGAAAGCGGGCTTCGACACCGTTGAGGTGGGAAGCAGCGTTTCCCCCAGGGCGATTCCCCAGATGAGGGACAGCATGGAGGTCCTGAACATGCTTGATCTTTCATCAAACAGATCAAAGCTGATGATGCTGGTGGTGAATAAACAAGGCGCTGACAGGATCGCGGGGAGGGATGAGATCAGCTGTATCTCATACCCTTTTTCATTTTCCCCGGAATTTCTAAAGCGAAACCTGAATACAACTTATGATGAAGCCCTTGGAACTGTGGATTACCTCCTGAATCTCTGCAGCCGAAGGAACAAAACCCTGGTCCTGTATATTTCCATGGCCTTTGGCAACCCTTACGGGGAAGAATGGACCCCTGAAAAGCTTATTGAGTCTGTGGAGAAAGTGCAGAAGATGGGTGCAAGGACCATCCCTCTGTCCAATGTTTCCGTGCCCATTAGCAAAGAGACTGTGAGTGACGTCTATTCCATGCTTAGCCATGATTTTCCCTGCGTGGAATTCGGATTGCACCTTCATACTTCAGGGGAGAACTGGTTCGGAGTCGTGGATGCCGCCTACCAGCAGGGCTGCAGAAGGTTTGACAGTGTGATAGGCGGACTGGGTGGCTGTCCAATGGCCAACAGTTCTATGTTGGGCAACCTGAAAACGGAGGACCTGCTTGAGTTCGCAGGGCATCAAAAGCTGATTTCCGGGATAGACCCGTCAGCGATAGCCATTGCAGCCGGGCTGGCAAAAAAATATTTATTTTGAAATCCATTAGTATAAACCAAATACAAAACCAAGAATATGCTACTTACTGAAGAACATCACAATATCCGCAAGACTGTGCGGGATTTTGCCGAGCGGGAGGTAAAACCACTGGCCCGGGAACTGGATGAGAAAGCTGAATTTTCGGTTCCGCTGACAAAGCGAATGGGAGAACTGGGATTATTCGGGATACGTACATCCCATGAATACGGTGGACTGGACATGGACACCTTGTCGTATGTAATAGCCGTTGAAGAACTCGCCAGGGTTGACGGGTCCCAGGCAGCCACGCTTGCAGCCCATATTTCACTGGGCATCGGACCTATTATGAATTACGGCAGCGGGGAACAGAAACAGAAATACATACCCATGCTTTCGAGCGGGGAAGGGCTCTGGGCCTTCGGGCTCACCGAACCTGATGCAGGCAGTGATTCCAGGGCGACCAAGACCACGGGAAGGCTGGAGGGGAACCAATGGATCATTAACGGTTCAAAGATCTTCATTACCAACGGTGCATCCGTGATGAACAAGGGAGCGACGGTACAGGTTGTGAGCGGGGAACAAAACGGACAGAAGGAGTTTTCCACTATTCTTGTGGATGCCGATACCCCTGGGTTCAGGCGTGTTCCCATGCATGGCAAGATGATGTGGAGGGCTTCGGATACGGCACAGTTGTTTTTTGACGACTGCAGGGTACCTGCATCCAACCTTCTGGGCCAGAGAGGGGAAGGATCTAAGATCATGCTGAACACCCTTGACAGCGGCCGCCTGGCTATTGCAGCCATGGGACTTGGTTGCGCCCAGGGGGCTTTCGAAATGGCTTTGAAATATGCCAAGGAGCGTAAACAGTTCGGTAAGCCTATCGGCCATTTCCAGGTGATTGCATTCAAACTTGCCGACATGGCCACCAAGATTGAACTGGCACGCAATTTGCTGTACAAGGGAGCCTGGCTGAAGTCCAACAACCAGCCGTTTGCAAAAGAAGCTGCCATGGCAAAACTCTATTGTTCGGAAATTGCAAAGGAAGTAGCCGATGAAGCTGTTCAGATCTTCGGGGGGTACGGACTGATGAAAGACTACGACGTAGAAAGGTTTTATCGTGACCAGCGCCTTCTGCAGATAGGCGAAGGGACTTCAGAGATCCAGAGACTCGTAATATCAAGGTATATAGGAGTGTACGATTAAACACAATCTATTATGAAACGATTCAGTATTTTCATTATGAGCGCTTGTTTAAGCCTCATGGTGGTGGCACAATCGAAGCAGACCCCTGCAAACTGGCCTAAACAGATCAACACAACAAACGGGAAGATCCTGGTTTACCAACCTCAGCCCGACTCCCTGATCGGGATCAAGCTGTATGGCCGGGCTGCGGTTTCCTACACAAAAACCGGCCAGCAGCCTACTTTCGGCGCTATCTGGTTTATGACCACCATAGCGGTGGACCGTACGAACAGGGAAGTTGGAATGAGCAGCGTGAAAATACTGAATGTACGTTTTCCCAGTCAGGACCAATCCAATACAGATAAGATCGAAAAATTCAAGAATACATTAGAGACAGAAATCCCGAAGTGGAACCTTGACATGACCATGGATGAGCTGAATGCCAGCCTTGCAGATGCCAAAGCCGTGAACAGGCAGGCCTCAGGGCTCAATAATGTACCGCCGGAGATCATTTTTACGAAGACACCTTCAGTACTTGTGCTTTTTGACGGGGACCCCAAATTCAAACCGGTTCCCAATTCCAAAATCCAGCAGGCGGTCAACACTCCTTTTTTCGTGGTGCAGGATCCGGGCAATAAGGAGTATTATCTTTACGGAAGTACCTGGTGGTACAAGACAAACGATGTAGATAAAGGCAAATGGGTCAATGTGAAAGCCCCCCCCGGTGATATCAAGAAATTACAGGAGAGCCTTGCAGCCCAGGCAAATGCTAACCCGGACAACAACCAGAAGGCTGCATCAGCTGACGATAATTCCAAAGACAAAACCCCGCCTGCATCTCCTCCCCAGATCATTGTGAGAACTGCTCCTGCAGAGCTTGTTCAATCGAACGGTGAACCTGATTTTTCCCCTATACAGGGGACTCAGCTGTTGTATATGACCAATAGCGAGAATAATATTTTCATGTTCATCGACAAGCAAATGTATTATGTTCTGATTTCAGGCCGATGGTATACTTCCTCAGCAATGGCCGGTCCGTGGACATTCATTGCTTCAGATAAGCTGCCTGCCGATTTTGCGAATATACCCGAAGGTTCCGACAAGGATCAGGTACTGGCTTCCGTAGCCGGAACCGAGGCTGCCAAGGAAGCTGTGCTGGATGCACAGATCCCGCAGACAGCGGCCGTTGACCGTAAGACAGCTACATGCAAGGTCACATATGACGGAGATCCCAAGTTTGTGCAGATCAAGGGTACTCTTTTATACAGGGCTGCTAACACCAGCAGCACGGTGATCATGGCCGATAAGAGTTATTATGTATGCGACAATGCAGTTTGGTTTGTGGGCAATGCACCAACAGGGCCATGGGTTGTTGCGGTCGAGATCCCTGCCGACATTCAGAATATTCCACCAGAGGATCCGGTATACAATGTGAAGTATGTTTACATTTACGAATCAACTCCGGATGTGGTTTACGTGGGTTACCTTCCCGGCTACACGGGTTGCTATATATATGGGCCAACGGTTGTTTACGGGACCGGTTTTTACTATAATCCCTGGTACGGTCCGTATTATTACCCCAGGCCTGTGACTTTTGGTTTTTCGATGAATTACAATCCCTGGACTGGCTGGAGTTTTGGCTGGGGCATGTCGGTAGGCTTTATGAGTGTTGGATTTTACGGGCCGCATCCGGGAGGATGGTGGGGGCCTCCCATGTTCCATCCGCCATTCTGCCCCCCATACAACCATTTTTATGGCCCCCGTCCTCCCATGTACAGGAACACTTCTGTTAACGTGAATGTCAACAATAATTACAACAGGAACAATGTCTATAATAATCACCAGAGCGGGGTTAGGCCCGGAACGTGGACAAATCCGAAAACAGGTACCATGCCGGCCGACAGGGGAAAGCCGTCGACCCAGCCGGCAGGAAGGCCTGGCCAGGGCCAGGTGAATGACAAGGCAAGGCCATCATCGCAGCCTTCAGGCCAGCCGGTAAACCGTGCAGGAACGGCACCCAATTCAAAGAACAACGTATATACCGATAAGAATGGGGATGTATACCGTAAGGGCCAGAACAGCAACTGGCAGAAGAATGACGGCAAGAACTGGCAGAATGTAGACCAGGGTTCGGGCCGTTCATCAATGGACAAACAAAGCCAGAACCGTGACCGCGGGCAACAGATGAACCAGAATGCCGGCAGCTTCCAGCGTAATTCAGGAGGCGGAGGCGGAGGAAACCGTCCTCCATCAGGTGGGGGCGGCGGACGCGGAGGAAGACGATAAATAAAAGAGGCTGTCTCAAAAGTCGAGACACTCTCTTGTTATTTTAGTTCAACTTATCCAGGACAGGATGATCAAGGAACTGTATGGCTTCCTGCCCAAGCTTCAGCTGCTCAATGATGACGATCTCATTCTCTCCTTTCTTCAGCCATTGGGCAGGTACAAATAAGGTCTGCTGAGGCCCTATATTCCAGTATTTACCAATGCTTCGGCCATTGATCCAGACATGCCCCTTACCCCACTGACTCAGGTCGATATAAGTGTCGCCGGGATCATTCACAGAGAATAAGCCCCTACGGTAAACTGGGCCGGTCGCCGTTTTGCCTGAAGAAAATTTCAGGTTCCGGATATCTATCATAGGGAAGCCGTACATCGTCCAAAACCTGATATCCTTTCCTTTAAACGTCACCTTTTCGGTGATCCCCTGCTTATTGTCGTTAAGGAAATACCCGTAGTTTATCCTGCCGTTATTTTCAAGCAGGATATCAAGCCTGGCCCCATCCTCAGGGACATTCAGTTCCACAGAATCCTGTTTCAGGCGGCGGTCCAGTATGGCAATACGCTTTCCATCCAGATAAACCAAGGCATAATCACGCATCTGGGAAATCTTTAAGAGCCCCATTGCAGGGCCCTTGATGTTTGTGCGGTACAACATATATCCGTAACCCTGCCCGAAATCCTCAAAACTCAATGGAGTTGAAACAGCAATCGGTGTTGGGAGGTTTTCAAACAAGGGAGAAGACTGTGTAAGCCTGAACTCCGGGATGGCAATGGATTTCTTCTTTTCAGGGACAGCCGGCAGTACCACATCTTTCGGAAGATGTTTCATGATTACTTCCCTCATGGCCATGAATTTAGGAGTGGCGTTGCCTGCTTCGTCGATGGGAGCGTCGTAATCATAACTTGAAGTTTGGGGCATATACGGATCCTTCCGGCTCATATTGGCACCGTTCCAAAACCAGCGGGTAGTACCTCCGTGAGCCATATAGATGTTTATTGAAAGCCCCGCAGCCAACACCGAATCGTAGGTCTGAATGAAATCCTGGTATGGCACCACGTGATGATTCAATCCCCATGAGTCGAACCAGGCAGGATACCATTCAGCGATGAAGTAAGGACCGTGATTATTGTTACATTTATTGATAATATCCTTGACCTCCTTAACATTATCGAGGCCGTTCACGGCAGGCAATACCCCCGGCAGGCAACCTGCAGGCATCTGGGAAGGGCCGTCGCAAGTATAAAGATCCACATCAAATCCAACTTCCCTGTAGATGTCACGGTATTTCCCCAGGTATTCTTTATCCTTGTCATAGGATCCATATTCATTTTCTATCTGCACCATGATAATGGGCCCTCCTTGGGTGACCTGCAGTGGAGCCAGCTGTTTGGCAAGGGCCGTAAAGTATTTCCTGCTCATTTTCATGAATCGCGGGTCCTGGCTGCGGACTTTAAGTCCTTTCTCCCTGAGCAACCACCACGGATATCCACCGAATTCCCATTCGGCGCAGGCATACGGACTGGGTCTGATGATCACCCAGAGGCCTTCCTGCTGCGCCAGCCGGCAGAATTCAGCGATATCGGCATTGTCTTTGAAATTGTATTTGCCCTTTTCTGTTTCATGGTAATTCCAGAACACATAGGTCGCCACCGTATTCAGGCCCATTGTTCTGGCCATATGCAGACGGTCGCGCCAGCATTCACGGGGAATACGGGCAAAATGCATCTCACCGCTGATAATCTGGAAAGGCTGTTGGTCGAGCATGAATTCACCATCGCCGATTTTGAAGGTATGCTTTTGGGAAAATGCAGGCAGAGTGAGCTGTAACAGAATTACTGCCAGAATGATGAGTCTGGGGTTCATACAATACAGATTTCAGTTGCGAATGAAAAGTAGCGAAGTAGCGAAATTACTGTTTTATAAATTTCCCACTGGAAACACCTTCCTTACTGATGACCTTCACAAAATACATGCCCGAAGGAAACGTTGTAAGGTTTACTTCTACAAGGGACTGGGTGATCGGCTGTTCAAGATATTTCCGGCCATCCACAGACCAGATCTCAAGATAAGCATTCACAAATCCGGATGAGGGGAGTATTACATTAACTTTCTGCTGTGCCGGGTTTGGGTAAACCAGTACCCTTGACGCATTCACCTCATTAACACCAAGTGCTGCAGATGTCATGGAATTGGAAACTACCGATTCGTACATTCCTGATTTAAGCGATGGTGCACAGGGCATGTACCTCACGACTTCGATGTAGTATGTCATCAGGCCTGAGATGAAATAGGGGTCAGTATATGAAGTCTGATCCGAGGCAATGGAATCGACAAGTTCCCATGAACCGGAATTGAGTTTACGGTGAATCCGGGATGTATAGTAAGTAAACCCTTCATAAGGGTTCCAGATGAGGTTGAACCCTTGTATTCCGGGGCTCACCTCCAGGTGAACCGTTTTATGGGTTGCGCATTTTGCCGATTCATTCCCGCCGGAATCCGTCACACTCATTTCATATTTCTGAGCCATGATGATTGGATTTGCAGTTGTATCGGTGAACGTGCTGAAAGAGGCATATGGGACTTCCCCGATTTTTGCGTACACTCCCTCATGGGAAGTCTGCCTGTAAATATTGAAATGCGAGAGATGGGGAGCAGTAATTTTATTCCAAACGATCTTGTTTCGCTGTGTTGCTGTATCGCAGGTGACCATACAGATATATTGAGTGGGGACATAGCCTGAGACTGTGACAACAGCACTGTCGAGCATATTCACCAGGCAGGAGGAAGAGCTGCTGTCGACCTTTGCCTTACAGGTATATATACCCGGTGCTGTAATCAGTCCGAAGTCGAGAGGGTTCCCGTCCCCGGTTTTATTAGCAACACTTGCTGATCCGCCATTAAGATAAAGATAATAGTTATAATTGAGCTCTGAACCGTTTAATCCGACATGGACCCCTGAACCTCCCACCGGATAATTTCCTCCGCCGGTAACATGAAAAGCCAGGGGAGCCGGAACAATATGAATGGTTTTGCTGGTTGTACATTCCTGGCTTCCATATATTACATGCAGGCTCACCGTTTTATAACCGGCAGTATCCCAACGTATATAATAAGGCCCTGCACCCGAACCCTGGATTATAACACCTCCGTCAAAATTCCAGACAAACGTGGATGAACCCGCGGGTGCATCCCCTGTGTAAGCAACATAAGCATAACATCCCACGGATGCTTTAGGGTATAACCCGATAGTGCATGTTATTGATCCGGCATCTGCAAAAGCCCTGAGGGCTGACAGAAGGACAAACAGGAAAACCATAGAAGTAAAGATCTTTTTCATAGGGTTGGGGTTAAATACCTTATAAAGATCGGTTATTTAGCATTAGGTTGCCTAACAAATGAGTATATTTTTTCCTAAATATCAAAACGTTAAGAATCGCCTGTTACCAAAACAAGCACCCGTTTTTTCAGATAGTGTTTCAGCGTAAAGAGCCTGAACAGGATGAGTCCGCCGGCGCAGTAAATGGAACAACAAAGGAAGGCAGATGAAATGCTGTATTTCTGTGAGATCACACCAGCAATCATCATCCCCAGGCCCATACCAAGATCCATGGCAATGAACAATGTTGAATTGGCCGCACCTCTGCGGTTAGCAGGCACTATATTGTTGACCATGGCCTGAAAGGTAGGCCAGACGACACCATTTCCGAAACCCAGAATAAGAGCAGCCAGGTAGAACCCCCATGGATTCCGTAACAAGGCAAGCAAGGGATAGCCTATGATCAGAAGTGAAAGGCAGATCATGATCACGAGCCTCGGTCCGTTGCGGTCGACTGCTTTACCGGCCGAGAACCTGGAGGTGATAATGCCCAAAGCAAAGACCAGGAAAAATCCGGATGGGTTCTGGATACCTATCTCTTTCCCGTACAAGGCAATAAAAGAAATGAGCCCGCCGTATGACAGCCCGATGATCAGCAGGTTCACAGAGGGAATGACCGTACTTTTCTCGAAAAGGTTTTTCCATTTAAACTGTCGGTTCTGGGGAAGTGGCTGATATACCGGGTACCTGATGAGTGAAGCCATTATCATGCTTATTATGCTTACGGCAGAGCCCGCAATAAACATAGTATCATACCCTGAATGTTGGAGAATGAATGTCCCCAAAGGGGGGCCCAGCGCCATACCGATCGTTGTTGAAACCCCGAACAGGCCGAAACCTTCTCCCCTTTTTTCGGCCGGTATGATATCACCTGCCAGCGTTGTATTTGCAGTTGTTGTAAGCCCCCAGGTCAATCCGTGGGCAAATCTTAAAAATAAAATTATCGTCACGGTTGAGGCGAAAACGTAAGCGTTGAAGATTAGTCCGTAAACAAGCAAGGATGCAATAAAAATCATTTTCCGGCCGAAGAAATCCAGGCCAAATCCGCAGAAAGGCCTGACGAGAATGGCGGCGATGGCATAAGCGGAAAGTACAAGCCCGACTATGCTGTGTGAAGCATGAAGTTCATCGGAGACATACAAAGGAAGGGTAGAGATCAGAGAATAATACGAACAGCACATCAGGAAATTAGAGAGAGTGAGCAGGGTGAAGTTCCTGTTCCAGAGTTTGCTTTTCATCGCAGTGGACATAAAGTTCATGGTCCGGATCAAAACCGGGACCTTATCAGCATACAGCAAAAATAGTAAAAGGTTGAAAAGGAGGCTGCATTTTCGATCAGGGATTGGGGATTGAATATCGAATATTAAACAAGGAATTTTGACTTGCGAAGCAATCATGAGCACGCAAATGAAATAAGAGATTGGTGCGAATAATTAAAAAGCAATCATGAGCACGCAAATTCTTATTTTTGAATGTTCAAAACATTATTCCTCAAACCATGAAAAAATCTGTTCTACTTTTCAGCCTTATCCTTTGTATTGCTGCAGTTTATGCTAACGACGGCAATCCCCGCGAAAAACTCCTGATGGACCGTGGGTGGAAGTTTCAACTGGGCAGCGCCTCATCCGTTGAAAAAGACTTTGGTTATGGCGCTTCGGCATTGTTTGCCAAAGCCGGCGAAGCGTACGGGCCAGTTGCACCGGATTTCAGGGATAACGATTGGAGGCAGCTTGATCTTCCCCACGACTGGATGGTGGAGCAGGAGTTCGTGAAAAGTGATAACGGCAATGTGTTGAGCCATGGCTTCAAGCCCGCAGGGCGTATCTATCCTGAAACCACCATAGGCTGGTATCGCAAAGCTTTCACGGTTCCCGAAACCGACAAGGGCAAGAAGCTCAGGATACGGTTCGATGGAGTATTCCGCGACTGCAAGGTTTGGCTGAACGGTCATTATATGGGAAGCAACATGAGCGGGTATTCAGAATTCAGTTTCGATGTGACCGATTATATATGGTTAGGTAAAAAGAACGTGCTGGTGGTGCGTGCCGATGCCACACAGTATGAAGGCTGGTTTTATGAAGGCGCGGGTATTTACCGCCATGTGTGGATGGAGAAATACGCTCCCCTGCATATAACCGAATACGGTGTGTTTGTGCGCACCGAGCTGCGCGACAATACTGCAATCATTATTGCCGAAACAGAAATCAGCAACCAGTGTGATAAAAGTTCAGGATTTGAGCTGGAATCACAGGTTTTGAGCCCTGAAGGAAAAAGGATTGACGTCAATCTAAACAAAGGGCTGACGGCCTATTCGTTTCAGACCATTACCTTCAACTCAGAGATAAAGGTGAAGGATCCAAAACTCTGGTCCCTTGAAACACCTGTGCTGTATACATTGGTTTCCCTGGTAAAGGTTGGAGGAAAAGTGGTCGACAGCGTTGCAACGCCGTTCGGTATACGCACCCTTGAATTCGACAAGGACAAGGGATTTTTCCTGAACGGGAAAAGGGTTGAGGTCCTGGGAGTTTGCTGCCACCAGGACCATGCAGGGGTTGGATCGGCTTTACCCGACCGACTTCAGAATTACAGGATAGAAAAGCTTAAGGAAATGGGCTGTAACGCTTACCGTACAAGCCATAACCCGCCCACCCGCGAACTGCTGGATGCCTGTGACAAATTGGGCATGCTTGTTTTTGACGAGACCCGGCTGATGGGCAGTTCCCAGGAATACATGGGGCAGTTTGAAAGGCTGGTTTTAAGGGACCGTAACCACCCCTGTGTTTTCATCTGGTCTATCGGCAACGAGGAATGGGTTATTCAGGGGACTGAGACCGGCCATAATATTGCCATCTCGCTTATCGCCAGGCTGAAGCAGCTTGATCCAACAAGGTTATATTCCTATGCAGGCAACAACGGGAATGAATACAAGGGGGTGAACGAGCTTGTGCCGATACGGGGATTCAATTATATGAACAACAATGCCGATATCGATAAATACCATAAAGAACATCCGAACCAGATCCTGATGGGGAGCGAGGAAGGCAGCACCCTTTGCACCCGCGGAATTTATAAAAAAGATACAGTGAAAGGCTATGTCCCCGATTATGATGTGACCTATCCCGACTGGGGAGCCCTGGCAGAAACGTGGTGGAAATATTACTCCGCACGTCAATACCTGCTTGGAGCTTTCGTATGGACAGGCTTTGATTACAGGGGTGAACCCACGCCTTACGGATGGCCCTGCATTAATTCCCATTTCGGCATCATGGATGTATGCGGATTTCCGAAGAACAATTATTATTATTATCAGAGCTGGTGGACTGCTAAGGACGTACTTCATATTTATCCCCACTGGAACTGGAAAGGAAGGGAAGGCGACACCATCAACGTATGGTGCAATTCAAACTGCGAAAGTGTGGAACTCTTCCTGAATGGGAAAAGCCTGGGCTCTAAAAAAATGCCCCTGAATTCCCATCTGGAATGGAACGTGGTTTACCAACCGGGGACCCTGGAGGCACGTGGGATGAAGAACGGAAGGAAGATCGTGACGAAAGTCGAGACCACAGGGCAGCCTGCCACTATCGTGTTGAGCCCAGACCGCGGCAGTATCAGGGCCGATGGGGAGGATGTGAGCGTGATAAATGTAAGTGTTCTTGACGAAAAAGGCCGTGAGGTCTCAGATGCAGGAAACCTCATTAAATTTGAGCTGAAAGGAGACGGGAGAATCATTGGAGTTGGCAACGGGGATCCCAGTTCGCATGAAGCCGACAAATACGACCAGGGCAATTACCAGAGGAAGATGTTCAGTGGGAAATGCCAGGTGATAGTACAGGGAGGCAGGAACAGCGGGATGTTAGAACTAACGGCCAGTTCAGGGAGCCTGAAACCTGCGACTTCAGTGATACAGTTGGAGCCTGGCAAACTTCGACCGGAATTATAAGAAAGTAGCGAAAATCGTGACCCGGCAACCGGCTAGGTGATCAGAATTTGCCGAGCCTGAAGCTCAGTTTAGCATTGAACTGGTTCAATTCGGTTTTTGAAATGCCAACAAGGTCAAAGTTGGGGCTGTAGCGGTAGCTAAGCGTAATTCCCATCCTCAGGATTTTAACCAGGTTAAATTCGGCCCTGACACCCGGTTCTATTACAAAGCAATAGGTATCGGCTATTTTGTGGTTCTGGCCGTCGGAGTTCCAGTTGTGGTTTTTGTTGTGGGTATATTTGTCGGGGTTCCTGAAGAACATATAGCCCATGCCTATCAGTAGGGGAAACGACACATGTACAGCAGATTTCGGCAGAAGGGTGTATTCGAGAAGCAGTCCCCCGTAGCCTCCGTGAAGGGTTGCCCCTTTCATAGGTTGTCCAACGGTGTCATAATAGATGCTGTCATAATGCAGTCCGTGGGGATTTCCAAGCATGTTTCCACTGAGGCCGATGGTCCAATGGTGGTTAAGGATCACACCTGCACTGATTCCCGGCAGAAAAACGCTCCTGGACCCAAACATCGTATAAGCCGCGTTGAATTCTAAAAAATAACCAAGCGGGATCTTACTCCCCGGTTTATGTTTGCCAAATACTGTTTTGAAATCCGAAGATTCGTTTTTACCTTTTTGTTGTGTAAGGTCGTCCTGTGCATGAACAGAAACAAACAACATAAGGCAAAACAGGGAAATGATGGTCTTTTTCATAAGAATGCTTTTAGAGACAAACTCAGGATATTGGAATAAAGTACATGCCTGGTATAAAGAAACTGTAAAAATTAAAAAGGCTGTCATCCTGCTACAGTGACAGCCTTTTATTTGTCCGCCTCGCGGGCGGGTCTACGCCTCTTGATCCCCCCGGCGGTTCGTGGGCATTGAACCCTGCCGGAAGGAACATGAGTTCAGGTTTGTACCGATGTAATGACAGGGCTGTTTTTATATGGTTGCCTCCTTGCAGAAATATTTTTTCAGGAGCAACCTCCGGCTATAATTCCTATCTTTATTATGCATTAAACAGCAATCTCATGAAAAAATCAAACATACTGATACTGATCGTCATGGCTGTTGCAGCCTTTGGTATGGCGCAGGTTCCGGGTGCATGGTACAGCCGTGGCATTGGCGGAGGAGGCGCATTGTTTTCCCCCTCCATTAATCCGGCCAACCATAATGAGATCTATATGGGCTGCGATATGAGCGAGCTTTTTCATACGACCGACATGGGCTTAAACTGGCAGGAAATGAATTTCCTTCAAATCCAGGGCGGACATGATGCATGCATGCAATATACCAGCAACCCACAGATACGATATTGCGTTGACTATTCAACCATAGGGGGCAATGATTATATCAGACCCATGAAAAGCAGCGATGGGGGAAGCAGCTGGAATGTGATCAGCGGGAACCCTTATCCCCTTACGCCCAACGGAAATATTTTAAGGCTGCTGGCCGATTACAATAACCCGGGCCTTGTCATGATTGCCGATTACGGCACTATATATTTCTCTGCGGATGGCGGAGCCTCGTTTCACCAGGTTCACACCTGTCTTTCCAACGGTTCGGGTAACCACATTGCCGGTATTTTCTTCGACAGCCCCGCTATTTATATAGGGACGAATGACGGATTGCTGGTCTCGACAAACAACGGGCAAAGCTTCATCACCATGAGTTCGGCAGGCATTCCTTCGAACGAGTATATGTTGTCGTTTGCAGGCGCCAAACAGGGAGGTATAACCCGGTTCTTCTGCCTCACTGCCGCCAATGTATGGGCAGGTTACCAGTATGGCAGTGATTACTGGGGAGCCATGAAAGGTATATACCAGATGGACAATGCCGGAGGGACCTGGGTTTCTAAAACCAGCGGTATTACCACAGGCAGTGATTTCCCTGTTTTTGTTGGCATGTCTGCGGATGACATTTCTACCGCGTACCTGAGCGGGGGAAGTTCTGCGGGTGCGCCTATCGTGATGAAATCGGTGAACGGGGGTAACTGGTACCATGTCTTTCTTACAAGTAACAACCAGAACATTTATACCGGCTGGGCAGGTTCGGGGGGAGACCACGCATGGAGTTTCCCGGAAGCCCCGTTCGGCTTCACCGTTTCGTTCAACGATGCCAATACTCTTATGATGAGCGATTATTCCTGCGCCCATATAACAACCGACGGAGGCGTAACCTGGCATCAGCAATACCTCAGCCATGCCGACGAGAACCCCATGAACACTCCAACCCCTGCCGGGAAGAAATATCATGGAGTTGGGCTTGAGAATACTTCCTGCTGGCAGATCCTCTGGGCCGACAGCCTGTATTTGTTCGGAGCCTATTCCGATATCAACGGTATCATGAGCGATAACAAAGGAGTAAGCTGGAAGTTCATCCCCAACCTTACCCAGAATACCGTTTACAGGATCGTAAAACATTCCAGTGGAAAGCTCTATGCAGCAAGCTCAAATGTTCACGATATGTTCCAGTCGACGAGGATATATGATGCCCAGATCGATGCAGGCACAGGCAATGTATACGTTTCAACCGATAACGGGAGCAGCTTTTCCGTTATTCACAATTTCGGGCATCCGGTTGTGTGGGTAGCGCTTGATCCCTCAAATCCTGAAAAGATGTATGCCAGCGTCCTTCATCATAACAAACAGAGCATTGGAGGGATCTGGATGACATCCAACCTGAGCGCCGGGGTGGCTTCATCCTGGAGTAAAATGCCTGCACCCCCAAGGAGCAACGGGCATCCTTTTAATATCAACGTACTGAACAACGGCGATCTGGTTTGCAGTTTCTCGGCCAGGAAACCTACAAACAGCAGCGCTTTCACCGACAGTTCGGGGGTGTATTATTACAATAATGCAAGCACCACCTGGTACGACCGTTCAGATCTCAACATGAGGTTCTGGACCCAGGATGTGGTGGTGGATCCTAACGATGCCACGGAAAGTACATGGTATGCGGGAGTGTTCCAGGGATGGGGAACTTCGGGAATCCAGGGAACCGGAGGTTTATTCAGGACCACAGATAAAGGATTAAGCTGGACCAGGATAAACAATAATTTCAGGGTGAATTCATGTACTGTTAAGCCAGGACACGCCAACGAAATGTATTTTACCACCGAAACCGACGGCTTATGGCACAGCAGCAATGCAGCAGCTGGAAGCCCGCTATTCACGCAGGTGAGCAACTATCCTTTCAGGCATCCCATGAGGGTATTCTTCAACCCGTATGATGAAAACGAAACCTGGGTCACATCCTTCGGCAACGGTATTAAGCTCGGAGGCGATTCATCAACAGGCATCGGTACATTTGCGGGTTCAGGGCCCGTGTTCAGCCTGTATCCGAATCCATGCAGTGAAGCGGTAAACCTTAAGATCAGCGGCAGTGAGTCATCCGCAGACAATACTTATGTAATAAGTGATATTACCGGGAGGATTTTACTCAGAGGATTATTTAACAGAGTTGCGGAATCCCGTATTAATACCAATGCGCTGAGCAGCGGAATATACATATTAAGAGTATACAGCGACGGCAGGCCCCTGGGGAGTTCAAAGCTGGTGAAATATTAAATTTATAACCAGGAAAATTGCGGGGGTAACAAATACCTGCAACTCAGCACTGGCAAACCAGCTCTTCATCCCTCACATTTACGTATCTTCGCATCCGCAATAAATATGGTTCCCGGGGCGTTTTTAAATTCCACCTGAAGAATTTTCCCGGGCTCAGCTGATGATGCCGAAACTATACCCTACACTTGTTATATGGCTAATGGCAGCCTTTCTCTTATCTGTCATTCCTGCCCGCCCCCAGGCTGTAAGCACTTATGTGAGAGATGCCCAGAACAACATTCGCAGCGGGCAGTTTGTTGAAGCCCTGAAAAACCTTAATATCGCTATACAAACTGATCCATCCATTGCCGAGCTGTATTTTATGCGTGGATATGCCAAGTTCAGCCTTGATGATTATATTGGCTCCGAGCAGGACTTTACCAAATCCATCTCGCTTTTCCCTTACCTGCCCGACGTTTATGTAAACCGCGCCCAGGTAAGGAGCCAGCAGCAGAATTACAACGGGGCGCTGGAAGACCTCTCTGCTGCATCGAAGCTTGACAGCACCAATGCCGGAATTTTTTTCACCCTGGCCAGGGTCAAGTTATACCTGAAAAAATATTACGCCTGTCTGAGCGACTGCAACCATGCCATCAGGCTGAAATATGATAATGAGACTGTGTATATTATCCGTGGTGCAGCTGAGCTGGGGATAGACCGTTTTGATGCGGCCGTGGAGGACTTTAAAAAGTCAATTGGGATGAACCCTTCCAATATCTATGCCTACATTCAGCTGGGAACGGCCTGGAGCGAAAAGTCAACATACGACACGGCCCTGGTTTATTTCGACAAGGCCATCAGCCTTGACAGCAATAACATTTTTGCACTCTTTGACCGCTCCATCACCCTGATCAAAAAGAAAGACAACACAGCAGGTCTGGCCGACCTGGGAAAGATCATCCGCCTTTCACCGTATAATTCCTATGCCTACTTCAACAGGGCTATTCTGTACAACGATATGGGCGAAAGGAAATCGGCCATCAGTGATTTCGACAAGGTGATCAAGCTCAATCCCAAGAACATTGTAAGTTATTATTACCGTGGTTTGATGAAGATGCAGGAGAACGATCCAAAGGGGGCGCTTGATGATATGGACAAGACTGTGGAGCTGCTTCCCGATTATGCCGATGCCTGGTACGCACGGTACGAGATCAAGCTGAAGCTGAAAGACCTTGCCGGGGCCCAGAAGGATTACAAAATGGCGATGGATATAGCAAAGAAAAACAATATGCCGGCCGACAGTCTCACCACTAAAAAGAAAGACTTTTTACAGAGCCTGGTCAAGCTGAGCGGGGATTTTGAGGAGATGAACACCAGCAACAGCAAGTTCCAGAACCAGGCTGTGGAGATACAGCTGATGCCTATGTTCAGGTTGTTCCAGGGCAGAGCCGGTTACGATGTGATCGACCTTTACGACACTTACCATAAAGACCATTATGTTACAGGCATACTTTCGCTGAGCATTCATACATACCTGATAAGTGATTCCCTGTGCAATAAACAGATTGAGATGCAGACCAAAAGGATCAATACAGGAGCGGAGCTTGCCGATGCGTACCTGCAACGTGGTGTAGCTTATTGTGGCCTCAGGAAATACAACGAAGCTTTTGCTGATCTTGCGATATCCGAAGAACTTGACAGCAACTATGCTCTCCCCTATTTCGCCAGGGCGGTAACACGATACGATCTGATACTGCTGATCAATACTTTGGATAATTACGAGCAGCAGATCACCATAGGAAAATCCAATGCAAAAACCAGGGAGCAATACACCACAACCGAGCTTGAGCACACCTATGATGCCGTGGTTTGTGATTTCGAATCGGCTATAAAAATCGATCCCGGCTTTTTCTTCGCTTATTATAACCGCGGTATTGTTTACTGCAAAATGGGCAATTACCATCGTGCCCTGGAGGATTTCAGCAAGGCAATCGGGATGCGAAAAAACTTTGCAGAGGCGTTATTCAACCGCGGCCTTGTTCAGATCATGCTTGGAGACTCCCAGGCCGGCTGCGAGGATTTAAGCCGTGCCGGCGAGCTCGGCATCTCAGAAGCCTACAAGGTGATGAAGCGGTATTGTTACAAATAATACCAATCCATCGCTTAAAAATATAAGAAACCGGGCCTGCTTAGTACCGATGATTTCTGTGTTTCAATCATTATCTTTCCTGCAAATTTTTCATTGCACTATACTTCGATTATGGAGAACAGATTGTTGAATTAATACGCTCTTTAGCAGGAGCACATTGGGATCCTGAAAGAAAATGTTGGTTAATTTGGGAGTCCAACGGCCCCATTGAGAATCTGAACCTAAGGTTTAGAAACAAAATAAATTTCATTCCAAGGACGAAAGTTCCAGTACAAACGAAAAAAGTTCCGGATTGGGCTATAGACAATTTTCCGGACGAATACATTAAAACACTGGTATTGAGAAAATACAGTAAGAAGACCATTTCCGCTTATACCAGTCTATTTCGTCAGTTTATGGTATATTATAAGCGAAAGCACCTTGATGAAATAACGGATGAAGAGATCCGTGATTACCTGCTTTATTTGAACACAAAGCGGCAAGTTTCAGACTCATTTCTGAACCAAGCGATTAACGCTATAAAATTTTATTATGAAAAGGTTTTGGGACGTCCAAACAAAGAATACTATCTGCAACGTCCGAGAACAAGTCATAAATTACCGGAGGTGATGAGATGGAAGAGGTTGCTTCGGTATTCCGTGCTGTTGGGAATATGAAACACCGCTGTATTTTATATATAATTTATTCTGGTGGATTACGTCTTAGTGAAGTAACCAAGAAAGACAGGTACACCCTGTTATCGGAAAGGACCCTGGAACTGCTGCGGATGTATTTTAGAGAATTCAAGCCCAAGGACTGGCTCTTTGAGGGATCAGAAGGAGGTAAGTATTCAGACCGGAGTGTTCAGGAGATTTTTTACAAAGCGGTGAGGAAGTCTGGACTAAAAAGGCATGCCACGGTGCACACTTTAAGACATTCTTTTGTAACTCATTTACTCGAGCAGGGGACAGATATAAGATATATCCAGGAGTTACTTGGGCACAGCAATATTAAAACGACTCTTATTTATTCCCATGTAACCAGGAAAGGGATTGATGGAATCAGGAGTCCTCTGGATTCATTGAATATTTAACATATAAATGTTGCAAATATAGAATTTTCTTCGTACATTTGATACTTGAGTAGCATATTTGAAAATAAACTAAATTGCGAGTTGGTGTATTTATTATTCGCTATTGGCCCAGTTTCTACAACATCTCATTCAAATAAACGCAATCGTTTTACTTCTAACATCTTTAATGATAAATACAACGAACTAAGCCACTAAGGGCAGTATATAAATACAATCGTTTACAGTTAGCGTTGGGTGCCATATTAATATGAAAGCTATATTCCTGATTCTACAGATTCTGTTTATAACGTCTTGTTTGAGGCCACAAGAGAATCCTCATGCATCATCATCAATGGGAGATAGTATTCTGGTGTCCGTTTCAAACCTTTTACTTGCTGAAATTGACACGAGCAAATCCCCCAATCTTAAAATCGAGATATATCATTCCTCTTGCCTTGATAGCTCACTTTTTCCTATTATAAGGTACTGGGGATTTGATACAACCGGCAAATTCTCTGAACATGAAAAGGTTTTTATTCGTGGCTTTTTAAATAATATATGTGATTCTTTAGTCTTAGATAAATCACAGTTAACTAAATCCTTTATCAATAGAAATCAACTACATAGTGAAGAAACACGATCAATAAATATATCAAAAATGCTATTCAGTGATTCGATGAAAGAGGCATATTCAATTATTGGTATCTATTACAAGTATGGCAATGATTCAATGATAAAAGGTGGTTGGGAAGAAATAATTATTTGTAAACAGATAAATTCCAAATGGAATATTTCGAAAAGACTCAAGATTATTGAATATTAATACGGCACCTAACATGCCGCTAACCGCAACAAAACCAATGTATTGTTGTTTTTCAAAGGCTCTGCCTTTGCTGCGTTTAGCGGCGGAGCGTTAGCTGGGAGTATTTATTGAAAGTTTACAAAACCACTCCACCATAAAAGAGAAAATTGACTCCAAAATTTATTTTAATCACCATAAAATCATAGACATTGAAATAGTAAAAATCAATTAGCATGTATTTTACTAAAATAAAAAAGGGTTTGTTTTTTGGGTTAGCCATGACCTTGGTTTTGTTCACTCTTTTAATATTCTCATGCAAAAAGAAAATTCCGACATTTTATATCAGTCAGGAAAGCAAAGATTATTGCGTATATAAAGGTGGGAGTTATTGGATATACCGGAATGATTCAACAGGTACCCTTGAAAACATTTACGCTTATCAAGATCCAAGTAGCGATATCGTATTAAGGGGTGGCTACCAGGAAGAAATTATAGATGTTTATCTCCGAGGAGGGTTTTTAACGGATTATTATATGCAGCATCAATGCTCTCCGGATCATACGATTAATTATACTGATGGGGATGATTTAGTTCAATTAGAAATTATAGAACCTGATTCGCTTCGTTTCTCAACGTTTGCATTATGGTCGAACCAGGCATTTAATATCGAGCAGCCTGATCCGTGTAATTATACATATAATGTATACATATATATTAAATCAGAGTTATTCACCAATTATTCTTATGGTGGTATTTCTTTTAATAATGTTCTTCATACAAATTATCGATCAGCCGATACGACCAATTCAAATCCAAATGCCTTTTCAAATCATTGCTATTTTGTCAAACATGTTGGTCTAATTCGGTTTATCGAAAATTCATCGTTTCGGCACTCCCATCGATCCTTCAGTTTGGTTCGATGGAGTGTCAAGCAATGAAACAACACATGAAAATCTTTTTAAAAAATGAATCTAGAATATTGACATTTAGGAGAAGATTCTTTTGAAATTCAACAAATTGGGATATTCTTCCTTATGTTATAAAGTCAATCGAAATGAACTTAAAAATAATAAATACCCCCAGCTAACAAATCGCTAATCGCAACAAAACCAAGGTATTGTTGCTCATCAAAGGCTCTGCCTTTGCTGCGGTTGCTGGCAGACGTTAGCGGGTATGTTTTAAAAAAAGCGCTTTTCAAGCATATGGGGATAAAAGAAATCAAAAAAGAACTGAATGTTCTCAGTAAGGACAAACTTGTTCAATTAATTGTTGGGTTGTATCAAAAGAACAAATTAGTAAAGGAACAATTGGAATTTCATTTTAACCCAAATGAAAAAGATTTATTAAAATTATATAAAGAAAAAGTACTAGAAGCATTTTATCCAAGGCGAGGTGATATGTTTCATCTAAAAATTGGGAAAAGAGCAATAAGTGATTTTAAAAAATTAAAACCCTCCCTTGAATCACAGATAGATTTAATGATTTATTATGTTGAGTGTGGGGTAAAATTAACACTGGAATACGGCGATATTGATGACAACTTTTATTCAAGTCTTGAAGGAGTCTATTTTGAGGCCCTGAAATTAATTGACAAAAACGAATTTCATAAAATATTTGAGGAAAGAGCGTTTGAAATTGTGAATAAAACTAATAATATTGGATGGGGGTTTCACGATGCCATAGGTGACATTTATGCTCAAACTTATCAACAATAAAACACACCCGCTAACAAACCGCTAATCGCAACAATGCCAACGGATTATATTTTTGTGAAACCGTTCACCTTTGCTGCGTTTAGTGATCAGGCGTTAGTGTTCATGGGAATTAGTAAAGTCTTCAAGTACCTGATCATAAAATATTAAATCTGAAAAGATATGAATCAATTGACGAAAATTGAGTTCTATACAATATGTATATTGCTATTACTATCCTCGATTTCAGGCGGGTGTAAGAAAGAATCAACTAAGTCTCCGTTAGATTATACCGGTCAAAAAGGTACAGTGACTGATATTAATGGTAATATTTACCCCACGATAGGCATCGGATCACAGATATGGATGGTTGAAAATCTGAGAACCACCAGGTACAATGATGGCACATCAATACCCGAGGTGAAAAGCAGCGTAGAATGGGGCGGGCTGACAACGCCGGGTTATTGCTGGTATAATAACGATTCTGTTAACTACAAAAATACCTATGGAGCATTGTACAACTGGCATTCAATTCATACCGGAAAACTTGCTCCAAAAGGCTGGCACATCCCCATTTATGATGAATGGAAGGTGTTAATCAATTTCTTAGGAGGTGAGGATGCTGCCTGCGGAAAATTAAAGGAACAAGATACAACCCATTGGCACAGCCCTAATATAGGTGCGACCAACGAATACGGTTTCACAGCCCTTCCTGGTGGAAATCGTGGAGAGGATGGAACATTTGGCGGCATAAGGTACATGGGGCATTGGGGGTGTAATGAAGAGTGGGCAGGAGGGTCCCCTTTTGTCTACAGCTGGATCATTGGTGACAAGATTAATCAGCTTACTATAGATAAGTATCTCGGAGTTTCTGTGCGTTGTTTGAGGGATGAAGAATGACCGATCGCGCCGTAAAATTATGATTGATGTAAAAGTTTAGATATAATTAATCACCATGTTTTTAAGACGAAATTCCAACGAGCACTCTACCGCAACAAAACCAGCATTAAAGGTGCTTTTCAAAGGATAGACCTTTGCTGCGTTTAGCGATCGACCGTTAGGTCGCAAGGGGATATATGCTTCAAAATTTGGAAGTTACTATAAAAGTACCTATATTTGTACCTTATTAATAACTTAACCCAATTATAAAAAATGAAAGCAGCAAATTTCACCGAGTTTAGAACAAGGTTAAAACAATATCTTGATGAAGTCGAGAAGAATAATGAAACTTTAATTATCAAGAGAGGAACCGGTCATGGAGCCGTTCTTATTTCCCTAGATGAATTCAATTCTATTCTTGAAACTGTTCATTTACTCAGTTCCAAAACAAATGCCGATAGACTTTATGAATCTATCAATCAGATGAAATCCGGCAAAACAGTCAATAAAGAATTAATTGAAGAATAATGAAAATTATTTTCTCGAAGAATTCATGGGAAGATTATATTTCCTGGCAGTTTGAAGATAAAAAAATGTTAAGGAAAATTAATGATCTTATAAAAGATATTCAAAGAACACCATACGAGGGTTTGGGTAAACCTGAGCCACTTAAATATGATTTAACTGGATTATGGTCGAGACGCATCGATCGTGAACACAGGTTAGTTTATCGAATTGCTGGTGATTATCTTTTTATCTATAGTTGTCGGTATCATTATGATAAATAACCACGCGACCTAACAAACCACTAATCGAAACAATGTCAATGAATTACATTTTTATGAAACGTTTTGCCTTTGCTGCGTTTAGCGGCAAACGTTAGGTGTGATATTTATTTTGAAACAGAAGCTATGAAAAAACCTGGATTTATTTTAATCATATTCTTGATTCTTATTTTAGGATGTAAAAAGGTTACTACTTCATTTGATAGATCTACCTTTAATGAAATGAAAAGTAAATGGCTAAGTCTCAATATTCAAAATTATTCCTTCAAATATACAAATGGGGGAATGGCCAATTTTTCTAACACATACGTTGTGAAAAATAATATTGTAGCTAAAATAATACCGGATACTTTACATCATATAGATACTACGAAAGCGTACACCATAGCTAGACTTTATGATTTAATTGAGAATATTTACGAAAACCCTTACATCAGAAAGGTAAATAACAGAACTTATTGTATTTATAATCAAATTACTACATCCTATGACTCGCAGTTTTTCTTCCCAACAAATTGTATTTTTGATTATGAATGTAAAAATATGGGCGTGACTGATTTGGGTTGGGGATTTAATGTAACTGAATTTAAATTAATTAGTAAATAAATACCACACCTAACATGCCTTTAACCGCAACAATGCTAACGCAAAGTTGCTTTTCAAAGGCTCTGCCTTTGCTGCGTTTAGCCGCACGTTAGGCAACATATTATTTTATGAAACGAGTTAGTTTATCCTTATTACTTTACCTTTGCCTTGGTTCGTGTAAGGATTCTAAACCGCATGATCCGAACCCACTATTTTCTCAGATTGATTCTCTTTCATCAAAATGCTTAATAACCAATAATCAAGCCTTCGATTTTAGAAAAATAGACTCAAATAATGTTTGGTCATGGATTAAATCGGTTAATGCATTTAAATTAAAATCTGATACCCTTGATTGCTATAAGGAATTCTGTCAATATAAAAATTATCAGGACTTTTATTGCTTAGGCTTTACAACTATTCTTGGTGTGAAATACAAAAGGTCATTCAACAAATGTTGAAATAATTGATTATCACTAAAATATAATAACATGTTCAAACTAAAAAATATACATCCGGGAGAAGTTCTTCAAGAAGAATTTTTAATTCCCATGAATGTATCGGCTTATCGTTTGGCAAAAGATATTGGGATTCCCCAAACCAGGGTAAGTGAAATTATCAAAGGGAATCGTAGAATCTCAGCCGATACCGCAATAAGATTGAGTAATTATTTTGGGAATTCGGCCAAATTCTGGCTCGGTCTCCAAAATGATTTTGATATTGAAGAAGAACTGGGGAAAAAGCAAAAGGAATTTGATTCTATAAAGAATTATAAAATTCACGCGGCCTAATATGCCGCTAACCGCAACAATGCTACGGCAGTGCTGCTAATCAAAAGTCTTGCCTTTGCTGTGTTTAAGGCCGGGCGTTAAACAAGATATTATTTATGAAACAGATTTTGCTAATTCTTATCGTTTCTTCACTTTTGATTTCGTGTCATAAGGATCAAACCTCAGTTGAAACATTCTATATCTGTCCTGGCATACAAAATCAGCAATTCAAAATAGGTTCATACTGGATATTTCGTAATGATTCTACCCAAGCTACAGATTGTACTTACGTTGATAATGTTATTCATGGATTTAATGACCAATATTGGGGTTTGAACAGGTCTACATCTACGGAATTTTATACTATCTTTTATAGCTATACGAAAACCATAAATGAACATCCTCGAGATGTTGATCGAATTGAAGGTTGGTTGATAATGAGAAATCCTGTACAAATGGTTAATCATGGATATTATGGTCCAGCTATTTATACTTGTTATCATGACTCAATTACAAAATATCTTGATTCATTGAAAGTAGGCAATATTACTTTTTATAATGTGCAAAGAGCATTAATAGATTCTACTGACTTTTATTCAGCCAAATCAATAGGAATTGTAAAAAAAGTAATTCGGGATTCAATTAATAAAGGAACCTGGAATATTATAAGATGGAAAATTATTAAATAATACTTTATCCAAAGAAAGACTTTTGTGAAGCAGGATAGTATTAAAAATTACGAATTTATCCGGGTTCCTGAAGATGACGATCTTAGTATTGCCAGGGCTTTATTTACCGAGTATGCACAATCTTTGAATTTTGATTTGTGTTTCCAGGATTTTGAGAATGAATTAAAAGAATTAGATGTCATGTATCAAAAACCCGGTGGGGGCCTGATTTTAATTAAAGAAATGAATACTGGCGGGTTTGTGGGATGCGTTGGGATAAGAAAATCAGAACACCAGATTGCGGAATTAAAACGCATGTATATCAAAGAAGCACATCGTAAAAAAGGACTTGGCGCAAAATTGTTGGATTGTGCCGTTATCCTTGCCAAAGACCTCAATTATGAAAAAATAAGGCTTGATACCATCGATTCGATGAAATCTGCAATAAAATTATACCGGGACAAAGGTTTCAGGGAAATAAAGCCTTACCGGTTCAATCCAAATGAAAATGCTTTGTTTTTTGAATTGACCTTATAAAAGCTATCATTATAAATCAACCCGGAAACACTACAAGCAATGAAATTCAGGCTCTTGCTCTTTATTCTGCTTACTGATCTCATGTTACCTCTGCACTTAAATGCCCAATCAACAAAGCAATATGTCCAATACCTGAAAAACAATTCCATTGACATCAAGGTTACAGGAGCTGATTGGGATAAGGTTGCAGACTCATCAATTTACAGGAGTGAAATTTTCTGGGTGGGCGAAGCGCATGCAATACAATATTCATACGATGCCGTATGGATACTTTTCAGGTATCTTCATGCAAAGACTGGCTTTAAATACTACTTGCTTGAATCGGGTTATTTTTCCGAATTATATCTGAATAAATACTTTGATACCGGTGATGAGAACTACCTGAAGATGGTGTTCAATGCCACAAAAGGGACCATGGGTTGCAATAAAGATGCTTATGAATTTTATCGAAAATTGTACAGTTACAATCAGGAACTAGATAAAGAAAACAGAATAGAGTTTTTGAGCATTGACATTGAACATCAATATGTTGAAACCGACCAGTACATCCGTTCATTATTTGACAACCGTGATTTACCAAAAGATTCCTGTGATTTCATCAATATATTCCTTAGTAAGCAGGGAGAGTACAAGAACCTGTATCATAAGCTGGCTGACGACATGAAGGCCCATCCGGATAAATATCAAACCATATTGCAAAATGAATGTTTTACAACATGGTACCTTGTCAGGAATATAAATTATCTTTTTCGGGCACATAATTCAGCAAACTTTGATAAAACAAGGGACAGCCTGATGCTTGAGAATTTTAAAATACGGCTCCTGACCCATGATTTTAAGAAATCAAAAGCCTTTGCCTATTTTGGGACTTCTCATTGTTACCTGGATAAAACAAAACAGGTGGATTGGATCGCTTCACTGATCAAAAAATATTCCCCGGCTTTAAAATCAACATCTATCATGATGTTATACTCCAATTGCAAACGGATGATCCCTGCCTGGCTGCTGCGTAAAACAGGTCATTTGCGAATCAGCAAAAACAAGGACTTTGTGAACGTTACCTGGGAAAGTGATTCGAAAAACATACTCCGGAAATCGTCAGGAGAAGGTTACACCTTATTCAATATCGCCAAAAAGGGTTCTATCTTTACTTCTTCAAAAAAGTTTGTGGACAATATAGCAGATGCTCAATTCACAACGGATTATTATCAGTACATTTTGTTAATCAAGGATTCACCGGCATCAATACCGTATGGAAATTAAAAACAAATCAATATTATGCGAACTTTCAGATTCATTCTCTCATTCACAATAGTGATATTTCTTTTCACTTCATGTAAAAAGAATAATGAAGGTGATAATCCACCATCGACTCAAACGACTATCCGCATCGGTGCCTTACTTTCACTTACAGGGTCCGGGGCCTCAACCGGCCAGAGTTCCCAGACTTCCATCGGCTTTGCCCAGCAGGATATCAATACATGGCTCACTTCAATTAGCAGGAATGTTAAAGTTAACATAATTGTCGCCGATACGAAAACCGATACCGCCGAGGCCCTGAAACAATTAAAGATCCTTTACGACCAGGGTATCCGGCTGGTCATAGGCCCTTACAGCAGCGCCGAAGTAGCGGCTATCAAGCCATTTGCCGATTCTCACGGGATACTCGTAGTAAGTCCTTCAAGCGTTGCAGTTTCCCTGGCCATACCCGATGATAATATTTTCCGCTTCGTTTCATGCGATGTCATCCAGGGACATGCTATGACTACCATGCTTCTGGCCGACAGCATCAAAGCAATAGCTCCCATCATCAGGAATGATGTATGGGGGAATGACCTCCTTGGAGCAACCAGCTATGATTTTTATACCAGAGGGGGGACGCTGGCCCTGGCCGAGAAATATGATCCGAAAGCTACGGATTTCTCAACCAAACTCACCCATCTGGACGCTACTGTAAGAAACATGGTTGGCTCTTATAATGCTGATGAGGTAGCTGTTTATTTATGCTCGTTCGGGGAAGGCGCTGCTATTCTCGCTTCAGCAGGGAATTATACACATCTGAAAACCGTATCATGGTACGGAAGTTCTGCATTTGCTCAAAATGCTTCTTTGATTGCCGATACGGCTGCGGCCGGATTTGCTTTTTCCCATGCCCTTCCCTGTCCGGTTTACGGTCTCGATGAAGCAGCAAAAGACAAATGGCAGCCTTTGAAAGAAAGGATCCAGGCCGTCATCGGGAGGAACCCCGAGGTGTATGCCCTCACAGCCTATGATGCCGTTTGGGTAGGCATGAAAACCTTTCTGATCACCGGGACCCTGGCGGATATAGAAACCTTCAGACTCGCCTTCGTCCAGGAAGCATCAACCTATTTTGGCGTATCAGGGAATACGACCCTGGATGCGAACGGCGACAGGGCTTTCGGGAATTATGATTTCTGGGCTGTGAAACATAATCCATCCGGATATTACTGGCAGATTGTCGCGAAATATAATTCAGCGACAGGTACCCTCAGCAGGCTGGTCAAATAACAACCAGTCATGAGATCCCTCATTAACCTCCTGCTTGTAATCCTGCTGTTAACGCCTGCCCCGGGCAGAACGCTTCATCTTTCTTTAGTAATGACTGCGGATGGAGGAGAGAGCAGGATATCCGTGAGCCTGGGAGATACAAGCCGTATCCAGGCTGTTTCGCCTGATATTAGCGATGTAAGGATAGGCATTTTTACCGACTGCCAGTATTGTAACTGTAAGACTAACGGGATCAGGGAGTACCGGCTTTCCCTGGCAAAAATTGACAGCTGTATTGCTGTATTCAATGCATTGCCCCTGGATGCTGTGTTCCATCTGGGTGATATGATAGACCATGATTACGGATCCTATGACAGCATCCTACCCCGCTTTCACAGGTTTAAGGCGCCTTTGAACCTGGTGCTGGGCAATCATGATTATATGATCAAAAAGATATACAAGGAAGGCCTGATCGATCATATAGGCATAACGCAGTTTGGACGGAGGATAGACGGAGGATGGTCGCAAGATGGACGCAGAATAGACGGAGGATGCCCGCCGGGTGCCTATACGACAGTGATCGGGAACTGGTGCTTTATTGTCCTCAATGGGGACGACCTGAGCTTTGTTGCGCCTCAGGACAAAGAACAGAAAGAAGAGAGGAATGAGGCGCTCAGCGATCTATACATGCACCTGCATTATAACGGCATGCCCTGGAACGGGGGAATAGGGAAACAACAGATGAAATGGCTCGAAGGCCAGCTAAAGGCTGCCCAGCTTGCCGGGCAGAAAGTAATCGTAATTTGCCATTTCCCCCTGTTCGGGAAAGAAGACCATGTGCTCTTCAACGGGACTGAAGTTTTTACATTAATTTCGCGGTATCCCTGTGTGAAGGCATACTTTAACGGGCATTATCATGCCGGGAACTATAAACAGAAAGAAGGAATACATCTCGTGAATTTCAAGGGCATGGTCGATACAAAACAGAATACCTTTGGGGTGGTCACACTCACATCCGACAGCATCATTATCAAAGGATACGGACGGGAGCATGACAGAAAATTAAAAATCAGGTAGATTTCATGATAGACCAGCATATATATAATCCGAAAAGCCAGAAATACTATGTGAGGCAATACATCGAAGGGATAAAGAACGATCTCCGGGGCAAGAAAGTCATTGATATTCCCGCGGGGAATGGCGCCACTACGGAGATCCTTCTGGAAGCCGGTGCCGATGTTGAGCCCTTTGACCTGTTCCCCGAATACTTCATGTTAAAAGGCATCGAATGCAAACGGGCCGATATCACCGACCATATTCCCGTGCCCGACGATTATGCCGACTGGGTAACCTGCCAGGAAGGGATTGAGCATTTCAGCGACCAGCTTTTCACGTTCAAAGAGATCAACCGGGTACTGAAACCGGGCGGGAGGTTGCTGCTTACAACACCCAGCTATTCCAATCTTTCTGCAAAACTGAGCTACCTGCTTTTTGAGAGCGAGACCCATAAACAGATGCCCCCCAACGAAATTGACGATATCTGGATGGCCGACAGCTCGGTCAGCAAAGAACTCTACCATGGGCATATCTTTATGATCGGCCTGCAAAAGCTCAGGGTACTGGCAAGACTTAGTGGATTCAGGATGCAGGATATACGGTATATGAGGCTGAGTAAGGGCTCGCTGGCGCTGTTCCCGTTTTTCTATCCTTTTATCTGGATCAGTTCCCGGATGAGGTATTCCAGGAATATGAAGAAACATCCTGAAATCCCGTTGCACTCGAAGCAGGAAGTTTACCGTGAGCAGCTCAGGATCAATCTCAGTCCGAAAAATCTTTTAAACAAGCATTCCTTCATCATTTTCGAAAAAGAGATCAGCGCGAAGGATGTATCGCTTCGTATTGAAAACATCGTGAAGCCCTTCGGCCAGATCATGTAATTTTGAACCGTGATTGGTTTTTCGAGGTTCTTTCGTGCGTACTTGTTTTTCGTAATTTCGCAGTCCTTCTTTTCACAACATGAACAAGACAATCCTTTTCATCGTAACAGTCTTTATCCTTATACTTGGTTCTGGCGCTGGACGTGTTTTCGCGCAGACTGACGGCAGCACTAAGGCGGTTGAGCTGGCGACGGACCATAGGGTGAAGGGTCAAAGCGGATTTCAGCGCTGGCTTGATGAAAAGCCCAGGGGCCTGTACAATAACACAAGTTTTGCGATTGTAAGCGAGAGGGGGAATGTATTCAGCGGCATGCAGACTGCATTCGGGTATAAGTTCAATCCCCACCTTGGCATTGGAGGAGGCATTGGGATTGAGCGATTAAGTAATCTGCCTACTTACAGCTATTATACAGCCAATTTCACGTTCCTGCCGGTTTTTGCCGAGGTGAGGTACACCATGCTGAAGACCAGGTTTACCCCTGTGATTGCATTGCAGGGAGGTTATAAAGTGCTTATTAACACGCCCTCATCCCAGATGGATGAATGGATGACCTGGATTTACCCTCCTTATGCCTGGAACTATTATTACAATTACGACACTTACACCAGGGGAGGTTTGTTCGCGACTCTCGAGATCGGCGTGAATGCGAGGGTATACAAGCGGTTTGGGGTTTATGCCTCGGTGAATTATTCGGTGTGGTCGGTTTCGGGTATTAATCATTATTGGGTTTACAATGCCACAGAATTTGAACCGGGAAAAATAACTGCAGTTGTTAATGAATATACCCGGGGCGTTCTTGCCTACCAGGGTATTTTCCTGTTAAGACTGGGGTTTACATTCTAGAGATTTCCTGAGAATTAATATGGCGGGGGGCAACACCCCGCCGCATCGTGATTTTCACCAGAGTTTGGTCCCCCGGGGACTTTTCAGAACACTCTTCTGGCAAAATTCTTTATGGCTTTCAGCGTAATTTCAGGGGCTTCGATATATCCCATATGTCCACAGTCGCGCAGGATCAGGCTTTCGCTGACAGCCGGCAAAGAGATCATGTCCCAGAGTTTTAATGCAGGTGCTTTCGAGTCTTTTAAGCCCAGGATGAACATGACCGGAAGTTTTGTGGACTTGAGAAGGGCTGTCTGATCCTTACGTTCGCGCATCCCTTTCAGTGCTGCAACAATACCTTCGCGGGGGATCTCCCTGGCGCAGCAAATCAGGAATTCGATTTCTTTCTGGAATTTTTTGCGGACCTCTTCTGGAAACAAGCCGGGGATAAACATGGAAAGAAAACCGAAACGATCCTTTTTCACGACCTCAACAGTGCGTGTCCGGTTCCGTTTATCTTCGGGGGAATCGGCGAAGCAGTGGGAATGGAAAAGAACGAAGCCTTTCAGCAATCCGGGGTATTTTGAAGCGAAGGCAAGGGTAATATAACCGCCCATGGAATGGCCAATAAGCAGGCATTTTTTCAGTTTAAGATATTTGAGGACTGCAAATACCGAATCGACCATGAGCTCCATGGGATGGGCTTCGGCAATGCATTCGCTTTTACCGTGACCGGGGAGGTCGATGCAAACTACACGATAGTTCTTTGACAGGCGGGCAGAAAAGTGTTTCCATATTCTAAGGTCTTCGGTGAATCCGTGAAGAAGGACGATTGGATCTCCTTTGCCGTGATCGGTGTAGTGGAGTTCTTTTTTCTTAAATGCAGTATAGGGCATGGCGGTGGATTTACGGGAAGAAGGATTAGTACAGCAAAGATATATCTTACATTAAATGTTTCCGTGTCGTTTGCATAATGGCCTGGTATTTACTATCTTTACAAATCAACCTAAATTCAGAAGTCTATGAAAAGGAAAGCTTTTTACGCACTGGCAGGCGGATTGCTGCTGTTTATTATTGTATTGGGGAGTTTCGGTGATGGAGAAGGCGGCTATTCTACAGGAGCACCCCCAGGCAATACCAATTCACCGGGTGACGGCCAGAACTGCACCCATTGTATGGGAGGGACGGCAACTCCTGTTACAGGATGGATCACATCGGATGTACCTTCTGCCGGTTATAAAAATGATTCAGTGTATACAATTACTGTAACAGCTACAGGAGCAGGGAACAAGGGCTTTGAAGTATCTCCCCAGGACCTTGCAGGCAACCTGGTAGGCACATTGTTTGCCGGGACAGGAAGCCAGCTTGTCGGTAGCGGGAAATACATAACCCATACTACTCCTAAAACAGGAGCATCGGCAACCTGGACATTTACCTGGCAAGCGCCATCAACCGGAAATAACGATATTACTTTTTACGGTTCGATTGCCGTGACAAAACCTCAAACAAATACAACAACCCTGACCATCACAAAAAACACTGTTGGAATGATCGAGCAGGGAGTTGCAGACCTGACGTTGTATCCAAACCCTGTAAGGGATAAAATTGTTATTGAGATGCAGTTGCCCAAGGCAGGAGACCTTCGTATCGAGCTGTTAAACATGAGGGGCCTTACTGTTGCAATATTGTTGGATGAATACAGTCCTTCGGGGGCCTTCAGCAGGAAATTTGCAGTGAATCGGCCGGCAGGGATGTATTTTCTCAGAATAAAAACTGACAATGGATTGTTGACAAAAAAGCTGATCGTGGAATAAGTCCACAGTAATTTGGCTTTATTTTTACAGGGTTATTAATCAGGAGCTATGAAATTCAGCCCGGGTTTAACCCTGGTCTTGATTCTTTTCACATGCAGCCAGGCAGGATACACCCAGGTTCAGCCTGCAAGTTCAAACTACAATGCCGTGCTCTCAAACACGGGGCAGTTTGGGATTACTTTTGGACCTGCAATTTATCACGGGGACCTGAATGTCGGGAATTTTACTTTTAAACGTTCTACCGGAATGGCTGCCAGTCTGTTCGGACAATATTACTTTTCGAATGTCTTCGGGTTCAGGATATCCTTATACAGCGGGATCCTGAACGGGGGGATAAAAACCTACGAAAAAAGCGGGACGCAGGTGGAGGATTCGTTCACGGGGATCATTCTGGAGGGGGACCTTCATATGATTGTGAATTTCTCGAACCTGTTTTTCAAGCCAAGTCCCAGGCGGAAGTTTTTTGTTTACGGTATGGTTGGGCTTGGTTATGGCGGATGGTACTCTAAACTCACCAACAAAGTTTACAATTACGATTCCCTTCAGTATGACAATCCACTAAGCAATTTTAATGCAAGCTTTGTAGTCCCTGCAGGTCTGGGGTTTTACTACAGGATCGGGAACAGGCTTAATCTGGGGTTTGAGTACAGCTACAAGACCTATTTTTCCGACAAGCTTGACAATTCGACAGGCGGCTATCCTTACGACGCAGTTCATTATGTAGCCCTGAACCTTTCTTTCAACCTGGGAACAGGCCTGGCGAAAGGCCGCGGCAGCAAGCCCCGCAAGAGTCAGCAGATGCAACCTTCGGAGTATCCGGTGTCGTATCCCGTTTATACGCCTCCCATCTCCCGGGAATATTCTCCGCCCCCGGAAGCAGGACCGGTTGAGCTACCCCCTTCAAAGATGGAGTATCGCAGGGAGAAGCCCCAGTCAAAAGCAAGTCCAAAGACCAGGGAAGTGTTTTGCTATTCGGTGCAGATCTTTGCCTTTGACCAGCACAGGTATTCGGCTGAGCAGATTAAACAGCATTATCATATCACAGAAGCAGTGCGGCTGGAAAAGCAAGGGAACGTTGAACGGTTTGTGGTTGGGAAATGCACCGACCTGGAATGTGCAAGGGCGTTAAAGGAACGGATGAGGAAGCACGGGATACAGGACGCATTTATTGTTGCGTACCAGAACGGGAGGCGGCATCATTCGGTAAAATAATTTGCATTTCCGGTTTGTTTTACTTATCTTTGTCCATACATTAACCTGGTAAAATTTAAAAATAAATCCTATGAAAACACGTGTTTATATTTCGCTGGTGATATTGCTGGCGATCCCTCTAATATATCTTTCTTCCTGCAGCAAGGTAAAGGAACTTACTGCTGTTGATGTATCAATGAAACTTCCGCGTCATCATTTCACCTACACTGCGACCAATTTAAAGTCGGATTCAGGTGAGGTCATACTATACTCGGGCCATGTAACTGTTAATCTTGACAGTGTTCTGAATGCATATGGTTTATCATCAGGGATCATCCAGACCACAATTTTCACATACCTGGCTGTAACTATTGAACAACCGCCTGATTCAACCTTTCATTGGCTGACTTCGATGCGCTCTACGGTTTCCGACAATGCGAACTTTCAGCCGGAGAACCTGATTGGCAGTGTGACTAACAGTAATCCCACTGCAAAGACGGTCGTTGTCACATTAAACAATTTGAACATCCGTCCTTATCTTACAAATCCCAGTTTTTATGTAAGGGTTTACGCGGTGCTTAACGGGCCTTTGCCTGCAGTAACCGTTGGCATGTTCCTCGATGGAACAATACAACTTCATATTGAACCTTTATAGCAAATGCTTATTATAAGTAAACAGGCTGCAAGGTGTTCCTTGCAGCCTGTTTTATAAGATAATCCACCAGGAGAAAATTAATAAACCCTATATGATCCTTGAACCAATCACCAAACGCAGAAGCCATTTTTCTTTTTCCGGAGAACCGGTTGCACAGGAAAAACTTCTTGAAATCATCGAAGCTGCCACACATGCTCCTTCCGGAGGGAACAATCAGCCCTGGCGGTATTATTACGCACTGAATGGAACAAGCGGTTTTGATGCACTTCTCGGCTGTCTTGATGAAGGTAACCAACGTTATGCCGACAAGGCCGGAGCTCTGATACTTTCAGCAGCCCAGATGAAGTATGTTTACAAGGATAAAGAATATAAAAACTCTCATGCATGGCATGATACCGGCCTTGCAAATTCCCTGCTGCTTATCCAGGCTGTTGCTATCGGTTTGAAATCACATCCCATGGGGGGCTTTGATCCTGAAAAAGCACGTAAAGTTGCAAATCTTGGCCCTGATTACGATCCGGTTGTAATGATAGCGGTAGGATACCCGGGAAACGAGGCAAGCCTGCCTGCAGATATTCTTAAAAAACAGACCGCTCCCCGCAAGCGTAAGCCGTTTGAAGAGATTGTAAAGCAACTTTGAGATTTTGTTAATCAGGTATTAACTGATTGTTCATACTATGCATGACATTCAAGCACTTGTTCAGGATCTTGAGCGCGCTTTGCTTAGCCTGAACCGTAATGAAGCGATAAAGATAATTCATCAGGCTTCAACTCAATCTTCTCCCATAGAAGCTGCATGTGAAGTAGTTACTGAGGCCCTTGATCATATTGGTGCGGGATGGGAGGAAGGCAGGTATTCATTATCTCAGGTCTATATCAGCGGATTGATTTGCGAGGAAGCCGTGGATGCCGTTTTACCCCGGGAAGCTCCTGAACGTAAGGATCAGCCCAAAATGGCCATAGGTGTATTTGCCGATTACCATCTTTTAGGGAAAAGGATAATTTATTCAAGCCTGAGGGCTGCCGGATTTGAACTTACCGATCTCGGAAGCGGTCTTAATACTGAAGATGTGGTAAAAATGGTTCACAAACAACAGATCTCCGTTTTACTATTATCGACCCTCATGCTTCCCTCGGCCTTAAAGATCAAAGAACTTACACGGCAACTGAAGGACATGCCGGTGAAAGTTGTTGTGGGCGGAGCTCCATTCCGTTTTGATGAAAACCTCTGGAAAGAAGTAGGTGCATATGCCACAGGTAAAACTCCAAAGGAAGCGCTGGAAATTGTCAATAATCTGACGGGAGGGAAGGTATGAATACAATGGCAATCACATCTATGGAGAGGGTCCTGAAAACCCTGGGCCACCAGGAACCTGACCGTGTTCCCATGTTTCTCATGCTTACAATGCATGGAGCAAAAGAGCTTGGGCTCAGTATCAGGGAATATTTCTCAAAGCCCGAACATGTTATTGAAGGCCAGCTCAGGCTGGGACAGAAATACCAGAACGATTGCATTGTTCCATTTTTTTATGGACCGCTTGAGATTGAAGCCTTCGGAGGGGAAGTGATATGGGCTGATGACGGTCCCCCAAATTCAGGGGAACCCTTTATCCGCAGTATAGAACAGATAAATCATCTCAAAATGCCGGATGCCCGGTCCAGCAAAGTCCTTCAGAAGGTATACAAGGCGACAGAAGGGTTAAATAAAGAAGTCGGGAATAAAATACCGATCATTGGTGTGGTGATGTCGCCATTCTCTTTACCGGTTATGCAGATGGGTTTTGATAAATATCTTGAGATCATGTTTTTCAGGCCCGATCTTTTTAAGCGCCTGATGGAAGTGAACCAGGAATTCTGCGTGAATTTCGCTAACAGGCAGCTGGAAGCAGGAGCAACAGCCATCTGTTATTTCGATCCGGTTTCTTCGACCACCATAATCCCCAGGGAAACATACCTCAAAACCGGGTTCCTTATCGCTCAGCAGACTATATCAAGGATCAAAGGGCCTACGGCCACACATTTTGCATCGGGGCGGATAATGGATATCGTTGATGATATTGCAAAAACGGGGACAGCTGCTGTTGGGACCAGCACCAGTGAAGATATCGGTATGATGAAAGTTGCCTGCAAAGGCAAATTGACAGTGATTGGCAATATGAACGGAATTGACATGCGTAACTGGGACAGAACCAAGACTGTGCATATCGTCAAGGATATAATCCGAAAAGCCGCCCCGGGCGGAGGATTTATATTGAGTGACAATCATGGTGAGATCCCTTTCCAGGTAAGTGAAGAAACGCTTATGACCATTTCAGAAACTGTTCAAACGTACGGCCATTACCCAATTCAGCTCTCTGATGGATAAGTCACTCTGTTTTTTCGTTTGTGAAACACTATACCCTGAAGTGGATCATGTGCTGAGGTCGGGCAATTATACTGGTGTGATTGCCTTAAAGATTCCGGTAAAGTGTTCAGGGCCGTTTCTTACCGATGAACACCTTCAGGCACTTGCTGCAAAAAGCCCGGAATTATTCGGTAAAGGTATAATCATCGGGAGCAGTTGCATAAGGCATTCCACTTCATTTCCAATTGAGAACCGTAACATCAGTTTTGTAAAAGTGGACCATTGCCTGGATATTCTTGCTCCCCCAAGTCTCATCAACCAGCTTTTCAGGGAACAGGCCTACATCATTTCAAACGGCTGGTTTTACAATTTCAGGTCTAATCTCGATCAGTGGGGTTTTGACCGGGATACTGCAAGGAAATTTTTCGGAGAATCGACAAAAAAGCTCATCATGCTGAATACCGGTATTCCCATGGAATTCCGGGAAAAGCTTGAAGAGATGTCGGATTTCATGGGGCTTCCCTTTGAAATTATTAATATAGGGATGGACTATTGTAACCTTTTTATAAAGGACCTTATCCTGGATTGGCAAAAAGGACAGGAATCATTAAGTTTCAAATCGGAACTCGCCAGGGACTTAAAACGATCGGCCGATTATGCAGTTGTATTCCATGAGATCAACAACCTGATGCTTCTTACGGAGGAAAGCAGCATTATCATGCATTTGTTTAAAGTACTGAATGCACTCTGTGCCCCGGGCAATATTGTTTACAACCCGGTTTCCGGCGGGGTTTGCCAGCCTCAAGTTTGGTTCAGGGACCAAAGAGCGGAAGGGAACCCGGACGTTAAAACCGGTTTTACCATAGAGCTATATCATGATGCAGAAATTGGAAGTGTCACTTTAAGCGGGATTGCTTTCCCCGAATATCTTGATCATTATATTGAGCTTTCGCAGATGATAGGCAAGATATGCAGCCTGGCAATTGACAATGCCAGGAAATTCAAGGCAATTCTGGAAAATGAAAATTATTCTGTGGAGCAGGCAAAGAAACTGAAAGAGCTGAATGCCATGAAGGACAAATTCTTTTCCATCATAGGGCATGACCTGAGAAGCCCGCTTTCAACCATTCTTGGATTTTTGGAATTACTCAGCAATGCCGAAGCTGACTTTTCGCCGGGTGCAAGGGAAAAGGTATTCCAAAAGATGTCATCACTGGTTAGGAAAACGTATGAACTTCTTGAAAATCTTCTGGAATGGGCAAGGCTTCAAACCCAAGGGAATGAAATCAATCCGTCAGTTTTTAACCTTGCCAAGATTGTCCGTGAAACCGTTGATCTTATAAGGCCCTCTGCCGAAGCCAAGGACATTGAGATCGGTAATCTTCTTACGGGCCCGATGCAGGTCTTTGCTGACAAGGATTCTGTGAGGTCAGTTTTACGAAACCTCATAACCAATGCAGTAAAATTTACGAATGTAAACGGGAATATTGAAATTTCAGCAAAGGCCGAACAAAATTTTGCCTGGATATATGTGAAAGACAATGGCGTTGGCATTTCCGATTCTTCTCTCCCAAAACTTTTCAGGATCGATTCCGGATTCTCCACTGCCGGCACAGCCAAGGAAAAAGGTACAGGCCTGGGATTGATTCTTTGCCGTGAACTGATAGAGCGCAACAAGGGCAGCATAGGTGTGGAAAGCAAGCAGGAACAGGGATCTACTTTCTGGTTCACCCTGCCCCTGGCAGTGATGCTGATGGACGATCCTCGGTAAAGTGCCGGAAATTTCCGATCTTTGGGCATTCAAAACCTTTATTCTATGAAAAAGATTTTCTTTTCAATGGCATTCCTGGCCATTCTGGTAATCGTATTATCCTGCAATTCCGGCAGGAACAACACCCATGGCTCCGACCCCCTGGTTTCACATATTGATTCTTCGGTCAAAGCCGGTGATGACTTTTTCCTGTTTGCCAACGGGAAATGGTTCAAACAAAACCCCATTCCTCCGAGTGAACAGGCAAACGGACTATGGCAGCTCATCCAGGACACCATCAATGCCCAGGTACGCAACATTTGTGAATCTTCGGCTGCAATAAAAGATCCTCCCAGCGGCAGCAACAAACAGAAGATCGGCGATTTCTTCTTTTCGGGCATGGATAGTGTTTCCCTCAATAAAAAAGGGCTTGCCGATCTGAAAAAGGACTTTGACCGCATAAGTGCAGTAAAAGACATTAAAGAATTGTTAAAGGAAGCTGCTTATATACATGCAGTAGCCGGTTCTCCCATGTTCCGGTTTTATGTAGGGCAGGATGACAGGATCAGCAACAAGCATGCGATTTTTATTTATCAGGGTGGATTGAGCCTTTCAGACCGCAGCTTTTATTTTGATAAGGACTCCAGGGCCGTGATGATACGTGGAAAATTCTTGGAGCACCTTACAAATATGTATAAGCTAATGGGGTATACAGAAGCTGCTGCAAAACTTGCAGGAGAACATACCATGAAACTGGAAACAGCCTTGGCAAAGGCATCCCGTAAACGCGAAGATACCCGCGATCCTCTGAAAAATTACAACAAACTTCCGCTGGCAAAGCTGAAAGCCTCAATGCCCAACTTTGACTGGGACCTCTTTGCCCAAACCGCAGGCCTGAAAACAGTGGATACAGTAATTGTGGGACAGCCTGAGTTCTTAGCTGCTGAAAACGGATATCTTAAGTCCTTTCCGTTGGAAGACTGGAAAAATTACCTGAAGTTTCATCTGATCAGAAGCCTGAGCAGGTACCTTGACGATAAGACCTACCTTGAATCCTTTAGTTTTTATTCCACGGTATTGCGAGGAGTTAAAGAACCAAAACCCAGGTGGAAAAGGGTTGTTGAGCAAACCGACCAGAGTCTCGGAGAGCTTATAGGACAGGTTTACGTAGATGAATATCTGCCGAAAGGCACTAAAGAGAAACTCCAGGAAATTGGCAAATCGATTATGGATGTTTATGCTGAAAGGATAAAGAACCTTGACTGGATGAGCGCTGTAACAAAAGAAAAAGCCCTTAAAAAACTTGGTACGGTGATCATAAAGGTGGGGTATCCTGACAAATGGAAGGATTTGAGTTCCCTGCAGGTCGACCGTTTCTCTTACGTAAAGAACGCCATGAGCGCCAATAAATGGGAATTTGCCTACAACATCTCGAAATTCGGCAAACCAGTTGACCGCACCGAATGGGATATGCAGCCCCAGACCTACAATGCCTACTACAATCCTTCAAACAACGAGATCGTAGTCCCAGGCTGTAATATAATTGTTCCGGGCTATGAGCGTACCATGGCAGATGATGCACTTCTGTATTCAATTATCGGGGGCTCGACCTTTGGCCATGAGATCATTCACGGTTTCGATGATCAGGGCTGCAAGTATGATGAATACGGGAACCTGCATAACTGGTGGACCACGGAAGACAGTATAAAGTTCTTTGCAAGGACCAAACTGATCGTTAAGCAGTTCAACCAGTATATTGCAGTAGACAGCCTGCATATCAACGGCGAGCTGACCCAGGGCGAGAACATTGCCGACCTGGCGGGTGTAATCATGGGATACGAGGCTTTCAAAAAGACCGCCCAGTTTAAAAACAAGGAAATGATCGCAGGCCTCACTCCCGATCAGAGGTATTTCCTTGCATACGGGCTTGCATGGATGATCAATATGCGACCTGAGGCTGTTGCAAACCAGGTACGAAGTGATGAACATTCACCTGCTAAATTCAGGGTTATCGGCCCCCTGTCAGATATTCCCGAATTTTACGCGACCTTTAACGTAAAGCAGGGCGATGCCATGTGGAGACCAGACAGTCTCAAAGTGAAGATCTGGTAACAATCAGATATATCTTCTGACTTTATTTTTATAGTCCTCATATGAGCTCCCGAACCTCGAGGAGAGGAATTTCTCTTCCGACAAGGTGATGAGGTGATGAAGGATAATGCCTGTAACGCAAAGGATAATGTTCACAATATCAGGGAAATAAAGGACAGACGCGATCGTTATAAGGTAAACTCCAAGGTAAAGGGGATTCCTGCTAAAGCTATAAAGTCCTCTGGTCTTTAATACTGTTTCCTGATGCGGCAGGCCCACCTTCAATGAGACTCCAAGGTGATAAAAGGAAACAGACATTATCAGGACCCCAGGGATCAGAAAAATCAATGCAGTCCATGGGAGTTGAGGAAAAACCGCAAACCAGTCCATTGAGGGATCAACAGCTTTCGCCAGCAATAATACCCAGGATGTAAACAGGCTTAACTTGCCGGTAATGAACCAGGCTTTCGGGATTGCCACTGCTCCGAGGAAATGCTGGCCCTGGCGGGACAAACGATAACCCTGAATGAGCAAAGCCAGGCCCATAAGGCTCATGGCAATCAGAACAATATAACAGTGCAGGGGATGATCCATAATGTCAAGGTTTAACCTGCAAATCTACGCAACTCAAATGAGATACCCTGCTGTGGATCTTATTTTACAACACTGAGCCTGCCTGTAAACAGCCCCTCATCAGTCATTACACTAATTATATAAAGTCCGCTTGCCAGGCCAGTTATATCAAGCTGGTATGGAGTTTTAAGATTAGCAGCGAATTCATGCTGTATTATCCTCCTGCCATCCTGGGTCGTTACTTCAACTGATTTCATTTTCAACGATTCGTTACCCAGTGAAATTTGGACATTTTCCCTGGCAGGGTTGGGAGATAGTTTCAAATTCGCAGAAACCACCTCATTTTGCCTGACACCTACAGGCCAATCCGCAATCACAAGAACATTAAAAGTTGCACCGGCCCATAAGGGAGAAATGGATTCAGTATAAATTGTCCATTGTGCCCCTTCGTACCATACGCCGATCTCATCATTGACATAGCCCTGCGACCCTCCTGAGGTAGTATAATCATGCACTACGAAAATTTTCACATTCTGGTTCCCGTTTGTAAGGGGATTGTCTATGTTGGTAATATAATAGGAATCGGTAGCTACATGTTTGAAACAGGAAGTTCCGGTATTTGGTACAAAAATATTATAGGTACTGTTCAATTCGAGTATCCCTCCGGAGTTTTCATTATAAACAGTCCATTTCGACAGTGATTGATCATACCAGACCCCAACATGAGCCGTATCATATACACCATTATCCCAGGTCTTGGTAATAAAAAATACTGCATTGGGGTTGTTGTTCAGGGCAGAATTATCAATTACAGACCAGTTAAGAACAGAATTACCTGTGGTTACAGTATGTGTGAATGCGGTTCCATTTTGTTTGCAGTTCAGCACATTGTAAGCAAAATTGGTGTCCATGGCAACCCGGGTTTCATCATAGATTGACCAGTCTGAACCCGTATACCATAAGCCATTGCTATGGAGCATATATTTCTCGTGAGTGTTATCGGAAAGCCCCCAAACATGGGTAAAGATGATTTTATCAGTAACTGTATTCCCTATGAGGGATGTGTTCAGGACAGTGTAATCGCCGAAACAGTTTGCATCGCTGTTGGCATGAATGTAGTTAGGCCCGAAATAGCTGGGCTGGGCCTGAAGATAAACTGATGCCAGGAGGCCTAAAGAAAGGAAAACAATGTGTAAAGCTTTCATAATTAAACGGATTTAATGATTACTTTTTTGAACTCTATAAATATACTAATATATTAAATTGAAGTCAAGGGAAATCCATACCTTCAATTTCCGGTGATCAGGGATAATTGTATTTCAATTCTGACATATTTTGATTTATTTATTTATTTTTGGTGTTATCTTAATTTACTAAATCCTGTTATCCGGAAATAAATCAACCATAATCGATGCCGACATCAGCGACAAATAGTGGAAAATCATCAAAGAAGCCAACATCATATTTTTTCAGCCTGTTAAATCCGGTCAGGATCTTTCGTGCAGTACAATTCCACCGTAAACAAAAAAAATACTGCAAAGCAAGCCACGACCTGGAGCTCAGATTATATTCCGAGATGCTTTCCAATGACATGTTACATTACGGATATTTTGAGAATGCAGATATTGAGCCGGAGAAGTTGTCGTTTCATGACATGGAAACAGCACAGGTCAACTATGCCGAGAAACTCATTTCTCATCTGGCGGACAAATCCCTGCCTGTCCTGGATATCGGATGTGGTATCGGTGGAATAGCGAACCTGATATATCAAAAGGGATATACTGTGGATGTCCTTTCTCCAAACATCAGTCAGCTTACCTATGTAAAAAAGAACTATCCGGCATTAACAGCTTATAATGAAAAGTTTGAGGAATTTAAGGCCGACAGGAAGTATGGTACCCTTCTGAACGCCGAATCGTTTCAGTACATCGACATGAACAAGGCATTTGCAAAAGCAGATGAGCTGATTGTCCAGGGGGGAAGGTGGATAATCTGCGATTACTTTTCCACTAAGACCGGTGACGAAAAAAAGGCCGGACGCCGGTTTGAGGATTTCGAAAAACTGGCCGGGGAACATGGATGGAAGATCATTTACCATGAAGATATCACAAAACATGTATTGCCAACCCTGAAATTTGCAAACATGTATATCACCAGAATTGTGAACCCTCTCATATTTTACCTTGAAAACAAGCTCCTGGTCAAGATGGCCTGGTTTTATCAGTTGACTCATGAAATCAGGGATTCGCTCAGTAAAAAGCTGACGAAGGAATTTTCGAAAGTTGACACTACTGTATTTCTGTCGGAAAAGAAATATCTGATCCTGGTTCTCACCAAATAACATGCTGCCGATCTAGGCTTTACATTCCCGCGGAAGTGTAATCCTTATTCTTGTCCATCTTGAATATTCGCTTTCTATGTCAATAATTCCGTTCATTTCCTTTATGATGGCGAAAGAGATAGAAAGGCCCAGCCCTGTATACTTTTCTGCTTTTTTTGTTGTATGGAACGGAAGCATGATCTTATCCAGATCGGCCGATTTGAATCCCATTCCATTATCCATCACTTCAATTTTGATGTGAGTTTTATTTCTATAGGTTTTTAAATCGACAAGCCATTTAAATTCAGTCTTTACGATTCTCATTTTTTCTTCAATTGCATCCTGGGAATTCAGAAGAAGGTTGAGTATCACCTGTTCAAATTTTTCCGGGTCGCCGCTTATTACCTGTATGTTTTTATCAAAATTTGTTGTGAGTAGTATTCCGGCATTCGCAAACTGGTTTTCGATCATGGAAATCGAATTTCTGATTGCATTATGAATATCGAATTCAATAAAAGTCAGATTGCGGTTTACGCTGGAAAATATTTTAATATGATCGATGACATAGGTGATCCTGGCAATACTATTGAATATCTGTTTTGCTTTATTATGAAAGTATTCCGGGTCAACAGATTTATTTTTGCTGATCTCTACCAGCAGGTTTTCAAGGCCAAGCGAAATCAATCTCAATGGCTGATTTAATTCACAGGAAATTCCCGTGGCTATTTCTTCAATGCTTTCTAGACGTTCGTCATTGATCATCTGTTGCTGGATCATTCTCCTTTGGGAGATATCCCTGATCACAGCCATTAATGCCCTTGGTTTTTCATTACTATCCCTGATCAGTTTGAAACTTATTTCGCTTTCGAGCCTGGTCTGGTCGGAACATGTAATCAGAAATACAACATTAAGTACGTGGCCCTGCTCCATTGTACTCTTTATAACTTCCTGAAGCCTGGCGTGCTCATCCGGAGGAAAGAGTGTAATGATGTTAGTGCCTGTATAATCTTCCCTGCTTGATAGCTTAAATATCCCGGAAGCCACATTTGAGATCTCCCTTATCGCCCCAGAAGTGTCCATTATAATAATCCCTTCAGGGGATGCATTAAGCAGCATGCGGTAAAGTTTCTCTGATGACAGGACTTTGCGCTTTTGCCTGTTCAGTTCCAGAAATATCTTTACTTTACTGATCAGCAGCCTGGGCTCTATCGGTTTGAAAATATAGTCGATGATCCCCGTTTCATATATTTTTTCAAGTTCAGATTCTTTACATGGATATGCAGTAATGAATATAATAGGAACGAGGTTTCTTCCTTTATCACGAAGAATACGTGAAACGAGCTCAATCCCACTCATTTCGGGCATATTAACATCGATAAGGGCAAGGGCAAGTTCTTTCCCCCTTATTTTTTCCAATGCTTCTTTCGCTGAGAATGCTCTTATGATATTGGCATTTAAATGCCTCAGGGTTGTTTCCAGCAAGATTACATTCGGCTCAATATCGTCAACAATGAGAATATTGGGTTTATCTTCGGGCTTCATGCCCGAAAAGTAAATATTTTTTTTGAGATTAAAAATACGAGCATCCTCTTTAACAGGCTTATATGTAGCAAACATTAAAGTCTACGGCTGTGCCGGAATGTTTATATAACCCGTGATCCTGAATTCAGTCCTGCGGTTTGCCTGGTGTTCAGTTTCTGTACATATTACATCCATCCCGCAATTGCAGTGATTTATCAGATATGATTTTCCGTAGCCTGTTGCCGTAAGGCGTGAAGGGTCTATTCCATGTTTTATCAGGTAGAGCACTACCGATTCGGCCCTTTTCTGCGAGAGCAGCAAATTATATTCAGCGGAACCCCGGCAATCGGTATGCGCCCTGATTTCAACTGTGAGCGAGTATTCCCTGAGTATTTTCACCAGGCTGTCGAGGGAATGTTCAGCATCTTTGCGGATATTCCATTTATCAAAATCATAATAAATATTTTTGATCGTGTATGTTTTGCCAACGGCCAGACTTTCGGGGACAGTTTTTAATGCAGCTATGGCCTTTACCGGAAGAGGAGTTTCCTTTGCCAAAGGAAGTTCCCTGAAACAATATATGTCGTCACTGCCAGATCCCCCGGGGCGGTTTGAGCTAAAGGTGCCCACCTGCCCACCGGGCCATAGTGTATATGCAAAATCATCCCTTGATGAATTTATTGGCTGACCCAGGTTTACAGGAATATCCCATGAATCTTTTGATTTTTTTGCGACAAAAATATCGAGGCCCCCGAAGCCAGGATGCCCGTCGCTGGCGAAATACAGATCACCATTATCCGCCAAAAAAGGGAACATTTCATTACCTGCGGTATTAATGGTTTTGCCCAGGCTGACAGGTTCGGTCCAACCGTTTGCAGTCCTGGAACATGACCAGATATCGGTACCACCACATCCGCCTGCCTTATCAGAAACAAAATACAGCGTGTTGCCGTCGGGGGAAAGTGCGGGATGACCAACAGAATATGAATCGCTGTTGAGAAAAAAGTGTTCCGGTTTTGACCATTTACCGTTTTTCTTTTCTGCATGATAAATTTTCAGAAGATGAGTGCGGATGAGGCCCGTATCCCTCCTGCCCCTGTCGTTCAATTCAACCGTCCTGTTGATGAATACTTCATCCATGGCTTTATTGAAGCAGAGAGGCCCGTCATGATACGATTGGTTGAAAGCCGGTGGCCCCTGTTCGGGATAGCCAAACTTAATTGACCCACTGTCGGCCTGAATTATAGCAGACTTGTATATCCTGAAGTAACTGTTACCAGTCCAGCCGTATGTTTGTTCCCTTTTGTCATCAAGCCGGTCACTGGCAAAAAGCACCTGATCTCCGCAAAAAACCGTGCCAATATCCGATTGGCGTGAATTCAGTTCCAGAGCGTTCCAGATCTCTACTGCAGGCTTATGTTTCTGCCAGGTCAATGCAGAATCGCAAAAGGCTGCATTGAGTTTACCTCTTATATCTGCGGGAGATATTGAATCGAATTTCAGGAATGTCATCTTCGCCAGCATGTAATCCCCGCAAGATCTCTGGCAACAGGCAAGGTAGAACCAATTCAGAGGGTCTTTGTTGCCAAGAGAGATGGCTTTTCCATACCATTCCTTTGCCTTTTCAGGGTTACTCTGTCGGCGGTAGCATTCGGCCAGCATCTGCGAGGCCTCAGGGCGGTTTTCTGCATTCCCTTTCTGAAATGCTTTATCCAGCAAGATAATGGCATGGGCATAGTTATACAACAGCATTTCCTGCCTGGCAGACCTGACCTGGCACTGCAGATTCTGGTTAATCAGTAACGACAATATGGCAAGCAGGACAGTTTTTATCATACATTTTAAAAATATCTCGGGCTCAGCATACGGGCTTTAAACAGGTCGATATCGTAACCTATGCGGATCTCATGGGAGCCCTGGTTATTTCCTTTCAGCGCATTGAACCAGATGTCGTAACTGTAGCCGAGTGACAACCCTTTGTAAACCACGAGTTCCATCAGAAGGCAGAGAGCATCATTAGTCCTGTAGGCAGCCCCGAGCGTTATTATTTCAAGGAACCTCACGCGAGCGCTTACGTCGGCCTGTATCGGAGAATTCGGTACATATTTGATCAGCAGAGACGGCATCAGTTGTACATTTCCATACAGGGGGATCGTACCTCCACCAATGAAATACCAGGTTCTCAGCAGGCGGGTGAAATTGTCCTGCCCGTCGGGCACAGTGTTTGACACCAGTATCTGGTTCTGGAAAAGATGTTTTACCGATGCTCCCGCGTAATATTTATTTGAATAATAATAGATCCCGAAATCGGCATCGGGTACGACCTTATTCTTAACCTGGCCCGTAAGTGCGGGATCCCCTGCATCTTTTGGGTTCAGGGCAGTCCAGTCGATATCATAATACTTGATACCTGCCGAGAGGCCGAAGCAGAGTTTTGAATTCGGGAACAATATCCTGTATGCGAAAGTTCCCATAACATTGTAGTCAATGGCAGGTCCGAGCTGATCCATATACACATACATACCCAGCCCGAGGTGCTGGTTTGGCAAGGGTGTATGGGCGGTAAGGCAGAGTGTTCTTGGGGCGCCCTGAATACCCACCCACTGGAACCTGCCTAGCAGGTCAAGTGAAAGTCCTTCATGGCTGCCGGTGTATGCTGGATTAAATTCCAGTTTTGTATACATGTATTGCGTAAACAGTGCATCCTGCTGGGCAAAGAGCAGTGCCGGGACAAAGGCAAGGAATATGATCACTGTTTTTTTCACACAATTCAATATTATTCTATCGGCATGCCGGATCATCTTGAACCGTCACGTATAAACACCCACCCCGTTCGGGTGCCAAGGTTTTTAATGGTCAGCACATAATAATAAGTCCCGTCGGGCAGGGGTTCGCCTTTATCGTTGGTCCCATCCCATGAGGTTGTTTTGTTGTCGTAATGTTCAAACGATCTTACCATCACCCCCCAACGTGTAAAAAACTGAATGGAATTGTCCGGGTAAATTTCAATACAATCGATGATGAGTTTATCGTTGAGCCCGTCACCGTTAGGGGTAATCACATTGTGCACAAGAATGCAATCCTCAGTGGGAGGAGGCGGTGGCGGTAACTTTTTCATTTTAACCCTTAAACTGTCCCTACCACTGCATATGGAATGGAGATCTTTCACTGTAAGAATGAATGTTGTATCAGCCGTAAGAAGTTGTGTCTCAGGATTCGGATCTGCAGGATTAATGAGCAGGGATGAAGGCTCCCATGTGTAGGAGAAGTTCCCCGATCCACCCTGTACCGAGCTCGTGAGGAAGGTCGAACTGCTGTCGGGAATCAGTTGGTCAGGGCCGGCATAAACTTCCACACCGGTATAAACCCTTATTGTAAGCTGGCTGAACACTGCTGAATCATTGCATGGCCCGCTACCGTTAACCTGCATTGTCAGGATCACTTCCCCACTCTCATCGATGAAAGGTGTATAAACGGGTTGCAGGGTTGTATCGCCTACGATTGAGCCTTTACCATTATGGGTCCAATGAATATGTGTATAATCAGAGGCACGGGCATCAGTGACCACGAAAGGAGTTCCTCCGCAGATTACGCTTCCTGTCCCGGCCGAAGCAGTTGGGGCTTTAATGAATGTAATCAGCATAGAATCTTTGACTGCCTCACAAGGGGGTATTGGAGCAGCATTCAAGGTAAGTATAATCCGGTCGGCCTGTATATCTTGTGTTGACGGGAAATACTGCGGATGGAGAATGTGAGTATCGCTGAACGTCCCGTTACCGCTGGTGGTCCATTGTAATGAATTATAATTGAAGGCGGATGAGGTTGTGAGAGGATATGTGGTTCTCCCGCAAATCAAGGCATTCTCACCCGCATCGGCTGATGGCTTTGGAGTGTAATAAAGTGTCAGCTCCGAAGTGTCGTTAGGGCAGGGAGGGAATGCATATCCTATGAGAGTGATTATTATGGGGCCTGTTTCGGTTTGTGCCGGGGAATAAACCGGGTTGAGCATAGCGGGATCTGAAAAAGAGCCCTGGCCGCTGGTAGTCCATAGAAGGCTGCTGAAGTTATGAGCTGTAGCCTGTATAAGGGTAAAGGAAGATCCCTGGCAAAGCGTATCGTCTGTGCCGGCAAAAACCAGCGCAGGTTCATTTATAATCAGGGTGAAAGGTGGTGAAGGTAATCCGGTTCCGCAGCGATTTACTGCATGTACCATGATGGTGCCTGAGGCAGAGCCCTGAGGTACATTCACGGTGATAAAGTTGGTTCCTGAACCTGCAGTGATTACAAGGCCCGGGGGCAGCGTCCAGATATAAAATGCAGCATCCGGAATGGGTGCAACAGAGAACACTACCTGGACAGCCCCTATGCATAAGGGTGCAGGGCCGTCAATGGGTCCGGCAGGGCCGGGTGCTTTGCCAACAAAAACATGGAAGGATCCGGGCCTGGGAGGAACACATCCGTTAGGATTGGTAAAGGAAACGCTAACCGACTCAGTCCCCGGACCCGTCCAGCTTACAGCGATGGAATTTGTGCCCTGCCCCGAAATAATCTGCCCGCCCGCACTCACACTCCATTGGTAATTGAGCATTCCCGCCTGTGTTGTATAAACCTGTTCACCTGAAGCTTCACAAACATAAGCCGGGCCGTTTATCTCAGGAAAAGTCAGTGGTAATATGATTGCAATCACCGGTGTGCGGCTGGTACTATGACAATTGTCTATTGTATCCCTTGTCTCTGCATAATAGATAGTGGTTACACTAAGAAACGGGGTAACGAATGCCGGGCTACCCTGTAGCAGCAGATTGCCCCCTGTGATGCTGTCGTACCAGTCGACTGTAAGGCCGGGTGGCACCGTAGCTGAGAGTTCTACCGTACCTGGCCCGCATCGGGTTGAGTCATGCCCGGTGGCTTCCGGAGGAGTAGTGGTAAATACAGCGGTAAACAAGGCCGTACTGGCGCTGCTGTACCACCAGGTATTTATCATTTTATCATGGCAATCGGCCTGGTTCAGGCCCCAGGGATGGCAACCGGGATATCCCGGGATTGACCCCGGTGTACAACCTGTAAAATTTGTTGTTTGCGGGGCCACCGGGCACAAGGAACCAGTTGTTGTGAGCTGTGAATCGTCCCAGTAAGTCATAGGTACTATCATTGAAGATCCCCCGGGCCTTACAAGTGAAATCTGGTATCCATCCGGATTTCTTTCCTGGTCCCAAATAGGCAGGTTGGTCAGGCCGTTGACATAGTTTAGCTGGACTGTGATGAGAGTGCCATTGGGAACGGGATTTCCCAGTCCGTCCAGACCGTTCCAGGGAATATCATTTGTACCGTTAAGGACGGGAGAATAAAAATCTATCGTTGTTGCCGGGGCACCATAAGGAAACGTGAGGGTAGTTTCAAGAACGCCGGCTTTGTTGACACTAACAACTATCTGCTTGTACCTGCTGCAAGGGGAATAGGCAGGATCGGGTATCATATACGGATTTCCGGTTATCTGGCCATATCCACCGCTGGGATAAGCAATGGAATCGGGATTGTTCAGGAATACTTTGTATTGAGCAATTCCCGTGAATGTGTTGGACGTATTGATATTTATCGAACGCCGGTCGGTATTGAAAATTCCTGAATTCAGGCAGCCATATGGGTTGCAGAAGATGGTGACGGCTCCAACATGCGCATTGCTGAAAGCCAGCTTTGTGACTATCCTGTCATCCGAATAAACGAAAAATTTCCCATTGAATGGCTGAAACACAAAATTTCCGAGATCAGCATATAGCTGCCAGGATTTAGACCAGACTCTTCCGTTAATTGTATCTGTTTGGACCGGGGGACTGTGTTGGCCCGAGACTACCTGGAAATCCCAGTAATCAATAGTCAGGCCGTAAGATGGCGGATTTATGATTTCAAAATAATAGTCTCCTGTATCGGCTATACTTGTCACTTGGTATGAAAGAGGAATATACCCGCTGCTTTGAGGAAACGGGCCAATCATCGCCTGCCTGAAGTACCTGATGTAACCTGTTTGTCCTGTGGCATAGGGGCAAATGCCTGTAAGGGCAATAGTCCCGTTTGGTTTTTTAAGGTTGAATGTAAATCCCCCGGGAGCTTTAAGCCCGAAAAGAATGGTTTCCCCTGTATTGGAAATATGGATATTCAGGCGGTAATTGGAAGGGCAGTTAATACAAGCAAATTTAGTGTACCAGGCTCCGTTATCAAGATAAAGTCCGGAAGCTGATACTGTAGAATCAGGCATAAGTTGTTTAACCCCTTCCGGTAATCCAAACATTGGAACAAACAGGAAGGAAAAAAATAACAGGAATATCCGGTGGGGTTCAGGTTTTCTAATTTATTTCAGGTATTGATGGCGATTAACAAAGTTAAGTTTTTCTATTCAGAAAGGATGAATTTTTTGCACCTTTGCAGCTCTAATAAAGAAATGCCATGCAATCCTCAATCATTTTCAGACTGTTTCTGTGCCTTGCACTGTTCCTGTTGATCTGTAATGCCGGTAACTCCCAGTCCGTTTCCCAATGGAGGGGCGCCGATCGTAAAGGAGTTTATCATGAAACTTCTGTACAGAATTTCTGGCCGCCGGAAGGCCCGGTTATGGCCTGGGTTAATGGGGAGATAGGGAACGGCTTCGGCTCTCCTGTTTTTCATGAAAACCAGATTTTCCTGGCAGGTGAGATCGATTCTACAGCTTATCTTTTTGCACTTGACTTAAAAGGCAATATCCTCTGGAAAACCGCATTTGAAAAGGAATGGACCAGGAGTTTTCCAGGTTCGCGCATGACCCCGACAATTCATGAGGGATTGATCTATGTGAGTTCCGGAATGGGAAACCTGGCATGTGTCGAGATGAAAACAGGAGTTCTGAAATGGCTTGTCAAACGAACAGATCTCCATGGGGTTATCCCCATGCACGGACATTCCGAGTCACCTCTTATTGAAGGGGAAATGGTTTTCTTTATGCCGGGAGGAAAAGACACCAATGTTGTTGCCCTGAACCGGTTCACGGGTAAGATCATTTGGATTTGTAAAGGAAGGGGAGAACGGCCCGCTTATAACTCACCCCTGCTTGTAAAATTTGGTGAGCGGTCTATACTTGTAGTGTTTTCTGCCTATTCCCTTCTCGGGATAGATGCCAAAACCGGGGAATTGCTCTGGGTCCAAGAGCAAATAAATACACCGGTTGCCGACAGAAAACCGGGTAACGGAGATACTCACTGCAATACCGTATGGTATGAAGACGGTTTCATTTATTATATTGCAGGCGATGGGAACGGGGCTGTGAAGCTGGCCCTTGAGGAAAAAGGTAAATCGGTACGGCAGGTTTGGAGAAATTCCTCGGTGGATAATTATATGGGAGGCTTCATCATCGCGGGAGAAAAAATCTATACCTGTTCCGACAGCCATAAGTCGCTGTTCTGCCTGGATACCAAAACAGGAATTATCCTGGATTCCCTGAAATGCGGCACAGGGAATATCATTTCCGATGGAAAATTCCTGTATTACTACAACCAGAAGGGTGATATCCATCTCATCAATCCGGACAAGGGTAAAATGGAAATTGTAAGCTATTTCAGGGTTCCCAAAGGGACTAAGGAACATTTCTCACATCCTGTGATTGAAAAGGGAATTCTCTATATCAGGCATGGGAAAGCGCTGATGGCATACAAACTCTCCATAACGGAATAAGGGTAATGTTCATCTCATAATGAATGGCACTATCGATGCGATCAGCCCCGTACATACTACAACCATGAGGAAAAGGTTATACCTCACGTTATAGTTTGCAAGCAGGGACTCATCGTAATATTTGGAAATATTCTGGTCCTTGTACATCGCGAGAAGCCCGTTCGTAAGTTTTACCCTGGTTTGCCTGCCTTTTAACAAGCCGATGACCACAACCAGGTTCACAACAACAATCAGTACAACAAAAATGAACATCACCATAAGTGCTGATTGTTCCGTGCGCGATTTTTCAATCATTCCGGAATTAACGGCAAGAGTTATCATGTTCAGGATTATAGAGGTCAGAATAAATATCGTATCAGTCTTCGTATTCTGTTCCAGTTCCTTTGTAATGTGATTATGCAAATGTTCTAACATGGTTTTTGGTTTTAAGGGTTTGTGACAAAAATAATAAGCAGCGAATTGGGAAGCAATTATGAGCACACAATTATAATTAACAATTGGTGCGAATAAATTTGTGTCATTTATTCTTTAATCATTTTCTGCTGCCAGGGTTCTCGTTCGTCAGAGGTTTTCAAAATATATACACCTTTTGGCAAAGAACTGATGTCAACATCATTCGTGCCCTTAGTCAAAATCTGTTCCATTACCAAATATCCAAAAAGATTATAAACAAAAAGTTTAATATCAAGATTTTCAGCACATTCTATGAAAACTCTGTTAGTGGATGGATTTGGATATAGTTTAAAGTTTCCCGGAGAATTAATATCTTTCATCCCATAGGCAAGATCCTTCACGCAGCGTACGCTAAAACCGTATTTTTTGGTGCCGGGATTATGGTCAACACCGGCATATAAGTACCACATGTATGTGCTCCACGCATTTGACCCGCTTACCGTAGATGTCCACCAAAGACCATTTTCAGTTATGGTCCGGAAATTATTATTGATCGGGTCACGCATACCTCCAGGGAGGCCGGTAAAGCTGGTACTATTTGTTGCCCCGGTATTCGGACTGATCCAGTGCAGAGTGCCTGCTTCTTTCATTTCACCACCGGCAACGCCCGAACCTCCCAGATATGCTTCTGCCGTTTGCCATTCATCATTCGCAGGTACCTTCCAGCCAGAAGGGCAAAGATTGTTGGCATCATTCACTGCATACCAATTGTACAATGGGCCGTAAACAGAATCATTTGCAAGGGAATCGTTGGTATAATAGCACCTTGCACCTGTCAACAGGGCAGCCCATGCTGTGTTAGCAGTCACATTTGGTATTGGGACTCCATTATTGTAATGAGTTACTTTCAGGTTTTCCTTTAGCCATGCCTGGGTCCCAATCATTACGGTATCATACACATTGCCGTCATAATCGGTCACGGTTTGGGCCTGATTTTTAAATGTTAAAAATGCAAGTCCTATTATTAGGAATACTAATTTTTTCATAATCTCAAGTTTTTTATATTTATGGAAGTCACTATTTTTTACCAAACATCTTGCAGTAACCGTCTAACATATCTGTTTCTATTCCCATTTCGTCAATCGGGACCGGTGCCTGTTTGGCAATTTCACTGGCCATTTTATCGATATTTTCCTTGGGCTGGAAAAGCGCTGCTACCTGGTTAGTAAGGTCAATGACCTCAAACGAAGGGTCGCTGTAATTGAGTTCCCATTTGCTTACTATTACACTTACGCCTGCAGTTTTTGCCAGTCCGGGAAGCTTAACCTTAATAATTTCCATGAAAGATGACACGGATCCGTTGCTGAAGACCATTAGGTGCAGCAGGTGCTGGAAAGACATCGCCTCAACGGCAAGTTCTTTTATCCTGGCAGTGTCATGGGATTTCTGTGCAGAATCGTTCTGCTGTTTCCATTTCATCATATGCTGTTTCAAGAGGTCAGTCCTTGACCAGGCAAAAATCACTGTCCTGGAATCATAAGTCCCGATCTTCAGGGCTGGTGATTTTTTCTGGGCCAGGGCCGGAGACGAAATCAATGCCGTTAATATTAAAATGAATATAACTGCTGCTGACAGAATTGATTTGTTGTTAGTTCTCATTGTTTGTTCCTCCTTTTTATTGATTGTTGATTTTGCTTCAGGTAATTCTTTTTCTTACTTTTGGTTTGACATTACCCGGCGGGTATTTTTACATGGCGAAATTATACCCGGTTTTCAGGATGCATTAGGAATACGCTTGTAAAATAATTGTAAATAGTTTTACAAGAGTTTTGCATACAATAACTTATAAAACAGAAGAACTTTGTCCCGGAAAGATCAGAGATATTTTGAAGAGCTGAAAAAAAAGATTGTAGCCATGATGCAGCAGTCATATCCGGGTATAAATCCGTCAATTTCGAAATGGAAGGGACAGGAAATAACTGATTTCCAGGAAGAACTGCTTACCAGTGTGAATGCCCACATCAGCGAAAAGTGGTTCTACACCCATATGAAGTCAGTAAGTAAATCCTTACCCAGAATTGATGTTTTAAACCTGTTGAGCAAGTATGCCGGGTATGCAAACTGGGATGATTTTGTGTTTAAGAACCAGGATCTTATACAGGCTTCTTCCGAATCAATCCTTACCAAGGCTGCAAACCCGGGGACGGGCAATGAGCATCCGAACAGGTACTTTATCTTCGTTCCCCTGGCTGTCCTGTTCATAGTTTTAATTTTCGCCGGTGTTTTTAAACTTTTTAATGCCAGGGAGTACCGGTTTTGTTTTTACGATGCCGACACCAGGGAGCCCATAACCAATTCAAAAATTGAGGTAAAGATCCTGCTGGAGGGTGAATCCCCGGTTACAAGCTATTGCAGTTCAAACGGATGTTTCTTACTTAAAACAGATAAAAGCCTGGTGAAAATGGTCGTTTCCGCACCATATTACCAGACTGATACCATCAGGCGGGTCGTAAAAAAGCTACAACCGAATGAGATAATAAGCCTTCATGCCAACGATTATGCGCTTATGATTCATTATTTTTCACAGATGAAGGTGGCTGACTGGGGGAAACGTAGGGCCCGCCTGGAGAACATGATTGACGAAGGGGCGATGATCTACGAGGTATACAGCGAGAAGAACGCAGCAAGTGGGATGGAACTCCTGAACAAACAGGAATTTATAGATAAACTGACCATGCCATCAGGCAGCCTTAAAAATATAGAAATACTGGATACCAAGTTTCGGGACGGGAAGATCATTGTATTACGATTCAGAGTGAAACTACCCTCATGAGAAGGATTTTCAAAATATTGGTTGTTATTCTCGTTTACTTTATTGCAAGCGCAAAGAGCTGTGATGACCAGGAGCAGAATACCAGAGAGAGCGAGCAGCAGGAGGCAACTAAAGCCAGGGACAGCATTGTTTCTGTATTTGAGAAGGAAAACCTGAGCCCCTCAGCGCTAAGAGCATTTGAAGTCACAGCCGGTCTTAAGCTGAACGATCTTTCCGATTACCTGAAGATCATGAACGACAGCACTGCGGGCAAGGCATTTAAAGATAAGGCAGGTGAAATGGCGGAAGCCCTTTTCATTCCCGGGACAAAGGCCCCGGCAGATCTTGCAGGAGTTGTTTTTGATTCAATCAGGGTTTCCCGGGCCCTGAACCGAGTCAGTGACAGTGTTTATTCGGGGCAATTAAGTTTTGCAGTTACCCTCTCTCATTCCATCAAAGCTAAGGGAAACATTCACCGGGTTGAGACCAGAATTGTCGATATCTTTACATTAAAACAGGAGAAAGCTTTCGGCAAGGAAAAGATTAAAGTCTGGAAAGTCTTTTTAGGGGACATCAAATAGCCAGTTCCCGCTAGCTTCAGCAATCCATTGCACGGGAAATGGATTAAAAATGACTTGAGCCATCCCAGCAATGGGTGCATAGCTTTTCCTTTGGAAGGCCCACTGCCTCAACAAGATCATTCAGTTTTTGGTATTTCAGGCTTGTGCAACCCAGTTTCTCCCCGATGTTTTCAATCATTGCATGATATCTGGATGTCCCAGGGGTTGCATACTCATCAAGATGCGCATCTTCTTTCCCTTCAAGCTCTTTGATAGCCTTTCGCCCGGCAAGGTCAAGTGAGGAACGTGATGTTGAGAAGTTCAGGAACTCACAGGGGAAGATAAGGGTTGGGCAGGCAGGGCGTACATGAACTTCTTTTGCCCCGTGTTCAAAGAGAATCTTAACATTGTCTTTGAGCTGTGTGCCCCGCACAATGGAATCGTCACACATCGTCATTCGTTTCCCCCGGATGATGTCCCTTGTGGGGATAAGTTTCATTTTTGCAACCAGATCCCTTGTTTCCTGGTCCTGGGGCATAAAGCTGCGCGGCCAGGTAGGAGTGTACTTCACATATGGCCGTTTGTAAGGCACCTTTTTTTCATTGGCATAACCGATGGCATGTGCAATTCCGGAATCCGGGACCCCACAGGCGAAATCAATTTCGGCATTGTCATTCCGGGCAAGGGCTGCACCACAGCGGTAACGGCATTCCTCAACGTTGATACCTTCGTAGTAAGAGCTCGGATAACCATAATAGACCCAAAGGAAGGTGCATATCTGCATCGTATCGTTAGGTTTCCTCCTTTGTTCATAACCGTCGGCGGTGATAAACAATAGTTCCCCGGGCCCCAGGAACTTTTCGACAGAGAATCCCAGGTTTGCAAAGGAAGTTGTTTCTGAACTAAGTGCAAATGCCCCGTCTTTTTTACCCAGGATGACCGGTGTACGGCCAAGCTTATCACGGGCAGCAAAGATCCCAGCATGAGTAAGGAGGAGCAAAGTGCAGGATCCTTTAAGATGATTGTAAACATTCTCAATACCAGTTTCAAAGGTTTCACCTTCGTTGATCAGCATGGCCACAAGTTCGGTAGGACTTACCCCGGAACCGCTGGTTTCAGAAAAGTGAATGTGTTTTTTTAAAGCCCTTTCCGTAAGTTCATGCAGGTTTGCAATCTTGCTTACCGTAACTATTGCATATTCTCCAAGGTGGGAATGGATCAGCAAAGGCTGGGGTTCGGTATCGCTGATAACCCCTATCCCGCTTTTCCCGTTGAACTGGTGCAATTCGGGCTCAAATTTCGTCCTGAAATAGGAATTCTCGAGGTTATGGATCGACCTGATATATGTTTTCCCGTTAAATACTGTCATTCCTCCCCTTTTTGTACCCAAATGAGAGTTATAGTCTGTACCATAGTAAAGATCATTTACGCAATTCTGCTTTGAAATTGTTCCGAATAATCCACCCATATGATTTTGTTTTACTGATTTACTGAATTTGTTTTCCATTGGAAGGGAAACTTCGTAAATTTCGCAAAAAAAAGAAGCTTAAAACTGATTGTGAATAAAAAATGAAACTCTCCTATATTTCAGGTTATCATGATAGTCTTGCTGGACTTGTTCCTCAAATCGCATGTTGCTGGGATTTTAGCGACCACCTTGGCACAATAAAAGTCAGGTGCAACATTGGCAGGGACAATTATAAAGTTGAACCAGGCATATATGCTATTGGCAAGCCGGACAAGGATTCCACAGTGGTAGTAACGGCAAATTACAAACTTACTTTTGACGTTGTGAGGCGCGATCTTGAAGGCCTTGACATATGGCTTATGGTGCTTGATACAAAAGGTGTCAATGTGTGGTGCGCCGCGGGTAAAGGCACATTCGGCACAAAAGAACTTGTTTCAAGGATAGAGAAAGTTCAACTTGAAAAGATCGTTTCCCATCACAGGCTTGTCGTTCCCCAACTGGGTGCAACCGGGGTGTCGGCCCACGAAGTAAAAATAGCAAGTGGTTTCACGGTAATCTATGGTCCTGTTCGGTCGGCAGATTTAAAAGGTTTTATCACTGACGGGTATAAAGCATCAAAACTCATGCGTACGGTGACATTCACACTCAGGGAAAGGGCAAGGTTGATAACAAACGATTTCATGTATGGCAAATACTATTTGCTTGCAGGCATGGCTGGTCTTTTTCTGCTATCGGGATTGTATTCCCGCGGATTGTCACTTAACCTGATGCTCCATCGGGGTATAATTTCCGCAGTAAATATATTTCTTGCCTATTTTGCAGGTATCGTCCTTGCTCCTTTGTTGCTGCCCTGGATTCCCTTCAGGACTTTTTCGATGAAAGGATTTGTTGCCGGATTACTTGTTGCCGTCCCTCTTACTTTACTCGGGCTGTGCGGTAAATCTGCATTTGAAATTATCTCCTGGTTTCTGATGATCTGTGCCCTTTCATCGTTTATGATGATGAATTTCACCGGATCATCAACCTATACCTCTCTATCGGGAGTTCAGAAGGAAATGAAGCTGGCCCTTCCTTTCCAGATCTCCTCCGGTTCTTTCGGATTGATTATATTTATTGTCTCCAAATTTTTATGATCATGCATGATTTGGTTTATATGAAAGATGTTGCGACCCTGGAGCTGGATGCTTCTTTATGCAATGGCTGCAAGATGTGCACAAGGGTATGTCCTCACAATGTGTTTGAGATCATAGATAAAAAAGCCCGGATCATAAACCGCGATTACTGCATGGAGTGTGGGGCCTGTGAAAAGAACTGCCCCGAACATGCGATCAGTGTTAGATCCGGGGTAGGCTGTGCTGCCGGTATCCTCAACGGTATACTGAGAAATACCGAACATAGCTGTGATTGTTCAAAAGGATCAAGCTGCTGCTGAAACTATTCACCTGATCAGAAACTTACTTCCCTGCAATGATCATTTTCCCGGTAGCTGTCAGGAATTGGGGATTTTCGGTGGGATATTTGACATTGCATATTCCGCCTGAGCCGTGATGGTAAAGCTGGGGTTAACACCGATATTCCCTTGTATTGCGGAACCGTCAACAATATACATACCTGGATATCCGAAGACCTGAAAATTACTGTCGATAACACCTTCACTGGCAGAACCGCCCATTGGGCTGCCACCCAGGATATGTGCCGTGGAAGGCACGTTGAACAGGATTTCCATGGTTGAATTCTGTGGGATGGCATTAACTTTTTTGGCATATCGGTTCATGACCTCCTGGCCCAGCGGAATAAATGCATTCACCTTACTGTGACCGTCATTTCTAATGGTAAGTCGTTTCCTGAAGAGGCCTTTTTTCAGGGTCATGCGCATTGCATTGTCGGCGGTTTGCATGACCAGAAAAATGACAGTATTTGAAGCCCAGTGAAAGTTGAACAGCATACGCAGAAACCTAAAGGGATGGCAAAGGACATTAAATAAAAACTTAAGGGAGCGGAGATAAAACGGGCTGGCATTTCCGGTTGCCAGAGTTAAAAGGTTTTTCATGACATTGGATCCATCGGGATATTTCACGATCTCTATCCATGTATCGTCGGATGGCTTAAAAATGGAACTAATGGCCAGGCCGTTATTAAGCTTGACATTTGCATGGGAGGCAGTGCACAGGGTTTCGGAATTTGTCCGCAGGCATTCGCCCAGCCTGTCGCTCAAGCGGGGCATGGTTTTATAAATATGTTTCTGATGAAGGAGCAGTTTCATGGTGCCCAACACTCCCCCGGCTATTATCAGGCCCTTAGTGCGAAACACTTGTTCCCCCCTGATGTTTAAGCGGTGTGTGTAAACAGAGTATATTCCGTCTTCATAGCTGATCTTAAAGGCCTGGGTTTCGGGGAGGATTTTTGCATTGTGTTTTTCGGCGAACCAGAGATAGTTTTTGTCGAGTGTATTCTTGGCATTCTCACGGCAACCCACCATACAACCTGCACATTCGGTGCAGGGATTCCTTAAAGGTCCGTCACCATTGAAGTACGGATCGCAGGCCTTTTCATCCTCATTGTAATAAACACCTACATAAACATGGTCGAATGAACCCTCCTTTTTCATGTCCTTTGCCACATTCCTCAGGATCTCATCCTCGATATAGAATTTCTGAAGCTTGACCCTGCCCAGCATACGATGGGCTTCTTCGTAATGAGGTTCCAATATGTTTTTCCAGTCCTTAAATCGTACCCATTGATTATGCCGGAAGAACTGATCGGGTGGTTTCATCAGTGTATTGGCATAGACCAGGCTGCCCCCTCCCACCCCGGTGCCACTGAGGATGAAAGCATGCTTAAAAAGGTCGAGGCGCTGGAAGCCGTATAAGCCGAAACGTGGCATCCACAGGTATTTCCTTAGGTTCCAGTTGGTTTTGGGAAAATCTTCGGTCCTGTAACGTTTTCCTTTTTCAAGTACCAGCACCGAATATCCCTTCATAGCCAGCCGCATGGCAGCCACGCTTCCGCCGAAACCAGAACCAATCACGATATAATCCTGGAGATCACTCATCCGCAGACAATAATTTTAATACAACAACATTCTCCAAGCCAAAGATATAGAAAATACCTTAGAATGAGTATTCGGAATAAAGGACGAATTCCCTATCTTTGCTCATCTACTTTAGTAATTATTTTCGTATTTTTTATTATTGACTTAAAACAATTCCAATGAAACACAAATTACTTTTTATTATTGCCTGTTTTTTTGCTCCTTTGTTGATGAAAGCTCAAAAGACTGTTGAAATCACTCCTTTCGGTGGTTATGTTTTCGCAGCCAGAATGAGCGGCTCAGGCGGCTATGTAAGATTTGCCGACAATGCACAGTATGGCGGCTCGATCTCCATTGGGGTTAGCCGGGTTATGGATGTTGATATCATCTATAATCGCACAGACACCAAGGCCCAGATGAATTTTTACAATTATCCATATGAGGAAGTACCCCTTAGCATTAATTACATGAATTTAGGGTTCACTAAAAACTTCCGTATCAACCCAACTGTATCGCCCTATGTTGGATTTAACATGGGGGCATGCCTCATGGCGCCAAAAAGCGGACAATATTACGACTACTGGTTCTTCGACGTAGGTTTGAACGGAGGAGCAAAGATCTATTTTGGCAAGCACTTTGGATTAAAATTGCAGGCCCAGGCATTTGTTCCCATCCAGGCTGCAGGTTTATCATTTATGGTAGGAACAGGTGGAACCGGTGGCGGTCTAACGGTATCATCGACTATGGTTCAGTTTGGATTTACGGGTGGCCTGATTTTCAAGCTCGGCCACGCACCCGCTGCAAACAACACAAAAATCACCTATTAATCAATAATTCTGACTATTATTAACTTAAATAAACAGGACATGAAATTTTTAAAACTGTCATTCATTGCAGTGGGAATTCTTGCCATGGCTTCATGCTCGAAATACCCAACTGCTTCAAGCCGATTGTTTGAGGACCTGGCCGTTTTGACACAGTATGACGTCAATACGAATTTTGGCCTCTACAAAACCTACAGCATTGCAGTAAGGTTCTTACCCCCAACGCCCGGCTTGTTCTGAACCAGATTATCGGGAATATGAACGCAAGGGGATTTCAACAGGTAGCCAAATCGGCCAAGCCCGATTTTGGCATCAATGTCGCAGGCATTAAAACAACGACAACCACCGTATATTATCCCGGCTGGTATTGGGGATACCCTGGATACTATCCCACTGGTTGGTGGGGATACGGAAGCGGATATTACTATCCGTACTACCCGACTTATTATTCTTCATATTCGGCAGGCACGCTTGTAATAGAAATGGTGAATTTTAAAGCAATCACACCTTCGGGCCAGGTTCCCGTGGTATGGAATGCGTTTATCCGCGGGCTGTTCACTAACACACATACTAACAGTGACGTCACAAACGCCATTGACCAGGCTTTCACACAAACACCTGCCATTAAGACAAGCTTATAATAACCATGATAATTGAAAAAGCCATGAAGAAGATATTTATATTTCTGATGATAAGCCTGCTTTTGGCAGGAACCATTAATGCACAGGATGAGGGGACAAAATCATCGTTCGGATACAAACCCTCATCATATTATTCCTTTGGATGGAATACTCTCTGGACCATAGGGGACTTTAACAAATGGGTTGGCAACGGAAGCCCGGCAGGGTTCAACCTGGGCGGACGCTATTTTATACCCGGAACTAATTTTGCCGCCGGCTTCAATATCCAGTGGCAGCGTGTGTGGCAGGATTATCCTGCACAAACCTTTTATGGTGACAACGGCATTGCGCTCACCGCAATGAATTACCGTTTTACCTGGATGGTACCATTCCAGGCTGCCATTGATTACTATTTCATCCCTTCAAAGATGATCTCTCCTTATATCAGCCTTGGTATTGGCGGAGATTACATGGAACATCACCTGCTCATCCAGGAGTATGACATTTATAAAACCCGTTGGGACTTCTCACTGACTCCCGAGATCGGCGCACTCATAAAGTTCGGTGCCTTCAGCAACTTTGGCGCACAGATCGCGTTCAATTACAAATGGACGACAAACCAGATCGATTTATATAACGGAAATAAATTAAAGAACCTACAGATGATCCAGCTCAGGGTTGGGCTTTGCTATTTCCTGAGGTAAGCTTTACAAGCTCTTTACAAAAACGTCTGCTGATGAAATCATCTGCAGATGTTTTTTACTACCTTTAATCCCTAATTCCTGAACCTATGAAAAGAATAATTTCAGTACTGATCATCATCGGGTTTATAGGTTTCAGCCCGGTTGAGGTTTCATTTGCCAGAATGGTATTGCCTTCAACCGGAATACAGAAACCAAAACCTCCCCCTCAGCCAAAAGGGCCTAAAAAGCCAAAGCCTCCACCTGAGCCTAAGAAACCAAGCCCGAAAAAACCCAAACCTCCACCCAAACCACCCTGGCCATAATTCTGTTGCACCCTATGCGATTTTACTTTCTTGTTTTACTACTGCATATTTTCTTCATTGGCCCTGCATTTTCACAATCCCCCGACTGGGACCGACGATTAGCCTTTGCGGAAAATGTGCGAAAGATCAAATTCTGGGCCTATATAGATCATGATTCAACGTATAACTGTTATGCCGATGCGGTTTCAGCTATCCAGGATGCATTGAATAAAAAAGGATATGATTATGAGCGGTTATTTTATTTTCCTAAAGGCATATTGTCCCTGGAATCCTGGAAAGTAAAACAAATAAAATCTTTGGCTGCCCATGAAGCTTATCTTGAGATCAGGGTAAGCATTCGTGCCGACAGCAGCAGTTGGGCAAATGCCAGCACCCTAATGGTACAGGATGCCAGTGGAAGGGTTTATGCCCAGCACACTCTCAAACCAGAAGAGGTAAGCACGCTGGAATACACTTCGACGGCCGAAGCCAGTCTGTTCATCCCAAAAGTCCCCCCCGATTCAGCATCGTTATCCCTTTTCTACTCGAGAAAAACCAGCGTTCCCAACCCCGGTATCGGCAGCGCTTCCACCATCTCACTCAAGGGTATCCCGTATTCCCATAATCCTGTTTCAAGGAGAAAACCTGCATACCTGAATAAGGGCGGGGTTGCCAGTTTTGAATTTGTTTTTTACGGCGGATATTGCGCAGGGGCCTCCATTGATATCACAGGAGGCAAGGCAACTTTCAAGCCGGGGCCGGATTATGGGATAGAGTTTAATGTCAACGTTTACAAAGGTTTTGATGTTGCAATCGGTTATAAACGCGAAGATACGTTTGCTGAAGTTACTGCACCTAAATATCCCAGGGAGGGCGAACTGGCCCTCAGCAATAATTACATCCTGATAAGCGGCATCTACAAGTTCTTTCACACAAAGAAGCTTCAACCTTTTGTGGGCTTTGATTTCGGCGGAGTGAATATTGTCATGAAAGACAAGCTGTTCCGGGATGTCTGGTACTTTGCGGTTGGCGGAAGAGCAGGACTCAGTTGGTATGTGACGAAAGTTCTTGGATTCCGTTTACAGACACAGCTTCTGTACCAGGTTCATCCCACAGATGCACCCTTCCTGTATAGTAATGATATTGCAACTATGAATTATTCAATTAATGCCAATTCCAGCCTTCCCCAGTTTGACGCCACACTTGGAATCCTCATCAGGCTTGGGAAATAAACTCCAATATAGCCATCCCGTCGGCAATCATTTTGGACAATGAAGGCTCAGATTGTTTTGAATGCAGGAATACAGTGATTGCGCTGGCCACATCATCATCAATCTTTTTTGTCTTAAGCAATTCCAGAATCTCCAGGGCGCATAACCAGTCTCCCGGATGTTCCTTTTTAAGTTCCTCCCATAATGAAGGCAGGAGGGCAAAAGAACAATTATTTTCACGGATATCGCGGACCTTCTGGTAAATGGCATGTAGGCTAAGGGCTGTCTCATCATGCCTGATCTTATGGGTTTTTTCTGCAGGGGCAGGGTAGAACAGGCCGAAAGCTTCAGGATCAGCAGGGCCGGCATAAACCGAAACTATGTTTTTTCCCACAGCCATGTCGTAGGTTCCCCAGGAAGGTTCAAAAAGGGTTTTCCCTTCATAGCTTACCATGCAATCATCAAAGCCAAGCAGGATAAGCCTGCCATCGCGGATGGTCAGATGTTTGATGACCCCGGCAACATGCACTCCCGATTCGAAGTCCAGGTTTACATGCTCTCCCTCGTTGAGTCCGATCTGCCCAAGTTCTTCTTCGGAAAAATCTTCAAGCGCAACCGAAAGGTATCGTATCATCCCTACCGGTGACCCAAAACCCTGGCTGTGGTATGCTTTACCGTGGCCGGGAAGTTCTTTTCCTGCATAGTTCAGGTTTGTGGGGCCTGCAGTACGGATATAAACGGTTCCACCGTTTTTTTCCAGAACTTCTGTAAATATCCCGGAAATCTCCAGGCCGGAACTGTAAACGCAGGTCCCGGTATCTTCGGAACGTATGGCCTGGTTAAGGCCATACAGCCCGCCCCTGTGCACTGCCATTGTACTGGCAAATTCATTAAGCACCCTGTTAAGAGTATCAAAATCAGGGGTTACAAAAAGCTGGGGCTGGGGCTCTGTGATATCAAAATTATAATTCGCTGCTTCAACGGTAAGCGGCAGTTTTCTCACATGCGGCTTAAGGCATTCCGAGCTTTCGGCAATTGACGAAAGCAGGCCAGCTCCATATATCTTCGGATTTTCCAGGCTGCCTATAAGCCCATACTCAACGGTCCACCAATGAAGGCTCCTGATCTTTGCAAGTTCCGATGATTCTCCCATGTTGTTTGAACAACCGGTAAGATGCTGCCCGGCCTGTTGAATAGCTTCCAATGTGGAATAAGGGTCTGCTTTTATTATTGATAAATGGCGGATGGCCTTGTATAGTTTATAATCCTGGGGAGATAAAAATGCCTTTGACCCGATCTCACCGAAACGTCTTAAAAAATCTGCGTATTTCGGATCTGCAATAATGGGGGCATGCCCGGCCGCCTCATGGATGATATCGGGTGCAGGGGTATAACCTATCTGATCTATGGGCCGTATATCCGCAGCGATCACAAGAATATTATATGCCTGGAAAGCCATGAAGGCTGAAGGCGGGATAAAACCGTCGACCGCCACAGCTGCCCAGCCTATATCCTTAAGGATGCGGTTCATCCCATACATGCTTGGGATCTTATCAAGGCTGATGCCGGTCTTTTTCAGGCCCTCGAAGTAGGCCTCATGGGCCATCTTGCCCAGGTAGTGCACATTCTGCCGCATCACATACCTCCATACGGCATGGTCCTGTGCACTATATTCATCGTAAGGTTGGTCAATAACCAGGCTCATCAGATGTTCCGGCAATTGTTCCAATATTTCGTTCATTTCCATTGGTTCACTGATTATCCGCCCTGTCAGTCTTTCGGCTTTGGAACTTCGAAGAGGGCAGTCCCCGAAGCCCTTACGTAATACTCTTCTCCCAAACGCCCCACCAAGTCTGCCTTATATGGATCAATCCGTCCATTCTTATCCAGTATACCCGGATCGACATGCATCCTGAGGATCTCGCAAAGCACAAGATTGCCGGCCGACCCCTGGGTCCCTGTTTCGATCACCTGCAGCACCTTGCATTCAAACTGCACGGGAGATTCCTTAACACGGAAGGGTTTAACAAGGTCGGAAGGAACCATTCCGAACCCTACCTTGTGAAATTCATTCACTCCCCTGGGGAAATTGGCGCTGGCATCGCTCACCTTCTGCAACATACTGTACGAAACCACATTGATGACCACCTCGGGGACCTCTTTCACATTCAGGTAGGTGTCTTTCAGCGTATTGTCACGCCCCCTGCGCGAGGGTGAAAAGATCATAATTGGAGGATTCATCCCGAACACATTAAAAAAGCTGAAAGGCGAAAGGTTGGGCCGGCCCAGGAGATCTATTGTGCTGGCAAAGGCAATGGGTCTGGGGGCAACTGCTCCCTGCACCAGCCCCTGCAGCTTTGGGATACTGAGTTCCTTAGGGTCGAAGTGGAGGTATTCTGTTGTGAGGTTTTCCATCGATTCATTTATAAGCGGGTAAAAATTTGAAAGACAGTTTTATAAGACAGCGGGAAGGATTTTTGTGGTCGCCTCCCCGAAACCAAGCCTTAATCCAGGCTTTTCACAATACCCTCTCATGATGACCGTGTCGTTATCATGGATGAAACTGCGTTCGCTGCCATCGGGCATTTTAAGCGGTTTTGTCCCTTTCCAGGCAATTTCCAGCATAGACCCGAATGAATCAGGATTGGGGCCACTGATAGTACCCGAAGCATACATATCACCAACCCCGATATTGCAGCCGTTCACTGTCTGGTGGGCAAGCTGCTGGGCCAGGTTCCAGTACATGTATTTGTAGTTGGACTGGCAAATCCTATATTCAGGTTGTCCTTCAGCCTGGATCAGGACATCCAGGTGTATATCAAAATTGTGGTTACCAGTATATTGCAGGTATGGCAGAACCGTGGGGTCCTGCACAGGCCCGGGAACCCTGAAAGGTTCAAGTGCATCAAGGGTTACAATCCAGGGAGAGACTACCGATCCGAAATTTTTTGCAAGGAACGGGCCAAGAGGAATGTACTCCCATCGTTGGATGTCCCTTGCCGAAAGGTCGTTGAACAGAAGCATCCCGAAGATATGGTCTTCTGCATCGACCGTACTCACAGAAGTTCCAAGCGCAGTCTTCTTCCCAGTAATGAAGGCCATCTCCAGTTCAAAGTCCAGTTCATTCGTGGGACCGAAAACCGGGGTATCAGAATCAGAAGGTTTTATCTGCCCTTTGGGTCGGTGGATTGCAGTTTCCGAAACCACTATGGAGGAGCTTCGGCCGTGGTAACCCACGGGCAAATGTTTCCAGTTCGGAAGCAATGCATTAGCCGGGTCGCGAAACATCATTCCTACATTGGTTGCGTGTTCAATGCTTGAATAAAAGTCAGTATAATCACCCACTTTCACAGGCATCAGCATCTGAACCAAGGATATGTTGTAAAGCACGTCATTTGTATCGCTGATCCTTTCCCTGGCCTCCGTATTTTCCGAACCGAACAGCAGAAAAAGCTGTTTTCGCTGCGAACGCCAGATAGGTTTCCCAAGTTCAATGAACGGATTGAGGTAAGGATAGTTGAAAACACCCGGGTTGATGCCCAGTCCGTCAAGAAATCCATGCTCAGCCAGCGTAAACAGGTCAATTACCGTGTCTCCTATTCGTGTTGCGGCATGAGGGGAACGTACGCCGACCTTGAAAATGCCGAAAGGAAGATTCTGAATCGGGAAATCACTGCCGGTTTCCACGGGCAGCCAGGATTTTAAGGCGGGATCTATCATTTTATCCATTTTTCTTGCGTATTAAAAACCAGGTGATTAAAGTGTTCCGCGGCGTTCCTGTTCCAGTTCGATTGATTCGAAGAGGGCCTTGAAATTGCCTTTGCCGAATGACTTTGCACCCTTGCGCTGTATGATCTCGTAAAACACCGTGGGTCTGTCCTGTACCGGTTTACTGAAGATCTGGAGAAGGTAACCATCTTCATCGCGATCTACAAGTATGCCCTGCTCCCTGATGGGGGCAAGAAACTCATCAATTTTCCCAACACGGTCAAGCAAAGTATCATAATAAGTATCGGGAACCCGCAGGAACTCAACGCCACGGTTCTTCAATTCAATTACCGTTTCAATGATATTATCAGTTGCCATGGCAACATGCTGAGCCCCGGCACCGTGATAAAATTCAATATATTCTTCGATCTGGGATTTTTTCTTTCCATGTGCTGGTTCGTTCAGGGGGAATTTTATGTACATGTTACTGCTTGCCATCACTTTGCTCATAAGGGCGGTAAACTCTGTCGAAATATCCTTGTCATCAAAGGAGATCAGCTGGTTAAACCCCATCACTTCATGGTAAAACTCAGCCCAGGTGTTCATTTCACCCCAATTGACATTCCCTACAAGGTGGTCTACATACTTCAAACCTACTGAAGAGGGCTTATATACTGGATCCCAGCTCACGAAGCCGGGGAGGAAAATTCCTGTGTAATTTTTCCTCTCAACAAAAATATGCAAGGTTTCGCCGTAGGTGTGAATGCCCGACAAAACGACTTCCCCGTTGGTATCCTTATCGGAACAAGGTTCAAGGCAGGATTTCGCACCCCTTCTGACTGTCTCTTCCCAGGATTTCCGGGCATCGTCGACCCAAAGGGCAATCACCTTGATCCCGTCGCCATGAAGTTTGCAATGCTCCGAAACAGGAGAATCAGGGACCAGAGAACTGGTCAGCACAAAGGTTATTTTATCTTGCCGCAGCACATAGGTAGTGCGGTCTTTCAGGCCTGTCTCTAGACCGGCATAGGCCAGGGGCTGAAAACCGAAGGCAGCCTGGTAATAATGGGCTGCCTGTTTGGCATTTCCCACATAAAACTCGATATAATCGGTTCCGTTGATTGGCAGGAAATCTGTTTGCATACTTTTATTTGTTGTTGGTTACTTGTTATTGATTATTGTTTATTGGATTCGGGATGCTCGATTTGTTTCATCCTGCATCCTGGATCCCGCATCTTGCATCACTTTTCCATCCACGACCTGTAATAATCCGGGTCTTCGATCGCGAAGGCCTGTTCGGTGATCATCAATGGCCTGAAAGTATCGACCATCACGGCCAGTTCTTTAGTTTCTTTTGCGCCAATACTGCGTTCCACTGCGCCGGGATGAGGGCCATGAACGATGCCTTTGGGATGCAGGGTGATATATCCCTGTTTGATGTTGTTGCGGCTCATGAAATCCCCGTCTACGTAATAAAGCACTTCATCCGAATCGACATTGCTGTGATTGTATGGAGCAGGGATAGCCTGGGGGTGGTAATCATACAGCCTGGGCACGAAAGCACAAATCACGAAGGCAGGATTTTCGAAAGTCTGGTGCACAGGCGGCGGTTGATGGAGCCGGCCGGTGATAGGCTCGAAATCGTGGATCGACAAGGCATACGGATAATGATATCCGTCCCAGCCAATAAGATCAAAAGGATGGGTGGCATAATGATACGGCCATATTCTGCCTTCCCGTTTGATTTTCACCAGGAAGTCGCCTTTTTTCTCATGAGTTTCAAGTTCCTGCGGTTTGCGGATGTCACGCTCATAATAGGGCGCATGTTCGAGCAGCTGCCCGGCCTTGTTCACATATCGTTTCGGGAACCTCAGCGGTTGGGGAGATTCAACTATAAATAACCTGTTGTCTGCGGATGAAAACGAGAGTTGATAAATAACGCCCCTGGGTATTACAAGGTGATCGCCCGGTGTGAACGGGATGTTTCCGTAAATGGATTTCAGGATTCCTTCGCCTTTGTGCACAAATATCATCTCATCGGCCCCTGAATTCTTGAAAAAATAATCCTGCATGGACTGACGCGGTGCTGCCAGGCTGATATGGCAGTCGGAGTTGACAAGTATGGGAACCCTGCTTTCGAGGTAATCGTCGGCCGTTGCAACTTCAAAACCTTTGAAAAGCCTGTGCTGCATATTATCAGGATCGGCGATCTTAGGTGCAACAGAATATGCGGGCTCGATTTTCAGGACCTGGGTAGGCGGGTTGCAATGGTAAACCAGGGAATACAGGTCGGAGAAGCCTTCGGTCGATACCAGCTGTTCGGCATAGAGGCCTCCGTGGGGCTTGCGGAAAGTTGTATGCCGTTTGGGCGGGATCTGGCCTAGGGTATGGTAATGGGGCATAATTTTATTTTTAAATAGCGAGGTAGCGAGGTAGCGAAATAAATTAAATTTTCATTTCGGGGATTTCTCCCTCAAAAATAAGTTTGCCTTCGGTGGCATTGACGATTTCTTCAACACTCACGCCAGGTGCGCGTTCGAGGAGTTTGAATCCTTCTGGCGTTACATCCAGAACGGCGAGGTCGGAGACTATGCGTTTTACTACTCCCACACCGGTAAGCGGCAGGGTGCATTTTTTCAGGAGTTTCGATTCTCCCTGGGGGTTGGTGTGCATCATGGCCACGATGATGTTCCTCGCTGAAGCCACAAGATCCATAGCCCCTCCCATTCCCTTGACCAGCTTGCCGGGAATCTTCCAGCTGGCTATATCACCGGTTTCAGATACCTCGAAAGCCCCCAGCACGGTGAGGTCAATATGCCCTCCCCGTATCATGGCAAAGCTCATGGATGAATCAAAAAATGCCGCGCCGGGCAGGGCCGTAATGGTCTGCTTCCCTGCATTGATCAGGTCGGGGTCCACTTTCTCTTTTGTGGGAAACGGGCCTATGCCGAGAAGGCCGTTTTCTGATTGCAGTATGATTTGCATGCCTTTGGGGACATAATTCGCTACAAGGGTCGGGATTCCGATTCCAAGGTTCACGTAATATCCATCGCGTAACTCCTGGGCTATTCGCTTTGCTATTCCGTTCTTATCAAGTGCCATAATGAGATTCTTTAGGTTGATTATTCGCGGGTTGTAGCAAATTCAATCCGCTTTTCATAATTACTTCCCTGGAATATCCTTTGAACAAATACTCCTGGTGTATGGATATGGTTGGGATCGAGGTTGCCAACAGGGACCAGTTCCTCCACCTCTGCAATGGTGATCTTTCCGGCCATGGCCATAGCCTGGTTGAAGTTATTGGCTACATACCTGTATACCAGATTGCCGTTGGTATCTCCTTTCCAGGCTTTGACGATAGCAAAATCAGCTTTGAGCCACTGCTCTTCGAGGTACATTTTGCCTTCAACCTGCCTTACAGGTTTGCCCTCAGCCACTTCGGTGCCAAAACCTGCCGGGACGAAAAATGCAGGAATTCCTGCACCACCTGCCCGGCATCGTTCCGCCAGTGTTCCCTGGGGGATAAGTTCAACTTCGAGTTCTCCGCTTAAAAGCTGACGTTCAAATTCCTTGTTCTCTCCAACATAGGAAGAGATCATTTTCCTGATCTGGTGTTTCCTCAGAAGCATGCCGAGTCCGAAACCATCAACACCTGCATTGTTCGAGATACAGGTCAGACCTGTAATGTCTGAAGCAGCAAGAGCTGCAATACAATTTTCGGGTATCCCGCAGAGGCCGAAACCACCCAGCATCAGGGTCATGTTACTTTCAATTCCGCGAATCGCTTCCTGGGCGCTTTGTACTACTTTGTTCATGTGAAAAAGAATCTTTCACAAATTTATAATAATTCTAAATAAAAACAAAAAAGTGCCGGGAAAAATTAATTGGGAAGTGAAATGTTAAGTATTGTTAATTTATGTTAAACCCCTTGACAAGAGGTTTGGGTGGAAGTACATTTGTGCCAGAAATAATCTGAAAAAAGAAAAAGAAACAGATTACGAAAATGTAAATTTTGTGCGCATTAAGGGATGACCTTAATACGGTTCAGAGAGCCCACGGCTCAATAAAAAGATCCGTTTAACGGATAAAAGCAAGAATGCTTGAACGCCCCCCAGCGGGGCGTTCTTATTTATAACAATTCAAATGCAATAATGCTGTCGCTGGCTTACATTTTCACAGCGACAATGCTCCTGTTAGCCTTCTTTTCCGGGCGATGAAATTGCCTGGCCTAAGCAGTATCTGAGGGCAAAGAAAAAATAAAATTTTCTCTTACGATCTTCCCAGGGCTTCCTCTTCTTCGGCACCCTGCACGTCGTACCAGTGGTACAAGCCTTCCATCAGGCGTTTCTGCTTTGCTTCGGGGCTGAGGCGTTCGTAGGCTTCACGGGCTTCGCGTGCTTTGCGTCGTTTCTCTTCCTCAATAGCCCAGATATTGGTGGTGTATTTATCCTCCACGCAATTCTGTAAAAAATCACGTGCGACCGTCGGGAACAGCTCAAGCAATAACTCATCCTTTTCGTTTTCCGCCAGTCGCAGTCCGCCATAATCCTCAAAAACAATATTCTCCTGTTTCTTATAATTCCTGGTATCGTAAGGGGTTTCCTCGCGAACGCCAGTGAGCAGTTCCCTGAAATCGGGGTCAACAGGGATGGGTGTTTTTCCATACAGCCCCTTGACCAGGTTGACAAACTGGATCGACTTCGTGGTGAAAAATGCCTGTCCCTTGTTTTCATCGATCACGCAGTTAACGGCCTGGACCCCGACGATCTGTGACGTAGGCGTAACCAGGGGTGGGCATCCCGATTTGATGCGGACCAGGGGAACAAGTTCGAGAACCCGGGGCAGGAGGTGGTCGAGCTTCAGCTGTTTCAGCTGGGCCAGCATATTGGTGTACATACCGCCGGGTATTTCGGCCCTCTTCACTTCTTCGTCGGGCTCGGGGAAGCCGAACTGTTTTTCTATTTCCTGGCAAGTCTGCAGCAGTTCCTCTTCCTTATCGTGTTTGGCCAGGTATATCGCCTGGACAAAAAGCCGGTTGATTTCTTTCGGAAGCTTGTAATTGATGATATCAAATTCTTTCGGGAAAGCGGTTGTGTCAAACTCTTTCAGTTCGGCCCTGATCTCCTTCAGTTCATTGTCGATCTTTTTAACGGCCAGCCTGTTCACGCCTGTATCAATCCCCAGCTTGTCGCAGAAAATCTGAACCAGTTCAAAGGCGGGAGCGGCAGGTCCGCCGGCAAAATGCCAGATACTGGTATCAACAACATCCACCCCGTTAATAATAGCCATAAGTACTGAAGCAAGACCGTAGCCTGGGGTGCAGTGGGTATGGAAATCAATAGGGACGCGCAGTTCGGCTTTCATCCTTCGGATCATTTCACCGGATTGCACTGGAGGGATGAGCCCGGCCATATCCTTGATGCTGATCATGTCGGCGCCGAGTGCTTCAAGTTGTCGGGCTTTTTCCATGAAATAATCTGTTGTAAAGATATCATGAGGCAGGGCTCTGAGATGAATCCATGATGTGACCTTCTGGCGTGTACTGAACTTGGGATCAACTGTAAAACTTATAGCGCAGTCGGCCATACCCCCGTTTTCCTTCACATATTTAATGGTTGATTTCATGTTATCGACATCATTCAGGGCATCGAATATCCTCATGATCCCTATGCCTGACTTAACGGCATTCCTGTTAAATCCTTCTATTACCTCGTCGGGATAGGGGTTGTAGCCGAAGAGGTTACGTCCGCGTGAAAGGGCGGTGAGTTTGGAAACATCACCTATTGCTTCCTTTATTTTTTCAAGCCTTATCCATGGGTTTTCATGAAGGTAACGCATAATGCTGTCGGGGACGGCGCCACCCCAGACTTCCATGGCATAAAAACCGGCATCTTTATAAAAAGGGAGCACTCTGTCGACCTGCTCCTGGGTCATGCGGGTAGCAAACAGGGACTGCTGTCCGTCGCGGAGGGTAAGATCCCTTATCAGTAGTTTTCGGCGAGACATAATTCAGATGGTGGATAAATTATTGTTAATAAAATAACAGGTGCAAAGTTACGGATTTAAATAATTGGTCTTTTTGCCTTTAAATAAATTTCCGGGAATATTTTTTTTGCTTTTTAAGTGCTGACTTATCCAAAGAAACGAAATTTCTACTAACTTGCAGGCCTTTAGTGTTGTTAATTTATTCACACTGTTAATTATGAAACAAAATCAGATCGAGGAATTACTCAGCAAGCGAGAAGAAGCCAGGTTAGGGGGCGGTGAAGACCGTATTAAATCCCAGCATAAAAAGGGCAAATTCACTGCCAGGGAAAGGATTGAAAAAGTTCTTGACGAAGGCAGTTTTGAGGAGTACGATATGTTTGTGACCCATCGATGCACCGATTTCGGACTGGAGAATGAGCATTATATGGGTGATGGTGTTGTAACCGGCCGGGGGACCATCGACGGCAGAGTGGTTTTTGTATTCGCGCAGGACTTCACGGTATTCGGTGGTTCTTTATCGGAGACCTTTGCCCGTAAGATCTGCAAGATCATGGACCAGGCCGTGAAGGTTGGGGCGCCGGTGATTGGCATCAACGATAGCGGCGGAGCCCGTATACAGGAAGGAGTGAACAGCCTTGCAGGTTATGCGGAGATCTTCATGCGAAACATAGCCGCTTCGGGGGTAATTCCCCAGATCTCGGCAATCTTCGGTCCTTGCGCCGGAGGAGCAGTATACTCCCCAGCCCTCACCGATTTTGTGATTATGAGTGAGAAGACCAGTTATATGTTTGTAACCGGGCCAAAAGTGACCAAGACGGTGACCGGCGAAGACATTACCACTGAGGACCTCGGAGGCGCCACGGTCCATGCCACTAAATCGGGTGTGGCCCATTTCCGTGTTGCAAATGAAGAGGAAGGCCTGCTGATGATCCGCAAGCTTCTCTCCTATCTTCCACAGAACAACCTTGAAGATCCTCCCCAAACCGAATGTCTTGATCCGATTGACCGTATTGAAGATGCCCTCAATGAGATCATCCCTGCAAATACCAACCAGCCTTATGATGTAAAGGATGTGATTTACCTGGTTGTTGATGACCATGAGTTTATGGAGGTCCATCAGCATTATGCCAAGAACATCGTTGTGGGTTTTGCCAGGTTCAACGGCATCTCCTGCGGCATTGTCGCCAACCAGCCCAACTACCTGGCCGGTGTGCTCGATATCGAAGCTTCCCGTAAAGCGGCAAGGTTTGTGAGATTTTGCGATGCCTTCAACATCCCCATCATCACCCTGGTTGACGTACCCGGCTTCCTTCCCGGAAGCCTGCAGGAATACGGAGGTATCATCATTCATGGGGCCAAGCTGCTGTTTGCTTACGGAGAAGCTACTGTACCCAAGATCACCATAACACTCAGGAAATCTTACGGTGGAGCTCATGACGTTATGGGCTGTAAACAGCTCAGGGCCGATATCAATTATGCATGGCCGAGTGCAGAGATCGCAGTCATGGGGCCTAAGGGAGCAATAGAGATACTGGAAGGGAAAAAGATCAGCGAGATCAACGACCCACGCGAAAAAGTCAAATACATGAATGAGAAGGAGCTGGAGTACAAAAACAAGTTTGCAAATCCTTACGATGCGGCCCGTTATGGCTTTATCGACGATGTGATAGAACCCAGGAATACCCGGTTCAGGATAATCCGTGCACTGCAGACCCTGCAAACCAAAAAAGACACCCTTCCACCTAAAAAACACAGCAATATTCCTTTGTAAACATCCCTGGCATATGAGAACCCTATTCATCGCCTTCGATCCAAGGTTAATTGACAGCCACACCCTGATTGTCAGCATACTCGGGTATTGCATCGTACTTTTCACACTGTCGGCCATGGCCTACCTGATGGTGCGCTTTCATTCGGTGCGCGACTTTATCAGGACCAGAAGACTGAAGAAAGAAACCAAGCCGGCTTCTGCCGTTCCGGTAAAAGTGGTAATGACAGGCGAGGAAAATGCCGCAATTGCAGCCGCTCTTTATCTTTTCTTCTCGGAGCTGCACGACCAGGAAAAATATGTGATGACCATTAAAAAAGTGTCGCGCACCTATTCACCTTGGAGTTCCAAGTTTTATAACATCTTTAACAATATGAAACACTGGTAGAAACAAGAGGTAACCTAACGTATGAAAAAATTCAGTTTTACCATCAACGGGAACAACTACGAGGTTGATATCCATGGATTTGAAGAAAACACGGCCCATGTTGAAGTGAATGGAACACTTTACAATGTGGAGGTACAGCGTGAACTGAAACTCACGAAAACACCGACACTGGTCCGCGCCGAGCCTCCGAAGCCATCGCCCAAAGAAGCAAGGATCCCGAAAACGCAATCACAGACCAGCAATATAGCTATCAAAGCACCCCTGCCGGGAACCATTATCACAGTTCTTGTCAAACCCGGCGATAAGGTTGCAATGGGGCAGAAACTGCTGACCATGGAAGCCATGAAGATGGAGAACAATGTCCTGTCGGAAAAAGACGGTACCATCAGGCTGGTCAATGTAAAGCCCGGACAAACAGTTGCCCAGAATGAAGTATTAGTAGAAATCGAATAAAGGCCAACAGCTATGAAACTCCTGCTCATCACCAATCTGTTTCAGGGCATCTGGGCCGATACCGGATTCTCAAACCTATACTGGGATAACGGCATCATGATCCTTGTAGGGCTGGCGCTGATCGTGCTTGCCATTAAATTCAACCTCAAACCGATACTGCTTATCCCCCTTGCCGTGGGTATCGTTATCGGGAACATCCCTTTCATGCATTCCACCCCCTATCCTCTTGGAATATATGCTGAAGGCAGTATCCTTCATTACTTATTTTTCGGTGTGCTGAAGGGTATCTACCCGGCCCTTATCTTTCTCGGGCTTGGCGCAATGGTTGACCTCTCCCCAATGATCGCAAACCCCAAGCTAATGATACTTGGTGCAGCCGCTCAGGTAGGTATCCTGGTTACCTTTCTGGGAGCCATCATCCTGGGTTTCCCTATTGCACATGCAGCCTCCATTGCCATTATTGGCGGAGCAGATGGGAATACGGCTATCTTTCTCACCTCCCAGCTCGCTGCAGGATTGAAAAACCTGCCTGAAGCGGCAAAAGTACAGGGCCTCATCGGTCCGGTTGCCATTGCAGCCTATCTGTATATGGCTTTGGTGCCGGTGATCCAGCCACCCATCATGAAACTCCTTACAACCAGGAAAGAAAGGCTTATCAGGATGAAGCCCCAGCGTACTGTCAGCCGAAACGAAAAGATAGCCTTTCCGCTGGTATTCCTGCTCCTGACCGCCTTTGTAGCCCCGGCTTCACTGCCTCTTCTCGGGATGTTCTTCTTCGGGAATATCCTGAAAGAATCCGGTCTCACCAAACAGCTGGCCGGCACAGTTTCGACTGTAATGATCGATATCCTTGTTATCCTTATAGGGATCACTGTTGGGGCTTCGACTCAGGCTGATGTCTTTCTGAAATGGGAATCCATCCTTATTTTCGTGCTTGGCGCATTATCCTTCATGGTTGCTACTGCAGGCGGGATCATTTTCGCTAAGGTGATGAACATCTTCCTTAAAAAAGAGAACCGGATCAACCCTCTGATTGGCGCAGCCGGTGTTGCTGCTGTTCCCGATTCGGCCCGTATCGCCCATGAGATGGGACAGAAAGAGGATTCAACCAACCACCTGATCAGCCACGCTATGGCCCCGAATATCGCCGGGATCATTGGAAGCGCTGTAACGGCCGGACTTTTGCTGGCATTTATCCTGTAGCAACAGGTTCAGGTCGGGGAAAATCCGTTTTCTACTATATGGGGTGGATAATCCATAAAATCCCGACACAGATCGCCAGGAAACCTCCTGTAAGTGTAAACCACTTTAAAAACCTCTGTTTATCACTCATGGCAGCCTTATAAGCAACCACACCGAGGATAAATGCAAACAGCAGCATGGTAAGAATGGTTCCTGCGGCAAAAGCAGAAATATAGATCACCGAAGCCATAACAGTTGGCAGGGCCAGTGAAGGCAGGAGGGCGAACAAATGGCTGAAGCCTGCAAACCCATGGATGATCCCGATAAAAAGAGCCGTGAATGCATTTTGTTTTACTGTCCGCGTATGATCATGGTCATGATCATCGGTATGAAGTTCTTTAGGATCCGGTCCTCCTGAATGGGTATGCTTATGAATATGGGCATATAAAAACGGCCGGGTATGGAAATGCGAATGGGCCCTGTTCCCATGCGAATGATGAAAGTAAGTCCTGAGGATTGCCCAGCTTCCTATCCCGATCAGCAGTACCCCGATCACAGTGTCGCTGTGTTTCGAGATCGCTTCCACGGGGAGGTATTGCTTAAAAAGGATAAATAATAATCCGATCAGCAACATACCCACGGTATGCCCAAGGCCCCATGAAAAGCCTATCATCCATGACTTTTTCCGGCTGTCGATAGCGAGTGGGGTAACCGCTGCAAGATGATCGGGGCCGGTAACTACATGCGCTATACTGGCAATAAACCCGGTTAGGAATGTAAGCATATGAACTATTAATGAGGCTAAAATAATTAAAATATGTATAATTTTACCTTTAATCATTCCGTCAATCCATTTATCATTAAAACTCTGCAGATCATAGTCACCGGGCTGATACAGGGCGTAGGATTCCGGCCTTTCGTCTACCGTATTGCGCACAGGCACGGGCTTAAGGGCTGGGTGCAGAACACCAATGAGAATGTACGTATCTGCGTTAGTGGTGATCCACTTAACATTGAGGTTTTCCTGCATTCCTTAAAATCAGAAGCTCCTCCTGCAGCAATAATTGAAGAAATACTTTCCGAAGAAATTGAGGAGGAAGAATTCCATCAATTTCAGATCCTCAAAAGCAATGATGTGAGTGACGACATCACCGAGATCAGCCCCGACATTGCCGTTTGCAACGAATGCCTTGAAGATATTGACTGTGATGGGAGACGCCTTGACTATTCCTTTGTAAATTGTACTAACTGCGGACCACGTTTCACTATAATCAGGGATTTACCTTACGACAGAGCGAAAACCACCATGGATCCGTTTACCATGTGCCCACAATGCAGTCAGGAATACGAATCCGTCCTTGACCGTCGGTTCCATGCTCAACCCACAGCCTGTGCGGATTGTGGCCCGGGGTATCAGCTGTATAACAAACAGGACCTGATCAGCAACGATATAGGGACCATCATTGAAGGTGTTTCAAAATGCCTCGATAGCGGTGGAATAGTTGCCGTAAAGGGCCTGGGAGGCATGCACCTGGCCTGCGATGCATTCAGTGAGACAGCGGTAGCCAGGCTCAGGGAGCTAAAGAACCGGGAAGGGAAACCATTTGCGG
>JAPLDK010000034.1 GCA_026391775.1 Bacteroidota bacterium
TGGCCTGCGATGCATTCAGTGAGACAGCGGTAGCCAGGCTCAGGGAGCTAAAGAACCGGGAAGGGAAACCATTTGCGGTCATGTTCCGTAACCTTGAAACTGCCAGGCTTTATGCGGAAGTAAATACTACCGAGGAAACCTCGCTGCTCTCATGGCGCCGGCCTATTGTGCTTTTGCATGTTAAAAACCCGGTTGGAAGTGCTCACCTGGTAAAAAGTATAAATTCGGGACTGAATCTCCTGGGCATTATGCTCCCTTACCTGCCTTTTCACTACCAGTTGTTCAGAGTGATGAAAACCCCGGCCATCGTCCTCACGAGCGGCAATTTCAGCAGCGAACCCATCCTTATCGATAATGATGAAGCTCTGAAACAATTTTCTTCGTGTACCGATCTGGTTGTACTGCACAACCGCGATATTTTCAACCGTACCGATGATTCAGTCGTCAGGATCATCGCCGGAAAAGAACGGGTATTCCGCCGTTCCAGGGGATATGTGCCTTCACCTGTCCGAACCGGTCTGGAGACCGAAGGAATTGTGGCATTTGGTGCAGAGCTTACCAATTGTTTCTGTGTGGGAAAGGGCCGCAAAGCCTTCCTCAGCCAACATATCGGCGACCTCCAGGGCCTGGAAACCACCCTTTTTTACGAGCAGACCCTTGACCGGTTTATCCAGCTGTTCCGTGTGAAACCAGCATTGCTGGCGGTTGACATGCATCCCGATTACATTTCGACCAGGACGGCAGCCGGTTTCGGAAAATTGCCGGTCATCAGCATACAACATCATCATGCACATATTGCATCCTGCATGGCCGAGTTTAAACTCGATAAAAAAGTGATAGGTGTCGCATTCGACGGAACCGGTTTTGGTGATGACGGGAATATCTGGGGTTCTGAATTCCTGGTATGCGACCTTGTGGAATATTCCCGTATAAGCCATTTCGGGTACCTGCCCCTTCCGGGTGGCGACAGCGCAAGTGAAGAACCATGGAGAATGGCGGTTTCCTGGCTTTACAAGGTGTTTGGTAAAGAGTTCACGGGGATAGACCTCCCTGTTCTTCGTCAGACCAGTACTGATAATGTAAATATGCTGATCAGCATGATGGAACGTAAAATCAATTGCCCGCTTACGTCAGGCGCAGGAAGATTTTTTGATGCTGTTGCCTCCCTGCTCGGACTTTGCCAGGTAGCGGAATTTCCAGCCCAGGGGCCTATGCTGCTTGAATCGTTGGTTATACCGGGCTGTATAGAAAAATACAAATGGACTGCAGGCCAGGTCATCAATCTGGATGAAACTCTTAGAGGAATCATCAATGAAATTGGGCTTGGAGTTGATCCCTCAATTATCGCAACGAAGTTCCACAATACTATAACTTCCATTATCTTTGAAACTGTGAACGGAATCCGTTTCAGGGGAGGGATCAATAAAGTCGTGCTTTCAGGAGGCGTTTTCCAGAACAAATACCTGCTTGAAGGGACTGAAGCCCTGCTCAGGAAAAACAATTTTGAGGTATTTTCACATGCTGCTGTACCAACCAATGACGGTGGAATTGCATTGGGACAATTGGCAGTAGCGGCCAAAAGGAGGGAAATAAAATGTGTTTAGCCATACCTGCGAAAGTAATCCGTGTGAATGGGTCCAACGCGTTGGTACTTATTGAAGATACCGAATACAATGCAAGCCTGTTACTTCTCGAAGATGTTAAGGAAGGGGATTATGTGATGCTGCATGCCGGGTTTGCTATCCAGAAAGTGGACGAGGAGGAGGCAAAAGAAACGATGAGGCTTCTGAATGAAGTGGCAAGTTACAACCCTGAATCAGGCAATGAAGTACATTGACGAATATCGTAAAAAAGACCTTATTCTTGGAATTTCCGATGAAATAAGGAAGATTTCAAAGAAAGAGATCTCCCTGATGGAAGTCTGCGGTGGTCACACCATGGCAATCCACCGGTTCGGATTGAACTCCCTTCTCCCGCCGAACATCCACCTTCTCTCGGGCCCAGGTTGCCCGGTTTGTGTCTCGGGTCAACACTTCATCGACACTTCAATAGCATATAGCAAACTACCGGGACTGATTATCACGACCTATGGTGATTTGATACGTGTTCCGGGATCTGCATCTTCCCTGGAAAAAGAAAAAGCTAAGGGGCAGGACATCCGTATTGTTTATTCCGTACTTGAATCGCTTGAAATTGCCGGGAAGAACCCGGAGAAGAAGGTGGTCTTCCTGGGGATCGGGTTTGAGACTACCGCTCCTCTTACTGCTGCTGCTATCGTTGAGGCTAAAAAAAGGGAGATCCTGAACTTCTCCGTATTGAGCGCTCATAAGGTGATGCCCCCGGTGATGAAGGCGCTTGTGATGGAAGGTGTAAAAATCAACGGTTTTATTGCACCCGGCCATGTCACCGCAATCACCGGAACCGGTATTTACAGGGATCTTCCTGAGAAGTTCGGGCTGGGTGTCGTGGTTTCCGGTTTCGAGCCCTTGGATATGATGCAGTCAGTGCTTATGCTGGTAAACCAGATCGAAGCAGGTAAACCGAAAATAGAAATACAGTACCTGCGGGTGGTACAGAAGAAAGGGAATCCGATAGCAAGGACACTTATGAACAAAGTTTTTGAGCTGAAGGATGACAACTGGCGTGGGCTTGGCCTGATCCCGCTTAGCGGATTAAAAATACGGCCCGGATTTTCTGCTTTTGATGCGGAGAAACTGTTTCCCCTTGAGGTTCCCGCAGCTCCTGAACCGAAAGGATGTATCTGCGGGATGATCCTGAGGGGATTGAAAACCCCACCTGACTGCAGGCTTTTTGAAAAGAAATGTACTCCGGCCGACCCGGTGGGGGCCTGCATGGTCTCAGGAGAAGGGACCTGTTCAACATATTATAAATACCGTTCATGAGCCGGAACGAAGAAAAAATATTGCTGAGTCATGGTAATGGTGGCCGTATTATGCATGAGCTTATCACCAATCTTTTTTTCATGCATTTCGGGAACAGGTTTCTGAAACAACAAAGTGATTCGGTTATCCTGCCTTCCGATTCTGATGAGATTGCATTTACCACTGATTCGTTCGTGATCGATCCTCTTTTTTTTCCGGGAGGGGATATCGGCAAACTGGCGGTTTGCGGGACCGTGAACGATCTCTCTGTCTCGGGGGCAGAACCGCTTTTTATCAGCGTTTCCTTCATTATCGAGGAAGGATTTCCCATGAAGGATCTTGTAACCATTGTAAAGTCCCTGGCCGATGAGGCAAAAAAAGCAGGCGTCCTTATCGTTACCGGCGACACCAAAGTCGTGAACAAAGGCAAATGCGATAAACTGTTTATCAATACAAGCGGCATAGGCAGGATAAACAAGGCCAAGCGCCTTGCAGGAAAGATCCGGAGCATCAGGCCTGGCGACCTCATCCTCATCAACGGCCCCATTGGCGAACACGGCATGGCGGTGATGAATGCCCGGGAATCCTTCAACTTCAAAACCCCCGTTAAATCGGACTGTGCATGCCTTAACCACCTGATCAGGGAGGTGCTTGATCATACCACCTCAGTTAAATTCATGCGTGATCCTACCCGTGGGGGAGTTGCGACCGTGCTGAACGAACTAACGGGAACAAAGAAGTTTGGAATAAGCATCGATGAACCGGATTTGCCGGTTGGCAAAGGGGTACGGGCAATGTGTGAACTTCTGGGGTTCGACCCTTTGTATGTTGCAAACGAAGGCAAGGTCGTCATTGTTGCAGCTGAAAAGGAATGTGGTCGCATCCTTGAGATCATGAAAAAGAACGAACTTGGAAAACAAAGTGCTGTCATAGGGAAGGTTGTAAGCGATCATCCCGGCAAGGTGGTGCTGAAAACTGAAACAGGAGGCAAACGGATCATAGATTCACTTACAGGTGATCCTTTACCCAGGATTTGCTGAAAACCCCTGAAGGATGCATGAACTGTCGCTCGCAACAGATGTAATAAACCTTGTCACGGAAGAGGCAAAGAAAAACGGGGTATCCCTGGTTCGGGAAATCCTGATCGAAGTAGGTGACCTCAGCGGTGTTGAGGCGGATGCATTTCAATGGGCGCTGGAGTTGCTTATAAAAGAAACCATACTTAAAGATGCCGAGGTACGTTTGCTGCGAACCCCGGGCACCGGTTTCTGCAAGGCCTGTGAACGGGAGTTTGAAATGAGAAACAGGCTCGACATCTGCCCTCGCTGCGGTTCTTTCCCCTCGGAAATCAGGGGCGGACAGGAGTTCAGGGTAGTTTCAATGACTGGAGAATAAATTAAATTCAAGACTATGTGCGAAACCTGCGGATGCGGAAAACCGGATGAATTTAAGATCCACGACCACAATCACGATCATTCACACGAACATGAACATGACGGGCATTGGCATTCACACCCGCACGACCATGCTCATCCACCTAAAAAAGTGATAGCCCTTAATCTCGATATCCTTTCGGAGAACAACCGCCTGGCAGAGAGGAACCGTGGGTATTTTGAAGCCAAGGAAGTGCTTTGCCTGAACCTGGTGAGTTCCCCGGGATCCGGCAAAACAAGCATACTTGAAAAAACAATACAGGCACTCATCCCTTCGCGCAGGATTTTTGTCATCGAGGGTGATCAGCAGACAGCAAGGGATGCCGACAGGATTGAAAAATCGGGGGCTCCTGCGATCCAGATCAATACAGGTTCAGGATGCCACCTCGATGCAAACATGGTACATCTTGCATTGAAAAAGCTGGAAGTTGAGAACCATTCCATTCTGTTTATTGAAAACGTGGGCAACCTTGTTTGCCCGGCCCTGTTTGACCTTGGCGAAAAGAAACGGGTGGTTGTGATCAGTGTGACAGAAGGCGATGACAAGCCCCTGAAATATCCTTACATGTTCCAGTCCGCCGACCTCTGCATTATCAATAAAACCGACCTTCTTCCCTATGTCGATTTCAGCGTGGAGAGTGCAAAGAATTATGCAAAACAGCTGAATCCCAAACTTGAGTTCATCCTGATGTCGGCAAAGACAGGTGAAGGGATGCCACTATGGTTTGACTGGCTCGGGAAGCAGTCATGAAAAATTTAACGATATTTAAGCTATTAAACAGCCAGCAAAAAACCCTTATGAGAGCGTTTAATGTTAAACTGTGCGGATTGTTGGTTATCCCGACATCCCTTTTTATCTTGCCGGCATGCCATAATCACGCTGGCAATGATAATGCAACAGATGAATCCAACCAGGATATTATCAAGAAAGAGGTTATTCTGTCACCTGAGACCCAGGATCTGTTAAACCGGTTTCCAACTCCTTTTGAAGTTAACCTGATGCTCAGGGATGCGGGAGCACCATACATTTTCAGCCTCACCAATCCTCCTGCCAATATCAACCGGTACTTCATTGAGAAGACAAAAGCTATCAACCTGGGAATTTACAGTACCGACCTGGCCTATTCATCCACTTATCAACGAATAAGCGAAACCGATAAATTTCTTTATTGTACCGGGAAACTGGCCGGCGACCTTGGAATTTCGGGTGTTTATGACAAAACCCTGTTGGGGAAAGTCGACATGTACAAGGACAACAGGGACAGCCTTGTTGCCCTGGTGAAACGGTTTTTCGGGGAAACCAGTGATTTCCTTAGGAGGAATAACCGTAACCAGGTTGCAATACTGGTAGCTACGGGAACTTTTGTTGAAGGATTGTATATTACTTCTTCATTATGCCAGTTGGCCACGGATAACAGTCGGATTGCGGCAAACATATTCAGGCAGAAAGAGAGCCTGGCCAAACTTCTGCGCATTCTCGGTGAATATGGCACGGATTCAAATATCAAGCCTGTTGCCGATGAGCTGGCAAAGTTGAAGCCCATCTTTACCGATTACGGGCTCGGATCAGGCAAATCAATACTTCCCCGGAAAGCCGCCGGAATAGTTGAAATTGCAGTGCGCGTGAGATCATCAATGATAAAGTGATCCGCAGACTATGATCAGTGTAATAATTTCCCGCTGAGAAGAAGAAGTTCAGTTTCTGTGAGTTTTGTCCTGAATTCCGCATTCACCAAACGCGTATTGGCGTCGAGCAGGTTTTTCTGGATCTCGCGCAGTTGCAGGGATGAGATGGCCCCCACTTCAAAACTTTCCCTGGCGATATCCATGTTTTTATGGGCCAGGGTCATGTTTTCCCTTTCAAAGGAAATCAATTCAAGCTGGTTAAGATACTCGTTGTAGATCTTCAGCAAATAGGCGTCAAGCCTGTTCTCCAATTGCCTGACTTCCAGTTCGGATGAAGCATAGGATATCTTTGCATTCTGATAATCCCGCTGAAGGTTCAAGCCGTTAAAAATATTTATATAGGCAGAAACCCCGATGACAGTGCCAAAATTCCTGTTATAGTTGATAAAATTTGCCTGGGTTTCCGAATTGAGATAGTTGACGCCGGTTGTAAGCCCCAGGGTGGGCCATTGCACTGCTTTTGCCGATTTGATATTCAGGCCGCTGACCTCCTTATTCCTGTTATACAACAGGAGGTTGCGGTTACACTCCTTCATACTGGCCCTGAGCGAATCATAATTCAACTGGTAGTGAAGTAAAATTGTGTCCCTGACTTCAAACCTGGTCTTTACATCTCTGGAGAGTAAATCGTTCAGGGTGGCCAGGGAATTTTCAAAAATAGTCTGCTGGCTTGAAAGACCTGCAATATCAGCATTCAGCTCCACTTTAGCTTTAAGGAATTCCAGCTCGGAGCCGCTTCCCGTTTCATATTTAAGTTTCGCCAGATCCAGCCGGAACCTTGAAATATCAACTTGTTCCTGCAGGATGGCTGTTTCTTTAGCCTGCCTGATGATATCATAATAAGCAGCCATAATTCTTGCCAGGGTATTTTCAACGGCAATTTTTGAATTGAGGTCGCCTATGTCTTCCAGTTTTTTGAGCTTGTCATAGGTGATAAACATCTTTAACCCATCGAACAAGGTCCAGTTAAGATTGATTCCTGCGTTTAAAAGATCGGAATTAGCGCTGGAATTATTCAATTCGCTGCCCGAAACCACTTCCACTTTTGCATTACTAAGGCCATGGGTATAGCCGGCGTTCACATCAACCCTCGGGAGCATGCCAGCATTGCCGGGACTTGCATTATTTTCAGCAATCTTCAACGTATTCTTTGCAATGTTGATCCCGAAATTATTCGCCAATCCGATTTCTATCGCAGCGTCCAGGGTAAGTACATTCTGGCAGAATGCAGACGTGACGGCCTGTAGGAGCATAAATCCGATGAAGCAGGTTCTTTTCATGTTTCCCTTGCGCCGTTGTTACTGGGATCTCTTGACAAAAAAGTGTAGAAGGCGGGGATCAGGTAAAGTGTAAGGAAAGTCGAAAAGATCAATCCGCCTACAACAGCAACCCCTAGGGACTGGCGGCTCTCCGATGAAGCCCCGATATTTAACGCAATAGGCAGGATACCCAATACCATGGCTGATGAGGTCATCAGGATGGGCCGGAACCTGGATGCGGCCGCCGTGCGCACGGCTTCAAGTTTGGCCATTCCGGCCTGTTTCCGCTGATTTGCAAATTCAACGATGAGGATACCGTTTTTAGTGACAAGCCCTATCAGCATGACAATCCCGATCTCGCTGAAGATATTCAGGGTCTGTCTGAAATACCATAGCGAGAAGAGGGCGCCTGCAATAGCCAGGGGAACTGTGAGCAAGATGATAAACGGGTCAATAAAGCTTTCGAATTGGGCGGCAAGGATCAAAAAAATGAGGATGATCCCAAGGATAAAAACAAAGATGAGGCTGGATGAACTTTCCCTGTAATCACGAGATTGTCCCGCGAGGCTTGTTTTTATACCCGGAGGAAGGATCTCCTTTGATATCCTGTCAAGTTCCCTGATCCCGTCACCCAGGGTTGCGCCCTGGGTGAGCCCTGCAGAAATGGTTGCCGAAATATAGCGGTTATAAGCATATATTGCTGCGGGATTTATATTTTCCTCCACCCTGATCAGGTTGTCGAGCGGCACCAGCTCACCTGAGCTGCTCCGCACATACAGGGATTTCAGGGCATCCGGATCGTTACGGTACCGGGCCATCAGCTGACCGATGATTTCATATTGCTTCCCTTCCATCATGAAATATTCATACCGCTGGCCACTCAGGCTTAACTGGAGCGTTCGGGCTATCTCCTCGGTGGAAACATTGAGCAAAGATGCTTTCTCCCGGTTTACGGTGATCCTCAACTCGGGCTTATTGATTTTAAAATCCGCATCCACGAATTGCAGGATGGGCAGTTTCCTGGCCTCCTCGAGGAAATGGGGCAATACATCTTTGAGCATCGTCAGGCTTGGGGCCTGTAATACAAATTGCAGGGGCTGCCCCGAAAAACGGTCCCCAATCGTCGGCGGTTCAAAGGGGAAAGAACGTATGCCGGTTATCTGCTGGAGGTCTTTTGAGATCTTCTGGAATATCTCATGCTGTGAGCGCCTGCGTTTTTCAGGATCCTTCAGGTAGACTATCTCCATTGCTTTGTTCGGATTGTCTTTTGCGCCCAGGCTGGGAGATATGATGTAAAAAAACACCGATGTTTCCGGAATGGAGTCCCTGATATACTGGTCAAGTTTCATCATGTACTTCTCGGTGAATTCATAGGTTGAGCCCTCAGGTGCAAGCGTCGGGATACGGACGTTGTTCCTGTCTTCAAAGGGAGCCAGTTCCGAATGCAGGGCTTTGAAGAAAACGAATATCAGCCCCAGGATGATGAGGAATACGGGCCATGCCATCCACCTTCGTCTTAAAAAGGCTTCAAGGGATTTCACATAAGACGTATTAAGATATTCAAAGAAAGGATCTGTCATGCGCATGAGCCGGTTGGGCTTTTTTTCTCCCCTCGTTTTAAGGATGCGGGAGCACATCATGGGTGAAAGGGTAAGGGCAACAAAAGCTGAGATAAGGACAGAACCTGCTACGACCACGGCAAATTCACGGAAAAGCCGGCCCACCAGGCCCTGGAGAAACATCACCGGGATGAAAACGGCAGCTAACACAATAGTAGTGGAAATGACCGCGAAATAAATCTCATGCATCCCCTGGTTTGCGGCTTCCACAGGATTCATCCCAAGGTTGACTTTCGCATGGATATTTTCCAGTACGATGATAGCATCGTCACAAACCAGCCCGATGGCAAGGACTACAGCAAGCAGTGTTAACACATTGATCGAAAGGCCAAACAGGGCCATCAGAATAAAGGCTCCGATAAGAGAAACCGGAATGGCAACAACCGGTATGATAGTCGACCTCCAGTCACGCAGGAAAAAGAAGATGATCAGGATAACAAGGATGAGGGAGAGCAGTATTGTCTGACGGACTTCTTTGACGGCCATCCTTTCGAATTTTGTGAAATCATACCCGATACTGATTGAGTATTCGGCCGGGATCTCATCTTTGATCTGAGCCATTCTCCTGTAAAACTCGTCGGCAATAGCCACATTGTTCGCACCCGTTTGGGGAACAACACCGATAATAATAACAGGCAGCAGATCCATCATAACGGTTGAACGGTCGTTCTCAGGATACAATTCGGCAGTCCCTATGTCGGATAAGCGGATGATATTCCCGCCTTCCTGTTTTATGATCAGATTGTTGAACTGGTCCGGAGTCTGCATAAGGCCGAGGGTACGTATTGTGAGTTCCGTCATATCCCCTTCCACCCTGCCTGAAGGCAGCTCGATATTTTCCCTTGTCAGGGCTTTCTGTATATCGAGGGATGTAATGCCGCAGGATGACATTTTATAGGGATCAAGCCATAATCGCATGGAGAATTTCTTTTCACCGAATATTTTAATGTCCCCAACACCCGGAATAGTCTGTATCCTTTCCTTGATCACGTTTTCCATCAGTGCATTCACTTCCATAATGTTGTGCTGATAGCTGCGGATGACCATGAAAATGATGGCATTGGCATTTGCGCTGAGTTTTTCGACGATCGGAGGATCAACATCCTTTGGAAGCAGTTGTATGGTTTTGGAAACCCTGTCGCGGACGTCATTTGCGGCAGCTTCCATATCGTTGCCAAGATTGAATTCAACCGTGATCAGGCTGGTCTGGTCATTGGAGACAGACGACAGCACCCTGATCCCTTCAATACCATTGATAGCATCTTCAAGGGGTTCGGTGATCTGGGCCTGGATGATCTCGGCATTGGCACCTGCATAGTTTGTTGTAACGGTTACAATAGGAGGATCCATTGCAGGGTATTCCCTTATACCGAGGTATGAATAGCTCACTAAGCCGAAGATAACGATTAGAAGGGAGAAGACGATAGCCAGGACCGGCCTTTTAATACTGACGGATGAGAGGCTCATGTTAATCTAGTTTCACCAGTTTCAAGGGGGAATCCGGTTTTATTCTAAGCAGATTGGTCACAACAACCGTATCATTCAGCGATAAGCCTTCAACGATCTGGACCGAAAGGCGGTTCCGGATTCCTGTTGTTACGGGTTGAAGGACCGCTTTGCCGGATTTCATGAGGTAAACATCATATCCCTTGACGGTCGGGATCAGTGCCGCAGTAAGGATGAACAGCTTCTTATCCAATGCCCGGAGGTTGAGTTCCACCCTCACCGAAGCTCCCGGGACCAGGCTCCCGTCCCTGTTTTCACATACAGCACGCAGGGAAATAGTCCTGGTTTTCTTCTCCACATCCGTTTCCACAGCTTCAATTACAGCTTTATATTCTTTCGTGGAATACTCGGTTGAAAATGAAATACCCGAGCCCTGGCGCAGATCATTGGCATATCGCTCAGGTACTGAAAAATCAATTTTTATTTTGCTGACATCCTGGAGGCTGGCCAGTATCATATTTGGGTTAACAAGCGCTCCTTCGCTGACGTTCCTGAGACCGATCTTCCCTGCGAAAGGAGCCCTGATCTCTGTTTTTGAAAGATCAACTCTCAATATCTCAATTTCAGCCCTGATAGTGTTCAGGTGGTTCAGGGTTCCATCGTATTGTTCCTGGCTGATGCCCCCCTTGGCTAACTGGGCTTTCTGCCTTGCCTCGTTGGTCTCTGCCAGTTTTTCCTCGATATTAAGTTTGTTTATCCTTGCAATGATATCGGCATCATCAAGTTTGAAAAGTAATTGACCTTTGCTTACAAACGAGCCTTCCTTAAGGAAGACCGTTACGACTTTTTTACTGATTTCGCTTACGACAACCACACTCTCATTAGCCCGTAAAGAGCCGATGGTCGACAGCTGATAAACCATTGAAGTATCGCGGGCGATATAAACTTCAACAGGGACGACCGGCTTCAGGGAGGCCGCTGTTTCAGTTTTCTTATTGCCCGACCCAGCAAAGATCCTGATCAGCAGCAGTATAATGATAACACCGATAATTCCAAACAGTATCAGTTTTCGTTTCATAACCATTGCTCATTGATTCTCAAAGATAATAAATGAATTAGTCTTAATCCCCGGCGAAAAGCTTTTTTTCCCTTGTCTCAGGGAAAGTCCAGATCCAGGCACCGGTAAGCAGGGCGAATAGTGCTGCCAGTGAGATCCCTCCGCCTAATCCGTACCGTATTGCAATAATGGAAATGACAACAGGTGTGAAAAACTGTATCCCTCTTGCAAGATTGAATGCAGAACCCATGGCTGTGCTGCGGATTGAAGTCGGGAAAAGTTCTGAGAAGAGTGAACCAAATCCTCCGAACATGCCGGTACCAAACCCAACCATGAACATGAAAGCCAGGATGATGAAGGGGTACATCACAATATAATCCCAGAAGAAAGTCACCATGACTAATCCGAGCGCCATGATAACTGAATAAATGCTATAGGCCGGACGCCTTCCCAGGCGGTCTGCAACAAACCCGAAAATGAGGTATCCCAGGAATCCCCCTGTTTGCGTTACCAGTATCCAGAATGCGGATTTGGCAAGTGTGAAGTTCCTTTCAGTATGAAGATACCCAGGCATCCATGAGTATGTGAGCCAGTATGCCGACATGTCGAATATCGCCAGTATCAGCCCGAGAATGAAGTATTTCCTGTTAGCCTTTGAAAAGAGCAACTGAAGTTGCTGTAAACCTGTATTCCCTTTTTCCCGGATAGTAGCAATACCCGATTTAATGATCTTTTTCCGAAGGAGCCAGAGGTCGGATTCCGGTAAATGGTTTCTGATGAACAGCACCAGGATGGCCGGCAGAAGGGAAATAAAGAAACAAGCCCTCCAGCCGATAAGCGGTGAGATAAGGCCCCCCACTATAGATGCAAGGGCAATACCAAGAGGTGCGCCGGTTTGCATCATCGCACAATAGCGGCCCCGGACCTTTGCAGGGAAGGTTTCGCCTATATAGGTCTGGCCGGTGCCCCATTCTCCGCCTACACCCAGACCGGTAAGGATCCTGAAAATCATCAGAAGCCAGAAGCTGCCCGCCAGTCCTGATAAGAATGTACCTATTGAATATGTCAGAATAGTCCATTGTAATACCGGTTTACGGCCGTAGCGATCGGCCAGGATCCCGAATATGACCCCTCCTATTGCAGTTGCTGCAAGGGTGGCACCAAGAACGTAAGACATCTGAAGATTTGAGAAATTGTACTCCTTTGAAATAGGGATGAGCAGAAAAGTAAACAGGATGAGGTCATAAAAATCAAATACCCAGCCGGCCCAGCACATGCCGAGGATCTTGTAATGGACGGATGTTATTTTTTCAGATTCATTAAGCAGATGTGTCTGCATATCGGAAGACCCAGAAGCAGGAAGGCCAGTCATAATATTCCGGATTTGGTTTCGGTACTGATGTTCTATACAAATGTATATAATAAACCGGTTTTTTAAACGCTCCCGAACGATCCGGATTTTATTTTTATTTGATCTAAACAAACAATAGGCCATATTATTTTGTACCTTTGTCTTTTTATTGGATTTATCATGAGTTCTTTGAATTTTCAAAATGAAACGCCCGACACTTCATGGGTACAGATTGTCAAGAAATACAACCGACCCAATCACGTAACAAGCTGGGTGCAGTTATCCGCCAATCTCTTTCTTTATTCCCTTGCCTGGTTTTTAATGTATTTAAGCCTATCCATTTCCTGGTGGATCACCCTGGGGCTTTCAATATTGGCGGCGGGCATGCTGGTTCGCTTATTTATCATTTACCATGACTTAGGCCATGGTTCATTTTTCAAATCACGAATGTTAAGTAACTGGATGGGGATCTTCCTGGGGATTCTCACCTTTACTCCATACTATAGCTGGTCAAACAATCACCACATCCATCATGAAACGGTGGGGAACCTTGACAAACGGGGAATAGGTGATGTATGGACCATGACTGTAAGTGAGTTTAAAGAAAGTTCGCGCTGGAAAAAGATCATTTACCGGTTTTACAGAAACCCTGTCACAATGTTCGGGATAGGACCGTTCTATGTGTTTCTGATCGGTAACCGGTTCACAAAAAGACATATGGACCAAAAGGGGCGCATGGGCGTTTATTTAACTAATGCAGGCCTATTGTTGTTCACTGTTTCAATGAGTATGCTGATTGGTGTTAAGGCTTTCATCCTCATTCAGTTCCCAATTATTTATATAGCCGGCATCCTTGGGTTCTGGCTCTTTTACGTCCAGCATCAGTTCAATCCTAGCCTTTGGTCAAGAAGCGATACCTGGAATTACCAAAAAGTAGCCCTGGAAGGCAGTTCGTATTACAAGCTCCCCCGCATCCTTCAATATTTCACAGGCAACATCGGCTTTCACCATATTCACCATCTTAGTCCCCTTATTCCAAACTATAACCTTTCAAGGTGCCATCATGAAAATGCACTGTTTAACGGCATCAAACCACTGAGGTTCTGGCCTGGATTCAAGACGATTACTTTTCGTTTGTGGAATGAAAAAACCCAGGAGATGATCAGTTTCAGAAAACTGAGGTTCAGCTGAATAATGAACTAAGCTTGACTTTAATACAAATATTTTATAATTTTGTTGAAAACACTCTGAGGTAGTGAAGATCTACATCAAAAATATGGTTTGCATCCGTTGCAAAATGGTTGTAAAATCCGAGTTGCAAAAACTTGGGGTGCAATATGTTGCCGTGGATCTTGGTGAAGCTGATATTAAGGATGATATTTCAACAGAGCAACTGGAACACCTGGATAAAGCCCTTAGAAAGTCCGGGCTTGAATTGATGGATGATAAAAAAAGCATGCTGGTCGAAAGAATTAAAATGGTTATCATCGAACTGGTTCATTATACCGACGAACAGATTAAAGTAAACCTTTCCGATTACCTGAGCGAAAAACTCGATCATAATTATACCTACCTCTCCAATCTTTTTACTGAGGTTAAAGGGACAACCATTGAAAAGTTTTACCTTGCCCATAAAATAGAGAAAGTAAAGGAATTACTCGTTTATGACGAGCTAAATCTTACCGAAATTGCTTATAAACTTCATTACAGCAGTGTAGCCCATTTGTCAAACCAGTTTAAAAAGATGACAGGGCTTACCCCATCTCACTTCAAACATCTTAAGCACAAAAGGCGCAGCACCTTAGGCAATGTGTGAATGATGTAACTTATTCCCATAATTGTGTAATGCTTCCGGGATTAAAGGTGCTGATCTTTGTTGGGTAATTAATTTTCTCATGAAAACAACTTTGTCCCACGAGGTTGAAAAAGCGAAAGGTTTTATTATTGTCGAGATCATTGAATACGTTCCTAATTCGGTGGTCATGAAAACAATAATAAAAAAGACAACCGGAAATGTCACTGCGGTTTCATGTGACAGTGGTGAAGCCATGACTGAAAAAATAATCCCCTTCGACACGTTCGTCCAGATCATTGACGGAAAGGCAGAGATTATAATTGACGATGAATCTAATTTATTGGAAACAGGCCAGTCAATCATAATACCTGCTCATACATCGAACAGTGTAAAAGCCAACGAAAGGTTTAAAATGATTTCTACGATTATAAAAAGCGGATACGAATAACACAAAACTAAAATAGAAACGAATGAAAAAAACGATTTTCACCCTGGCTGTAACAGCATTTATAGCAGGAACAATGCTAACCGGATGCCAATCGCAGGCCGACAAAATCAAAGATGCACAGGCCAAGGTGCAGGATGCCCAGAATAAAGTTGTAGAAGCTAAATTAGATCTTGACCAGGCGCTGAAAGATTCCATTCAGCAATTCAGAAAAGCTTCTGAAGATCAAATCAGCGCTAATGAAAAAAGCATTGCCGAATTCAAAGTAAAACTGGCAAAAGATAAACAGGCAAACAGGGTCCAATATGAAAGGAGATTAGCCGAACTGGAACAACAAAACAGGGAAATGAGAAAGAGGCTTGAGGATTTCAGGGAAGATGGAAAAGAGGGATGGGTGTCGTTCAGGAATAAATTCAATCACGACATGGAGCAGATGGGAAAATCCTTTCATGATTTTTGGACTGGAAAAAGGTAAAACATACTGTAATTATTTTAAATCATCGATTTAATGACATGCATTAAAAATTAATTTATGAACTCAGGAAAAGTATTATTAGGCGTATTGGCAGGCGTCGCTGCCGGTGCATTGTTAGGGGTTTTATTTGCCCCTTCTAAAGGTTCCAGAACCAGAAGGAGAATAACCAAAAAAGGAGAGGACTATGCTGATGGATTAAAAGAAAGATACCATGAATTTCTTGAAGAGATATCCGACAAATTTGAAAAAGTAAAAGAGGATGTTTCCGACTTTGCCGAACAGGCACATACCAGATCAGAGGAAGTGAAAGAAGAGCTGAAGACTGTCAAGGGTTGAAATGTTATCAAAACCGAAGCCATGGAAGACAATGCGAAGTTGCTTGAATCGCTGCTGGTAAAAGTTACCGACTATGGTAAAACAAGCCTTGAGTTAGTAAAACTCAAAGCTTTAGATAAAACCACAGATGTTGTTTCCTCATTTATACCTGTTTCTGCTGTATTTGTCATAATTGCCTCCTTCATGCTTTTTTTAAATGTGGGACTGGCTTTTTGGCTTGGTGAAATTCTAGGGAAGATCTTTTTCGGGTTCTTTATGGTAGCTGCTTTTTATCTGATAATTGGGGGTGTTTTGTATCTTTTGATGAAGAATTGGATTAAAAAGATCGCCTGCAACTATATTATTAAACTGCTGTTAAAGTAAAATCATATGCAAAAGATAACTTCTGTTGCGGGTCTTAAACATTCAATTCAAGTATTGGAGATTGAGCAGATTGCTTCCGGGCGGCGTTTAAATGAACATTTCTATCTTACATGCCATGTCTTAAGGCCTGTTAACCTTCTCAGAGGCACTTTGAATGATCTGGCTTCCTCGCCATCATTGATCGATAGTATCTTAGGCACGCTCATAGGGCTGGCTACCGGTTATCTCTCAAAAAAAATATTCATTGGTACTTCAGGAAACATATTCAGAAAGCTTTTCGGCATTATTCTGCAGTTGGGTGTTACAAAAGCTGTTGCTCAACACCCTGAAGCAGTAAAATCATTCGGAGAGTTTATTTCTCAAAATATTCTCAGCAAAAAGCAAAGAATTCTCAGAAGCCGTGATAGTTAAGGAAATAATCTTGCCATTTTATGTAAAAGCTATTCTTCTTATCATTGGCTTATTTGCCCTTACAGCGATATTATATATTGCCCAGGGCATCATTGTTCCCCTTATTTTTGCAATCCTGATTGCAATCCTGCTGCACCCGGTTGTAAATTTCCTGGTACGGATGAAGATTAACCGGGTCATTGCAATAACAATGACGCTTTTCCTTACCATTTTAATCGTTGCTGCGTTTACTGGTCTTCTGTTTTCGCAGGCAAGCCGGTTCAGTGAATCCTGGCCCTTACTGGTCGATAAATTTACCGGGATCCTCAACCAAAGCATCAGCTGGGTGTCAGAGTACTTTGATATAAACCCGCATAAGATCGATGCATGGATCCTGAAAACTAAAAATGAACTCATCAATACCAGCAGTGCTGCAATCGGCCAGACACTTTTAAGTGTCGGAAGCACGATTATGGTTTTGTTATTAGTGCCTCTTTATGTATTTCTCCTTTTGTTTTACCATCCCCTTTTGCTCGATTTTATTCGTAAGGTCTTTGCCGGGAGTGACCCGGGTCAGGTCAGCCAAATAGTTACCCAAACCAAAACTGTTATTCAACGCTATCTATTGGGATTGTTGATCGAAGCGGTCCTGGTCGCGGCAATGGATATTACCGCTCTTTTAATACTTGGTATTGATTACGCTGTCCTGCTTGGCATTATTGGTGCTTTGCTTAATGTTATACCATATATCGGAGGAATTGTGGCAGTTGCCTTGCCAATGATGATCGCCTTAGTCACCAAAGACACGGCCTGGTATGCCATTTATGTTCTTGCAGCCTATTATGCTATCCAGCTGATTGACAACAACTTCATTGTTATAAAAATTGTTGCCTCAAAAGTAAGGATCAATGCGCTTTTCTCAATTATAGTTGTGCTCGTTGGAAATATGTTATGGGGCATCCCGGGCATGTTTCTTTCCTTACCACTCCTCGCAATTATAAAAGTCATTTTCGACCATATTGAACCCTTAAAACCCTGGGGGTTTTTATTAGGCGACACCATGCCGTCAATATTAAAAATAAAACCATTTTTTAAAATTAAATCTAAATGATTGAGGTTAAAAAGGAAGGAGTATTATTAACAAAGACCGACCTTGAATTTGAAAACGAAGGTGTACTGAATCCGGCAGTAATACGCCAAGGTGACAGCGTTCATCTTTTTTATCGCGCTGTGCGGAAAGGGAATCACTCGAGTATTGGTTATTGCCGCCTGGATGGCCCGTTAAACATTGCCGAACGCTGGGATAAACCTTTTATGGTTCCTGAATCCGAATTTGAATCGCATGGTGTTGAAGATGCCCGTATTGTAAAGATTGATGATCTGTATTATCTGACATATACCGGGTACGATGGGACAAATGCCCGTGGGGCTTTAGCCACTTCAAAGGATTTAAGTCATTTTACAAAACAGGGGATTATTGTTCCCCCAATCACATATGCACAATTTGTATTTCTTGCTGAATCTACTGGAAAAGTAAATGAAAATTATTACCGCAATCATAAGTTTTATTACCAGGAAGCAGATCCTGAGAAAAAAATAATGCTTTGGGATAAAAATGTAATCTTTTTCCCCAGGAGAATTGACGGCAAACTGGTATTCCTTCACCGGATCAGGCCAGGGATACAAATAGCTTGTGTTAATAATATAAAAGATCTCAATAAAGAATACTGGGAAAACTATTTTCTTAACCTGCATGAACATATTGTCATGGATCCTGTTTATCCTCACGAGTCAAGTTATATTGGCAGCGGGTGCCCTCCTATTGAAACGGAACATGGCTGGTTGCTGATTTATCACGGAGTGCATGAGACTGACAGAGGACGTGTATATTCGGCCTGTGCTGCCTTACTGGACCTGAATGATCCATCCAAAGAGCTGTCGAGACTTCCCTATGTACTGTTTTCACCAGAATATGAATGGGAATTGTATGGTGAAGTGAATAATGTGGTTTTTCCTACCGGCACTGCCTTGTTTGGGAATACCTTATTTATTTATTATGGAGCGGCGGATTCATATATTGCCTGTGCCTCTTTAAGTTTATCTGCATTATTGTCTGAATTGATAAAACATGCTGCTAAAGATGAAAAATGACCTGGCTGAAATCCTGTTTATTACTTCATATCCTCCCAGGGAATGTGGCATAGCAACCTATTCGAATGATTTGATAAAGGCGCTGAACAATAAATTCAGCAATTCCTTCTCAATAAAAGTTTGTGCTTTGGAATCCGGAGAGGCAAATTATCCTTATCCCGCTGAAGTACAATATATCCTTGACACTTCATCAACTGCAGGATACGAATCATTGGCCTATACCATTAATAAAGACATTAACATTAAAATAGTGCTGATCCAGCATGAGTTTGGTTTTTTCAGATTGCAGGAGACAATATTTCTGCAATTTTTAAAAAACATTTCAAAACCGGTTATCATTGTTTTTCACACGGTCCTTCCTCATCCTGAAGAACAGTTAAAATTAAAAATACAGGCTATCGCGTCTGCCTGCGTGTCAGTTGTTGTCATGACCCATAATTCGGCTGATATTTTAGCTGTTGATTATGGATTGCAAAAGCAAAAAATTTCTGTTATTGCCCATGGCACCCATTTGGTTCTTCATTTAAACGATAGGTTTCTGAAGTCGAAATATGGACTGAAGGGTCGGAAAGTGCTTACAACATTTGGCCTGATTAGTTCCGGGAAGAGTATTGAAACCACCCTTGAAGCATTACCTGCCATTATAAATGAATGTCCTGAAGTAGTGTTCCTGATTATTGGAAAAACTCATCCCGAAGTTAAACGGTTCGAAGGAGAAAAATACAGGGAAAGTCTGGTGCAAATAGTAGATCACTATTCTCTGCAGGATCATGTGATATTCATTAACAACTACCTGGCATTACCCGATCTGCTTGAATATCTGCAACTAACCGATATCTATCTGTTTACATCAAATGATCCTAACCAGGCCGTAAGCGGCACTTTTGTTTATGCAATGAGCTGTGCCTGTCCCATTATCTCTACACCTATCCCTCATGCAAAGGAGGTATTGACAAGGGATACAGGAATTATTTTTAATTTTCGCGACTCACAGAAATTGGCTGATGGCGTTATACGCCTGCTAAACAATGGGCCATTGCGAAGGAGTATAAGTTCAAACACCCTTCAGAAAATTGTCTCCACCGTATGGGAAAATTCTGCTGTTGCTCATGCAATGTTGTTTGAAAAAATTGTCGGCGCAAACATTACATTAACATATACGCTGCCGGCCATTAACCTGAACCATCTGAGGCATATGACAACCAATGCCGGGATTATTCAGTTCTCAAAGATCAATCAACCTGATATCAGTTCGGGTTATACCCTTGATGATAATGCCAGGGCACTTGCAGCCATGTGTACGTATTTTAAACAAACAGGTTTTGACGGTACACTAGACGAAATCCGAAAGTATCTCCGCTTTATAAAATTCTGTATGCAACCTGACGGTGACTTTTTAAATTATGTAGACAGGGATAACAGATTTACCATTCAAAACCAGGAAGACAATCTGGATGATGCCAACGGAAGGGCTCTGTGGGCTTTAGGATATGTGACATCCCTTGCGGGGTTGTTACCCTGGGATATCACATCAGTTGCTGAAACAATTTTTGAGAAATCCCTGCTTCGTATTGGCAATGTGCATTCAACCAGGGCTATGGCTTTTGCAATAAAAGGTATTTTTTACCATTACAGTATCATAAAGTCACCGGCGAACCTTGTCCTTTTGAAAACATTCGCCGACCGGTTGGTCCAGATGTACAGGCATGAATCGAACGAAAAATGGGAATGGTTCGAGGGTTATCTTACTTATGCCAACAGTATATTGCCTGAGGCTATGTTATATGCCTGGTTACTGACTAAGGAAACAGTCTATAAAGAAATAGCAATCTCGTCGCTTAATTTTCTCATTTCACAGATTTTTAATGAAAACGGGATAGAAGTAATTTCTAATAAAAACTGGCTTCAAAAGGGACAAGTGGCAGGGCATTTTGGCGAGCAACCCATTGATGTTGCCTATACCATAATGACCTTAAGCAAATTTTACGATGTATATAAAGACGAAGACTACCGCCTGAAAATGGAAACGGCGTTCTCCTGGTTCTTAGGGAATAACCGATTGCATCAGATAATTTACAATCCATGTACAGGCGGATGCTACGACGGCCTTGAAGAAACTCATATTAATCTGAACCAGGGGGCAGAGTCAACAGTAAGTTATCTGATGGCAAGGTTAACAATGGAAAAGTATAAATTGATGGAATGCAGATAAAAAGCCTGGTAAACAAAACACTGCCTGACGGGAAAATAGTTTCAAATGAGTATTCTCTTCAAAGTAAAATTAAATAAGTAAATTAACAGATAATAAAAAAATGCTCGTGAAACCCAAGAAACTGAAATCGGCAACATCCTCAAAAGTAAAAATTTCTGATGTGGATACCGGTAAGTTCCCAATAGTCGGGATAGGTGCATCGGCTGGCGGATTGGAAGCATTGGAACAATTTCTCAGTTATGTGCCTGAAAACAGCGGAATGGCCTATGTGGTTATCCAACATCTGGATCCAACGCAGAAAGGTATGTTGCCGGAGTTGCTTCAGCGGATTTCCAAAATGAAAGTTTTTCAGGTAAAAAACAATATGGCTGTAAAGCCAAACTGCGTGTATGTAATTCCTCCAAACAAGAGTATGTCTATATTAAAGGGGATGCTTCACCTGTTTGAACCAAAAGAAACAAGAGGACTGCGCCTTCCGATTGATTTTTTCTTACGTTCGCTTGCCAACGACCTGCATGAACGAAGTATAGGTCTTATTCTTTCGGGCATGGGCTCCGACGGCAGTATCGGACTCCATGACATAAAAGAAAGAAACGGAATAGTGATGGTACAGGACCCTGCTTCTGCAAAATTCGACAGTATGCCCCGCAATGCCATTAATTCCGTGCAGGTCGATATTGTGGCTCCAGCCAACGAGTTGCCTGCAAGGCTCATTCAATTTATTAAACATATTCCTGTCATCATATCAGATATTGATACAGAGATTAAAGACAAAAGCGCTCTCGAAAAAATTATTATTCTACTGCGAACCTATACAGGCAACGACTTTTCGTTATATAAAAAAAATACGGTGTATCGCCGCATTGAAAGACGTATGGGTGTCCACAAAATTGATAAGATATCTTCATACGTTCAATTTTTGCAGGAAAATCCAAAGGAAGTGGATATTCTTTTCAAAGAATTGATGATTGGAGTAACTAGTTTTTTTCGTGATCCTGTAGTATGGGAAAAGTTGAAAGAGAATGTTATTCCAAATATTATTGCTAATCTGCAACCCGGTTCAATATTGCGGGCATGGATACCTGGGTGTTCTACAGGAGAAGAGGCATATTCACTAGCCATAGTGTTTAAAGAAGTGATTGAAAAAATCAATCCGCATGGAGGCTTTTCGTTACAGATATTTGCTACCGATCTCGACAATGAGGCTATTGAGATAGCCAGAAAAGGCATATTTCCTGCAAATATTGCTGCCGATGTATCGCCAGATCGTCTGAAACGTTTTTTTCTTACTACTGATGACGGTTATTTCATCAATACTGAAATAAGGGAAAAGGTTGTATTTGCACAACACAATCTTATCATGCATCCTCCTTTTACAAAGATCGATATCCTTTCATGCCGCAATCTGCTTATATACATGGAGCCCGAGTTGCAACAAAAGCTGATCGGACTGTTTTACTATAGTCTTAACCATGACGGAACTATGTTGCTGGGCACTGCCGAAACGCTTGGACCGCAGAGTCATCTTTTTACAACTGTTGATGTTAAATTGAAAATTTTCAAACGCGCCGTTACTAACCAGACACCTGAATTATTCGATTTTCCCTCTTCCTTTTCCCTGTCCAAAGTGACTACTATTGAAAAACAAATACTTGCCAAACCAACCCAGAATATTCAAACGCTTACCGATCAGCTGTTGTTGCAACATTTTTCACCTGCCGGTGTTTTAGTGAACGAAGATGGTGACATCATATACATTAGCGGACGTACTGGAAAATATCTGGAACCGGCTGTCGGTAAAGCAAACCTGAATATTTTTGCAATGTTACGCGAAGGATTGCGCAACGAATTTCCTGTTGCCTTCCGCAAAGCCATTATAAAAAAAGAACTTGTGGTTTTGCGCAATCTCAAAGTAGGTACAAACGGTGATAGTCAAATATTAAATATTAACATTCAATGGATTGATAAACCTGAGTCTTTACGCGGCATGGTAATGATAGTTTTTACTGATGTGCCGGAGATTACTGACTTAAAACCTTACATAAAAAGGGGAAAAAAGACTTTAAACATTACAAGGCAAATGGAGTTGGAGAATGAGTTAAAGTATACACGCGAAAAGATACAGGACACTCTCGAAGAAATGCAGACTTCGCAGGAAGAGTTAAAATCTACAAATGAGGAATTACAATCTACAAACGAGGAATTGCAATCTACCAATGAAGAACTTACAAGTTCAAAAGAAGAAATGCAAAGCCTGAATGAAGAACTTCAAATATTGAACACTGAATTGCAGTCGAAAGTGGATGCTTTTTTGCGGGTGAACAATGATATGAAAAACCTGCTTAACAGCACCGATATTGCTACTTTGTTTCTCGACAAAGAATTGAATATTCGTCGTTACACCATTCAGTCGACCAATATTTTTAAACTGATAAAAAGCGACATTGGCCGGCCTTTTACCGACCTTGTTTCCGATCTTATATACCCCGCATTGGTTGGAGATGCTCTCAAAGTATTAAGGACACTCGTATTTATAAAAAAACAAATTTCCACCAAAGACGGGCGATGGTTTTCCATTCGCATTATGCCCTACCGCACCTCTGACGACAAAATAGACGGTCTGGTCATCACTTTTTTCAACATCTCCGATCTCAAGCAGGTGGAAGTAAAATTACACGAAATAGGGCAGATGAATAGGGTGCTCTTAAATTCATCCTCAGATATAATAATTAAATTATCAACTGACAGGAAAATACTGGAGTTTAATTCTGAAGCTGAAAAATTTTTCGGTAAAAAACGTAAGGATGCATTAAATAAAAATTTTATTCAGATGTTTATTCCTGAAGCAGTTCGAAAAAAGACTGAAAAAGAGATGGATAAACTGCTGAAAGGAATGCTGGACGGCAAATTCAAAATGAAGGTATTAGCAGCCGGAGATAAATTGTTAGTTGTTGAATGGTTCGTAAAAGTACTGCTCAACAACCTGAAGATACCAGTAGGAATGATTTTATTACTAAATAAATAAAATACCATGAATAAAAAAGAACTGAAGTTTACAGATGAACAAATGCTTCGCAGAAAAGCCGAAGAAAAACTGAAAGAGAAGCAAAAAAAAGTGGATAAGCCGGTTCTGGAAACCGATATGAAAAAGCTTATGCATGAACTGCAGGTACACCAGATTGAATTAGAAATGCAAAACGAGGAATTGCGCCAGGCAAATGAAACGGCAGAAACTGCGCTTAAAAAGTTTACGATGTTATACGATTTTGCCCCTATGGGCTATTTTACACTCGATAGCGATGGCAGTATCTGCGAATTGAACTTTACTGGCGCCGAAATGCTTGGTGAGAAACGCTTTAGTTTGGTAAACGCCAACTTTAAGCTATTTGTTTCTGAAAAGTCGCAATCTGTATTTAAAAAATTTTTCAGTAAAGTCCTTGCCGGTAATGTTAAAGAATCGTGCAAAGTGATGCTTGGTTATGATAATAAACCTCTATGCCTGGTTTATATGGAAGGCATCCTCACCGGCGATGACCGGAAATGCCTTTTATCTGTAGTTGATATTTCAGGTTTCAAAAAATAGAATAATCCTTATGAATATAAAAAAAGTATTGATTGCATTGGATTATGATCCGACTGCGCAAAAAGTTGCAGAAATAGGGTTTTCAATGGCTAAAGCCATGCATGCAGATATTATTGTTATGGGTTCTCATAGCCGGAAATGGCTAGAAAAAATACTAATGGGAAGTGTTACTGAAAAAGTTTTTAGTAATACTACTCTGCCTATATTTATTATCCCAACTAAAAAACACAGCTAATAATCAGGATATATGAAAGAATTTAAATTATTCACTTCTGAACAACTTGGATCTGTAGAAGTGAAAAATCGTGTTGTAATGGCGCCAATGACAAGGTGCAGGGCGATCGGGAATATGCCAAATGAACTGATGGCAACATATTATAAACAACGTTTTGGGGCCGGCCTGATAATAACAGAAGGCACATCGCCCTCGCCCAACGGACTGGGTTACGCCCGGATACCCGGGATCTTTAGCACTAAGCAGGTCGAAGGCTGGAAAAAGACAACTTCGGCTGTACACGAATCAGGAGGGAAAATATTCATTCAGTTTATGCATACGGGAAGGATAAGCCATCCATTAAATATGCCTGTCGGAGCGCAGATTCTGGCACCTTCGGCAGTAAAAGCTGCAGGACAGATGTGGACAGATTCAAAAATGCTGCAGGATTTTCCGGTGCCAAAAGAAATGTCGTCAGAAGAGCTTTTGCAAACAAAAGCACAATTTGTGGCAGCAGCAAAAAAGGCCCTGGAGGCAGGATTTGATGGTGTGGAACTGCATGGGGCCAATGGTTACCTGCTCGAGCAGTTCCTTTCACCCATCAGCAATATCCGTAAAGATAATTACGGTGGAAGCATTGAAAACCGGAGCCGGTTTGTTATTGAAGTGGCGTCGGCTGTTGCAGAGACAATCGGAAGCAGAAAAACTGCGATCCGCTTATCGCCTTATGGAGTTGCCAGTGATATGCCACTTTATCCTGAAATCGATGCTACATATAATTATCTTTCAGATCAACTGAACAAACTTGGATTAGTGTATATCCACATTGTTGATCATTCTGCGATGGGATCCCCTGTGGTTCCTTTGAAAATCAAGAATCTCATCCGGAATAATTTTAAAAACACTATTATACTTTCAGGAGGATATGACAAGGAAAGAGCAGAGAAAGATATTCAAAGCGGACTGGGTGATCTCGTGGCTTTTGGTCGGCCATTTATTAACAATCCCGATCTTGTTGAACGGCTTAAAAACAATTGGGCTTTATCGGAAAACCTTCTAATGGACTTATTCTATACTTCCGATGAAAAAGGATATACCGATTATCCGGTTTATAAAGCCTGAAAAGCCCAACCTATAAATAATGGACCAAAACCCTCAGTCTTTCTGGAGCATTCCTGTTACCGAACTGCTCAAAAGCCTTCGGGTAACAGCCAGCGGTCTTACAACCGATGAGGCTCAAAAACGGCTTATAAGCTATGGTGCGAATCGTCTGAAACCCCAAAAACGATCAGATGCATTCACACTCCTGGTTGGGCAGTTTAAAAGCCCGATTATTTTAATTCTCCTGCTTGCAACGGGCTTGTCGTTGTTCCTGCATAACATTGTTGATGCTTCAATTATTCTGACCATAGTTGTTGTAAGCGGACTCCTTGGTTTCTGGCAGGAGCATAGTGCATCCGATGCTGTAAAAAAATTGCTTGCCATAGTACAAATCAAAGCAGCTGTGCAACGTGACGGGAAACAGCAGGAAATTCCTGTGGAAGATATTGTTCCCGGTGATATTGTTATCCTGAATGCCGGTGATGTGGTTCCGGGCGACTGCCTGTTGCTTGAATCCAAAGATGTATTTGTTGATGAGGCCATGCTTACCGGAGAAACCTTCCCAGTTGAAAAAACTGTTTCGGTTTTACCATCCGATACTGCCCTCGCACAGCGGGCAAATTCATTATGGATGGGCACCCATATAGTAAGCGGTACTGCACAAGCCGTGGTTATATTTACCGGTAAAAGTACTGAGTTTGGAAATGTCTCCGAACGGCTTAAACTCAAAGCGCCGGAAACCGAATTTGAACGTGGCATACGAAGATTCGGGTATTTTCTGGGAGAAGTCACCCTGGTCCTGGTGGTCATTATATTTGCTATCAATGTTTTTTTGCACCGGCCTGTCCTCGAATCGTTTCTGTTTTCACTGGCGCTTGCAGTCGGCCTCACTCCACAGTTATTGCCTGCCATCATCAGCATCAACCTTGCCCATGGCGCCAAAAAAATGGCTAAAAATAAAGTGATCGTAAAGCGGCTTTCTTCCATTGAAAACTTCGGCAGCATGAATATAATATGTTCCGATAAAACCGGGACCCTCACCGAAGGAACTGTGCTTGTAAAATCTGCAAACGATGTGAATGGAGATGCGAGTGAAAAAGTATTTCTGTTCGCCTATCTTAATGCTTTTTACGAAACCGGTTTTACTAACCCTATTGATGAGGCTATCCTTAACCATCGTAAGCCTGACATATCGGGATACTTAAAACAGGATGAAATCCCCTATGATTTTCTCCGGAAGCGACTGAGTATTGCAGTTACACAGGGCGATATCCATTTGATGGTAACCAAAGGCGCATTAAGTAATATTCTCGATGTTTGCTCAAATGCGGAAACCAAAGAGGGAAGTATTGTTGACCTTGCATCCATGCGGGATCAGATCCAGCAACACTTTGTAGACTTCAGCAACCAAGGCTATCGCACCCTGGGCATTGCATATAAAAAATTGCCTACGGGATCTCCCATAAGCAAAACCGATGAGGAGGAAATGACGTTTCTGGGATTTCTCACCCTTTTTGACCCTCCAAAAGCAAATATACTTGACACCATAAACAGTCTGAAAAAACTGGGTGTTTCACTTAAAATTATCACCGGTGATAATCGTCTTGTTGCAACCAGCCTCAGTAAAAAGATGGGACTGCCGGATAATAAAATCATCACCGGCCCTGAACTTCGTCAGATGAGCGATGCTGCCTTGTTACGGCGTGTGGGTGTAGTGGATGTATTTGCTGAGATAGAACCCAATCAGAAAGAACGGATTATCATTGCCATGCGAAAGGCGGGGAATGTTGTAGGTTATATGGGTGATGGGATCAATGATGCTTCGGCACTTCACGCTGCTGATGTCGGGATTTCAGTAGATACCGCTGCCGATGTTGCCAAAGATGCTGCCGATATCGTATTGCTCGAAAAAGATCTGGGTGTTCTTGTTGAAGGTGTAAGAGAAGGACGAATGACCTTTGCCAATACTCTGAAGTATGTGTTTATGGCAACAAGCGCTAATTTCGGGAATATGTTCAGTATGGCCGGGATATCGCTCTTTATCCCGTTTCTTCCACTGCTTCCAAAGCAGATCCTGCTTACCAACCTGCTGACCGACTTCCCTGAAATGACCATTGCTACCGACAGGGTGGATGATGAAATGGTTGATCATCCCCGACGATGGGATATTAAGGCTATACGCAAGTTTATGATCACCTTCGGCCTGGTAAGTTCGGTGTTTGACTACCTGACCTTCGGGCTGTTGTTGCTCGTCCTTCGCACCAATGAAGCTCAGTTCAGAACCGGATGGTTCCTGGAATCTGTTATCTCTGCATCAATGATTGTACTAGTCATCCGCAGCAGAAAACCTTTTTTTAAAAGCCGACCGGGGAAATATCTTTTAATTGCAACGCTTACGATTGCCGTTATAACATTAATCTTTCCATTCACACCGCTGGGAACGTTGTTTGGTTTTACTCCACTCAACTTTATAACCTACCTGCTTTTACTTTTGATTGTGTCTATGTATATTGTTGCTGCAGAGGTCACCAAAACAATCTTTTATAAGCGGGTTAAATTTTAAGCTAAATATGTGAATGATGTAACTTATTTCCAAAGTTATGTAAAGTTTTCCCGCCCGGTTGATCATACCTTTAACCATTGAATTAACAAGAGTATTCACATTAAAATTTAAAGGTATGGCAAGATTATTATTGATCATCGGACTGATCCTGGTTGTCCTCTGGATGCTGGGATTTTTCGCGTTTCATCTTACAACACCTGTGCTTCATGCATTAATTATTATTGGTGTTATTCTGATCATTTTGGATCTTCTTAACAGTCGTCGAAATTGGTGGTGATTCCATTCAGCTTATTAAACAAGAAAAATGAAAATCGTTATAAATAATAACCGAAAGATTTTTGCTATTCAGGAAGAATTCAGTACGATGTTTCCGGATTTGAAAATTGTTTTCCATGCGAAGCCCAGCAGGCCGGGAGCCGCTCCTTCACCGAAGTTGGTCACCCATAGCAGCAAAACTCTGCAGGAATGCAGGTCCATTAACAGGGAAGGAACAATTGAGATTCTGCCAACCATGAATATTTCTGATCTGAAAGGAAATCTGAGAGATATTTTTGGATTATCAGCTGAGATATTCCGGAAAGCGGAAAACGGGGAAGATGAACAACCTGTAAGTGGGAAACATACACTGGGAGAGACAAACAAACAATCCGAGGCGCATTTTGCAGTTTAATCAGCAGTCTACTACATATATTTTAGTGTTATTACTCTTGTCCGTACATATGTTGTATGGCCAGGATGTGCCCCCTCAGGATCCCAAAAAAGTGGCTCCCAATGACACGATTATGCCCGGTAAAGGCACGCCGGAAGAACAACTTAAGAAAATCAAAGAAGTCAAAGTCGAAAAACTTTCAGATTCAGCCGGAAACGAGCCTTTAAAAAGCAAACTCGTTGATACCACAATGCAGAATAAATACGGCGATTTGCTTGATGACGATCTTGAGTACAACAAAAGATATCCTCTTTGGATACCTGCCGTTGAAGTTGTAGGAGCGCTTGCTCTTACATGGGCAGCAGACAGGTTTATTTTAAATGCGGATTATGCGCGCATAGGGTTCAATACATGGAAATATAATATTAATACAGGATGGGAGTGGGATACAGACCGGTTCGGTGTAAATTTTATCGGCCATCCATATTCAGGAACTCTTTCATTTAATGCCGGGCGTGCAAACGGTTATAATTATCTCCAATCATTTTCTTTTGCAGTCGGAGGCAGTCTGCTGTGGGAATATTTCGGGGAAAATACACTTCCTTCCTATAACGATATCATTAATACGCCCATTAACGGAGCATTTCTCGGAGAAATACTATACCGTTTAAGCTCGAATATTCTTGATGACCGTACAAGGGGAACAGAGCGGGTCTTCCGTGAAATAGCCGCCGGATTAGTTGATCCCATGAGAGGATTTAACAGGCTTATACAGGGAAAATCCTTCAGGAGAACCAATAAGGAAGTTTATGAGAAAGAACCACTTAATATTTCATTATATGCAGGGTTGCGTATGATAAGCGATGAGCCTTACAGGGTCTTCGGACAAGGGACTTACAGTGGGATTGTCAACGCTCAGTTTGATTACGGAAATCCTTTTGAGCTACGGAAACGAAAGCCTTTTGATTTTTTCAAACTTCGTGCGGATTTAAATTTTGGCGTGGGAAGAAAATATCTGGATAACATACTCGGCTATGGAATTTTATTAGGCATAAACAGGCAGGCTGGTAAAATGGCCTTCCTTATCGGAGGATTTCAATATTATGATTATTGGGATAATAATAAATTTGAGTTAGGCACTATTGGTTTCGGCGGTGGATTGATTTCCAAACTTCCGATGAGCAAGACGAGCAATCTCTACACAAGCGTCCATTTGGCAATAGTACCGTTTGCGGGAAGCAGCACACATTTTGGCCCTGATACATCTCAGGTCAGGGATTATAATTTCGGGGGTGGCTTTGAGACAAAGTTTGAAACTACGTTTAATCTTGGTAAGTATGCGACTGCTACCCTGAGATATTATTTTTACATGATTCACACTTATGTTGGTGCACCAGGGAATAACTACATCCACATAATAAAACCAAGAATTACGGTAAGGCTTTACAAATTTTTAAATTTAGGATGTGAATATTCACTATACTACAATGACCGGTATCTTAGTGATTTTCCTGCCATACATTCAATTCAAACTGATCAGAAAATATTTCTTCTGATATTTTTGGAAGACAGGCAGCGGAGAGGGTATTATAATTGAATTCTCAATCAAGCGAATAAACCAGGGTCACCCCCATCCCTGTAGAACTTACAGGCAGGATTTTTAATTTTTTTATGTGGTTATTCATGATCGTTCTGCCGATTGCATAACCCAGAACCGAGCCCACGAAAACATCCGAAAACCAGTGATCATTATTATAAACGCGTGAGGCGGCTGTAAGCCCGGCCAGAGTATAACAAACGATGGGAACCCAGATGGTCTTGCTGTATGAAGATGCAACAACGGTTGCAATTGCAAAAGCAATAGTGGAATGCGATGACGGAAATGAGCTGTTACTTATAGGCGCAAAAGGGCCATCCCATAAATAGGGATTTGGCGGATCATCCTCGTATGGCCGGTGACGGTGCGTAAGTTGTTTCAGTACCTGGGATGTAATGAACCCGAACAGATAAGCTTCAGCACCCTTTAAGGCCGTGTAACGTGCTTTGTCATCTTTAATTATTGCCCCTACACCATAAAGAATTCCAAGAGCCGGCAAAGAATAAATGCCACTGCCCCAGGGTGCTAATGCATAGGATGAGAAATTGCCTAAAAAAACAGTCTGGTTCTTCTGAACTACTTTCTGAATATAGGCATCCTGTGTATAACACAAGACGGCTACAACAGCAACGCCGGAAAAAGCGATCCATTGATACTTGTTCCAACGGGCTGGAAAGATGACGATGTCCCGTGCATCAGTAAGCCAGGATTTAAAATAAGCTTTGTCAGGAACAGTGGAAAGGGTTCTTTCATCCCTGGGTATGGAACTAAGCGGCTTGGGGGCTAATGTATCATCCTGGGCAAATGCGTTGAATTGCAATAGAAGAAGTCCACTCAATAACAATAGATGAATTTTCATACTCAAATAATTATAAAGCTGGGATATTATGTTTTTTCTTCCTGAATATATCAAAACGTGTTCCGCCCCACAGGCGGAATTGAGCCACAGTATATGTGGACAATGCATTACTGAGTTGGTCAGGAATTTCATTGAACCCAGATTGTACTGAAGCCCCAAGAAACCATTTATCAGAGTTGTATCCAAGAGCGACCCGGCTACTGAGTTGAAAGGTAAATTCAAAATTGTAATATTCGTTGCGTTCATTTCTGAAAGTAGCAAACTGGGCTGCCACACCCGGAAAAACAGCTGCCGTGACATAAAAATTTTTCAAAAATACCAAAGTATAAGCATATCCGGGAGAAAGTCCAAGTGAATAAAACTCACCTCTTGTGACAAGATTTGAAGCTGGTATATTGAATGCGTTAACGATTTCTGTGGGAATAATCCCATGATCAGAAGATATCAGGTAATAGAGAAATACAGGCCTGACCACAAGGCTGCCTGCGCTCTTTTTCTGTCGCTCATTCTGGATAAATGCAGCCCGTATTGAAAATCTTTGGGCATTATAAATCCAATACCCGGAAAAACCAAGTGAAAATGTCCTCATATCGGGAAGAATATAATGTGTTCCATCCGGTCTTTCCGGGGAAACTATATAAAACCCTTTATAATTCTGAAGAAACAATTCCGCTGCAAGAAATCTTCCAAATGCGTTAACCCGCATGTCAAGGGTAGTTGTTTTCCCATAAGCAACCCTGTCAGTTTTGTAAAATGGATTATCAATTGATAATCCAAGGCCAAACCACTTCCAGAACCCTGCTAATCCAATACGGACGTTGGCATTGGGCCTATAAACGATTTTCGAGGTCTGATCGACAGCGGGATTGATCAGGATTGAGGCATTCTGAAAAAGCAGAAATAAGCGGGTCGTAAATAAATTAGTGTAATCCATTATGAAATTGCTGTCGAACGTCACTGGAGGCAATTCCATTATTTGGGAATCAGATTGTGCATTGGACAGTTTCCCTGTAAAAAGCAGGAACATAAAGAAAGCACTCTTTATCCAGGTTTTAGGTGACATACCGGTTGATTAATGAATGGCATCCCGGATTGGAGTGATCTAAGGTTTGACAAAATCACTCAATTTAAGATTCGTCTTTTGTTGTGCGAATCAGGCCAATACCGGCAATAAAGAAAATAATACCCAGGATGCTGAAAATTACAAGCAATTTAATACTACGCGTACCGTTTGAGGTAATTGCAAATAATACTGCGGCATAAATAAGACCAGCAATTCCGAGGACAGTTAGTAACCCGCCAAAAATTCTTTTTACATTCATAATCTTTGCTTTTACAGGATTAAACATGAATGTTCATCAGATAGCTGAATAGCCCAAATACCTTGAGAAGCCAAATAACAACAATGATTACAACCACAGCATTCAGGATGGTTTTAATTTTGTGATCCATGGGGATGTAGGTATTGATAAGCCATAGAAGAACACCTGCAACAATTAATACAATAATAATGGTGAATAGTGGCATATAAAATGTTTTAGAAATATTTCACGAAGGTAACCTGCATCATCACCTGAAGTGTTACATAACTTGATAAATAAGTTACATCATTCACATATTTCTTTTATGGAATAATATCAATTATAACGGTACGGTTATAAAAACGTTCCTCCGGAAATTTGTTTTCAAACGGTGATAGGTTTTCATCCTCACCGAATCCGTATACTTTAAATTTAACATCGGTTCTGCCTGCCTTCGACAAGCCTTTTTCAATAATAGTCCTGACATCGTTAGCCCTCTCCAATGACAATTTCATATTATAGGCTTCTTCTCCAATAACATCTGTGTGGCCGGATATAATAACCATTCCACCTTTGGGAATCTTCGGTATTAAAACCTCAGTGAGGTACTTTTTATACATACTGATGGCCTTTGATTCATTGAATTCAAAAATTATGCTGAATCTCATCATTTCCTGGTCTTTGGGCGGGGTCCAAAGCACCATATGTACAGTAGTGTCCTTCCTTACTGAGTTGCCACCTTTAGTCTGACCTATCATCGTGACTTTGTAATCTCCTTCGGAACGTGAACCCAAAATGGATTTTCCCGGCATGCTCACTTTTTCATTTGCATACGGCCCAAAATTCTGGACTTTACCTTTTTCATCCATGATTTCCAATGACCATGACGAGAACGCTTTTTTCCCTCCAAGAACGTTGAAAGAAACATAGCTTTCAACTGGTGCTGCCTGCACGGCAATAATTTCCACCGGTTTTAACGGGGCATCCGCACCAGTCTGGAACTCCATCAGTAAGGCTGGCGAAGTGCTCCAGATAGACACTCTTCGGTCTCCCTCACGAAGGAGATCAAGTTCTTTTGTGCCTCCCGGCTGCTCAGATGGGATCCTTGGTTTAACCCTGCCTTCGGTATTGATCCTTGAAGCATCAATTCCAAATACATCTATAAGGTATCGCTTGACCGTCTCAGCCATTACTTTTCCTTCTTCCGTACCTTCCATTGACGCTCCGGTCAGCATGACAGTTGCTGAAGGATTTTTTTCCATGCGGTCACCGAGGATATTCAGAATATTATAATAGACCATCATTTGTCGCTCTGAACGACCTGAGAGATATTTAGGTGGAAACAATTCCAGCATGTCTTCTTTGAAGTCTTTCACCTGATCTTTCCTGAGCAACACATAACGATCGGGGATCTCAGTTGAGCCTAAACTGAAAAACACGTAGTTACGAAGGGGGAATACTTCCCTTACCCTGCGTTCGACCGGAATATTTATTGGTGCGGTTACAGAAAACCGGATATAGGTCAAGGCCATAGTAGCAATGGGAATAAATGCCACAAGAAAGACGATCATGACCACAGGAAGGCAATTATAGAACTTTTTCATACTCCTGATTATTAAATTTTATACACAAGGCTGAAATAATTTATGCGGATTCTTATCCTCTCCCGGACTTTGGGGTGGTTTATCTTTCGGCGGTTGTGATGGTTGCTGTTTGGCCGGTTGTGGGTTGTGCTGAGGCGGCTGTTGAGGCGGTTGCTGCTTGGCCGGTTGTGGGTTGTGCTGAGGCGGCTGTTGAGGCGGTTGCTGTTTGGCCGGTTGTGGGTTGTGCTGAGGAGGCTGTTGTGGCGGTTGCTGTTTGGCCGGTTGTGGGTTGTGCTGAGGAGGCTGTTGTGGCGGTTGCTGCTTGGCCGGTTGTGGGTTCTGCTGAGGCGGCTGTTGTGGCGGTTGCTGTTTGGCCGGTTGTGGGTTCTGCTGAGGAGGCTGTTGTGGCGGTTGCTGTTTGGCCGGTTGTGGGTTGTGTTGGGTTGTGGGTTGTGCTGAGGCGGCTGTTGAGGCGGTTGCTGCTTGGCCGGTTGTGGGTTATGCTGAGGCGGCTGTTGTGGTGGTTGCTGCTTGGCAGGTGGATTTCCCTTTGGCGCCGGAGTTTCTGCAGGTCTTTGTCCTGAAGGTTTCAACTTGTCCATGCTCTCCACTTTGGATGGGGCAGGTTTGTGCCCGTCCGAAATGTTTTTTTGTACCTGTGGCCTGTATATCTGAAGTTGGTTTTTGTTCATGGTTTGTCCAGGCCTGCTGCTTTCTTTAATAGCAACCGGTGTGAATTTTTTACCAGCGCGTTTTTCCACTTCCGTTCTCTCGGGACCTGAGTTGTATGTTACATTGCGTGATTTATCTATATGGGTATTATAAATCACTGTGGAATTATTTATGATTGTAACATTGTTTGAGGACTTCACATAGTAACTATTGATGTTCCTTCTTCCAAAATCCCTGTCGTGTACAAAGGTCCACTGATTGTATGGGACATCATAGCCGCTGGAATAAGCAATATTGATGCTGACACCCGGTCCAATTGGCGCCCATCCGTAGTAACCTTCTGATCTTCTCCACGTAACCCATCCAGGACCCCATTCGTTATCGGGAACCCACATAGGTCCGTAATTTGGGTCGTTGTACCAGCGGCCATAGTGAAAAGGCGCCCATCCCCATGAATAATTAGAAACCCATGTCCAACCCTCATTCGTGAAGATCCAGTATCCGTTAGTGGCATAAGGAGTAAACCCGGGAGCTACATTAGGCACCCAAACATATCCGTAATCCGGGCTGAGGACCCAGGTTCCGTAAGGGCTTAATTCATCATAAAAAACCTGGAAGCTGACTGGGCCCCCTTGTGCAGATGCTTGTTGCGGTATTATGGATGTGCCAAGGCCAAGCATAAGAAACAGAGAAATAATTACAATTTTAGTTTTCATAGAATTTGTTTTATTATGATGAAATCATCACCTTACAAAGTTGGGCACCTATTAACCAAGAAGTGTTACACAACTATTTATATAAGTTACATGATTCACGCATTTTTGAGTTCGACTGAATATGACCACGCTTTTATTTTGTTTACGTTCCTTTTTATATTTTTCCCTCGGCGCTTCGTTATTTAATTCTTTCATTTTCCGGTAGGCCTTAATTAAGTCCCCCGGAAACTCACCTTTGTAGGAAATTTTATAGAAAGAAAAGCCGTTGTATGGGATATCATTATGGCCGGTAAAAATTTTCACACGGTTTTCCACGGCGTTTTTCTTAAAGCGCAGCATAAAAGCGTCTTCTCTTTCTTTGGTTAATCGTTGGAAGCTGGAATTTATAAGGGCCGACCCAATAAAACTCTTACATTTCTCTTGTATTGTAAACAGCATTGTATCTCTGACCTTTTTGTTTATATAATTGACAAACACAGTGTCCTTCACCGACATTTTATCAACAACAAGAGAATCAGCCTCACTTAGAACCAGATCATTTTTATTTTCAGATGATAAAAAATATTTCTTCTTGGCTTCAAAAAACTGGATGTATTCTTTCTCTTTTTCCTCATATTCAAAGGGATAAACAGAGATAGAAGCGTCCGGATTGTTTTTTAGAAAATCAACCATTTTGTCCACAAACTTTTCCTGAACAGGAAGCAGTGAACTTTGTCTCATCTCCCACTTCAATGAGAGTGATTTCTCAATTTCAGCTTCTAAATTGTTTACCTGCATTCTATAAGGGCCTGTTGGGGGTTTTACAAAAATGTTTTCAATCAGATCGACCAGTACATCATGCAAATGAAATTTCGGATTCTTCAAATTACCGGTAATCGGGATTTCGTAATCAATCACATTGCCACGTTCACGTATTAACGACATGATCAGGGGTAGCGGAAGCCATTTTTTATCTTTATTTCTCAGCCGTCTGCTTACCCGGGGATCAATAATCAGCAGGTGATTAACGCTTTGTATAATTCCGTTTCTCACGCTCCATTGACCATTGAATTCAATTATGCCTCTGTCTAAAGGGAAAGAAGTATATGTGATGAGATAAGCATTAAACATAGATGCAGCCACTTTTTGGAGATGATATTGCATATCATAATCTCCCTTGTCTTTGGGGTTGATGCTCAGGTTAACCGATATATTACCATACGGCTGAATGCCGGACTTAAGAGATACATTCACCCGCTTTTGATTTTTATTAATAGAATCTGCAAGAAAATAAAGAGGATTTACCGAGGTAGAAAATTTCTCGCTTATGGAAAAATCATTGAACTTAAAATCGCCTCTGTATATTGCCAGCCGGTTAATCTTGTAGTCACTCTGGAAAAAATTTTGCGCAAGTCCTTTTATGTACTCAGCAATTGTAAGGATCAGGTTGAACTTTCCGGCATCTGCCTTAGCTACTGAAAGGTTGGTCCCGTTTTTTCCAAACATCATCTGGAGGTTATCCAGGTAATCATAACGCTCATATTTGAAATAAGGATGGATAAGCGATAATGAATCGAAAAGATAGATATGATTCTTTGGGCTCAACTCAACTATTTGCAATGCCAGTTTGTCGCAGGCCGCATAATCATCATCCAAATTTTTTCCACAATGAAAATCATCGAACACCAGCAATCCTTTGGCATTCAGATTTTCCCGGTCTTTAAAATTTCCGGTTGCTTTAATATCGGCTTCAAGGTTGGAACTGAAGTTTCCGTAATTCGACAGAACTTTGAGGTATTGTTCCAGGAATTTCAAATCGTATTTATGAACGATAATGGCAAAACGATAATCCAGTTTTTTAAAGTTGATTGTTACATTGCCATTTGCATCACCCTTCCCGGGCCCCGAAAGGAATGAAAATTTTACCGCTATTGTATCTGCATTCCAATACTTGCCTTTACTTTCAAGATTTACTTCTCTGATAAAATAATTAATTGGAGTTACGTTTTCATAGTAAGAGAACTCCCCGTTTTTAATTGTGATATTCAAAATATTAAAATGAACCGCTGATCGAGTAGTACGGGGTTTCTCAGGAGTAAATAGCTTTATCCAATCAGAAAAATTTAATTCCCTTTTATTTTGAATAATTATTCCTTTTGGATGGTCTAAAGTGATCTCTTCTATCTCAATGGTTTTTGATAATAATTTAAGCATAGCAAAATTTGCGCTTACACCATTTGCTGAAAAGAAAATGCTGTCGACATTTGTTAAGGCAGGCGGGATTTTTGATTCATAAATTTTCAGATTGCTGATGTGGACATAACCGGTAAAGGGATTAAAGTAAACCCAGCTCATTTTGATTTGCCTTCCTAAGTATCTTCCACCATACTTTTCAACCAGATATTTTGTGACAGGTGAAACCAATATAATAACAGCAATTACTGTAATTATAATCGAACTGATTACAATAATGAATGCTTTTTTTAACTTGGTGTTTGCAATTTTCATGTTTCACCTGCCTGAAGTGAGAAGGCGTTTATAGTCCAGTTTCCAAGCGACATTTACACCCACTACGTCGGGTGATGTAGACATGCCTACAGACAGGTATTTACTGCAAGGGATCTTGTGCAATGCGGGAACAACAATACCGATGATCGCACCAAGTGCAAAACCCACAGCATCATCTGATGGGAAATGATCCAAAGATCTAATTCTTGCATATCCCATGAACAATGGCGGAACAGAGGCAGCGAGGTACAGAAGATATTTTACCGCTCCGATATTGGGATGATAGTCGCAATATACCTTGACCATGAAAAAAGTGCTGTAGGCGCAGGAAGCAACATGTCCGCTATAGAATGAATTGCGGTTGTTGCTGTTCTTTTGGGCATCAGCGCCTAATTCGGGATAGTAAACCGCCGGCCGGTAACGGTTCTGAAAGTATGGTCCAAGAGGGCTATAGTTATAAAATGTAAATGTAACGGTATGCCCTTCCACATACATGAACAGCAAGTGAAGCCAATCCTTGCGGATATTTTTATCAATCATCAGCAAACTGGGTAAAAGAAAAATGCCAATCTCCCCGTAATCGGAAACCTTCTTCCAAATGGCGCGATCGGATGTTTGTTGTTTTAACGCCCATTTGTCAACTGAGTTAATTAAATTTTTCTGCTCATCCGTATTCGCAAACAGCAGTTCTTCATCAGAAAGCGGCGCCTTACTTTTCAAGCGGGGGATGGCAAAGAAATCTCCGACCATCCCTACGGCTATTATAGACCCTTCCACAAAGTAGTTAACACGATAGACCTTTGTTTTTATGGGCTTTAGAGCTGAGTCGCTGATTTTTAAAAGCGAGTCGGCCGGAAAACAAAACACATTAACGCAAACTAATAGGGTAACAAAAAAACAGAATATGGTTCTCATTAAATACAATGTTGTTAATTTGAAAGGAAAGGTGTTCCTTCATCTCATCTGCCTATGAATTTCCTAACCTTCGCTATCAAATCATCCTGTGTGAATGGTTTAGGCAAATAATCATCGCATCCGGCTTCGAGGAAAAACTCTCTGTCACTTGTCATGGCAAAGGCTGTAACTGCAATGACCGGCAGATCGCGACGGAAGGATTTAATAAGCTTCATTGCTTCCAGGCCATCCATACGGGGCATTTTTATGTCCATGAGGACTACAGCTATTTCAGGATGTATTTTACACAGTTCGACAGCTTCCAACCCATTTACAGCAATGAGGAGATGGATACCAGTGGATCGTAAAACCTCTTCGAGAAAATGCACGTTCGACTCTTCATCTTCCGCAATAAGCAGTGTTTTATCACGCCAATCATTCCGGGAAACAGCAAGGGTCCGTATAACCTTCATGTTACGGTCAGAAACCTGAATTGCAGGCAGATAGGGTATCTCAACGAAAAAAGTACTGCCCTCACCCGGTTTTGATTCCACCCTTATCAAACCTGACATCATCCGGATATATGCGTTTGAAATTGACAAACCAAGTCCCAATCCACCATATTTCCGGGACATCGTGATTTCAATTTGGCGGAATTGGTCGAAAATAACCTGCTTTTCCTGCTCTTCTATTCCAATCCCGGTATCTTTCACAGTCACGATAAGTCTGTCACCTTCCCTTGAATATGTAACATCGATACTTCCGGCATCTGTATATTTGATTGCATTTTCGATCAGATTACTGAAAATCTGCTTCAATTTTACAAGATCTCCCCGAATGATTGCATCTTCATCTGTTATTTTTTTACTGAATCTTAGTTGCAGGTTCCGGTGTTCTGATTTAGGTTTAAACGATGCGAATAGTTCATCCATCATTTCCCCCAGATTGAAGGTGCTGAGTTGTAAATCTATTTGTCCGGTTGTTATTTTTGAAATCTCAACGATATCGGTAATAATATGTAAAAGTTGGTGGGACTGGCTATTGATGATTCCGATATAATCGTCGCGCTGACTTTCAGTAAGCTCCGGGTCCTTGAGAAAACTGGCAAAACCCAGGATCTGGTTCATGGGGGTGCGTATTTCATGCGAAAGATTATTCAAAAAGGCCGATTTCAGGTTATCGCTCTCTTCTGCTTTTTCCTTTGCTTTTATCAGTTCTGCAGCCTGTTTTTCCTTCTCTACATTTTGAAAGAGAAGTTCTTTGTTGGCAATGATTATTTCCTGTTCTGCCCTCTTACGTTCGGTGATGTCTCTTACAGTTGCCTGAATTACCCGTTCGCCTCCTAAATTGATAGCCGATAAAAATACTTCCGCAGGGAAATCATCGCCATTAGAATGGCGATGATTCCACTCAAAGTGGTTCATACCTTGCTGAAATGTGTTTTTAATTTTTTCCGCTGCACATTCAAAAGAATCTCTTCCATCGGATTGTGCAGGAGGAGAAAGGTCTGCAGGATGAAATTTTACAAATTCTTCTTTACTATTTATTCCAAATATTTCTAATGTTCGTGAATTACAATCAAAAAAACCCTTTTCATTCAAAAGCATGATTGCATCGCTTGAACCTTCGAATATAGATTTGAATTTCTCTTCGCTCTCCTGCAGCGCCTGCACCGCCTGCTTACGCTTACTTTCAAGCTCATATTCGTGCAAGGCTCTTTTAATTGCAGGAACTAACCGTTCAAGTTTATTTTTAAGCACGTAATCTGTTGCCCCGTTTAACATCGCATTAATAGCGGCATCTTCTCCCATTGTTCCTGAAACAAATATGAATGGGATGTGAACATATTTTTCTCTCGCAACCTTTAAGGCTTCGTTACCATTGTAATCGGGTAGGTTGTAATCAGATAATATTAAGTTAATATGTTCCTTCTCCAGAATATTTAAGTAGTCTTTTTCGTTATCGGTCAAAAAATAATCATACCCGATTTTCCCACAGTCAATAATAGAATTTATTAACTCGGAATCTTCCTGAGAATCTTCAAGGTGCAGTATTTTTATTTTTTTATTCATGGATGAAGGTACCAATAATGTTAAAAAAAATAATCTTATTGCTTAGGTCCGGGAGGCTGTTGATTAATGACAGCCCAATATTGTCCCAAAACTTTAATTGAATTTCTAAACTGAGCAATATCAACTGGTTTAACCACATAAGAATTGGCGCCAAGATTGTAACTCTCAACCATATCTCTTTCTTCACGGGATGATGTAACCATGATAACAGGGATAAGCTTTAAATTAGGATCTGAGCGAATATGTTTAAGCACTTCTATTCCATTCATCTTAGGCATTTTTATATCTAACAGAATAACAGCAGGAAGGCCATTTCCATTAGCAAATTTTCCACGTTTGTGCAGGTAATCCAATGCCTCTTCTCCATCTTCTGCAACAACAACCTCGTTAGCAAGATTGCTTTCGGCAAGGGTAGCGATGGTAAGCTCAACATCCTGAGGACTGTCGTCTACAATAAGAATTTTTTTTACTTCTGCAATCATAATTTGATTCTTTAATAATGGTTATTAATTATTCGGTATGCTAAAGTAGAATTTGGCGCCATGGTCTACTTCACCTTTTGCCCAACATGTTCCGCCATGCCGCGTTACGATTCTATTCACATTTGCAAGCCCAATTCCGATCCCTTCAAAATCCCTGGTTTTATGTAACCGCTGGAAAACGCCGAATAGTTTATCTGCAAACTTCATATCAAAGCCGGCACCATTATCCCTGATAAAAAATATTGTTATATCATTTTCAATTTTACTTCCAATATCGATCACTGCTTTTTCTTTTTTTCGTGAATATTTCAAAGCGTTGGAGATAAGATTAACCCAAACCTGGTTGATTAAGGTTTCGTCACCTCTTGTATCTGAAAGTTCTGATATATTTATTTCAATATTTCTGCCGGCCAATTCATCGCTGAAAGTTTTAAGCACCTGGGTTACCATGCTTTTTGAATTAATATTTGTTCGTTGCAGTTCCGACCTGCTTAATCTTGAAAATGTCAATAATGCATCTATAAGATTTCCCATTTCCTGGGATGCCTTTGAAACAATGTTCAGATGTCTTAAACCTGTCTCGTCGAGTTGTGCTGAATTATTTTTAATCAGTAGATCAACAAAACCACCAATATGTCTCAAGGGGGCCCTCAGATCGTGAGAGACAGAATAACTGAATGCCTCGAGTTCTTTATTTGCTGTTTCTCCTTTTTCTATCTCATTTTTTTGAAAGACAAGTTCTTTGTTCGTAATGATTAACGCTGCAGCCCGTTTTTCTTTCACTTCGTTCTGAATGATCAGTTCTCTGTTAGCAATGATTAATTCTGCCGCCCGCTTTTCTTTCTCTGCGTTTTGAAAGGCAAGTTCTTTGTTAGCAATGATTAATTCTGCTGCCCGTTTTTCTTTCTCCTCGTTTTGAAAGGCAAGTTCTTTGTTAGCCATGGATAGCTCATCTGCCCGCTTTTCTTTCTCTTCGTTTTGAAAGGCAAGTTCTTTATTCGCAACGATCAACTCATCTGCCCGTTTTTCTTTCTCTTCGTTTTGAAAGGCAAGCTCCTTGTTTGCAAGAATTAATTCATCTGCCCGCTTTTCTTTCTCCCTGTTTTGAAAGGCAAGCTCTTTGTTGGCAAGAATTAATTCATCTGCCCGCTTTTCTTTCTCCCTGTTTTGAAAGGCAAGTTCTTTGTTAGCAATGATTAATTCTTTTGCCCGTTTTTCTTTTTCGGCATTTTGCAAGGCGAGCTTTTTATTAGCAATGATTAATTCCGCTGCCCGTTTTTCTTTCTCTTCGTTCTGAAAGGCAAGTTCTTTGTTCGCAACGATTAACTCATCGGCCCGTTTTTCTTTCTCTTCGTTTTGAAAAGCAAGTTCTTTATTCGCAATGATTAACTCGTCTGCCCGTTTTTCTTTCTCCCTGTTTTGAAAAGCAAGTTCTTTGTTCGCAATGATTAATTCATCTGCCCTTTTTTCTTTATCCTCGTTTTGAATGGCAAGTTTTTTGTTAGCAATGATTAATTCTTTTGCACGCTTTTCTTTCTCCCTGTTTTGAAAAGCAAGTTCTTCGTTAGCAATGACTAACTCATCGGCCCGCTTTTCCTTCTCCTTGTTTTGAAAGGCAAGTTCTTTGTTAGCAATGATTAATTCATCTGCCCGCTTTTCTTTCTCCCTGTTTTGAAAGGCAAGTTCTCTGTTAGCAATGATTAACTCTTTTGCCCGTTTCTCTTTCTCCTCGTTTTGAAAGGCAAGCTTTTTGTTAGCAATGACTAACTCTGCTGCCCGTTTTTCTTTCTCCTCGTTTTGAAAGGCAAGTTCTTTATTAGCAATAATTAACTCATCTGCCCGCTTTTCTTTTTCCCTGTTTTGAAAGACAAGCTCTATGTTGGCAACGTTTAATTCTGCGGCCCTTTTTTCTTTCTCTTCGGTTTGAAAAACAAGTTCTAAGTCAGCAATGACAAGTTCGGCAGCCCGTTTCTCTTTCTCTTCGGTTTGAAAAACAAGTTCTTTGTCAGCAATGACAAGCTCGGCAGCCCGTTTCTCTTTCTCTTCGGTTTGAAAAACAAGTTCTAAATCAGCAATGACAAGCTCGGCAGCCCGCTTTTCTTTCTCTTCGTTCTGAAAGGCAAGTTCTCTTTTAGCAATGATCAGCTCATTCGGTTTTTTGTTTTTAACCTGATCGCGTCTCGACAAAGGTTTCAGCTTCATAATGTGAGTATAAATGAATTTTTACAGTATAGCAAAGGTCTATACCATTAGGACTTTAGATGTTATACTATTCCAGAAATAAGTTACATGATTCACACATTTGGTAAAACTTTACGCGCAGATCGCAGTAAAATGTGTGAATCATGTAACTTATTTATAAAGTTCTGTAACATCTTCATGGGGAAACGCCCATAAATTTGCAGGGTAACGATTAATTAACGATATGAAGAAGTTTCATCCTGTTATAAAAGTTAAAGGATTTGCTACAAAGCATTCGATTAAGCTCAGTGAAAAAACATTGGCAAAAAAAGAAGCGGCAGACAACTTTTTAACTGACCTTGCTGATGTCATGTTATTTATAACACGGATCATCCGCGAAACTTTTTCTCCCAACTTTGAATTCAAAGAATTTTTTCGTCAGTGTTTTCAAATCGGATACAAGTCATTACCCCTTATTTCAATCACCGGATCCATTATGGGCCTGGTGCTTACTATTCAATCGCGCCCGGTGCTTGTTAATTTCGGAGCTGTAACCCTGCTTCCCGGCATGGTAGCAGTGTCTCTTATCAGGGAAATGGGCCCGGTTATAACAGCGCTGATATGCGCTGGAAAGATCGGTTCTGGAATGGGAGCGGAATTAGGTTCAATGAAAGTGACCGAACAAATTGATGCAATGGAAGTATCCTCCACCAATCCAATGCGGTTTTTAGTGGTCACAAGAGTATTGGCAGCAACGCTTATGATACCATTATTAATCCTGTATGCGGATGCACTTGGCATATTAGGAAGCTGGGCAGGGGCAAACCTTAAAGGCGACGTATCCTTTGTTTTGTTTTTCAACCAGGCATTCAGCCATGTTCATTTTATGGATTTATTTCCTGCTGTCATTAAATCCTTCTTCTTTGGAGCAGTAATTGGAGTAGTAGGATGCTATAAAGGATACAATGCCGGTCGCGGAACCGAAAGTGTAGGTGTTGCCGCCAATTCCGCTGTTGTACTGGCATCACTCCTGGTGATAATTGTAGATATGATTGCCGTACAAATTACCGATATGCTGATATGATGAACACAGATCAAATAAAAAGCAATGAGCCTGTTATTGAAATAAATGGCCTTAAGAAATCATTTGGCCAACAAGAAGTATTAATCAATGTTTCCTTAAAGCTTTTTAATGGCGAAAACATAGCAGTACTTGGTAAATCAGGGATTGGCAAATCGGTTTTAATTCAATGTATTGTGGGTCTATTAACTCCCGATGACGGAGCAATAATTGTGTTTGATAAAAATGTTGCTTCCTTAAACAGAAAAGAACTGGGTGAGTTGAGGCAGAAAATCGGTTTTCTTTTTCAAAGTGGCGCATTGTATGATTCCATGACGGTAAAACAGAACCTTGAATTTCCTTTGAGAAGAATAAAAAAGAACCTTACTGAAAATGAAATTGAAGAGAAAGTAAATGAGGTACTGGAAAATGTAGGTTTGGCTGACGCATTGAATAAAATGCCCTCTCAACTTTCGGGCGGCATGCGGAAACGGATAAGTTTAGCGCGCACTATTGTTGTTGATCCGATGATAATGCTGTACGACGAACCCACAACAGGACTTGACCCTGTAACTTCCGATGAAATCAGTTCCCTCATTATTGAAGTCCAGAAAAAATATAAAACTTCTTCTATCATAATAACACATGATATTAAATGTGCCCGTAACACGGCAAACCGTATTATCATGCTAAGTGAAGGGGAAGTATATAAAGAAGGGAAAGTTGCGGACTTTAACAACTCAACTGATCCATTAATTGAATCATTCTTTAAATAAAATAAATGGAAACGCACACACAAAAATTTAAAATACGCCTGGGGCTTTTTATTGCCGGGGGCTTGGCACTTTTTGTATTTGCCATATTTATCATCGGAAAACAAAAACATTTATTTAATCCTGTTTTTAAGCTTACCACGACTTTTTATAGTGTAAGTGGATTGCAGGTTGGGAATAATATCCGTTTCTCCGGAATTATTGTCGGTACCGTTGACAACATCAGTATTATTAACGATACAACCGTGAAAGTGGATTTGCTGATTAAAAAAGATGTTCAAAAGTTTATTCGAACAGACTGTGAAGTTGCCATAGGTTCTGAAGGACTCATTGGCGACAAGTTTGTAAAAATTACGCAGGGAAGCTCGGATGCTCCCATGGTCAGGGAAGGGCAACGACTTGTATCAGCCGAGCCTGTCGAACTGGATGCCATCATGGCAAACCTGCAGATAACCTCTGAACAGCTTGCCGAGATTATGTTCAAAATCAATAGCGGGAACGGAACACTTGGCCGGTTAATCAATGATTCAACCATTGCAAACGACTTTGGCCAGACCATGGTGAATATAAAAACCAGCAGCAAAGGGTTTAGTGATAACATGGATGCAGCCAAACATAATTTCCTTTTAAAAGGTTACTTCAACAAGAAGGCAGCAGCTGAAGCCCAAAAAAAACAAGACGCTGAAGACAAAAAAGCAGCAGAACAAAAGAAGAAAGAAAAAGAAGATAATAAAGCAGCCAAGCAAAAAGCAAAGGATTTAAAGAAATAATTATTTCTTTAAATAAAGCCTATCGTATCAGGTTATCATGAATGTCCTGATTTTTTTCCATGAGATCGCAAATGAAGAGGTGCAACGGTAAGGCTGGAGTTCCAATCGAAGCAATGAAACGGGATTGGCAGCTTTCCTTACACTGCACCAAAAGAGGCTGCCCTTTTGAGACAGCCTCTATCTTGGTCAAATCAAAACGAGAACAATTATTTACTGTTGAGAGATCATTCTTCCTGATTGAATTGTTTTGTTATTACCAATAATTTTGTAGAAATAAATCCCTGCAGGAAGATTAATTGCTTTAAGAGTGGTTAATTGCCTGGTGAGAGTTGCACTTATCACCTCTTCTCCCAAAATATTATACATTCTGAATTTTACATCCTTACCTTGCAATGCTTCATTTATTATAATGTTTATGGATGTAAGGAATGGATTCGGGTATATTGTAACCGCTTCACTTGTGGTAGTAAGAGACGGAACGCTTACAGTTGAACAATTGGAAGGTATCATAGTAGCAACGGCATTAATTGCATCAGTCGTTAAAGCCCCTGTGGTTGTAAGCGCCCTGCCGTCAAGCAGAACTCCTGTATTTAATGCACCCAAAGCACCGTTGTTACAGATTATCGTTCCTCTGAAAACCGAGTAGTTATTTATGCTCACTGCGCCTTCAATCTTCCAGTACACATTTTTTGACTGCGTTCCGTTAATCAGCTTTACTATTGAATAGGTGCTTGTTGAAAGGGCGCCGTTTATCTTTATAACAAATACAGCATCTGCATAACCCTGGGCATTGAGGAAAAGCGTATCTGTAAACACTGTTGCAGCATTCAAAAGGTAGGTATGCGGAGTAAGAACCAGGCTGTTCCCAAATTGGGCAGGATAGAGCAGCTCAATATCATATGGCAGTGTGTTCAGATAAGTATACACATTAGCCAAATCGGCTGCACATTGTGCCGTAAAAACATCAGGAATGGGGTGAATGGTACCTGTTACTAAAAGCGGATCGAAACCGGTGGTTAAACCGACATTCGTCCCAATATCACCCGTAACATACGTTATTCCAGTGTTTGAAACCGCACCGTCAGAAGAAAATAATGCATAACATGCTGTAGAAGCAAGTACAGGAGGCATTGGTCCTGTGAGAACCGGGCTTCCGCAACCAATAGGTGTATATGCCAGCACCCCGTCAACAGTAACAGCTCCTGTAGTAGAAAGCGCTCTGCCTTCGAGGGTGTCGCCAATGTTCATATTAATTGCCGCATTGTTCGCAATAACAGTTCCCCTCATTGTAGTTCCTGTGGCCATACTTACAAGGCCTTCCACTTTCCAGAATACATTACATGCCAATGCTCCATTAATCAATTTGATTTTTGAATTAGCGGCTGTGGAAAATGATCCCTGAATCTGAAAAATAAATACTGCATTCGCGTCTCCCTGTGCATCTAAAGTAAGATCTGAATTTAAGGATGCCGCTCCGGATATGGAGTACACACCTGCATTAAGGATCTGCCCGTTGCCAAGCAAAGCCGCAGGAAAGAAAGTCGGAACGGCACTGTTCAGCAGATTATAGGCAATCAGCAGATCTGCTGCACATTGTGCACTTGCACCATCATTGTCATGCATCACACCGTCAACATTCCCGAACCCGGTGCTGGAACCGCTGTTTGTGCCAACATTACCGGTAAGATGGGAAAATCCAGTATTGCTTACTGCCCCAATGGTAGAAAAGAGAACGAATCCGGCGGCAGTTCCCAAAGGAGGAGCCTGTGCAAAATTCAGAATAGGCACAATGAGTAGTAAAACTACTCTTATTGCATTGAGTAATTGCTTTTTCATTTTGTTTGATTTAAAATAGTAAGAGAATTCTTACAATACAAAGGTGAGTCCTTAACTTCCTGTATGTGTTACACAATTGCAGAAAAGAGTTACATGATTCACGCCTTTTGAAGAAAATCCAAATTATGAAGGCAAAAACCCTCAAAGACGAAAATGTTTCGCTACAGGAAAAATTACTGTTCAAATCGGGGAGTGATGCGGTTAATCCCCAGGGGAAAGAGGCGCTCAAATCGCTTGCCAAGGTTCTGAACAATACCAAGGATATCACTGTGATGATTGAAGGCCTTACCGATAAGGTCCCTATAAAAACAAAACAGTTTGCAGACAATTGGCATCTCAGTACTGCAAGAGCTACAACCGAAATCAATCTTACGGTGACCCTGGTTGAAACCTCGGCTAAAAATACTCCCCTGGCTGTAATCAATATGCCGGAAATGAAGAATGAACAGGAATTGTTCCACTATGGTGAGGCATATGATACTGGCCTCAGGATTAGCACGTGTTACGAACGTAGCGGAGAAAACCTGGGAAAATTTTTAGTTAAAAATGTATTCAGGTAGAATTTTCCCGGTAAGTTTATTCACAGATCAATCCCGGATATAATCGAAATGGTTCTGTTCATAATCATGACTTTATTATCCAATCAAATGTAAAGGTCAATCCTTCCACTGCTTCAGATGGGACTGAATGTATTCGATGACTTTCTGATGCTCCTCTTTCCCCGGACCAGTGACTGTTATGGGCTTACCGAAATCTATATGGATAGGTTTCTGGCGGTAGATTGGTCCAAGATATTTAGTGTACCTGCCATTACCCCAGAAATCGGTTTTTATTGCAACAGGAATTACCGGAACGCCTGCATGGGCTGCCAGTTTTACCCCAATTGAATTGAACTCCCCGGGATTGAATTGAGTTCTGCGTGTATGCTGAGGGAAAACTATTACCGAGATTCCCTGGGATATTCTCTTCAATCCCTCTTCCATCACTATCCTGAAATCTTCCCGCGGATTGCTCCGGCTTAACACGATTGGATTGCGCGTACGCATCACGGCGCCAAAAATCACATGGCTGACCAGGGCATCTTTAACAATAAATGTGACATCCTTCAAGGGTTGTATAAGACCTGGAAAGATCATGGTTTCAAGCGTACTCATATGGTTGCTGATGAATACCACAGGCCCCTTGCTGTTCCTGATATTTTCCAACCCGTTTATCTGGAAACGTCCACCGCAACCCTCGATAAGATTGAAGACATCCTGGGAGGAGGACACCCAATAGTCGGTATTATAATGCCCCTTCATCGCAGCGCTGCGGGTCAACAAACAAAGACCAACGTAATGACTCATGAAATAGATCCGGGTATTGAATGTTAGACGGTCAAACAGAAAACGAGGCGTATCCCCGGGAGTACTATAACCGTCGCGGGTCAACAAAAATTGAGTTATTTTATCGTTTTTTTCTTTCATCACAGAGGCAGAAAATAACACTTAGTTGGAGACAATCATCCTGACATTTTACATTTTGCCATCACGTCTGGGTACTGACCCGTATTGTCCGGCAGGGTAAAATGAAACGTACTACCTTGATCTTCTTTGCTTTCTGCCCAAATATCACCCTTGTGTTTTTCAACGAACTCCTTACAGATAATCAAACCCAAACCAGTGCTTGGCTCGCCTTCTGTTCCTTTACGGCTATTTTGTTTTTCAAGCAGGAATATTGAATTCAATATTTCCTGATTCATGCCAATTCCGGAATCCTGAATAGCTATTTCAACGTATTTTTCACCAGAATATTTAGCTGAAAGTTTAATCTTTCCCCCTCTGTTTGTATATTTCACAGCGTTAGAGATGAGGTTCCGTATTAATGTTTGAAGCATATTCCTGTCAGCACAAACTTCTAACCCATCCGGAATATCACTAATTATTTCAATCTCCTTGTTCAGGGCTTGTTCCTTAATTAAATCCAAAACATCATTCACAATGGGCTGAAGTTGAACCGATGCAGGATTAAAATGAATTACACCCCTTTCCAACCTTGACCATTGAAGTAGGTTTTCGAGCAGGCGGAAAAGGTTTTTGGCAGAATTTCGCATACTAAAGACAATCTTCTGAATCTCCTCCCTTGTCAGGTTGGGTAATTCATCGGCCAATATTTCAGTAAATCCCAAAAAGGTGTTGAATGGACTGCGTAGGTCGTGGGAAATAATGGAAAAAAATTTATCCTTGGAAGAATTTACTTCTGATATCACCTTATTCTTTTCTTCAAGCTGCCTGTTCGCTTTTCTTTTTGATATGTATAACACCAAAAACAGTCCCAAAATAAGTAAAATGATCAGTGTGACAGCGAATAATAAATAGCTAAGACGGGCATTATTTTTTATTTCAAGTTCCTGGATCACTATTTGTTTGTCCCTTAAATCAATTTCCCGGTTTTTCTCAATATTCATAATTTGAAGACTGTTATCGCGGGAGTATACAGAATCTTTATTCTCAGTGTATTTCTTAAAAAACTTTAGCGCATTTTTATTATCTTCCAATTGTTCATAAACCTGTGAAAGCAGGTAAGACGACTCTGAAACTGATGATAAATCATTGATTTTGTTAAATAGTTTGAAAGCTATAGCAAGGTGTTTTGCTGCGCAATACAGATTTGCATTTTTATTGTCCTTGTAGAAATAACAAGTATTCCCGGAATTCAGGGTTTCACTTGCGACCATTAAATATATTTCCCCGATAATCCTGTTCAGAAGTGCCAGACTATAAGTATTGTTTATCTCTTCACTGATTTTTAATCCTGCAAAGCCGTCTTGAAGAGCTTCGCAGTAATTTTTCATTTTCATTTTATTCTTTGAAATATTCGATAAATCAATCGCGATGGAAGTCTTATTATTGACCTTGGTATGAACTTTCAACACTTTATAGTAATATTCATTCGCTTTGGTGAAATCACCCTGTTTGGCATAACATATACCCAGGTTCGCATAATTATTCGCAAGACCATTCGTGTTATTGAGTTGAATATTGATTTTTTCTGATTTGGTAAGAGCTTCTAAGGATTTCCTATACTCCTTCTGGAAAATATACAACCAGCCTATATTATTTAAAGCATTGGCGATCCTTTTATTATCACCGATCTCTGTAAACTTAGACAGTGATTTCATATAGCAGTCAAATGCCCTTGGGTAATTTGATTTGATTGCCCAGTTTGCCCCCAGGCTATTGTATGCCAAGGCAATACCTTTCTTCCATCCCAGTGTTTTTGATAGCGTCAACGCTTTTTCTCCATAACTGATGCCCAAGTCCGTATCAAACCCGAAATACTCAAATGACAGTCTCGCCAGCAGGTTGACTTTATTCGTATCTTCAACCGAATTTTGTAAACTGGATTTAAGCGAATCAATAAGTCCGGCACCCTGCTTTTGAGTAAAAGAATTGCCCGATAAGAGCAATAAAAAACATATAAGGATTGGATTTTTAAAACCAAATAATAAATCCGAAATTAAAAACCTCCTGAAACCCTTTGTCATATAGTGTGTATGATGTAAAAGCCAAACAAAGCGACACAGTAAAGTCTGAACTTGTTCCATTTATACAAATATAAGCTTTCTTTTTCAGACTTTATCTTTCCTGATAAACCAAAGGAAACAATCATAAACCAGGAAAAAAAATTCATGTTACTGCAATAAAACCCATTACATCCGTCTACAACATCATGGAAAAGGAACTTCAGAAGAAGTCTTTGGACAGGTTTTTCCGGTTTGAATACCAGAAGCTGGTCAATTATATCAGGAAGAATCTTGAAGATCGTTTTTTTGAGGCTTCGCCGGAAGACATCGTACAGGACGTCATGCTGGGGTTGATCGACAAGCTTGATCTTGATGCGCAGATAGGCAACATTACCGCTTATATCTACAGGTCGGTAAAGAACAGGATCATCGATTCCCGGAAGAAAAAGCAAAGAACTGTATCGATAGAGGACTTCACGGATAAAAAAAACGGGAATTATTTACTTAATACGGTATCAAATGAAACAGTAGCCGAAGAAACGGATTATTCAAACATAGAGCCGGAATTGCTTCAGCAGGCCATCTCGCAACTAAGGCCAGATGAACAGGCAATAATTATCGCGACAGAGTTTGAAAATCAAACCTATGAAGAACTTGCCGGGGAATGGGATGTTCCCCTGGGCACACTGCTGTCGCGCAAACACAGGGCTCTTTCAAAATTGCATAAACTATTATTAAACAATAAAAACGAAAATTATGGAGACAACAGAAAATAAAAATTTAAGAAACCATTTTTGTGGTGGACGGAAACACAAGGCTAGCTGGATATTATTGGGTATCGTTGGATTTACAGCATTTGCATTCCTTTTCGGGGCCGTAGTAATGTGGCTCTGGAACTCGCTGATGCCTGTAATCTTCCACCTTGGCCTCATAACGTTCTGGCAGGCAGTTGGGCTTGCAATACTGGGCAGGCTCCTTTTCGGCAACCTGCATCACGGGCGTCCACAATTCCGTGGACATCACAAATTCGGGCCATGGAAGCACGGGGTTCATATGAATGATGCCGGTAACTGCAGGGATTATTCCAATAGTGTAAGATGGAATTATTACGAGCAGTATTGGAATGAAGAGGGGGAGAAGGCGTTCAATGATTATGTAAAGCGTAAAAGCGAGAACCCTGTATAATGGGGTTCTCGTTTATTATCGTACCTTTGCATAACATCTGACATCCTTAAACAAACATTAATGGCGAGTTCACAAGAAACCTTCAGCAAGAGAGAAAAAGAAAAAAAACGCTTAAAGAAACGGCTGGACAAGCAGCAAAAACTCGCAGAACGTAAGGCAAACTCGCCAGGAGGAGGGCTTGATAATATGATCGCCTATGTGGATGAAAACGGGCGTATCACCGATACTCCTCCCGATCCGGCCCACAGAAAGAAGATCAATCCCGAAAGCATCCAAATCGGCGTTCCTAAAAGGGAAGTTGAGGAGGCGAACGCTATCCGAACAGGCAAAGTTGAATTTTTCAACGCATCAAAAGGCTTCGGCTTTATAAAAGATGCTGAAAACCAGGAGAAATATTTTGTCCATGTCAACAACGTCAACGAAGAGATCAAGGAAGGCGACATGGTCATATTTGAGACCGAGCGCAGCTTTAAAGGCATGAATGCCGTACGGGTGAAAAAGGTGCCGGCTACTCCGTGATAAGATATTAATTCCATAATGACTTCTGAAATGTACAAAAAAAGCTGCTGGTTTTTCGACTAAAGGTTATTTCAATCAGAAAGCGAAATGTTTCTAATATCCTCTCCGACATTCAACTTCCTTAGTAATTTGATTATATTAGAAGTACTCTCTTTTTTTACAGCATTTCCATCTGGGAAACCTTGATACACCCAGACAATTTCATCTTTACTATTCACTATGAAAATAGATGGCACTTGCGAATTAGCAAGTATACTTCGAGCAAAATCACGATTTCTATCAATCAATACAATAAATTTCCATGCATGAGCTTTAGAAATTGATTTTACGAGATCAAAAGACTTTTCGTTATCAACAGATACAGCATATAATCGAAATCCAGTTTCTTTAAACCAATCATTATAGTATTTAGCGATCGTGTCCAGTGGCTTTATACATGGCTGGCACCAAGTAGCCCAAAAAATAATTATGAAGGGTTTTCCATAATTCTCAAGATTCCTTGTGTTGAATGAATTACCATTAATATCTTTGATTTCTACCGCAGGTATTTTCTTATTGAGTATTGGATGCTGATCCTGTACCTGAGCGGAAAGATGTGAAGAGAAAGAGATCAAAAATACAATTAGGAAGCACTTTTTCATTGAAGTCATATTTTCATACAAATCTATTAAAAAATTGCTGAATTTTACAATCTTAAAAGAATTACATTCTTTGCATACACCACCGAACCATTTTTGATTTCAGAAAATGTGGAAGGAATGAATTTTTAAGATTTCTGTTTAAATTGAAACAGATTGATGTGATGATTAAAAAAATGCCTTGCAATATTCAAGCTGAACTCCATATAATTCGTCTCTAATTTTAATGGGTAGCCCAATCTTTTTATATGTTTCGCATAATTCCAGTATAGGTTCTTTAATCCAATAATCCATAAACGCTGACCAGTATCCGGTGGCGATCAGATGTAAGAAAAACAAGGCTGTTGTCAGCTCTCTGATAGATATATCCTCTTCAAAGATGCTATAATTTTCATGGATAAGAGACCTTATTATTCCTGCAGCTTTGTTTAATTCAGTCTCCATTTGATCCATGAAAACCAAAGCGGCAATCATGCCTTTAACATCCAAATAGAGTATGTTATTTAACAAGTCTTTTCTGGGTATTTCCGAACAACAATATATGGTCATTTTAAGCAGAGCGGAAAGATTCCTTAAAGTTAAATCAACATCAATGCAGTCAAAAATCGGACTCTCATGCTCCCCGATCGGAGTTCCGGATGAATGCGTTTGAAAGAAATCATTCCTCAATTGAACAAGGTCAGGATTGGCTGGGATTTGAATGATTAATTGTTCCACTTTTTCAGCCAAATGATGTACGTTCGAAAACTCCGGCATGCATGTGTTAAATTCATGAATGGTTTGCTGGGTTATTCTATAACTATACATGTTCTTTTGGGGCATATCAAAATTCAACATAAAAGTGAATAATTTCAACAAATAAACGAATTAGCATCACAAAGTTAAAACCTCTATCTAAAATCCAATACTGAATTTTCACCATAACCTTTGTGTGGTTTTATGGAAACACCCAATTCAGTATAAGTATCCAAACAAATTTTTCTATGCCCCAAAGATTCAACCCAACGGTCTACCAACAAAGATGTAACAATATTCAAGGCATCTGATACCCCATAATGGCAACATTCACCAATAAAGTATTCACTACATTTCACTCTATCATGACCTACATACCCAAGTTCACCGGATTCGGTGGCATGACATTGGGCTGATTCAAAAAGTTTTCGATTAGGTTTTAAAATCGGAAGAGGTTTTAAGTCCTGCAATTCCGAATATAGGCTACTTTCGTAACCATCAGTTGAGTTTTTTAAATTACTTAAATACGTATCAGCAAATAATTTTGGATTCATCCTGACAAGATTCAGGTAATAGTAGACTTTCTTTTCTTCAACAGTCAGATAATCTTCATTTAATGCAGAGTTGGCTTCAAGATATTTCGGATCATACCATCCGGAGAAGTCTACTGGGTGATTTTCCATGCTACTCTCAGCGTTATCTTGCATTTGCAGGTTAGCGGAAAAATTTGCAAGGGTATTGTTAACCGGTTTCTTCGTTTCAAAAACTAAAAATTCAATAATGGAATCGTTTCTGGATTTTACTATTCTGGGCTTTTTAAAGTTTTTCTTTAAGTATGATAATTTTGATTTCGCAAATTTTTTTTCCGAGTAATCCCCAGTATGAAGTTGAATAAAATCGCCTTTTCTTACAATATAGGCGTTCTTTCTATATTTAATGGTGAAATCCTTTGCAATCTTTCTCATCCTTTCTTTCTGATCCGCTTGTGATTCCATTATTTGAATCCTATATTGACTTTTTAAGGATTCCTTTGGTAGGTTTAGATTGATTTTTTGTGATGGAAATGTAACATCCTGACTCTCCATATTTATTGGAAGAAGCCCAGAAAGGATGATAAACACAAATGTATTTAAGCACCTCATTGGTTAGTCTATTAAGTTTAAAATGTTCTTTTAAACGTAAAGGTGCTTATAATTGAAGTTTCTGTAATAACGTGATATCCAACAAAGTTATTACATGTTAAATAGCATATTTTGATCGTTCTATCCGATTGTCAAGAATGAAAGATTTGAACAGGGGAA
>JAPLDK010000017.1 GCA_026391775.1 Bacteroidota bacterium
ATGTTCGATGTACGACTTACGATTTCCTCCCCGGATAGACCTTGAGGGCTGCCTCAAGGCACTTCATGGATTCGCGTAAATCGTTTACATTCAGTACATAGCTTATGCGTACTTCATCAATCCCACGTCCTTTTGTCGAATAGAATCCGGTTCCCGGAGCCAGCATCACGGTTTTTCCGTCGCAATTGAAGTCTTCGAGCAGCCACTGGCAGAATTTATCCGAATCATCGATAGGAAGCTTAGCCATAGCATAAAAAGCGCCACCCGGATTCGGGCAAAAGCAACCATCCATTTTATTGATGGATTCCACAACCACATTGCGGCGCTGCAGGTATTCATCCAGCACATGCTTCATATAGGATTCAGGTGTACTGATGGCTTCTTCCCCTGCGATCTGTCCGAAGGTGGGAGGGCTCAGGCGGGCCTGGGCGAATTTCATGGCGGTGGACATCACTTCCTTGTTATGGGATATCATCACACCAATCCTTGCACCGCAGGCGCTGTAACGCTTTGAGATGGAATCGAGCAGAATCACATTCTGCTCAATCCCTTTCAGGTTCATGACCGAATAATGCTCTTTGCCGTCATAAACAAATTCACGGTAAACCTCATCAGCAAATAAAAATAAATCGTGCTTCAGAACGATCTCCTTTAGCAGCTCCAGTTCCTCCCTGGAATACAGGTAACCCGTTGGATTATTCGGGTTGCAGACCATAATAGCCTTTGTATCCGGGGTAATGGCTTTTTCAAAGGCCGGGATCGGGGGCAGTGCAAAGCCGCTTTCAATGAATGAATCTATAGGTTTTACGATAACGCCTGCAGCAACAGAGAAACCGTTATAGTTTGCATAAAATGGCTCCGGGATGATGATCTCGTCGCCGGGATTCATGCATGAAAACATGGCAAACATGATGGCCTCGCTTCCACCGGTGGTAACGATCATTTCTTCAGGGCTGACTTCGATCCCGCATTTGTGATAATACTCAGCCAGTCTTTTTCTGTATGAGGGGATACCCGCTGAATGACTGTATTCAATCACTTTAAGGTCGATATTCCGGATCTTGTTCATCACGTTTTCCGGTGTAGGGATATCAGGCTGCCCAATGTTAAGATGATAGACCTTGATGCCTCGTTTCTTGGCTTCATCAGAGAATGGAACGAGTTTGCGGATTGGCGAGGGAGGACACAATTGTCCACGGTTTGAAATAGTTGGCATGGCTAAAGGTTTTAGACAAAGCAATAAAGCCAGCTTTTGGCTGGCTGAACTGAAAAGTTTAATTGTTATTTACTTGCTGACCGGTGTCGCTCCCTGGTCATTCTGCTTCTCGGGTGTTGTCGAAACCGGCTTTGCAACTACGGTTCCCTTGATGGTCAACCTGACAGTGGAGGTTTTCGCATTTGAATTAACCGTGATGGATTTGTTGACCGGGCCGATGTTATTTGTGTTGTAAGTCACCTTGATCACATCACTTTTTCCAGGAAGTACAGGTTCCTGGGGCCATGAAGAGGTCGTACATCCGCAGGATGTGATAGGTTTGGAAAGAATTAAAGGTTCTTTCCCTGTGTTGGTGAATTTGAATTCGCAGGCACCATCGGCACCCTGTAAGATAGTGCCGTAGTCGTGCACCAGTTTATCAAAAGAAATTTCAGGTGCATTCGGGTTTACCGGTGGCTGTTGGGTTGCATCCTGCGCATTCACTGCAAAAGCAGCGAATATAACAAACAGGACTGAAAGCAAAATTTTTTGCATAGTATATTGATTTGTAGGGTTTATGAAATGGAACACAAAATTACAAAAAATATTGTTCCTGAAAGACAGGGACATTAATATTTTATAAAGACAATATACCGGGCAAAAGGTTGCCAGGAAGATGCAGCAGCTTACCGAATACCGTCGAGCATCTCCATCAGCTCTTCCAGCTTGAAAGGTTTTGTGATATAACTGTTTACTCCGGCCTGATAACATTTTTCCTCATCATCTTTATCAGCATTTGCAGTGATGGCACAAATATGGATGGCCTTCCGTGAAAGATCAGCTTGTTCGATCTGCCTGATCTCCCTGGTTGCCTCAAGCCCGTCCTGTTCAGGCATGAAAATATCCATCACGATCAGGTCGTATTTGTTCTTTTTAAACAGATCTACTGCAATCTTTCCATTCTCTGCGACGTCGATATGGTGGCCCAGTTTGTTCAGGGTCACTTTTGCAACTTTCTGGCTGATAAGATTGTCCTCGGCAAGCAATATGCTGAGCTCCCTTGCTTCGTGCCTGGGAAGAGGCTTCCCGTCTCCCTTCGCAGCAGACAGTGATATATTATGGGTAATGACGTTATATACGGATTCTGAAAGTTCAGCCGGAAGGAAAGGACGCTTCAACATGGAACTGAATCCCATTTTGACGATTTTGCCTGAAATTTCTGTTCCCTGGTAAAGAATCAGTATCTTATTAACCTCGTCCCACGGCTGGCTTGAGTTGAATGACCCCAATGCCAGTTTTGCTGCTTCAAGCTCAACGATAACCAGGTCGGCCGGTTTTTTGATCTCATGCCTGTGGGTGATTTCCTGAAAACCGTCGGTTAAGTTGGAGAAATGCTCAGCCTCGCAGTCCATCCTGCTCATATAATCCAGCAATATGCCGGCCCTGGCCATTGAAGGATCAATGATCAGGACTTTCAAACCTTTTATTTTAGGATCGATTACCAGCGGCTCAGAACCGGGAACCTTTTCAAGCAGAACATTGAAGATAAACGAAGATCCTTTTCCGGGGGTACTGTCAACATGAACCTCTCCTTTCATTTTTATGATCAGATGCCTGGCTATGGCAAGGCCGAGGCCGCTGCCTCCATATTTGCCGGTCGATGGGCTTATCCTGGTAAACGAAGTGAATATCCGTTTTAAAGCTTCTTCAGAAATACCTATGCCGGTGTCGGTAACTTTAAACTGAATGTTGACGGTATCCTCATCCCAGGAAAGAAAATGAGCCGTGATAGTGATCTCACCATTCTCGGTAAATTTCACCCCGTTATCAGCAAACACCCTGAGCACCTGCTTTAATCTTGAAAGATCTCCTTTTACCTGCAAGGGGATGTTCGGGTCAACGAAAGAAAGTACTTCAAGCTCTTTTTCCCTTGCTTCGGGAATGATCGTGGTTACCAGATCCTCCATCAACTCATATACGCTGAAGACAGAGCTTGTAAGTTCGATCTGGCCAGCCTCGATCTTCAGAAAATCCATGATGGTATTGAATACCGAAAGCAGGTTCGTTGCCGAATCCTCAATAATTCCAAGGTATTCCTTCTGTTCCGGGGAAAGCTCCGATTGTTTCAGTATTTCTGCCATTCCTACCACACCCGAGAGCGGAGTGAAGATCTCATGTGCCATAGTGGCAAGGAATGAACTTTTGGCTCTGTTGGCCTCGTCGGCTTTTTCAAATTCAGTCAAAAGGTTCTTTTCATGTACTTTTTTCCTTTCAACATCCATTGTCACTCCAAGAAGCCTTAGGGGTTTTCCCAGTATATCTTTTTCAACGATTTTTCCTTTATCAAATACCCATTTCCAATCTCCCGAGGAAGTTTTCAGGCGGTATTCCGATTCAAAATAAGCCGTCACTCCATTGAGATGCCTTTCAAGATTTTCTTTAACTTCGTATGCATCCTCAGGATGAATAAGGTCGAGAAAAGCCGAAAAAGTTGTTGGTAACGATTCCTTTTTAAGCCCCAGCAATAAAGCCATGTTCTCACTGCAGTCCAGTTTCCCGCTTTTGAAATCCCAATCCCACCATGCCAGCTGGCTTGCCTCAAAAGCCATTGTCAGACGTTCATTTACCTGGTTTAGCTCGCCGAACACCTGCTGAAGACGGTCATTCGATTTCTGGTAGGTCCTTTGTATCTCTTCCCATTGCATGGAAGCAAGCCTCACTACTTTTAGCTCGGCTTCAAGTGCCTGTATTCTGTTCTTCAATTCTTCTGACATGGATCAATACCTTTAAGTAAGCTTAATTATCTTCTTCTTTTATCGGGATAAAGGATATCGAGCCCGCAACGCAGGGTAGACAGATAGCGGAATGCATCTTGTACATAGGGCTCCGGGATCACCGACCCATGTTGTGGAAGTATGGCATTGACAGTTATGCCTTTCAAACGGTCGATAAAGCCCCGGGTAGCGATATTGCCGGCCATATAATCCAGGTGGAACAGGTTCATTTTAAACTCATGTTTATGAAAGTCGCTGATCACAAGTTTCCAGTCCATATCAATTGCCGCCCATATATCACCCGAAAACAGAAATGAGGAAGTTTCGTCGTATGTGGCGAAGGCGCCTGGAAAATGCAGGAAAGGAGCCTCAACAAACCGTATACTGCGTCCGGAAGAAAATGTAAACGTTGAGAATTCTGTGATGTTAAAGAAATTGTAGTCATCCCTCCCGTAATGAGAGATCAGAATATTAGTGCGGGTACTTGTAATGACTTTCATTTCAGGATTGACATCAAGCCATCTCACCATGGATCCTGCAACATCAGGATCCTGGTGGCAGAGAATCTGGGCCGAAACATGAGCGGGTACAATGATCTGTTCAACCCTGCGCCTGATAAAGTCGAATACTTCTGCCCCTCCGGGATCGACTATAATGGCCTCATCCCCATCGGTTATCAGGTACGTGTTGCATCGGAATGCTGAGTTTTCAGGGGTTCCCAGCCAGTAAACCGCATGGTGTTCATTCTGGTATAAAGGAGTCGGTTGCTCCAACCTCTCGTCAAACGTTTTGCTTAAGCCAGCAAGGTCAACAGTATTGCTCATACTACATTATTTTTCATTGTTATGAAGCCCGCACTCTTTCCCCGATTGGTTCTCCCACCACCAACGGCCGGCCCGGGAATCCTCTCCCGGCATGATCGCTCTTGTGCAGGGAAGGCAGCCGATACTCGGGAACCTCTTATCATGAAGGCTGTTGTAAGGGATCTTTTTTGTTCTGATGACTGACCAGATATCCTCTTCCTTCCAGTTTATAAGGGGGTTCAGCTTAATAATTTTTCGCACCTTATCAAAGTTCACCATCTGAACACCCGACCGTACCAAAGACTGTTCCCTGCGCTGGCCCGTGATCCAAACCTTCATCCCTTTAAGGGAGCGCGAAAGCGGTTCGATCTTACGGATATTGCAGCATTCCTTGCGGTTCTCCACAGAGTCGTAAAACAAGTTGATGCCTTTGGAATTCACCATGTTTTCCACCGAATTATAATCAGGAAAAAACACTTCAATTTTCTTATTGTATTTCTGTTCGGTTATGCGGATGAGTTCGTATGTCTCCTGAAACAGCCTGCCCGTATCAAGCGTAAATATCCGGATGGATGGAAATGAGGATGCAATGATCTCTGTCAGCACCTGGTCTTCAGCTCCCAGGCTTGTTGAGAAAATGCATTGGCCCGGGAAAAGGGTATTAAAATATTCCAATGCCCTTTCGGGGCCGGCAACCAATAAATCCTTATTATATTGATCTGTAATATCTTTCATTAATTTCCTGAAAAAAACTGAAATGAGAATGTGAAATTATAAAAATCCGGAGCTAAAAACAACAGTTTCCACATAATAATAAAAACGTAATTTTGAAAAAACTGGATTTATGAGGGTTCATTTCATAGCTATTGGCGGAAGCGCAATGCACAACCTTGCCATTGCACTGCATAACAAAGGATATCATGTAAGTGGTTCGGATGATGAGATCTTTGAACCCTCAAAAAGCCGGCTTCAGAAATTTGGTCTTCTCCCTGCCACAGAGGGATGGGATGTTTCCCGGGTCACTATGGAGCTTGATTCCGTCATCCTGGGCATGCATGCCAAACCCGACAATCCTGAGCTGTTAAAAGCAAAGGAACTTGGCTTAAAGATCTTCTCTTACCCTGAATATCTGTACGAGCAGTCAAAAGATAAAAAACGGGTCGTAATTGGAGGCAGCCACGGGAAGACGACCATCACGGCAATGATCCTTCATGTGCTGCGAATGGCAGGCATCGACTGCGACTATATGGTAGGCGCACAACTTGAGGGATTTGATGTGATGGTAAGGCTAAGTGAACACACCGGCATCATGGTATTCGAAGGAGATGAATACCTCACTTCCCCTATCGACAGAAGGCCAAAATTCCATTTGTACAAACCCGATATTGCGCTTTTAAGCGGGGTAGCATGGGATCATATCAACGTGTTTCCCACCTTCGACAATTATGTGGAGCAGTTCAGGGAGTTTATACGGCTGATAACACCCGGGGGAACCCTGATCTACTGTGCCGATGATGAGACTTTATGCCGTATAAGCCCCGGGGCGAGGAAGGATTTAAAGCTTATCCCTTATTCCGTTCCTGAATATTTTATTTCGGATGGTGTGAGTTCATTGATCGACAATGGGAAGGCATATCCCTTAAAGGTATTCGGCAGGCATAACATGATGAACCTGAACGGGGCGCGATGGATCTGCCTTGAACTGGGGGTCTCCGATGAACTATTTATATCTGCAATTCAATCCTTCAAAGGGGCTTCCAAACGGCTTGAGCTTATATCTGGAAATTACACCACTACGGTGTATAAAGATTTTGCTCATGCACCCTCGAAAGTTAAGGCGACACTGCATGCAGTGAAGGAACAATATCCTTCAAAGACAATTGTGGCCTGCCTTGAGCTTCATACTTACAGCAGCCTAAGCAAGGAATTTCTCGGTCATTATTTCGGCAGCCTCAACGAAGCCAATGTCCCCCTGGTATATTTCAGCCCTCATGCAATCCAGCTGAAACGCCTTCCACCAATAACAAAAGAACAGGTAAAGGAAGGATTCGGCAATTCGTTGCTGGAAGTTTTCACCGATTCAAAGGAACTCAGGTCCAGGCTTCTCGGTATGGACTGGAATAATTCGGTTCTGTTGCTGATGAGCAGCGGCGATTACGACGGTATAGATCTCGGGGCTCTGGCCGAAGAGATTACCCGTTCATAGAGATGAGGAATTCCTCGTTGGTATTTGTGAATTTCATCTGGTTTTTCAGGAATTCCATAGCTTCGAGAGGGTTCATATCGGCCAGGTGGTTGCGCAGTATCCATATACGGGCGAGTACATCCTTATCAAGCAGGAGATCTTCGCGGCGGGTGCTGGAAGCAACAATGTCAACAGCAGGCCATATCCTCTTGTTGGAGAGTTTCCTGTCGAGCTGGAGTTCCATATTACCTGTGCCTTTGAATTCCTCGAAGATGACTTCGTCCATCTTGGAGCCGGTTTCTATAAGAGCCGTGGCAATGATGGTAAGCGAACCGCCGTTTTCAATCTGGCGTGCAGCACCGAAGAAACGCTTGGGTTTCTGCAGCGCGTTGGCTTCAACACCGCCCGAAAGGACCTTTCCTGATGCAGGGGCTACCGTGTTATAAGCCCTTGCCAGACGGGTGATGGAATCAAGCAGGATAACCACATCATGACCACATTCTACAAGCCTCTTGGCTTTTTCCAGAACAATATTGGAGATACGTGCATGCCGGTCAGCCGGTTCGTCAAACGTTGAAGAAATAACTTCCGCCCTCACACTTCTCTGCATATCAGTGACTTCCTCGGGACGTTCATCGATCAGCAATACGATCATATAAACATCGGGATGGTTGGCTGCTATAGCGTTTGCGATTTCTTTCAAGAGTACGGTCTTACCGGTTTTCGGCTGTGCCACGATCAAACCGCGCTGCCCGAAACCAATGGGGGCAAACATATCGATGATACGGGTCGACATGGTGCAATCGGGATGGCCGGTGAGCCTGAATTTCTTCATAGGGAAGAGAGGGGTGAGAAAATCAAAGGGGATCCTGTCCCTTACTTCTTCAGGACTACGTCCGTTGATCAGTTCAACCTTGATGAGAGGGAAATACTTTTCCCCTTCCTTCGGCGGGCGGATGGTACCTCTGACGGAATCACCAGTCTTGAGGCCAAACAGCTTGATCTGGGACTGGGAAACATAAATATCATCGGGAGAATTCAGGTAGTTGTAATCGGAGGAACGGAGGAAACCGTAGCCATCGGCCATGATCTCAAGAACTCCTTCACTTGTGATAATGCCTTCGAATTCCCATGAATATTCTTCTTTGGGCTCTCTGGGTTCTCTGGATTCCCTGGTTTCCCTGGGTTCTCTCTGATCCCTTTGTTCCCTGGGGAATTTGCGTGAGAAATCCCTTCCCCGGCGGTCATCCTGTGAAGTCTGGCCCTGGTTTTCCGGACCTGCCCCGGGTGTTTCAGTGACTTCACTCTGGTTTTCGGGTCCAACAACAGGAGTCTCAACCTTGGGTTCCTCATTGTTTGTTTCGGGATAGGGCTCGAAAAGGCTTACAGGTTCAGGTACAGGGACATATTCAAAACTTTCTGCCACGGGTTTTACAACCTCGGGCTTCGGGGTCTCGGATTTTGGGGCCTGGGGCTGAGATTCAGGACCTGGAATGCCCTGGTTCACAGGACGATCCTTGGGCGTGAAATTACGTTTTTCCCTCGGTACAAAACCGGGTTTATCCTTGCGGACAAAGTTCGGTTTCTCCCTGGGTACAAAATTCGGCTTTTCCTTGGGGACAAAGGCCGGCTTCTCTCCCTGGGGGATTACCGGTTTCTCAGCCTGAGGTGCAGCAGGCTTATCAGTTTGTGCTGCAGGTGGTTTTTGGTGCTGGGGCTGATCCGGGTTTTTCTTTGGCCTCCCACGGAAACGGCGGACCTGGTTTTGCTCCTGTTCCAGGATATCCTGGGTGGGATTAAGAGCCTGGTGGTCGAGAATCTTGTAAATCAGATCCTGCTTCTCCAGTTTGTCAACTTTGGGAATATTCAACTGGCGTCCAATTTCCCTTAACTCGTTCAGCTCTTTGCTGTCGAGTGATATAATATCATACATGTAAAAATGAATTTGCTTTTAGAATTACCATTAAATCAAATGGATGGAATTGTGTTTAAAGAATTGTTCCGTGAATATAAGCGTAATTTGTTCGATGGGAACGATATCGGGCACAAAGATACTAATTAAATAACAAAAGTCAAAAAAATTCCCTGATTTTATAAAAATTGCCGACCTTTGCAGTGTATAATAAATATGCTGTCCCATGATACAACGTATTCAAAGCCTGTTTCTTGCAATCGCTGCAGCCGCCGCGATCCTGATGTTTTTCTTCCCTATTGCTAATTTTTACAGCGAGACCATTGGAAATTACAAGCTTCTTGCCACAGGCCTGAAATGTATGGATCCCGACCCGAAGCTTCACACTTCTCTGTGGTTTGCTGCTCCATTACTGGTGTTTGTCCTGGGCTCCATTGCACTGTCGCTGATCACATTATCCCAGTATAAGAACCGTACCGTGCAGATCAAACTGCTTGCATTTAACATTCTCATTACCATCGTTCTTGTAATTATAATCTTACTGTTTTATATGAGTACGGTGGAAAAACTTACAGGGATTGGTCCCTCTTACGAGTTCGGGGCTTTCTGCCCGCTCATCAACCTGCTTTTCCTGATCCTTGCCAACAGGTTCATCCGGAAAGATGAATCCCTTGTGAAGTCAGCCGACCGATTAAGGTAAGACTACCTGGTAATATCGAGAACTTCAAGGTTCTTCATTTCCTTCCCTTCAATCTTCAGCCTTACTGCTGTAATTGAGTGATGAAGCCCGTAATTTCCGGCCGCGCCAGGGTTAATATGCAGAAGGGAATATTTCTTATCGTATATTACTTTCAGGATATGGGAGTGCCCGCATACAAACAAGCCGGGTTTTTCAAGTTCTATTATTTTTTTTGACTGCGGATGGTATCTTCCCGGGTAGCCGCCGATGTGGGTCATGAAAACCTTAAGCTCTTCGACCTGGAATACAAGGTTTTCGGGGCAATGCGACCTTAAGGCAGTCCCGTCGATATTGCCGTACACGGCCCTGAGAGGTTTCAGTTTCTGAATCTCCTCCAGGACTTCCAATGAACCGATATCCCCGGCATGCCATATCTCATCGGTCTGTCCCAGGAAGTCAAGAACTTTAGGAAGCAGCCGGCCGTGGGTATCCGATAAAATACCGATACGGGTCATGACAAGGTTTTGGGCAAAAGTACGAAGGCTGGATTAACAGCGCATAACAAATATTGATATTGACGTTTCCCTGTCAGGAAAATTATCTTGTAAGCTCCCCAAAGGGAGACTGGAACCAGATTGTGAAGAAAAAAATTCATGTGAAGTCTTACCCATTGCCAGCCTTTTGTATCTTTACTGATTAATGAGAATTGATAAAAGTAAAAGTTTGGAGCTATGAAAGGAACAGTGCTTTCCCTTGTGCTGGCATTTGCTTTGGCAGCTTGTTTTGGCCTGCCCCCCTCGTTTAAATCCAATCCGGCCGATTCAGCCTGGAAATATGCAGGGGAGCAGAACATTGCGGGTCCTTATAATTTCTTCATATGCCTTGTATTCAATCCTTCCAATGACTTGCCATATGTGGCTTTCTCAGATAATCCATGGGACGGCAGGTTATCGGTATCCCAATTTAACGGCATCAACTGGTGGTTTGTCGGGCTGCCGTCCTTTTCTGCGGGAGAGGCCGATTATGTAAGCATGGCATTCAGCCAGCAGTCGCTTCCTTATGTCGGATATGTGGATTGGGGCAATAACAAGAAAGCAACGGTCATGAAATTTGACGGGTCATATTGGGTCAACGTGGGCAGTGCCGGATTTTCAGATGGAGTAGCAATGTACACCAGTCTCGCCTTCAACCCGGCCGATGGGAAGCCTTACCTGGCCTATCGTGATGAAAGCCTGGGAGGTAAAATAACTGTCAGGAAGTTTGACGGGACTGCCTGGGTTGCAGTCGGCAACCAGGGGTTTTCACCAGCAACTTCAAATTTTGTATGCATCGCCTTCAGCCCCGCTGCAGAACCATATGTAGCCTGTTCAGATGCCGGAGCGGGCCTGAAAGCCACTGTGATGAAATTTAACGGCACAAGCTGGACCCTGGTGGGTAGCCAGGGATTTTCGGCGGGCCAGGCTTCCTGCCTGAGCTTTGTATTCAACCCGGCCGACGGTTCGCCCTACCTTGCTTTTAAAGATTTCGGAAATGCGAAAAAAGCCACGGTCATGAAATATTCAGGCAGTGCCTGGTCTTATGTGGGCAGCCCGGGTTTTTCGTCAGGCGAAGTTAATTATACCAGCCTTGCATTCAGCCCCTCGGGAAATCCGTATGTCGCTTTCGAAGACTACGTGCAGTCTGCTTCTGCCACAGTGATGAAACTTGCCGGATCGAATTGGGTGAATGTCGGCCCCCCGGGGTTTTCAAATGGGCTTGCCGATTATACAAGCCTGGCCATAAACCCTTCAGGTATACCTTATGTGGCATATCAATCGACTAACGATCTGGAAGGAGGAGTCAGGGTCATGAAATATGATGCGATCCCTGCAGGTGTGAATGATACTGAACACACGGTACTGAAAATATTTCCCGATCCGGTTTCTGACATTCTCACAATTGAACTTAAGGGTAAAGGGGAAATAATCACGAATACCGCAGTTTACGACCTGAGAGGGATCAAGGTTTTTAAAACAAGTAGCCCCGGTAATAAAATCAGCGCAAACTTGTCTTGTCTTCCTGCCGGTGTATATACCATCAGGATAAAGACTAGGGATTCACTGTATATTAAAAAGATAGTAAAAATCAACTAAACCCGGCCACTACATAATCCATGCAAGAGATCCTTCTTATCCTTTTCGGTTTGCTTATAACAACAGGCCTGGGCATAATCCTGTTCAGGCTTCTTAAGTCAAAAACTTCGGATACCGGCCAGGAAACAATACTGAGGCAGGAGGCGGAGCTCGTTCAGCTTAGGGCCCGTGTTGAAGGGCTTGAGCCCCTCAGGGACAAGGTCAATGAACTATCTTCGGCACTCAGCGCTGCAATGGAAAAAGCCCGCATGCACGAGGAGCAGGGAACTGCCATCCGCAAACAGTTACAGGAGAAAGAAAGTCTGATCAATGAGCTGCATATACAGCTTTCGCGCAAAACCACCGAAAATGAGGGTCTGATCGAAAAGCTGTCCACATTAAAAAAAGATATAGAAAACCTCCAGGACAATTTCAGGAACGAATTCAAAAACCTGGCCAACGACATCCTTGAAGAGAAAACAAAGAAATTCACCGAGCAGAACAGGACCAAACTGGATGAAATACTCAAACCATTAAGCGAAAAGATAAGGGAGTTTGAGAAAAAGGTTGAAGACACATACGATAAGGAGTCAAAGCAAAGGTTCTCGCTTGAAAAGGAAATTAAAAACCTGGCCGAGCTGAACCAGCAGATCAGCAAGGAGGCTAACAACCTGACCCATGCACTCAAGGGGCAAACCAAGACCCAGGGTAACTGGGGCGAAATCATTCTCGAGAGCATTCTTGATAAGTCTGGCCTGGTGCGCGAAAGGGAGTATTTTGTGCAGGCCAGCTATACCAGTGAACATGGGAAACGGCAGCAACCCGATGTGGTGATCGCCTACCCCGGAGAGCGAAGCCTGGTAGTGGATTCCAAGGTTTCGCTTCTGGCTTATGAACGATACTCTTCGGCCGAGACCAAGGAGGAACAGGATAAGGCATTAAAGGAGCATCTGCTGTCGGTGCGTAACCATATCTCGGAACTCAGCGCCAAAAACTACCAGGACCTGTACCAGCTTAAAACCCTGGATTTTGTGATACTTTTCATGCCGGTTGAGCCTGCATATCTGATCGCCATGCAGGCCGAGCCCGACATCTGGTCTTACGCTTATGAAAGAAGAGTGTTACTGATCAGCCCTACCAACCTTATCGCAGTGCTCCGCATGATCTCCAACCTGTGGAGGGTTGAATACCAGAATAAGAATGCCATTGAGATAGCAAGGCAAAGCGCCGACCTGCTTGATAAGTTTGTAGGCTTCCTTGAAGACCTGGAGGACATCGGGCGAAAACTGGAATCGACCAGGCAGAGTTACGATGCTTCAATGAACAAACTGAGTACGGGTAAGGGCAACCTTATCCGCCGTGCTGAAAAAATAAAAGAACTGGGTGCAAAGCCATCCAAGGAAATACCAAGAACATTACTCGACAAGACGGAGGAATAATGCCAAAAGAGCAATACATATACGGGATACGGCCTGCGATCGAAGCGATCAGGGCGGGGAAACAGGTCGACAAACTTCTCATCCAGAACGGGCTCAAGGGGTCTGGTTTTCATGAGTTGTTTGCCCTGGTCAAGGAAGTTGAGATCCCATACCAGTTCGTGCCGGTTGAAAAGCTGAACAAGCTTTCGAAGCAGAACCACCAGGG
>JAPLDK010000035.1 GCA_026391775.1 Bacteroidota bacterium
TGGAGCAGAAGACGAGACTCGAACTCGCGACCCTGACCTTGGCAAGGTCATGCTCTACCAACTGAGCTACTTCTGCAGGGTTAATTTGAGGGTGCAAAAGTAAAACAAGTCTGCAACACTACAAAATCTTTATTGAAATTTTTACGTAATCCCTTGAGTACCCTATGATTTTTTCAGCAGCTTCTTTATCTCATTAAGCTTCATCAGGGCCTCGACCGGAGTGAGTGTATTGACCTCAGTATTGAGGATGTCTTCCTTGATCTGTTGCAGAAGCGGATCATCGAGCTGAATAAAACTTAGCTGGAAGCCATTGTTGGGATCCGCGATAGGCGATTCGTGATTTGCTTTTTTCGAGTCACGATTTCCGGTTCGCGGTTTACGATCCACGGTTCCCGGTTTCCCGAGCTCCCCCGCCTGATGCGATTCCTCGAGCTGGTGCAGTATCTCTCCTGCCCTCTCCAGAACAATGGCAGGCATTCCGGCCATTTTGGCAACATGTATTCCGAAGCTGTGCTCACTTCCCCCCGGTTGAAGCTTCCTCAGAAAAATCACCCTGTTCCGGATCTCCCTGATCGAGATATGGAAGTTTTTTATCCTGCTGTGGATGGAAGCCATTTCGTTGAGCTCGTGATAATGTGTGGCGAAAAGGACCTTTGGCCTGTACAAAGAGTGGCTGTGAAGGAATTCGGCTATGGCCCAGGCTATGCTGATCCCGTCATAGGTGGATGTGCCCCTGCCGATCTCATCAAGCAAAATCAGGCTGCGGGTTGAGATATTATTGAGGATGCTGGCTGTTTCGTTCATCTCAACCATAAAAGTGGATTCTCCGGACGATATATTGTCGGATGCCCCTACCCTCGTGAAGATCTTGTCGACCAGGCCAATATTGGCGCGTTCGGCAGGGACAAAACTTCCCATCTGAGCCATTAATACAATGAGTGCAGTCTGGCGGAGCAGGGCCGATTTACCGGACATGTTAGGGCCTGTGAGAATGATGATCTGCTGAGAACGATCATCCAGGTATACATCATTGGCGATATACTCTTCGCCGGGTTTCATTTGCCTTTCAATCACCGGATGACGGCCGCTGATTATCTCCAGTTCAAAGGAATCGTTGAGTTGTGGCCTTACATAGCGGTACTGGACAGCATTAAGAGCAAACGAAACCAGAACATCAAGCCTTGCCACAAGGTTTGCGTTGAGCTGTATAGGGACAATGTAGTCGTTTACAAAAAGAACCAGGTCGTTGTAAATCCTGCTTTCCAGTTCCGAAATACGTTCTTCGGCATGCAGGATCTTCTCCTCATATTCCTTCAGCTCCGGAGTGATGTACCGCTCCGAATTGACCAGGGTTTGCTTCCTCTGCCATTCGGGAGGCACTTTATCCCTATGTGTATGAGTGACCTCAAGATAATATCCAAAGACATTGGTATACCCTATTTTCAGGGATGATATCCCGGTGCGTTCTGTCTCCCTTTGCTGGATCTTCACCAGGTAATCTTTTCCGGAATAAGCGATATGCCTGAGTTCATCCAGGTCAGAATTGACACCCTCGCTGATCACATTACCCTTGAGGGCAAGGGCGGGAGGATCGGGATTGAGTTCCCGGCCAATTTTTTCTCTTACCTGAAGACATGGATTAAGCTGTTCAGCCGTTTTTTGCAAGCCTTCGTTATGCACCGAAGCAGCCAGGTTTTTCAATGTTTCTATTGAATCGAGCGCTTTTTTCATATGCATCATCTCCCTGGGCTGTATCTTGCCTACAGCAGCCTTTGAGATCAGCCGTTCCAGGTCTCCTATCATTGTTAGTTCATGCCTCACAGTCTCCACCATCCCGGGTTGCTGGGAAAAAAATTCAACAACATCCAGCCTTTCTTCAATCGGCTGAAGGTTTTTCAGCGGCAATATCATCCAGCGGCGAAGCTGACGTGATCCCATAGGCGAAACAGTCTGGTCGAGAATATCCAGCAGGGTTTTGGCAGTCTCATTATTCGGGTTCAGCAACTCCAGATTGCGTATGGTAAACCGGTCAAGCCAAACGTAATGATCTTCTTCTATCCTTGAAAGTTTGGAAATATGCGTAACCTTTTCGTGCTGTGTCTCGGCAAGGTAATGAAGAGCTGCACCTGCTGCGATCACTGCCATTTCAAGATTCTCCACACCAAATCCCTTGAGGGAAACTGTGCCGAAATGTTTCAACAGGAGGTCGTTACAGAAATCAGTAGTAAACACCCAGTCATCAAAGGTATTTATGTAGAATTTGCTGCCGAAAAGCTCTGTGAATTTCTGCTTTTTGCTTTTCTGTATGATGACTTCGCTGGGCCTGAAACTCTGGATCAGTTTATCAATATATTCTGATCCTCCCTGGGCAAGGTAAAACTCTCCTGTGGAAATGTCAAGAAATGATATACCTGAGATCTTTGGCTCGAGATGAACCGATGCAAGGAAATTATTCTCCTTCTGCTCCAGGATTTTATCATGATATGAAACGCTGGGTGTTACCAGCTCGGTTACGCCTCTTTTGACTATGGTCTTTGTGAGTTTGGGATCTTCAAGCTGATCACATATTGCCACCCTTAACCCGGCTTTTACCAGCCTGGGAAGATACAGGTCAAGGGAATGATGCGGAAATCCTGCAAGCTCAATATAGGAGGCTGTTCCATTAGCTCTTCTTGTAAGCACAATGCCAAGTATTCCTGAAGCCCGGATAGCATCTTCGCCAAAGGTCTCATAGAAATCCCCTACCCTGAACAGCAACAGAGCATCAGGATACCTGGATTTGATGGCATTGTACTGCTTCATCAAAGGTGTTTCAGCCGTTTCCCTGGTGTTCTGTTTCATTCCGCGTTGATCCGACACTGGCTTTATGAAATGGCCACTGATCGATCTTCAAAAGTACACATCAGTCGCAGACCTTATTGCTCTTTGTTGAAAAGTCGGCAAAACAATTCCTACCTTTGTCCAACCATGAGTACACGCAAGCTAAGCATGCCGGAACTCAACCGCCTGAGCAATGAAGAATTCAGGGCAGTTGAGAAATTCCCGGTTACGGTGATCCTGGATGACATCCGTTCACAGAACAATACCGGTTCGGTTTTCAGGACCTGCGATGCCTTCAGGGTAGAAAGCCTGTATCTCTGCGGGATAACAGCCAAGCCACCTCACAGGGAAATCCACAAAACTGCCCTCGGAGCTGAGGATTCGGTGAAATGGGAATACTATGGTTCAGCTGCTGAGGCCATCCTTGAATTAAAGAAATCGGGTTACCTGGTCCTGGCCCTGGAACATACAACAACCAGCCTTCCCCTCCAGGAGTACAAAATTACAGAAGGCAATAAAATCGCACTTGTCTTTGGGAATGAGGTTCTGGGTGTAAACCAGGAAGTTTTAAAAATTGCCGATGCATGCCTTGAAATACCCCAGTTCGGGACCAAGCATTCTATCAATGTGTCTGTGGCTGTAGGGATTACATTATGGGAAATCCTGAAGAAGTTAAATAAAATCTGATCCGCGTAACCTTTCCCTAACCCCGGTCGTACAATATAAAAGAAAAAAAGTTTGTGAAAATCATTCCAATCTTTTTAATTTTGATGACTGAAAACAAAGATTTCATTTTATTTTGTTACAAATCAGCTATTTAATCATTTATTTTGCTAATTAACTTTAAAATGTTAATTTTATAACGCCATAAATTTGCAATTCATAACCTTATTTTAATATATTTGTAAAATCAGTAAACAAAAAAATAGAAATTTAAATCAAAGTCGTATGAAAAAGTTCTCACCATTACTCTCAAAGGCCGTAATTTTCCTGCTTGCTGTATTCATCTCTGCAGCTTCCTTTGCCCAGGAGAAAAAGCAGGATAAACCGGAACAGAAATCCAGGCCTAATGCCGCAAGCTCAAGCAGTTACTGGTCCGTTGGGGTGTTTGGCGGCGTTATGCAGTTTAACGGCGACCTTTCCAAGAACCTCTGGCTTAACCTTGGAAAGAATTCAATTGGTTACAACTACGGTATTGATGCAACCAAACAATTCAACCGTGTTTTAGGGGTGCGTTTCAGGCTTGCCCATGGCAAACTGCAAAGTGAAGTTCGAGGCAAATACGCCTGGGATTATAATGGAGGTAACGGCACAGCAGATTACATCTCAAAGAAATTTGTTGCCTACCCCTGGGAAACCGACCTCCAGGTGACAATTAACTGGTCAAACTGGATCCTCGGCGATAAACCGGAGAGAGTTTTTTCATCATACATTATCTTAGGAGGTGGGGTTGACCAGACTATTGGCCACCGTACCGACCTACTGACAAACACAGATGATGCATGGATTGGCCATGATTATAATGGTCAGCCAGCAAGCATGGGTAACACCAGCGGTATTGCAAAGCACAACCTCGAAATGAAATTTGGTGCCGGCCTTGGTTTCGATTTCAACATCGACCAGCATTGGTCAATTCCCATTGAATTCTACTGGCGCTGGGTCGACCATGACATCCTTGACATGACCCACGGCGGATCCAAACAGGTTATAAACGACATGTATTCATCAGCCACGATCGGTCTTAACTATAAATTCGGTTATTCCGGCGGCAGCCTGAAAACGATGGCAAAACGTTACGGAGAAGTTAAATACGAGACCCAGCCTCCTGTTCTCAGCGAAAAAGGTGATTCCGTTACCGTTACAATCAAGGGAACTTTCCCCGAAAAGTATTTTGCCAAGAAAGCTGCAATGCAGTTCCAGCCTGTGCTGGTATACAATGGCGGACAAACCGAACTTAAGGCGATCACACTGAAGGGTGAAAAAGTTACAGGCGATGGAATCCCCATAAAGTACAAGGAAGGCGGTTCTTTTACCTATACAACCACATTCCCGTACAAACCTGAAATGAATACTTCCATGCTCACAGTTGCTCCTGTGATCTATGAAGCAAAAGAAACAACGTATGCAAAGAAGGGTGAGATCAAGGAAAAGGTGAAATTCATCGAACTTCCCAACCGTGACCTGGTTCCCGGGGTCATCTACACTCCTACCCGTATTATTCCTGATCAGGCCACCCTTATTGCCGACCATGGCTATCAGAAAGAAATCATTGTTAGCAAAACCGGTATGGTTTATTTCAAGAAGAACAAGTTTGATCTGGATCTTAAATATGGTATCAATAAAACCGATGCTGCAAAAGCCGGTCTGACTGATGTTGCAAACTTTGTTCACCAGGGCTGGAAGATCAAGAGCGTTGACATGAATGGCTGGGCTTCTCCGGAAGGCGAAGAAACCTTCAATGCAAACCTTTCCGAAAACCGTTCAAAGACCGGCCAGGCATGGTTAATAGACCAGTTCAAGGCATGGGCCAAAGATGCAAACAAAGACAACAAGGATAAGAAAGCTGTAAAAGCTGCCATTGAAGCCGCAGGGAAGGATATTAATGTTCCCCTTGCACATCATGGCCCCGACTGGAATGGTTTCCTCAAGGAAGTCCAGAACAGTAATCTGAAGGATAAAGACAAGATCCTTAACGTCATTAACTCAAATGCAGATCCCCTGAAAAAAGAACAGGAAATCCGCAATATGATCCTCATTTATCCCGAGATCGAAGAAAATCTTCTGCCGCCGCTGCGCCGTTGCGAAGTTACCGCAAACCTTTATGAGCCCCGTTTTACAGATGAGGAACTCAGCAAGTATGCAGTTTCCGATCCTTCCAAACTGAAGGTTGAAGAACTTCTCTATGCAGCCACGCTGACCAATGACCCTGCAACCAAGCTCACCATTTATGATAACGCTGCAAAGCAATATCCTGGTAACTGGAAAGCCCTGAACAATGCAGCTTCTGCCAATATTGTAAAAGGCAATTATGCAAAAGCAAACGATTACCTTACAAAAGCCCAGGGCATTGCCCCGAACAACGGCATGATCGAAAACAACCTTGGCGTTGTTGCTGCAAGGCAGAAGGATTACAATAAAGCTCAGGCCCAGTTCAAGAAAGCCCAGCAGCTTGGTGAAAATGAAAGCTACAACCTTGGCATATATGAGATCCCGAAGGGTAATTATCCTAAAGCTCTTACCATGCTTGGAAATTCAAAATGCAACTACAACTTAGGTCTTGCCCAGCTTGTCTCCGGCAATAATAGTGCTGCCGAAGGCACTTTGAAGTGTGCTCCCCAGACTCCGGAAACATTCTACCTGATTGCCATCGTAGCTGCACGTACCAACAACAGCAAGATGTTGTATGAATACCTGATGAAAGCCTGCCAGGATGCAAACCTGAAATCACAGGCCAAGGGGGACCGTGAATTCTATAACTTCGAAAAGACTCCTGAATTCCAGAATATCGTGAAGTAATGTTTACTGATGAAAAAAGCCCGGTAATCTGCCGGGCTTTTTTTTTGCACTTACATTCTGACCTTACTATAAACTGATCCTGTTCACTTCGCCTTTATCATTGCAGAGTTGCAATAATTCGGAGACCGGTTTCCTGTAGACCGGATGAATATAATCCGGTGCAATCTCATCCAAAGGGATAAGTGTAAACCTCCGTTCATGAAGCCTGGGATGGGGTATCATCAACTCATCCGTAAACAGGATCTTTGAGCCGTAAAACAAGATGTCGATATCAATGGTACGTGAAGAATATATTTCAGATGAGCAGGCATAACCGGAGCCACATTCAGGAGTTTGCCTGATCCTTCCCAGCTCTTTTTCTATTGAGTGTATCTCCTTTAATAGCTCTTCCGGACTTAAAGACGTTTCTATTTCCAGGGCCTGGTTATGAAACGGTGTGCTGTCTTCAAACCCCCAGGGTTCGGTTTCATAAACAAAGGAGGCCTTTAGAATGCTTCCGATGCTATGCCTGATATGGGTGCAGGCCCGGAGCAGATTGAGCTCCCTGTCGCCCCGGTTACTTCCAAGAAGCAGATATACCGATTGCTGCATATAAATATGAGAAAATCCTATAAGCCGTAAAGCCTGGTTATCAAGGCCGATATCTTCTGGCCGTAGTCCGGGTCTGTAGCCCATTTCCCTGTCAGCTCCGTTACTTTTGTCACAGAGCCTCTTCTGACATTGCTGAAGCGGGGATCAACAAGGGGGCTTCTTACCGGTTCGAAACTAGCATAAGCTTTTAAGTGCTGTATATGTGCCCTCACCCCTTCTTCCATGCTTGCAAACCAATCACCACCGCAAAACATCTCGACACAACCTAATCCACAATAATTATGCTGATATTTGCTTACGCTACCTTCAAACTTTAAAAACCCGGTTTCAAGGCACATCTGGCAAAATGCCACTTCGTAATTTACACCTTCACGGTTTGCTTCTATAATATATGTCTTGACAAGGCGACTCACCATGACTGCATCCGCATCTCCGTTATTTTTAATTAAAAAACTCTTCATGAGCTCAGGAGATGCCTTTCCCTGTGCCATAATCCTCTGGCTTTGCCCCTTTTTCGTTTGTAAAGGCTTTGATGAATTATTTTTTTTCTTTGGTATATCATGGTGATATAAAGCAATTCCATGACCCGGAAGGAATAAAAGTAAAAGAATATATGTAACCAGTCTCAACCTCATCCGTCAAATTTATACCTTGCAATGATAATTATTTTAGCGATGGATTAAGGGAAATGAAAGAAAATTTTTGCACAGAAATTTGTTTACAATTAACTTGGTACCATGAATAAAAATTGAAATCCCAAACTCAGATAGTATGAAACAATTCTTCAAATTTATGTTTGCCAGTATGCTTGGCACTTTCCTGGTGATCGTGATCCTTTTCCTGGTCAGTATCGGAATTGTCGCAGGTATTGTGGCAGTAGCTTCAAATGATGAGGTTGTCATCGACAAAAACACTGTCCTTGTTATAAAGATGGATAAACCTATTGCCGACCGTGTTCCGAAAATGCCGGTTTTCCGCATGATGGGAGCAGAAAAATATGCAGGGTTGACCGAAATTTTAAAGGACCTGAAAAAAGCAAAGACCGATAAGAATGTTCCGGGTATTTACCTCGACCTCTCCACTATCCAGGCCAGCATGGCCACCATTGAAGAAATCAGGGAAGGCCTTCTGGATTTTAAAAAGTCGGGAAAATTCATCTGGGCCTATAGTGAAGGGTATGACCAGAAAGCTTATTACCTTGCTTCGGTGGCAGATAAGATCTACCTGACGCCACAGGGTATGGTTTTCTTTAAAGGCCTTAGTGCAAATGTCATGTTCCTGAAAGGGACTCTTGACAAGCTTGACATTAAAATGCAGATAATCAGGCATGGCAAATTCAAAGCCGCCACCGAGCCTCTGTTCCTGGATAAAATGAGCCCTGAGAACAGGAAACAGATGACCGAGCTGATTACGGATCTCTGGGATAATATGATTACCGGAATCAGTGAAGCCCGTCATATCGGAAAGGATGAGCTAAACCGTATTGCCGACAGCCTGAAGCTTGGAAGGGCTGATGAAGCGTTAAAATATAAGTTCATTGACCAGATCGCATACAAGGATGAATTTCTGAAAGACCTTCGCTCAAAGCTGGGCCTGGATGAAAAAGCCAAGATCAAGAGCGTTTCAATAGACAAATACACAGACGTTTACGACCCGGAAACAAAGAAAACCTCCAAAGATAAAATTGCAGTCATCTATGCTCAGGGATCGATTGCAGGTGGGGAAGGCGATGACCAGAGCATTGGTTCAGACCGTATCTCCAAGGCCATCAGAAAAGCCCGGGAAGATGAAAAAGTCAAGGCTATTGTTTTTCGTATCAACTCAGGAGGGGGAGACGGGCTTGCATCAGATATCATCTGGTGCATCCTTTGGCGATGTTGCTGCCAGTGGAGGATATTATATCGCTTGTGCAGCCACAAAGATACTTGCCGAGCCTAATACAATCACAGGTTCCATAGGTGTTTTCGGCGTAATCCCGAACTTCCAGGGACTGATGAAAAACAAGCTGGGGATCACGTTTGACGAAGCCAATACAAACAAAAACTCAGGCTTTATCCCGGTCCAGAGGCCGCTGACCCCGTTTGAACACGCTGTAATCCAGAAGGAAATTGAAGACTTTTATGATACCTTCATTACCAAGGTTGCAGAAGGCAGGAAGCTGACAAAAGCCCAGGTCGACAGTATCGGACAGGGAAGGGTATGGAGTGGCGTTGATGCAAAAAAGATCGGCCTGATAGATGATTTCGGAGGGCTAAACAAAGCCATTGAGCTGGCTGCTGAACTGGCAAAACTGAAAACCTATAAACTCTGGGCCCTGCCCGAACAGAAAGAACCTATCCAGCAGATTATTGACGAAATCTTTGGGAATTCTCCCGAGTCAAGGATACAATCCGTCATGGGCGAGGATTATAAATATTACAAGACCATTAAGGAGATCCGCAGCATGAAGGGAATACAGGCGAGGATGCTTATCTCATTGGATATCTTTTGAAGATCTCTTCACTCTTCATCAGGATATCAATGTACTGAGCCCTTTTGTATACGAAAGGATCTCTCAACTCCTTGCGTGAGAGCTTGCCTTTGAAACTGTCGACGGTCTCAAATTTCTTACGTTCCATCCAGTCTTCAACATCTTTGATCATGCTGGTGATCTGTGCAGGTCCATGCTTATATATTGTGCTTACAACCTGCACACAGTCGGCACCGGCAAGAAGCATTTTCACAACATCCTTGCCGCTGAAGATACCGGTGTTGGCACATAACGAGCCACGGATCTCATGAAATAACATTCCGACATATCTTAACGCAAGGCGGTTGTCCTCCTCGTTACTGAGATTATAAGGGAAGTGATGTTCAATCTTTTCAATATCAATATCCGGCTGGAAGAGGCGGTTGAAAAGAACAAAACCGTCCACTCCTGCATGATACATCTGCTGGATCACGGCGAGGACATTGGTATAAAAAGGACTGAGTTTGACGCTTACAGGTATCTTCACGTTTTTTTTCACTTCAGAGATAACAGCAAGTTGTTCATTGATAATTGACTTTCCTTCCTTTTTAAAATCAGCAGGGAGGGTGTAAAGATTCATTTCCAGTGCATTCACACCGGTTTGTTCAATGAGCTTGGCATATTCAACCCAGGTATCTTCAAACAGGCAATTCAGGCTGGCGATAACAGGAATACTGACCGAATCGACGACCTTTTTCAAATGTGAAAGGTGTTCACGGGGACCTGCATGAGTGATGTCGGGAAACAGGCTGATCATCTCAGCATGCCGTTCATTATACTGGTTCAGTTCCTCAGAAAGCTGCAGGCGTTCAAGTTCAATTTGCTCCTCAAACAGCGTTTTATAAACTATTGCAGCTGCACCTGCTTCCTCAAGCTGGCGTATTGTACCCAGGTCTTTAACCAGATTGCTTGCTCCAACGATTACGGGGTTTTTCAGGTTCAGCCCCATGTAGTTAGTGGTCAGGGTAGGCATAAATTTATGGTTTTAAAGATTTTTACAAAAATATCTTATTCAAATGGAATACAGTATTATTTTTCATACTTCATTTCGGCAATCCGTTTGTAATTATAATACCTCCAGCGTGCGTTCTCTTCAGCTGCCCTGAAAAGTTCAATAGCTTCCTCCGGGAACATGGCTTTAAGAGAGGTATACCTTACCTCGGTTCCGAGGAATTCCTGGAATTTTGCCCAATCGGGTTCCTTGGAGTCGAGTGTAAAGGGGTTTTTTCCGTCGGCGGCATGCATTGGATTGTACCTGTATAAGTTCCAGTAACCTGCATTGACTGCCTGGTCCATTTCTTCCTGGGCTTTGCCCATGCCCTGTTTAAGGCCATGGTTGATACAGGTGGAATAGGCAATTACCATAGAGGGGCCCTTGTAAGCTTCGGCTTCCTTTATAGCCCTGAAAAGTTGGCTGTTATTGGCGCCCATTGCAACCTGTGCAGTATAGACATATCCGTAGGTCATGGCCATGGCTCCAAGGTCCTTCTTGCGGACCTTTTTACCCGAAGCGGCAAACTTGGCAACAGCGCCGGCAGGGGTCGACTTGGAAGCCTGCCCGCCGGTATTTGAGTATACCTCTGTATCAAGAACGAGAATATTGACATCCTCACCTGAGGCAATAACGTGGTCAAGTCCCCCATAACCGATATCATAGGCCCAACCGTCTCCGCCGATGATCCAGATTGATTTCTTGATAAGGTATTGTTTGAGATCAGTTATATCCCTGGAAAGCTGGTCAGTTTCCTTCTCAAGCAATGGCAGAAGCCTGATTGTTGCAGCCTTTGATTTTTCAGCATCATCTTTGCCATCGATCCATTCCTGGAAAGCTGCCAAAGTATCTGAGCCCATCATGTTGGCTTTTATAGCTTCCTTCATTTTCCTTGCAATACGCTGGCGGAGTTTGCCAACGCCAAGAGCCATACCGTAACCGTATTCGGCATTGTCCTCAAACAGCGAATTTGCCCAGGCCGGGCCCTGTCCTTCAGTATTTGCCCGGTAGAACATCCTGTGGCATTTGCTATCATCATCCTCTCGCCATAAAGTTGGGTAAGGAGCTTGAGATAAGGAGTTTCTCCGCAGCCTGCACAAGCTCCCGAGAACTCGAACAGAGGTTGTGAGAACTGGCTGTTTTTGAAGGTCTTGAACCTGTCGATGACATTAGTTTTATAGGAGACCTTTTCAATCAGGTAATCCCAGTTCTTCGTCTCATTGATCTGGCTGCCCAGGTTGTTCATTTCAAGAGCCTTGGTCTTGGAAGGACAGATATCTGCGCAGTTGCTGCAACCTGTACAGTCAAGTACACTCACCTGGATCCTGAATTCGTAAACGGCCAGTTCCTTACCAATGGCCTTAAGTGTAATCATATCGGCCGGGGCATTTTTCTTTTCGTCTTCATTAAGAAGGAAAGGGCGGATTGCAGCGTGCGGACAAACATATGCGCACTGGTTGCACTGGATACAGTTTTCGGGTATCCATTTGGGGACATTGACAGCGATGCCTCGTTTTTCGAGAACTGTCATGCCTGAAGGGAAAGTGCCGTCTTCCCTGCCAATAAATGCACTAACCGGGATATCGTCACCCCTCATGGCGCTGACCGGATCAAATACTTCCCTTACAAACTTCGGAACCGTTGAATCATCCGCTACGCTTTTTACAACGATCTTTGACCATTCGGCCGGGATGTCGATCTTAATTACCTCGCCTCCCTTATCGATAGCGGCATAATTCATGTTAACGATCTCTTCCCCCTTACGGCCATATGTCTTCTCAATGGCTTTCTTCATATCCTTGACCGCCTTGTCGTAAGGGAAAATATTGGAAAGTTTGAAGAAAGCCGATTGCATGATGGAGTTTGTGCGGTTACCAAGGCCGATCTCTTCGGCGATCTTGGTGGCATCAATCATATAGAATTTGATCTGATTGTCGGCCAAATATTTTTTCATGGCATCGGGCAGGCGTTTTTTTGTCTCCTCTGCATCCCAGATTGAATTAAGCAGGAAAGTGCCGCCTTTTTTCAGGCCTTTTAAAAGATCATATTTATCAAGGTAGGAAGGAACATGGCAGGCAGTGAAATCGGCCATGTTCACAAGGTATGTCGAACGGATGGGGCTGTCACCGAAACGAAGATGGGAGATAGTCACACCGCCTGATTTCTTGGAATCATATGCAAAGTAAGCCTGTGCATATTTGTCGGTATTGTCGCTGATGATCTTGATGCTGTTTTTATTGGCACCCACTGTACCGTCGGAACCGATTCCCCAGAACTTGGCTGAGAAAGTGCCTGCCGGCTGAATGTCAATTTCGGGAAGCAAAGGCAGGGATGTGAAAGTGACGTCATCCACAATACCAACGGTAAAGTGATTCTTGGGTTCCTTCATCTTCAGGTTTTCATAAACTGCCACGATCTGGGCAGGTGTGGTATCCTTGGAGCTGAGTCCATAACGGCCAGCGATGATCATCGGCCTTTCAGGACGGTCATAGAAAATATCCCTGATATCAAGGTAGAGGGGGTCGCCATTTGCTCCCGGTTCCTTGGTCCTGTCAAGGACTGCAATGCGCTTAACCGATTCCGGAAGTACATTGAAGAGATATTTTTCGCTGAAGGGACGGTAGAGATGAACCACTACCAGGCCAACTTTCTCACCCCTGGTGCGCAGATAATCGATGGTCTCACGAATAGTTTCCGTTACTGATCCCATAGCAATGATGATATTTTCAGCCTGAGGATCACCATAATACACAAAGGGATGGTATTCCCTGCCAGTGAGAGTTGTGATCTCTTTCATATACTGATCAACAACATCGGCAACAGGATGATAGAAGCGGTTGACGGCTTCCTTGGCCTGGAAGAAAATATCGGGATTCTGGGCGGTGCCCCTGGTTACCGGGTGCTCAGGATTCAATGCTCGGTCGCGGAACTCCTGAAGAGCCTTATAATCGATGAGCTTTGCCATATCTTCATTCTCAAATGCTTCGATCTTCTGGATCTCATGCGATGAACGGAATCCATCAAAGAAATGAAGGAAGGGAAGTCTTAACTTTATCGCACTGAGATGGGCAATACCTGCAAGGTCCATGATCTCCTGAACGGAACCTGAAGCCAGCATAGCAAAACCGGTCTGCCTTGTTGCATAAACATCACCGTGGTCCCCAAAAATCGAAAGCGCATGAGCAGCCACTGTTCTTGCTGAGACATGGAAAACGCAGGGAAGAAGCTCACCTGCAATCTTGTACATGTTCGGGATCATCAGTAATAAGCCCTGGGAAGCTGTAAAAGTGGTGGTAAGAACACCTGATTGGAGGGATCCGTGAACAGCACCGGCTGCACCCGCTTCACTCTGCATCTCTGCGACTTTAACCTCATCACCGAAAATATTTTTACGGCCACTGGCTGCCCACTCATCAACATTTTCAGCCATGTTCGAGGAAGGTGTGATAGGGTAAATAGCAGCTACCTCGCTGAACATATATGCCATATGCGAAGCAGCCTGGTTACCGTCACAAGTCAGAAATTTTTTAATTTTAGTCATAATATATTGATTTTAAAGATTTTAATTCTTTCTACTGTGAATCGATTAACAGATTGCAAAGTTACATTTTTTTTAATTTTGCCGGATGCTTTATCCAACTTCTTTTGAAAATAAACTGGGCTTTGACCTTATCAGGGAACTGCTCAAGGCTAACTGCCTGTCATCCATAGGGAAAGACCTTATTTCTACGATTACATTCTCAACAGTGGCGAAAGACATCTTCTTAAAGCTGGAGTTAACGGGAGAAATGCTTAATGTCCTGAATTTTGAAGAAGGTTTTCCTTCCCAGGACTATTATGATCTCTTACCCGAATTAAAAAGGATAGTAACCCCAGGGACTTACATTGAAGAAGAAACTCTTTCGGAACTCAGGCTTTCGCTCCAAACGGTTGCAGACCTGATCAGATTTTTTTCTGCCAGAATGGAAGCCTATCCCTACCTGTACAAGCAGATCACTTCAACCATAGCCAGCACCGCCCTTAAACTCCCTGCCGATCTGATTCATCGGATTGACCACATCCTGGATGAACGCTCGGAGGTCAGGGACAATGCTTCGCCCGAGCTGTTAAAACTGAGAAAAGAAAAGGCATTTAAAGTTGCGAGTGTAGAACATAAAATACATCATGACCTTAAAGTCGCCAGGCAATCAGGCTGGACCCCTGAAGATGCTGAAGTCACTATCCGCAACGGTCGTCTGGTAATCCCGATGCTGAGTGCCCATAAACGCAAGATCAGCGGATACGTTCATGATGAATCGGCCACAGGGCAAACGGTGTATATTGAACCTTCCGCGATCTTTGAAACGAACAATGAGATAAGGGAAATTGAATATGCCGAAAAACGGGAAATCATTAAAATTCTGACGGTATTTACTGATGAAGTCCGGCCTGAAACGGAGAACCTGATCAGCCTGTACAATTTTATGGGTATTATTGATTTTATCAGGGCCAAAGCTTTATTCGCCAGGGAAATCTCGGGAGTTCTTCCAAAGATAGCACAGGATCCCCATCCATTTCCAAAAGCCGGTAAACGGCTGGCTTTCAAATGGTACCAGGCCATCCACCCAAACCTTTATCTTCATTTTAAGAATATAAAAAAAGCAGTTGTCCCACTTGACCTGGAACTTGAGGGGGACGAACGTATCCTTATTATCTCAGGGCCCAATGCGGGAGGAAAATCGGTATGCCTGAAAACCGTTGGGCTCATCCAGTATATGTTCCAATGCGGTTTGCTGCCACCGGTAAGGGAAGATTCGGAATTCCTGATTTTCGAAAAAATTTTTATTGATATTGGTGATGAGCAAAGCATTGATAATGACCTCAGTACATACACGTCAAAGCTCCTGAACCTGAAATTCTTTCTTGAACATGTGGATGAGAGTTCACTGCTCCTTATCGACGAATTCGGTTCAGGCACCGACCCTTCACAGGGAGGAGCCATGGCCGAAGCCTGCCTTGAAGAAATGGCAGCAAGGGGGACCTATGGGATAATAACCACCCATTATTCCAATCTCAAGCTTCTTGCAGGCAGGGTAAGGGGAATTGTAAACGGAGCAATGCTATATGATTCAAAGAAGCTTAAACCTCTATACCGTTTAAAGAAAGGCAAACCCGGCAACTCCTTTGCCTTTGAAATTGCAGCCCAGATCGGTTTTCCATCCGGAGTGTTAAACAAGGCAAGGAACATCACGGGCCACAGCCAGCTTAACTTTGAAAAGCAGATACAGGATCTGGAAACCGAGAAGGATGAAATGAGCAGGAAAACAACGGAGTTAAGTGTTGCCGATGATTTTCTTGGTGAACTGATAGCGAAATATGAGAAGCTGACGGGCAGCCTGGAAAAGTCAAAAAAGGAGATCCTGGAAGATGCGCGTAATGAAGCGCTCCGGATGGTCTCTGATGCAAATAAAACTATTGAAAAGACAATCAAGGAAATAAAAGAAGCCCAGGCCGAAAAAGAACTGACCAAAACGGCCAGATCAGGTATAAAAGAACTGAAAGAAAAACTGGAAGAAAAACAGATTCCTCTTACATTAGATGAAAACCCTCTTTTGGCTGAGGCCTCTGCCAAAACTTCCTCAACAGACAAGCCCAAACCTTCGGCCCCTTCCAGACTGCAAACGGTTGAAACCACAAGCCCTCAAAAAAGGCAATACCAGTCATACCTTGACGATCTTCACCGTAAACTGTATGATTTTGAAATGACCCTTGATTTGCGCGGGAAACGTGTTGATGAAACAATCTCCATGCTGCAGAAGTATATTGATGACGCAATCATGCTGTCCATTCCGGAAGTGCGGATACTGCATGGCAAAGGAAACGGCGTTCTGAGGCAGGTTACACGCGATTATCTGCGCTCGGTCAAGGAGATTAAAAGCTCAAAAGATGAACTTGTGGAAAGAGGGGGAAGCGGTATAACCGTTGTTGTATTTAAATAGGCCTTTACCAATTAATGCCATATTGTTCATTTAACAATTTTTAACGTTTTTCTTTTCACAACAAAAACTACCGCCACAAAACCCTAACAGTTTGTTTTAATTAGCTGAAATCCGGTTTTTTACAATAGCAAGTCCGAATGCACATTGTTGCCTGGAATTGTTGATTGGCACCGAATTGTCAAATTGCCGGTTTTATATCATTCTTTATTCATCTTCATAATCGTACTTTTGCCCCTCTGCGCCAAAAACCGAAATCATGAGTTTAAGAGCCAAGACAAATGAACTCAAAAGAAGGATGAATGAAGCCTTTCAGGGAGGCGGTGAACAAGCCCTTGAAAAGCAGAAAGCTTCCGGAAAAATGACAGCCCGTGAACGAATCCTGGCATTGCTGGATCCAAATTCATTCCATGAATATGATCTGTTTGTGAAGCATGCCGGCCAGGATTTCGACATGGACAAAAAGTACCTGCCCGGTGACGGTGTCATTACCGGTACCGGATCCATCAATGGCTGGCCTGTTTGCATCTTCGCCCAGGACTTCACCGTTGCAGGTGGTTCATTGGGGTTTATGCACGCCAAGAAGATCACCAAGATCATGGATCACGCTATGAAAATGAAAGTACCCCTGATCGGGATCAACGATTCAGGCGGTGCACGTATCCAGGAAGGAGTGAATTCACTGGCAGGTTATGGCGAGATTTTTTACAGGAATACGCAGGCTTCAGGGGTTATTCCTCAGATCAGTGTAATTCTGGGCCCATGCGCTGGCGGAGCAGTATATTCCCCTGCCCTCACCGACTTTGTCTTCGTGGTGGACAAGATATCCAAAATGTTTATCACCGGCCCTGAAGTGATAAAGACTGTACTGGGTGAGGAGATTTCGATGGAAGATCTTGGCGGTGCAAGAGTTCATGCTGAAATCACAGGGAACGCTCATTTCTTCGCCGAAAGCGAAGAGGAATGTTTTGACCAGATCAAAAGACTGGTAAGCTTTATCCCCTGGAACAACGACAAGAAAGCTGAACTTTTCCCTAAGAAAGCGCCTAAATCAAGGCATTACAAAATTGAAAGCATCTTCCCAACTAACCCAATGACCCCGTATGATGTTAGGGACGTGATCAAGGCATTGGTAGATGATTCTGATTTCTTCGAGATCCATGAAAACTGGGCAGCAAACATTGTTGTGGGTTTTGCAAGGCTTGATGGGCAAACTATTGGCTTTGTGGCGAACCAGCCTATGGTCCTTGCCGGTGTTCTTGATGTTGACTCCAGCGATAAAGCTGCAAGGTTCATCCGTTATTGCGATGCCTTTAATATTCCCCTGGTTACCCTCGTCGACCTGCCTGGCTACCTCCCTGGTATTGACCAGGAGCATGCAGGTGTTATCCGCCACGGAGCAAAAGTGCTCTATGCATACAGCGAAGCAACCGTTCCAAAGCTTACAGTGATATTGCGCAAAGCCTATGGCGGAGGGTATATCGCCATGTGTTCTCACCACCTTCGTGCGGATTTTGTACTTGCATGGCCAACAGCTGAAATTGCCGTCATGGGACCCGAAGGCGCCGCGAATATCATCTTCCGCGCCGAGATAAAATCTTCAGATAATCCTGATGAAACCCGGAAGAAACTCATCGAGGAATACCGCCAGAAATTTGCCAATCCATACGTAGCTGCTGCTTACGGTTATGTGGATGCCGTTATAGAACCTTCGGAAACCAGGAACTTCCTGATTCATTCCCTTACGCTTGCCCAGAATAAAACTGAGATCGCCCCAAAGAAAAAGCACGGGGTTCCTCCATTCTGATTGTCCTGAAATTAGAACATTTTCATATGGAAGAAAACGAAAAGCCGCAGGCAGAGACCGAACCTGAATTCATCTCATTCCAGATGGAACACATTGCCTTTAAAACCTTACCAAACCGTACGTTTTTAATGCGCAAGCCATATGCTGTTGATGATCCTAAAAAGGTCACTGCCTTCATCCCGGGTACGATCGTGAAAGTCTATGTCAAGGAAAACCATAAGGTTAAAGCGGGCGAGACCCTGCTCGATCTCCAGGCCATGAAAATGAACAATCATCTTTTATCCCCTGTGAGTACAGTGGTTAAAAAGATTTATGTAAAACAGGGCGACAGGGTTTCCAAGAACCAGTTGCTGGTCGAGCTTAAGTAAGCATTATTTCTTTTACCGTTTCTATTATCTCTTCCCTGCCCAGCCGGGTTTCTGAGGATGTAGTTATCATTTCAGGCACAAAGCGGGGAATAAAACGCTGTATCCCTTTTACGTAATTTGACTGGAGATTTCTCTGTTCTGCTTTTGAAAGCTTGTCTGTTTTTGTGAACAGGATAACGAATGGTTTGTCATTTCGTATCATCCAGCTCATGAATTCAGCATCCTGTTTAAGGGGCTCGTGCCTGGAATCTATCAGGACAAACGTGCACCTGAGAGCCTGGCTTTTCAGGATATAGGTATTGATAATATGTTCCAGCTTCGCTTTTTCCACTTTTGATAGCTTCGCGTAGCCGTATCCGGGCAAATCAACAAGGTAAAACAACAACTCCTCTTCAAAGTAATGGTTGATTGTCCTTGTCTTTCCCGGGTTGGAAGATATCTTGGCAAGATTCTTCCTGCCTGCAAGCATATTGATCAGCGAGGATTTGCCCACATTGGAACGCCCAATAAAGGCAAATTCAGGAAAGCCGGTTCCAGGACCATCCATGGGATGTACAATGCTTGAAATGAATTTCAGGTTCATGTTTGCTGATGTCAGATTGCCTTTTTGATAATTGATTATTTCTGCAAGCCGTAAACCTTTTGTTTGACGAACTCTGCCCATTGGAGATCGTTCCGGGTCTTATCAAATGATTGCCAGGGGATCATACTGCCGATGTTAATTGTGATCGTATGGCCTTTCTGTTTCATCATTTCATCGGCAAGGTACAACATTTCAAGATTGGCTTTAATTCCAAGCTTTTTCCGCCAGTTAGAGAGATTGTAAAACCAGTCGGAGTTCCTTCCCGAAATATATACAGGCAGGATGTCACGTTCATATTTTTTTGCCTTTTTTATAAATGTATTTTTCCATTCCAGGTCTCTGATTACACCTCCTTTGAACTTGCGTGATACCAGTCCTGCAGGGAAATACAATATAGCTTTGTTCCCGGCGAATGTTTCATCGATGATTCTTGAATTCTCAGTATTCTTACCATGTTTGTTTATAGGGATGAACAAGGGTTTAAGGCCAGGGACATTCATCAGGAGATCATTCACAGGGAATACGATATCGGGCCTGACTTTCCCAATCTGATTCATCAGGGCAAGCCCATCAAGCCCTCCCAGCGGATGATTGGAGGCTATGATAACCCGGCTGCCCGATAATATTTCGCTGAGTCTGTTAAACGGGTTTGCCACATTGATTTCTGGAATTTCAGTATTCACGGTTACTCCAAATTCCTGAAGGATCGCTTCAACAAAAGGAAGTCCGGACTTATCCCTGTTCCTGTAAATATATCCATTCATTGCATCCTGGTGGATGATCCTCTTAAGGTAACGCATGAACCATCCCGGGATGATCTTAAACAGACGGGGGTTCTTGGTTTTAAACAGCCCCTCCACATTGATCAGTTTTTCAGGTATATCGGAAAGTTGTTCTGTCATAATGCAAAAATAGGAAATCAGATCACATCCCCGGGTGATTACTGAGGACTGTTTCGCTCCTTTTATTACTTTTGTATGAGAGTCTTATTCCTCTATCATGGAAATGATCATTCATCCAGTCGACAGGCACTTGCTTGAATCCGAACTGACCGATTCCAAATTTGTGCGTAACACAAATAACGGAAAGAACAAGATATACATTTTTACCGCTCATGATTCTCCTAATCTGATGAAAGAGCTTGGAAGACTCAGGGAGATAACCTTCAGGGATGCCGGTGGAGGAACAGGAAAATCTATTGATATCGACGAATTTGATGTTATGGATGAACCATTTCACCAGCTCATTGTATGGGATCCTGCCGATCACGAAATAGTCGGCGGCTACCGCTTTATTCACGGAAGGGATATTCCCTGTCTTGCCAATGGCTGTTTAAGCTCAGCCACTGCCGAACTCTTTGATTTCTCGCATAAGTTTATCCGTGATTATCTCCCCTATTCCATAGAGCTCGGCCGTTCTTTTGTCCAGCCGGAATATCAGCCGACAGTAAACTTCCGGCGAGGCATGTATTCACTTGATAACCTGTGGGACGGTCTTGGAGCTATGATCATTGAAAATCCGGATGTGAGATTTTTTTTCGGGAAAATGACGATGTACCCACAGTATAATAAACCGGCCCGTGATATGGTGTTATACTTTCTTGAGAAGTTCTTTCACGACAATGAGCATTTGCTGACCCCTAAATTTAAGCTGGTCACTGAGACATCCGAAGATATCCTGAAAAATATTTTCAATGCCCCCTCCTTCGAAGAAAATTATAAGGTACTGATACATGAGGTGAGGCAGCATGGAGAACTGGTTCCCCCATTAGTAAATGCTTACATGAACCTAAGCTCAACGATGCGCACTTTTGGAACATCCATTAATCATGGGTTCGGTGATGTCGAAGAAACAGGGATCATGATTAAAATTGATGACATCTATCCAAGAAAGAAGGAAAGACATCTTAAAACCTATATTCAGGGGTTATCGTTCAGGGGATTTCGCTGGACGCGTAAAAGAGAAAGGTCTTAAACAGAATCCCGTCAGGCAGTTTTTGCCTTATTCGCCTTTTTCATCAGCTTGCTCTTCAGGTTGGCAGCTTTATTTTTATGGATCACTGACTTCTTTGCAAGTTTATCTATCTGGGAGATAACTTTTGGCAAATCCTTCTGAATTGTTTCTTTTTCCTCGGTTGCACGCAGTGTCTTTACTGCATTACGCACGGTCCTTCCCTGATAACGGTTCTGTGTTCTTTTTGTTTTTGTATTCCTGATGCGTTTTTCCGAACTTCTGTGATTGGCCATGGATTGAATTATTAATTTATTGTCCTTAGTTTCAAAATCAGGGCGCAAAATTACAACATTTATTTGAAATAGGAAATAGCAGACACACAATTTCTTGTATACAAAAAAGGCCGGCTAATTACCGGCCTTAATTTATCTTTACTATACTTCTGTGGATTTTTCTTCCGGCACAACAATGGCTGGTGTTGCCGGGGTTGCTGCTTTTTTTGGAGCCGGTTTGGCCTCTTTTTTCGGTTGCGCTTTTATTGAAGGTACTGATTTTTTTGCTGCTGGTTTCACCTGTTTTGCCTTCTTTACAGCTTTCTTTGCAGGCAATTTGGTCTCCGCAGCTTTGGTAACAGTAACTTTCGATTCCACTGGTTTAGTTACTGACTTTGTATTGCGCTTTGATCCTTTTTTCCGTCCTCTTTTTTTTGGCCTGCCAGGTTTGCCCTTTTTCTTTTTTGCAAGTTCCGGGGATTTTTCGCCGGCAGATTGTTTTTTGTCCACACTTACCGCTTTCGAAGGACGGCCCCTTCCCTTTTTCTTTATTATTTCATTTTTTTTTGAAACATCCCGTGAAATTCCACCAAGTCTTTTCAGAATATTTTTTATTTCCCCAACATATTTTTCGGCTTCAATAAGCTCAAGCTCGTATTGTCCCAAAAGGAACTCCAGCTCTGATTCAGTAAATTTAACACTTCGCATAATTGAATAATTAATTATAATTTGCACAAATGTAATACGGAATTAATTTAAATTCAAAAAAATAATTATTCTGATTTTCTCCATTCAGTAATTTCTGCGAGTTTCTTTTCATGATTCACCAATACCAAAGGCAGTCTCCAAAAATCCAGGATGCAAAAATGTTTTGCAGATTTCAATAGATTTTGTAATTTTGCACTCCCAAAAAGACTTTGGCCCGTTCGTCTAGGGGTTAGGACGTCAGGTTTTCATCCTGGTAACAGGGGTTCGATTCCCCTACGGGCTACAATAAAAAGTAGCAGAATTATGCTGTTTTTTTTATTTCATTTCTATTTCCCGTTTTGCTTAACCGCATCGGCCTGGAACCGGAAACCGATCCGTTTACCTGTCCGTAATGACATCGAATCAAGCTGGGTCTGCATTTCCTCCTCGGTGACTTCTTTGAAATTATCGTAAGGAGGAGTCAGAAGATCTAAATTTATAGTGTACAATAGACTGGAATTGATTATTGAGCGGAGAGATGTCAGGTTCAGCCTGGTATGGGCAAAATTGTTGTACAGCAGGCCC
>JAPLDK010000049.1 GCA_026391775.1 Bacteroidota bacterium
AGTAAAAGCTATCATTGTTGATAAGCTTGGTGTTGATGAAAGTGAAGTTACACCTGAAGCAAGTTTCACAAATGACCTGGGTGCTGACTCCCTGGACACTGTTGAGCTGATCATGGAATTTGAAAAGGAATTCGATATTGCCATCCCCGACGATCAGGCTGAAAAGATCAGTACAGTAGGTGAAGCTATTGCTTACATAGAAAACAATACCAAGTAAGGATTTTTACTCCTTTCTTTTATGAAGACTATTACCCCCGTAAAAGGGGGTTCTCCTTTAACAAATGTAAGTTTAACCACTAATTCATAAGCTTTGAGACGAGTTGTCATAACTGGCCTTGGTGTGATTACGCCCCTGGGAAATACAGTCGAGGAGTATTGGAGTAACCTGGTTAAAGGAGTAAGTGGCGCCTGCCCTATCACCCGCTTTGATGCCTCTAAATTCAAGACCCGCTTTGCCTGCGAGGTCAAGAACTTCAACCCGGAAAACTATTTTGACCGCAAAGAGGTTCGTAAATACGACCTCTATGCCCATTACGGAATGATTTGTGCCGACCAGGCCATCGCGAATTCCGGAATGGATCTTGATAAGGTCGATAAGGAAAGGGTTGGGGTTATCTGGTCTTCAGGTATCGGAGGTCTTGATACATTCTATCAGGAGGTTTCAGCCTTTGTTAAGGGAGACGGGACTCCCCGCTTCAATCCTTTTTTCATTCCGAAGATGATTGCCGATATCGCCGCCGGCCATATTTCTATTAAATATGGCTTCCGTGGTCCGAATTTTGCCATCGTTTCGGCTTGCGCTTCATCGGCCAATGCCCTTGTGGATGCTATGTTGTATATAAGGAACGATATGGCCGATGTATTCGTGGCCGGAGGTTCTGAGGCCGCCATTACTCCTGTGGGGATAGGTGGGTTTAATGCAATGCATGCACTCTCTACACGTAACGATGATCCCACTACCGCTTCAAGGCCTTTTGATAAGGACCGCGACGGCTTTGTAATGGGAGAAGGCGCAGGCGGCCTGATCCTGGAAGAACTTGAACATGCAAAGGCACGCGGAGCTACGATCTATGCCGAGGTTGCAGGAGGCGGGGTTTCAGCCGATGCACATCATATGACTGCTCCTCATCCCGACGGGCTTGGCGCTATCCTTTCCATGCGGAATGCCATCAGGGATGCCGGAATGAAGCTGGAAGATATCGATCACATCAATACCCATGGGACTTCAACTCCGGTTGGCGATATTGCCGAACCAAAAGCCATCCTGGGTCTTTTCGGGGAGCTGGCATACAAAATCAATATCAATTCGACTAAGTCTATGACCGGCCACCTTCTGGGTGCCGCCGGCGCTATCGAAGCTATCGCCTCGATTATGGCTGTAAGGAACAATATCGTTCCCCCCACTATCAACCATTTCACCGATGATCCCGAGCTTGACCCGAAGTTGAATTTCACCTTCAACAAAGCCCAGGAAAGGGTTGTGAATGCCGCACTCAGCAATACCTTCGGATTTGGCGGACATAACGCCACAATCATCGTTAAGAAATACTAAGCAGCCCGCCTTGAAGTTCAGGACATTAAAAACGGTCCGCTTCGATAACCATACCGATAAATACTTAAGGCGTGCCATAAGGAATATTTTCGGGTTCCGTCCCGGAAATATTTTTTTATACCGGCTTGCATTCACACATAAGTCGGCCAGCCAGGAAACCATCAAAAACCTCCGGATAAATAACGAACGCCTTGAATTTCTCGGTGATGCAATACTCGATGCAGTTGCTGCCGACTTTCTGTTCAAGACCTTCCCGGCCAAAGACGAAGGTTTCCTTACTGAAATGCGGTCCAAACTGGTAAGCCGGGCCCAGCTGAATAAACTTTCCCAGAAGATGGGAGTTGATAACCTTATCCAGCTTGAAAACTCAAACACCGGAATGTTCAGGTCCTTTAAGGGCGACGCCTTCGAAGCCCTGATAGGAGCCATTTACCTTGATAAGGGATTCAATTTCACCCGCAAGATCATCCTCAAAAGAGTCATCGGCCATTATATCGATATGGATGACCTTGTTAACCAGGAAGTGAACTTTAAAAGCAAGGTTATTGAATGGGCACAAAAAGAAAAAAAACAGGCAAGCTATAATGTCCTTGAAGAGATAGGCACTGGCTATAAAAAGCAATATCTCGTGGAGCTGGTTGTCGAGGGACAGCCGATAGCAAGAGGGCAGGACTATTCAATAAAAGGCGCCGAGCAGAATGCTTCTGAGAAAGCCTGGCAGAAAATAAACGGGGATTCCTTGTAAAAAGCCTGATATTTGATTATATTTGTTATGATCAAACGATGCGGTCATGGCAAAAAAAATCATGCTTGAATCTCGCGCGGAAGCTTCCTTCTTTACCCTTGCAGGAGTTTCATGCCATCTTAAAGATTACAGGCTCTCATTCCTTCTCAACCAGAACCTGCATACCGGGTTCAGGAAAATGGATGACCTCACTGGAAATCTGAGCCTGTACTTTTACCTGGATGAGGAATGCCGGAACTCCTATTACCTGATCTGCAACCGAAGCGAAGAAAAAGTACTTTTCCCGGAACTTAAACAAACCGATTTTGTTATGCTTGTGGAAGGACCATTTAAAAAGACCCAGCTTGATCGTCTGCTGAAAACAATCCGTGCAATACCAAATGTATTAACCGCGTTTGAGATTCAGGTCAGCAGCCTGAAAAATTTTTCGGGCTTTCTGGCCGATCTGGAACTTCATCTTATGAAAATTAAAATAGAAAGCAAGACTTATAAACCGACTGTTACAAAAAAATAAGGAGGTATCTATGTTTGAAGAATTGAAAAAATCGATCGATAAAGGTCTTGATTATGCCTTTATGACCACCGACAAGCTTACGAAAGCAGCCAAGGACATGGCAAAAGAAAACAACCTGACAAAAGAAGAAGCAAAGAAACTGTTTGATCATCTTGTCAAAAAATCCGAAGAAACCAAAAAAACCCTTGAAGTAAACTTCCAGGAATTGGTGAAAACCACATTGCATAAAATGAACATCCCGACGAAAGAGGAAATCAAGAAACTCGAAGACCGGATCAAGAAGCTGGAAGCAACGAAGAAACCTGTCATGAAAGCCAAACCGAAAGTCATTAAAAAGTAATGGCATGCGCATCTCCCAAATCGGCCTGGCCATGCATGAACTCGGAAGAGCCAGGGAAATACTTGGAGTTGTAATCAAATATGGGTTCCAGGACTGGGTCAGCAAAAACGGCCTTGGCAAATACCTGGTGACCAAAAAGCGCCTTGCCCGGATTGAACAATACAATCAGTGGGAAAGGATAAAGATGGCCGCGGAAGAGCTTGGCCCGACCTTTATCAAGTTTGGGCAGATCCTGGCCGACCGTCCTGATATCCTTGATGAGGAGCTTAGGGACGAACTGAAAAAACTCCAGGATGAAGCCGACCCCATGCCCGATGATATTGCTATTGCAGCCATTGAGAAAAACCTCAATTGTACTATTTCCGATATATTCAGCAAATTCGACACCAACAGGCTTGCCTCTGCTTCCATGGCCCAGACTTACCGCGCCACCCTGCTCAACGGGGAAGAAGTCTGCGTCAAGATCCAGAGGCCGGGAATTGAAAAGAAAATTGGCCTGGATCTTCATCTTATGAATTATTTTGCTGCACGCATGCAGAAGAACAATCCTGAGATGGAAGCCCTCAATGTGGTCGGTATTGTCAAGGAGTTCGGAAATACTATTAAGAAGGAACTTGATTTCAGACATGAAGCTGCAAGTGTAATCAGGTTCAGACATAATTTTGAGAACGACCCTGATATTTTTGTCCCAAAGATCTTTACCCAGTTTACAGGCCAGCGAATCCTGGTCGAAGAATATGTAAGCGGGATCAAGGTTTCGGATATGGAATCACTTAATGCTTCCGGTCTTGATACCTTAAAGCTTTCTAAAAATGCGGTCAGGCTGATGTTTGACCAGCTTTTTAAGCATGGTTTTTTCCATGCCGATCCGCATCCGGGTAACATTTTTGTGCTGCCCGGCAATGTGATCTCCTTTATTGACTTCGGAATGATGGGATCATTAAGGGAGGAACACCTGAACTTCCTTGGGAAATATACTCTTGGTTACCTGGAAAGGGATGCACATGGAATGACCGAAGCGCTTTTGCTGGTTTCAGGCAAAAGGCATTTTGCAAGGTCCCGCGAGCTGGAACACCAGATAAATGACCTTCTGGCGCATTATAAATATCTTTCCATTGATGAGATGGATTTCGGGAAGATTATGAACGAATCGGTGGATATCCTTGTGCGCTATGGATTACGAATGCCTGCAGGGATCTACCTTCTTGCCAAGTCACTCATGGCAATTGAAAGAGTTGCAGTTGTACTGAACCCGGAAATTGATTTCGCCAGTGAAATGAAGCCTTATGCAACCGAACTCATCTCCCGCCAGTTTGACCCGAGGGTGATCGCCAGGGAGATTTTCGATTCGCTGAAAGAATATTACCGGCTTGTCACAGAGATACCTGCCGATCTCAATGAGATTATCAGTAAGATAAAGGAAGGTAAGTTTAAGACACAGATTGAACTTAAAGGATTCGAGCCACTCATCGAGCATATGGACACACTTGGCAACCGTCTGGCCATTGCAATAGTACTGGCCTCTCTCATCATCGGTGCATCGATCCTTTCACAATGGGAGCAGGTCCGCTGGATAGGCACAGCAGTCTTCAGCCTCGCCGGTATCTTTGGCTTCTGGCTTCTTGTAAAGCTGCTGAGGAGAAATAAGTTTTGAAATTCAAATGGTTCCCGTAAACTGTTTAAGGAACCTTAAATCATTTTCAAAGAATAAACGAAGGTCCTTCACCTGGTATTTCAGCAGGGTGATGCGCTCAATACCCATTCCGAAAGCAAAGCCGGTATAAATATTGCTGTCAATCCCGCAGTTTTCAAGCACTGCAGGGTCAACCATGCCGCATCCGAGTATTTCTACCCAACCGGTATATTTGCAGATATTGCATCCTTTTCCTCCGCAGATATTGCAGGAAACATCAAGCTCTCCCGAAGGTTCGGTGAAAGGGAAAAATGAAGGACGAAGACGGATCTCGGTGCTTTCGCCGAACATCTCCCGTGCGAAATACAGTAAGGTCTGTTTCAGGTCCATGAATGAGACATTCCTGTCTACATAAAGCCCTTCAACCTGGTGAAAGATGCAATGGGCTCGCGCAGAAATTGCTTCATTCCTGAATACCCTGCCGGGAAAGATCTTCCTGATCGGCGGCTTCTCCGTCTCCATCGTCCTGATCTGCACCGAGGATGTATGGGTGCGGAGCAGAATCGCAGGATCTTTTGCAATGAAAAAAGTGTCCTGCATATCCCTTGCCGGATGTTCCGGAGGGAAATTCAGTGCACTGAAGTTATGCCAGTCATCCTCGATCTCGGGGCCCTCGGCAACGGTATAACCGATCTGCGCGAAGATCCTTATAATCTCATTCCTTACGATTGAAAGCGGATGACGTGTCCCCGGCTCCATATGTGCAACCGGACGGCTCAGGTCAATACCCTGGTCGGCTGTTTCTTCCGTAATAGTAAAAGATGATTTAAGGATCTCGATCTTTTCCAGGGTTGCATTCTTAAGTTGGTTGAGCAGCTGGCCGATCTCTTTCTTCTGGTCAGCAGGGATATTACGGAATTCATCAAACAAAACAGAGACAAGCCCTTTCTTGCTTAAGTATTTCAGCCGCAGACGTTCCAGCTCCTCGGGGACATCTGCCGTCAAGGCATTAATCTCATTCAGTAAATTCTCTATCCTGTCCTTCAATCAACCAATTTTATCGTCATTGTAACATCTTTCTTCGGCCTGTCATACTGGTCGCGGTCAATATTGGCTATTTTGTCAATGACATCAAAGCCTTCGGTGATCTCCCCGTAAACAGTATAAGAGCCATCCAGTTGAGGTGTCCCGCCAATGGTTTCATAAATCTTCTTCTGCTCATCGGTATACTTACCGGGAAGGGAAGCAGCAGGGTATTTTTTGCCTTCAACAATATAGAACTGGCAGCCCGAAGAGGCCTTCTTGGGGTTTACATCGTCGCCCTGCCTTGCAGCTGCAAGAGCACCTTTTTTATGGATAAGTTTAGGATTGAATTCAGCCGGAACTGTATACTTCAAATCCCCACCGCCAAGCATTTGTCCGGCCTTGGCAGTCTTTGAATCCGGGTCGCCGCCCTGGATCATGAATTGGGGGATCACCCTGTGAAATAATGTTCCGTTGTAAAAACCCTGTTTTACGAGCTTCACAAAATTATCGCGGTGCTGAGGTGTTTCGTTATACAAAAAACCCTTCATGTCACCGTATTCAGTATGAATTACGAATTTTACCACTTTTTTGGAGGTTTTGGTTTGAGACATTAATGAAAAACTAAAAACAAGTACACTTGCTAAAATGAACAATACGGTCTTTTTCATAGGAAAACTATTTTAAATCAGACTGCAAATTTAAGAAATTTTTTCTCAGAAATTATTCACAATTGTTCCAAGTCCCCTTTTAATTGCAGTATCTTTAAAGCGATTATGGATAAAAGTATTATTACCCGGGAGTTGCAGATACTGCTTGAAGCGATCAACGAGCAGTTTGAGATCATCAGGGAGTATGAGGATTTTATTCCTCAGATCGAATTTGACATGATCATGGAAAACGTCCGTAAACTTTATGAGACTTTCCACCGCCTCCAGCGCCTTAATGATCCCCTGCTTTTTCTTGAAAAAAAGATTGCAGCACCACAGTCCTTAAAAAACTCCCTGCATTCGCCTCCTGAAGCTGTTAAATTACCGGATCCCATAGTCGTTCCTGAGCCGGTAAAAGCTCAGGAACAGGAACCCAAACCTTTGATTGAAATACATCAGGAGCAGATTACGGAAACATTGATGGAAATTCAGGCCCCGCCTGAGCAAACTGCCGAACCCCCTGTACGAACAACGATTCCAATGAGGCCCGTTGTGAAGAAGGAAACTCCGTCAAAACACCCGGCTAAAGCTGCAGAGCTTGAACTTTTTACATCGGAAGAACCGGTATTTAATATCAAACTCAAGGAAGCCCGGGAGAAAAGCCTGGGACCTAAGATCTCGCGTCATGAAAGTTTTAAGGCCTCGATCGGGATTAATGATAAATTCATGTTCATCAACGAGCTCTTCGACGGGAACCTTCGCGAATACAACGAGAGCGTTGAAACTCTAAGCGGGTTTAAAACATTGCCCCAGGCTCAGGAATACCTCGACCTCCTCAGGCGCAGGAATAACTGGAACTCGGCATCAAATGCCTTCAAAAGAATAAAAGAACTGGTGGAAAAACGGTATTGAGTTTTCCACCAGCTCCTGAAAACCCTCCCAAACCGGAAGGGTGAAAAGTCTTGTAATCAGTTTTATTTTTTTACCACAGATTTGATCAAACCATTGGTCTGCCAGTCAGCATAGATCTTTTGTGCAAGCTGCAGAGCCGATTGATCCACATATTGAGGGTCAGTAACATTGATATCGGCAGTCCACAGAGCACTTTCGGTATTCTTCACATTATAAAGGACAGATTTAATGTTTATAGTCGATGTCGTACTCCAATAACCGCCGGAATACACTCCTCCACCATAAAAACCGCCACCCCAGCCCCAGTAACTGCCATATCCTCCGTAATACGTTGCAGGTACATAGTTGGTTTCCTTGTCGGTACCTGTATATTTGAATATAAGAACGGCATCCGCACCAAGGCTGTCGATCTTGGCTTTAACCTGCTCAACGGTATATGACTTAGTGGGGTTAAGAAAATCAAGAGAGCCTATGCTTTTCAGACCCTGTTGATTGAAATAACCACACATAGACTGTTCAAAAGGCTTTACATATTCCAGCTTTGCAAAAAGTGGAATAACAACAACTTTTGATATCTGGTTGTGATCATTGGGGTTTTTCCAGCTGGTAAGTGAAATGGGTGAGCTGCAGGAAAGTACAAGCATCAGGGCGATGATACCGAGGATGCCTGCAGGTAATGTTAACTTTTTCATAGGGTTGGGTTAATAATTTAGATTGATAATTATTCTTTATAGAAAGAACTTAGATTGCCGAAATAATATTCATCCCAGCCATTGGCAAAATCCTTGTATTCTTTGTCGGGGATGTTTGTATGCCTCAGCTCTGCGGATGTCCCCTCTCCCTGGGCATGCAGAATGATGGTAACAATCGACTCTTCATCCTGGCCGTCGAAATACCACTGCTGGACAATCTTCCTGCCTTCCTCGAATTCGAGGTTTTTCCCTACGATACTGCCGTCCCATAGCGAAAATTCAGAACCCGGCAGAGTCGACATAACTGCAGGCTCGCCGGTCCAAAGCTGAAGCGTAACCGGATTCGTCAGGGCTGCATACACCTCATTCGGTGGGGCGGGGATGGTATAATACTTCTTGAAATCTTTCATGATTTTTTTGATTTGATCATGCAGGAATTTTTTCCGCTACATCAAAGATAATGAATTTCCCTGAGAACTGAATTAACTTCCTGCATTGACACTGCTGTGACTAACTTAATCCTGTAGGGTTTGAACCCGGCAATCCCTTTGAAATAGCCGGTGTACATTTTACGCATCTCAAACAATGTGGCCCTTTCGCCTTTATAGGCCAGGGATTTTTCCAGATGTGACAGGAGGAGTTTAAGTCTTTCACTTACGGATGGCGGGGCTGGTACCCCTCCGGATTCCAGAAATGTTTTCACTTCAGTGAATATCCATGGATTACCCACTGCCGCCCTGCCGATGAGGATCCCATCGACCCCATAACGGTCTCTCATTTCCTTTGCTTTGGGCCCTGAGTCTATATCCCCGTTTCCAAAAACAGGGATATGCATGCGGGGATTGTTTTTAACTTCCCCGATCAGGGTCCAGTCGGCTTTCCCTCCATACAGCTGGGTCCTGGTGCGGCCATGAATGCTTATTGCCTGAATGCCCGCATCCTGCAAACGTTCTGCAACATCAACAATTTCAAGGTGCTTTTCATCCCATCCCAATCGCGTTTTGGCCGTGACAGGCAATTTTGTTGATTTGACAACCGCCCCGGCCATGGCGATCATTTTCGGAATATCCTGGAGAAGTGCCGCACCGCCTCCTTTCATTACGATCTTGCGGACAGGGCACCCGAAGTTAAGGTCTATGAAATCCGGATCTGCTTTTTCGGCTGCTTCCGCAGCCTGTATCATGGAATCTATATTGGCACCGAAAATCTGTATACCTATTGGCCTTTCCTTTGGCTCAAACTGCATCTTCATCCTGCTTTTCCATGCATCGCGGATGAGCCCCTCGGATGCCACAAATTCGGTGATCAGCATATCCGCCCCGAAATCCTTGCAGATCGAGCGGAAAGGCGAATCAGTCACGTCTTCCATGGGAGCAAGGATTACAGGAAATTCACCTGCTTTGATCTGTCCTATCCTGACCAAAATTGATTATTTTAGCACAAAAATAGCCAATTCATTAACATCTGATGAAGCAAGCCCTTTTCGCCAACCTCACTCCCTTCAGCCGCCTGGTCTTTGCCATTGCCCTGACTTTTTCCTGTTTCATACTTTTCTTTTTCGCCTCGCTTCTGCTGGCAATGCCGCTATTCCATGCCAGCCTGACGGGAACCCTTGAGATCCTCAACCAGACCGGTAATCCCAAAGCCCTCGCCCTGCTTAAATATTTCCAGGTTACCCAGTCTTTCGGGCTGTTCATTATCCCACCAATACTGATCGGCTATCTCTTTGAGAGGAATTCCTGGTCCTACCTTCATGCAAACAGTACAGGCAGCGGAAACCTTTATTTCATTGTGTTTCTGCTGATGTTCCTTTCCCTTCCTTTCATCAACTGGCTTGTAGATATAAACGGAATGATGAAACTGCCGGCATTCCTTAAAGGGGTGGAGGACTGGATGAAAACTGCCGAGGAACAGGCAGGTAAACTTACCGATACTTTTCTGTCGGGGAAATCCTTCAGTAATTTCCTTTTCAATATTTTTATGATAGGTATTCTGCCGGCCGTAGGGGAGGAATTCATGTTCAGGGGATTATTGCAGAAACTGCTGAAAGGCTGGTTGAAAAACATACATCTCGCAATTTTCATTACAGGCTTCCTCTTTGGCTTGATGCACCTGCAGTTTTACGGACTGTTGCCAAGGATGATCCTGGGTGTGATCTTCGGTTATCTCTTTTACTGGAGCGGTTCAATCTGGGTTCCGGTCTTCGCTCATTTCATCAATAACAGCGCAGCCATTATCATATCCTATCTTGCAAACCTGGGCCTTATAAGTCAGAAGTACCAGGACTTCGGCAGCACCAGCAACCTATTTCTCATCCTGCTCAGCATGCTGATGACATTCTCCTGCCTGTTTATGGTTTACAGGCGAAAAGCATTGTAGCTGATTGATCGTCGAAAGCCATGGCCAGAAAAAAAACTCAATCAACCCACAAACCCCTACCGAGCGATCTGCATAAGTCAAATCACAAGGGGAATAAACAAATCAGTAAAAAAGACAGAGCCAGAGATTTAAACCCGGCTGCCACATTTTTCGTGAAAAGCGAAATCTTCCTTTCCAGGCACCTGAAGCATGTATTGTACGCGTCTCTTTTTCTTACCCTGATCCTTAGTATCCTTCTTTTTGACATCCGTTTCAGTGTTGCCGGTGATGATTCAGCCTATGTGGCAAGGGCCTTCGATTTCATCAATCACTTTATATTCCCATCTTTTCAGGGACCTTTGTACCCTGTCATCCTGGGCCCCTTTGTTGCAGTTTTCGGCATAAGCGCTGTCCCCCTGAAAAGCCTGTCATTATTATTCATGCTGGGGTCTGTCTTGTTCTTTTACATGGCCTTTAAGGAAAGAATACCCCCACTTATCATGACTATCTGCCTGATACTGCTGGCCATAAACTCCTTTGTGCTTTATTATTCCAGCCAGACTTATACCGAGGCCTTTTTCATGTTCCTCCAGGCACTTACATTTTATATTTTTTTCAGATTATTTATCGATGAAGGAGGAGCAAAATCATTCACAGCGATTGCCAGAAATAGCCTGATCCTGGCTGTATGCGTTCTAAGCCTTGGATTGACGAGGCCTATCGGATTCGCATCGGCCATTGCCATATCAGCATTTTTCCTGCTAAAGGCTCAGTGGAGGAACATTATTTTCTTCCTTGTCTCCTTTGCCCTCCTGTTTTTAATTCTCCAGGGAGCTAAATCCCTCATCTGGGGGAGTTCCGGCATTATGTTTTCGGGACAAGCCGGAAATTTCATGGCTAAAGATTATTATAACCCAAGCGGAGGCCTTGAGGACATTCAGGGATTCTTCGACCGGCTGATTCACAACTCAAACTACTACATTTCAAACACTCTGTATAAGTTTCTTGGACTTCGCCAGGCCGGTAATAACGAAGGAACTTTCACCTGGCTCACTGTTTTCACTGTCATGATGATGTGTGGATTTTTGGTAATGGTGTTCAGGAAAAACATCTATCTCCTCTTTACAGGAATATATAGTGTGATTTCCCTGATGGGAATTTTCCTGATAACCCAGGTGATGTGGATACAAGACCGGTATATCATATCTTATTTCCCATTGATACTGCTTATGTTGACAGCATTCTTCTATTACCTGTTCTGCCTTAAAGGATGGTCAAAACTCCAGATCGTTTTACCTGTTCTTGCGCTGATTCTTTTTGTTTCAACTTTCCAAACAGCCGCAAATGATGTACAGCAGGTCAGGCAGATCAGAGATAAGTATTCCGGCCTTTCTCCCGATTGGGAAAACTACTGCAGGATCAGCGAATGGGCATCTGAAAATTTGCCCGCCGGGGCAGTAGTGGCTTGTCGCAAGCCTTCCGTTTCCTTTGTTTACGGCCATGGTAAAAACTTCTTCGGAATTACCCGGATAAATGCCTTATCAGGAGATTCACTGATGCTGAATGAAACACAGAAAAAACTGCATTACTACTTTATTTTAACCACCTCTCTCGATAACCGTTCATTACCGGATCTCTTATTTTATTCATTTAAAAATAGCCTTGCCGGATTTGGTATGATCAAAAAAGCAAATTCGATCAGCAGTCCCTTTTATATTATGAAATTTCCGGATAGTACAAGGGATAAGACAAAGGAGTTAATAAGAAATTCCAATATTACAGGTACCGATAATCCTGATACGCTGAAGACCTGGTTGAAAGATCCGAAGGACAAACTTTCATTCGTATTTCCTGATTCCCTGTTGAATTTCTTAAGAAAAGCAAATGTAACCCATGTGATCATGGCTAATCTGAGGGCAGACGGGCGTCAGAAGAATGGCAATACGAACAATACGGTTGAGCGGTTTATGGATTATATCAGGTTCAAATACCCCAATATCATGTCCAGGATAATTCAGGTGGGAGCCAATGATAACGAGCCGGCTTCCCTGTATAAAATAAATTATGACCAGGCTGTAGTTCAGGCTCCTTAGTGAATGATGGGGACCCATCTGAGAAACCAGCAATAAAAACAGATTTATGGTTTCTTAAAAACTTTCATCAGTTCTTCCCGAAAAGCCAGTCCGATCGGGATCATGGTCCCCATAATGTTCAGACGGTTTCCCTCAATGTAGCTGATCCTTCCTACAGGTACAATAAAAGATCTATGCACCCTGATGAAAAGTTCTGAAGGAAGTTGTTCCTCCATTTTCCTGAATGTTTCATGTACAATCAGGGTTTTTGGGGCGGTATGGACTTTAATATAATCGCCGGTGGCTTCGAGATACAAGATGTCGGAATAATTTATTTTATGAACTTTTTTATCAGCACGGAGGATGAGGAAGCCGGTAGTTCCCTGCTCTGGTAAAGCAGGCAAGCCGGTTTGAGATTTAAAGTAGCTCATCCTTTCGAAAGCCTTGTTCACAGCTTTCATAAATCGTTCGAATGAAAAAGGTTTGAGAAGATAATCCACGGCATTCGATTCAAATCCTTCCACGGCGAATTCAGGGTAGGCTGTTGTAAAGATCACCATTGGCGGATGACTGAGTGTCTGAAGGAAGCGTATCCCTGAGATCACAGGCAGGTTGATGTCAAGAAAGATCAGGTCGATTGGGGCATTCCTGAGAAGGCCGGAGGCCGAAAGTGCATCACCGCAGGTCCCGGCCAGCTCCAGCTCAGGAATACCGGCAATATATTTTACCAGCACATCCTGTGACAGGGGTTCATCTTCAATTATCAGGCAGCGGAGTTTTTTCATGCAGTGGAATGTTTAAGTTCACTATAAAACGCTCCTTATCATGGCTTATTTTAAGTTCATGCCTGCCGGGGTACAACAACTCAAGGCGGTTACGGAGGTTTACAAGACCAATTCCCTGAACTTTGCGGGCTCCGTCATCCGCAGAGATCCCAATATTATTTTCAAAATAAGCCTGCAGACGATCCCCGGAAATAGTGCATAAGATTTTTGCATACACTGGTCCAGAGGCTCCTTTGATCCCGTGTTTGAAACAATTTTCGATGAGGGGGAGGAGGAGCAGGGGCGAAACCTGCCAGTCACTGATCTTGTCAGGCAACTGAATTTCGATCGCCGCTCCCTTATCCGCCCTTAGTTTTTGAAGTTCCACATAATCGTTCATTGCCGATAACTCCCTGGAAAGATCGACCAGGTCGGCTGAGGTCTCATACAGCACATACCTGAGAAAATCGGAAAGCCGGAGGACAAACTCCGGGGCTTTGGCTGAATTTTGCAGAACCAGGGAATAGATACCGGCGAGGCTGTTAAAAAGGAAATGGGGATTGACCTGGTTTTTCAAGGCATCAAGGCGGGTTTCGGCGTTTTCTTTTTCAAGTTTTGCAAGCTCATTCCTGGCCTCCATCAGCTGAAACCATCCCTTTGACAACTTCAGTAAGGTAGTAATGCCGGTAAAGACCAGGCTGAACCTGATCAGGTCGCTGAACTCGTAGTATGAAATGAAATAGTAACCTGGTAAAATTATATCTGTTAGCTTTGAAAAGGTCAGAATATTAAGGCCCGCTGTTGCGCAGATGAGAATCAGCAGCAGAAAGGAATATAAAACGAACTTTTTCCTGCTGAGAAAGCGGGGAATGAGAAAGAGCAGGTTGAGGTAAATCCCGGGAAGCAGAGTTGCAATGAAAATCAAGGAGTAGATCAGGTCAATTTCCTGGATCCCTGCAGCAGGTGCAAAGATCCTCAGCAGCACATAAAATGCCACTATCCAGAAAAGCAGGTGCTGGAGCCAACGGTTTCCCACGATCTTCCTTAAGTTTTTCATCACGAATTGAATATCGGATTTATCACGATCTCTTTTTCAGTACAAAGGTATAATCAGATTCGTTCTTTTCGTTCTTAAACGCTGCAGGATCATTCCCGTACTTGATGATGAATTTCTGCAGATCCGCGGTAGGAGCGGTGAGCACGACCTGGAAATTATCAGGATTTTTTTCATCCATGTCGTAGGGGATCCTTTCGTGTCCAATTCTGATCCGGTTCTCGTTAAACAGTTTTACCAGCCATTCCTCGTTATACCATTTGATGGTGATCTGGTTGTTCGCCAGTTCTACCTTTGCGAGTGTATGAGCAGGGATAAGATGCATTACCGCGAGATCGGGACCTTCGAGATCGGGAAGGTAAAAGTCGAGATAGAGTTGCTGGTTCACAGTGAACAGATGTGCCAGGAACTTCGATGTACCCTTTTTATCGGTATAGGTGATATCATAGCTTTGCGTTAGCTTTTCATCCTTGAATAGTCCTGCAAAAGCCTTATGCTGTTTGATTTCCCAGCTGGCCGAATCCTTGCCAAGCCAGTTTCCTGTAAGTTCAGGTTTAAAAACAAGATCTTTTTCCGTATAGAACGGATGCAGGGATTTCACGAGACAGCCGCTCATCGTTACCGCGATCAGGGCTATCAGAATTATGAGTTTTGTTTTCATGGCGGTTGTTTTATGATGCAAAGGAAGCACCTTAAAAGGCCTGGAAAAAATTATTTCGTTGAACAGCATGAAAAGTTCGACGAACTTTTTCAGGAGGGGCATGTAATCTTGAGGAGTTCATAATTTGACATATATAAATATCCTGCTATCTTTGTTTTATGAACAGGTTTTTCGAACAGCTTCCGGGAAGCAACCTCAGCCCTTTCGATATTCTTTTGCTTGTTCTGTATGCCAGTACCAGCCTGGGGATCGGCCTGTATGCCTCAAAACGCAAATCCGATTCCGATTTCATGATTGCCGGTCGCAGGATCGGCATCATTGGTTTTGTGACCTCAGTGGTTGCCAGCTATATTGGCGGAGCCGCCCTGGTAGCTTATTCAGCTTATGTTTACCGGTTCGGGATTTCGGCTTTTGCCGTTTTCATTGGAACTGCCATAGGGTTCCTGGTGTTCATCCCCTATGGGCATAAACTAAGGAAATTCAGCGGGGAGAAGCAGTTTTACACTCTTTCTGACTGGTTTTATTTCAAATTCAACAAGAGTACCGGCCTGTTCTCGGCTATCATTTTACTGATTGTTTACTCAGGTATGCTGCTGAACCAGTTTATCGCGGGAAGCAGTCTGCTCGCAAGCATCAGCGGATGGTCATACGAAACCGGGCTTATCCTGAGCGCTGCGCTTATCGCTACATACCTCCTGGCAGGGGGCTTCCGTAGCGTTATCCGCACCGATATCTTTCAGTATTTTGTACTGCTGGTCATCATAATCCTGATCGCCTCGGTTATTTTCCAGGACAAAAAGGATTTTGCAGTTGAACTTGTCGATTTTTCAAGAATGAACCTGGGAATGACCCTCGCCTTCACCGCTTTCGGGATCTTTATTATTTTCCAGTCGGCCGAATACTGGCAGAGGGTGTACGGGGCCCGCTCGGACCGCATTGTGCGTGATGGCTTTATACTTTCGGCCGTGTTTACGGTAATTACAGGGATTGCGATCACCATGGTGGGGCTTGCGGCACACAGCCATCTTTCGGATATTGAATCCAAGGATGCTTTTGCTAAAGGTCTTACGCTTTTACTTCCCCGGAAACTTCTTGGCGCTTCTCTTATCATGGTCTTTGCCGCTATTATGAGTGCCGCCGATACCCAGATCTTCGTCCTGGCTTCTTCAGTTGCCGTGGACTGGTATGACAAACTCTCGGGACGAAAGTCAGATGATAAGCGACGTATGCTGATCACCCGCCTCGGGATCATAGGTTTTACCTCACTCAGTTGTCTTGGTGCTTACTTCCTGAGGGACCTCGTGGCGGTCATTATCTTTATCACAGGCATAGGGTTTACAATTATCCCTGCTTCAGTGGCTTCCTTTCACTGGAAGATCAGCAGCAGGGCGGCCCTGGCAAGCTTCGTAAGCGGTATAACTTATGTGTTTATCCTTGTTGGTATCGCTCTCTTCCAGTGCAATCCGAAGGAATTCTTCAAGGATAATGCCGACCTTGCTATTTTATCTGTTGTTATCTCAGCGCTCACTTTGTTTATCGTAAATGCATTCACCAAAAACCGGGCCACATGAAACGATATTCCCTGCTGGTTTTATTGAGTATTTTTTTGTTTTCTTCGCAGATGGCCTATGCCCAGCTTGATACAACTCTTCATGTAAAAGAGAAGCGAAAAAAAGGTTGGACATTCGGGGCATTGCCTATCGTAGCCTATGATGCCGACCAGGGATTCCAGCTTGGTGCCCTGGCCCAGGTGTTTAATTACGGCGACGGCTCGACTTACCCCGAATACAAGCATACGTTTTATGCGGAAGTTTCCTTTTTTACCAAAGGCAGCGCGGTGTTCCAGCTTTTTTACGATTCCAAATACCTGATCCCGGGACATATCCGTTTCACAGGCGATATCACCTACCTTCCTGAACGGGCGCTTGATTTTTACGGTTTTAACGGGTATGAAGCCAACTATGATCATTCCCTGGAGACTAAAGATAACCCGGATTATATTTCCAGGGTTTACTACCGTTGCCAGAGAAGGCTTTTCCGTATAATGGCCGATTTCCAGGGGCCAATCCTGGGACAGAAATTCAGATGGCTTGCGGGTGTTAATTTTTTCGATATACGGATGGCTACCGTGGATATCAGTAAGATCAACGCTGGCAAGAAGGAAAGCAATCAGCTTCCCGATACGGCCTTGCTTTGGGATAATTATGTAAAGTACGGATTGCTGAACCCCCAGGAAGCTGGTGGAGGTTCCCTTACCTTTCTGAAGCTTGGACTGGTGTACGACACCCGCGATAATGAACCGGCTCCAAACAAAGGCATCTGGTCGGAAATCCTTGTGATGGCAGCCCCCTCTTTCCTGGGCAACAGCCCCTATGCCTTCGTGAAACTCGCCATCACCCACAGGCAGTTCATTTCACTGGTGAGGAAGTACCTTGTTTTTGCTTACCGCCTCAATTACCAGGGGACTATCGGGGGCACTTCACCATATTATATCGATCCCTATATGTTCTCTTCCTGGTCGCTTTCGACCAAGCCCGACGGCCTGGGCGGGGCAAGGACCATGAGGGGCGTTCTCCGCGACAGGGTCGTGGGGGATGGGGTGGCCCTCGCAAATATCGAACTCCGCTGGAAATTCTGGAGGACGCACTTCCTCAAGCAGAACCTGTATTTTGGATTGGTTGGTTTCCTGGATGGCGGGATGGTGGTGCAGGACCGGAAAGTATATAAAAATCTTATCCCTGAAAACCTGCAGTCGTTTTACTTCAATTCTTCCGACGACAGGATGCACTTTTCTTCCGGGCTTGGCCTGCGACTGGCTCTCAATGAAAACTTCATGCTGACCATTGATTACGGATTCGCCCTTGACAAACAGGACGGCAGCAGCGGGCTCTACATCGGCATCGGGCATATGTTCTGAGATCACTAAATTGCCGGGGCTTTATAGGAAGATCCCCGCAAATTTTTTTATGGTGAATAATTCATTAAATCTCCGAAATGCCACCCTCTGGTGCGCAGCCGGCCTTTTGGCTTTCATTTTGTTGTGCCTTGTATTGCGCAATCCGGTACTCCGGGCTATAATCAGTTCAAAGATAAACCGCCTCAATACCGGGTATAATGCCGATCTGAAAATCAGCAAAGCCAGGTTCGAGGGTGTCTCTACAGTATTCCTGACCTGTATAAGCCTCAAACCTGTTGATGGGGATTCCCTTCTGCGGATTGACACTCTTGTTGTTTCAGTCAATCCGTGGAAATTGCTTGCCGGAAGGCTGAATATTTCATCGGTGGAGATCCGCAATCTCTACCTTATGGTAAGCCGTAAAGACAGTTTGACTAATTACAATTTTTTATTGAAGCCGATGAAAACCTTGTCACCGGCAGACAGCACGGTGGCTGTAAACACAGTAAAAGATACGGCCTTACTCACCGGTACAACGGATTATTCTGAAGCTGCAAACCGCATTTTCCGCTGGGTGTTCGACAAGATTCCCGGGGAAACCGATATCGCTAACCTGAATATCAGGAGTACTACGAATTCTCATCTTGTTAACATGCATCTTGACAGGTTTTTAATAGAAGATCATGCTTTTTCAACAAACATCAGGATCAGGGAAGATTCATTGGAAGCTGTGTGGAAGGCTGCAGGGAGACTTGACAGCCGGAACCGTTTTGCAGAAGCCGTTCTGTCATCCACAGACAACAGGAAAATTTCATTGCCATATATTGGGTTTAAATGGAATGCCAGCTTTTGTTTTGATTCGTTGAAATTCAGTCTTTTGGCTGGAAGTTTCAAGAATGATGAAGCAGGGGTTAAGGGTAGCATAGCTTTTAAAGGGCTTCAGGTCTTTCATAAAATGATCGCAGCCGATACTGTAAAGTTTCAGAAACTTGGGGTTGATTTCCTCCTCAATTTCGAAACGGATGCCATAGAACTCGATTCTGCAACGGAAGTTAATTTCAATGATCTGGATTTTCATCCTTATTTCAAATACCGCTCAGTCCCATCTCGTCAGGTCAGCATAAAGATCAATAAGCCGCCATTCCCGGCTCAGCAACTGTTTTCTTCCCTGCCCGAAGGGTTGTTTGCCAATCTGAAAGGTATAGAAACATCTGGCGAACTTTCATATTACCTGGATTTTTTTGTTGACTTGTCTGTGCCTGATTCCTTGAGATTTGATATGGAACTGAAACGTCAGAAGTTCCGGGTCAATTCATATGGCAGGGGTGGTTTACTGAAGCTCGACAGCTCATTCCTGTATACAGCCTATGAAGATGGCGAACCTGTTCGCACATTTTCCCTTGGCCCGGAGAATCCCAATTTCAGGAAAATATCGCAGATCTCTCCTTTTCTTCAGAATGCTGTGATGACTTCGGAAGACGGGGGGTTTTATCTGCACCGGGGCTTCCTGCCCGATGCTTTCCGTGAGTCCATCATCGCGAATATCAAAGAAGGCCGGTTTGTGCGGGGGGGAAGCACTATCAGCATGCAGCTTGTAAAGAATGTGTTCCTGAGCAGGAACAAGACCATTGCCAGAAAACTGGAAGAAGCGCTTATCGTATGGCTTATTGAGAATCAGCAACTATGCAGCAAAGACAGGATGTATGAGGTATATCTCAACATCATTGAATGGGGGCCACTGATCTACGGCGCGAATGAGGCATCACGTTTCTATTTCAACAAGGACGCTTCAAAGCTCACGCTTGCCGAAGCAATATTCATGGCTTCAATCATCCCGCGCCCCAAATGGTTCAAATATAATTTTGAAGAGAACGGCCACCTCAGGGGAAGCATGGCCGATTACTACCGGTTGGTCTCCTCTAAAATGCTGAACAAGGGGTGGATAACCCAGCAGGACTTCAACCGCCTGGTACCTGATGTGGAACTGAAAGGCCCGGCAAGGTTGATGCTGAAGGACATGAAAAATGGTGAAATGGTGAAATAGTGAAATTGTATTACAGCGGGCGGAGTCACGATCATCACGTTTTTTACTATATTTACTACATAAAACTTCCGTGTATGAACGAAATGTCATTTCAGCATTACCTTCTGGGTTTGTTTGCTGTGGCCAATAACATTGCCGCCATACCGCTTTACATAAACCTCATCCAGGGGCGCACAGTAAAAGAACAGCATAAGATATGCAGTACAGCCACACTGGCCTCATTCATCACAATGATAACGTCCATGTTTGCCGGCCTTGCCGTGCTTAATTTTTTCCAGATAAGCGTCCCGGCTTTCCGAATTGCCGGAGGGCTTTTATTGCTCAGCACCGGTTTCAGCATGATGAATTCGATCCAGAAATCACTGGAAGTCACCGATCAGACATTTTCAAAGATAATCTCAACAGCGATCATTCCCATTGCAATCCCGATTACAACGGGAGCCGGTACCATGTCGACCATCATTCTGTTCGCTGAGTATGCCAAGGATAAGCCTTACCTGCATTTTTCATTAATGGGTGCGATTGCAGCCATGACAGTGATCATCTATCTTTCGTTCTTTTATGCTCCCAGGATCGTCAGGTACCTCGGAGCAACCGGCCTTGATGTTCTGACCAAGATCTTCGGCCTTATTACACTTGCATTGGGGATACAGTTTATACTTACCGGTATTTCCGATGCCTTTCCAGGGATCATGTAATTAAAAAAGCATATGAAATACGATGAACTGTTATTCACGGCCAATAAAAAGGCCAGAAAAATGGAAGACTTTGATGCCGGATATACTGGTAAATATGAAAGTCATAAACAAACCAAAGAAGATCTGGAAAAGAACCTGAAGAAGATGGCACAAATTCAGGATAAGCTTTATGCCGAAGGAAAACAATCCCTGCTCATCATATTACAGGCCCTGGATGCAGCAGGGAAAGACGGAGCCATCAAGCATGTGATGTCGGGCCTGAATCCACAGGGATGCATGGTTTCCTCATTCAAAGCCCCTTCTGTTTATGAACTTGACCATGATTTCCTGTGGCGCGCCCATTGGGAAATGCCTTCCAGGGGGAAGATCGGAATATTCAACCGTTCCTACTATGAAGAAGTGCTTGTAGTGCGGGTGCATCAGAACATCCTGAAAGGCCGGAAACTGCCCGATCTTAAAGAAAAAATTGAAGAAGGGCGCATCTGGCAGGAACGGTATGACGACATCAACAATTTTGAGATGCATCTTGAACGAAACGGAATGCAGGTTCTGAAGTTCTTCCTGAATGTATCAAAAAAGGAACAGAAAGACCGCTTCATGCAACGCATCGAAAATCCTGAAAAGAACTGGAAACTTTCACCCAATGATGTGAAGGAAAGGCAATACTGGAGCGACTACATGAAGGTTTATTTCAAAATGCTTGAACACACTTCCACAAAATATGCACCCTGGTATATCATTCCGGCCGACAATAAATGGTTTTCACGTATTGCAATTGGAGAGATAGTTGTGGAAAAGCTCAAAGAAATGCATCCTCAATATCCCGAACTAACCGAAGAACAGAAACAGGCATTGCAAACTGCAAAGGCCATACTTGATCAGGAATAAAAGCAATCCAATAACATTAAAACTTGATTTATGCGCAGCAGTTTTATTTTCTTTTTATGTTGGCTGATGGCCATTCAGCTTTACAGCCAGAACACTACCAAACCTGCAAGCTCCGGGCAAATTAAATTTGTCTCCACAGGCCAGGTTTTACAGGACCTGCAGCAGAACGGGGCGGCTTCAAAATATTATGAAACTGCCAAGGACCTGATTTTCCTGGATGAAAATCTGATCGGGGCCCTTAATGCCATCACTCCCGGTATTGTGACCCTGGAAAACATGGATTATATCAAGTACATAAACTCCAGGGACCAGAAGCCCTACAGGGAGGTTTGGGATCATAATGTTTACATGAAATATACCGCTTCGATAACAGATATTCAGCAGCTTCTGACCGACCAGCCTGCATTTGCCGATCTGAAAAAGAGGCTGGGACGGGAGTTTAACCACCTTGATATCGAGGTTTTTATTAATGGAACCGACAGGATCATGTTCATTCTGAGGTCTCCGAACTCTGAAGCGGGTTCTTTTTACAGGGCGATCCTCACAAATGGATCAATCCGTATTGATGAGGTATCCAACTGGAGGGATTCGTAGTTACTTAAAACGTTGATATAATCTTAGCATCCGCAGTTCATGAAGATTATTTATCGTTGTATACTGATTGCGGGAATCCTTGGATTACCGGCTTTTTTGTGCGCCCAGCAAAAATCCCCGCCTATTAATATCGGGAAGGAGAGCATGTATTTTCCCCACCAGTATCAGAAATATAAAGTACAAATTGGCCTTGGCTTTTTTTTTATAAGGCTGCCATACGACTGGGTGGAAAATGCACTTCAGGTGCCCCTGATCGACCTCCACCTGACCTTTGGCCTTCCGGCCGGGTTTTCGCTTGAAGGAAGCCTGAACACCTTGGTGGTATCAAACCAGATAACTCTTGGTGCTCATTGGAACCACATCCGCCGGAATTTCTCGTTCAACGTAGGCTATGACCTGGGCTATGAACTGGGGATAATGAATCAGGCAGGTTTTAAAAATACCGGAATGATGCTCATCCATTATCCTAATGCTTCTATTGGGTTTAAAACCAATACACTGGCCTTTACATTCAAAGGGGAAGCCGTGATCATAGCCTGGGGGCAGATGAAAACCGGTGAAAACCTGATCAGCCAGAGTGCCAATATCTTTAACGGTTTGAGCGGTGCAATATACCTGGAACAACGTATTTTCCGAAAGAAAATCCTTGTGATCGGTTTCAAGGATAATTTTGTGAAATATTACTGGCCGGCATGGATGGTCTTTTCAACCTTCGACCGTTATTATCATATTCCTGAACTTCATTTAATGTGGGTTTTATGAGACGGCTCTTGTTTTATCTGATTTTCATTGCCTTGCTGATAGCGGGCTGCAACAAAACAAAAGAGGGAATTATTCCCTCGGTCGGCCCCAATTCAATACTGAATGAAACTTACCCATTAGCGGATGATTCACGAAAAGTGATGGACGGGATCTATACTGTAACAGCAGGAGTTGACCCGTTCGGCGACGAGGTTGTGATCAAATGGTCCAGAAAAAAAATGTCGGTTTTTTGTTCCGACGGGCATTATTTCGTTTTTGATGCGGGACAGCTTGATTCGGTCGTCATGATCCAGGGATACTGGAGGTATTGCTACAACGACGATACCGGTCTGGCCAGTGCCTATATTGCCAGGGATGAAGGCGGAAGGGACATTTTGAAAGCCAATCCGCATCCCGAAAGGATCGTCATTCGCGGAGGGTTTGGCAAAACCGGCTCCGAGATCAGCGAGCCGCTTGAATTCGTTTATCTGCGGCCTATTTCGCCCGCAGTTCTGAGTAAACATTTTTCTATCCTTGCACACCGTTCAGGAGGCAGGACCTCCGATAACCTTCCTGTTTCGGAGAATAGCATAGCCATGATCAATTTTACTGAAGGATTGGGTTCCACGGGTATTGAGATCGACGTACAGCTTACCAGAGACGGAATTCCCGTGCTTTACCATGATGCAGATATAAACATCCGCCTTACGCAAAAGGGGCCGCTTTCAGGCCCCATTAAAGACTTCACGTATATCCAGTTGTTTTACCTCGTACGCCTCATCCACGGAGAACATCTTCCCACGCTTAAAGATGCACTCATGTTCGTTGTTGACAGCACATTGCTTACCGATGTTTACATTGATATGAAGGAGAAGATTCCAACCATGTCGGCCGTTATACCAATTCAAAGAGAAATGCTTCAACGGGCGAAGGATAAGGGCAGGGAACTCAACATTTATATCGGGCTGCCTTCTGAAGATGCCATCAGTGATTTTATGAACCAGCCGGGTTATCTGGATATTCCTTCGCTTTGTGAGTTGGGTACCGATGATGTGGCGATGGTCAACTCCATTGTTTGGGCGCCCCGCTGGACACAGGGAACCCAGAACGAGCAGGTTTCACTGATGCATAGCCAGCGAAGGCTGGCCTGGACCTGGACGCTTGATAATGTAAACTGGATACTGGAGTTTATAAATAACGGGCAGTTCGATGGCATACTCACCAATTATCCTTTTGTTGTGGGGTATTATCATTATATCCGGGAGAATTAGAAATGAAACGAACTATTATAATAAACCTGATTTGCCTGTTTGCAATCTGTACCGCTTCAGCCCAGAATAACGACAGTATCCCAAAAACCCGCAGCCATTATACCCTGGCAATAGGGCTGGGATGGTCGCATTATTTTTCAAACATGGACCTTGTACCTGCACGTAACGTACAGAAAGACTTTATTGGCACCTCCCTTCGTTTCATGTGGGAACCCGAGTACAGGCTCAGCCTTGGGCTGGAGACTGGTTTATACCGGATTTTCAGGGTAGATTCGGTACTCACATCTGAATATACAATGGATGCCAGGATGTACATGGTCCCATTGCTGCTTGTGATAAGGATGAGAATTGTCGATAATTTTTACCTTTCCATCGCTCCCGGCCTGGCTGTCCAGTTTTCGCAGATCAGCGGCATAGGCGATAAGATCAGCAGCACCCAGTATTCTTTTGCAAATTTTGAAGCCTGTGCTTCATACCTGTATCCGTTAAATAAACATATGGAAGTTGGAGGGGAAGCCCGGTTTTTTTATATCGGCAAGACAAATGATTATATAATGTCGTTAAATGCGGTGTTTGCGGTGAAGCTATAATTTCAACCCGGTGGATTGCGTTTCGAAAGATTTGATCAGATTGTATAAAACTGTATAAAGATGAGCAGGATTCTAATTACGACAGCTAATGGAATGTTTGGTAAGGCTGTAGCAAACGAACTTATTAACAAAGGACATCCTGTCAGACTAATGGTCCGCGATCTTTCCAAATGTACAATCTCTGATACGAACGCTGAAATTGTCCAGGGAGATTTGGATAAACCCGAAACAATTATCCCAGTAATGGAAGATGTTGGCTCTGTGTTCCTGTCTTCACCCATGGACACCAGGATCACCCAACGTGAAATCTCTGTAATACAAGCTGCCAGCCAAAAAGGTGTCCGGCACATTGTTAAACTATATAGTGCGGTGAAACATGAAGGAGATGCCCTTGATAAGTCCCACCTTGCCGTTATAGATTTCTTAAGGACATCAGGGCTGCAATGGACACTTGTATCCCCTAATTCCGTTATGGAGACTTCCCTGTTCGGTCATCAGCCTTCAATCAAATATATGAATGCCATATACGGGATCTCCGGACTGGCAAAAATAGGCCTGGTAGCTTTAAGGGATGTGGCTGAAGTTTCTTCAGTGGTCCTCACAACCGGGGGGCATCATGAACAGAATTATGAATTGACAGGCTCAGAAGCCTTAAATCTTTATGATGTGGCGGATATCTTCAGCGAGGTACTGGTACGACGAGTTGATTATATTGACTGGAGCGAAGAGGCATTTTCGAAGATGCTTCAGAAATATGATAAGTCCCTTACCCCTGAGCGTCTGGAGCTGGAAGTCCTTTGCCATCTGCGTGCCTGGAAGAATGGGAAAGCCGATCTGGTAACGGATACTGTTAAACAGATTACAGGCAGGGATCCGGTTTCGCTTGTGCAGTTTATTCTTGACAACCTTGGAATCTTCAAGCCAGGAATGGTCCCGAGGTTGGTTGCGTTGATGATAAGAAGGTTTTCATAGACGTTCCTCGCTTCGTTTCTCACCATTCAATTCAATTTCATCGACTCCTGTCACCCTTTCGTCGGCTTCTCTCCTCATTCAAACGATTAGTCCTGTTGCACCTCTGCATTACGTATTAGTTTTGCTTCATCAACATCAAACAAAAAAGCAAAATGAAAGCAACAACAATAATAATCGCAACAATCCTAACACTTCAGTTAAATGTTCTTTTCGCAGGCAACAAATCAACATCAGCCCCTGTTTATAATGAAAATACAATAACAACTATTGTTTCTCTTGCCCCAACTACCCCGAATGAAGCCACTTTTGAAGATATTTCTTTTGAAATGGTATCAAGCCTTGACCTTGCTCCAATAACTCCGGTTGTTGCAGATTTTGAGGAAGTAAATGATTTAGCAGTGGATTTAACTACATTGGCACCGATAAGCCCGGATGAAGCTGACTTTGAATAAACCCGATATATACTCCACATGATGCGAAGCTGCCCAAAAGGCAGCTTTTTTATTTTAGATTAATTGCAAAAACTGGAGTTAAAAGTTGCATTTTTTGCAAATAACGGGCTGTATTTTCCATTAGCTTGTAAAATTTCCAGTCCGGCCAGCTGAAATAAATCCATTTTAATTAATTCCTGCCATTCCCAGGCTTCTCCCGGCGGATATCCGTTTCACAACGGGGATAAACAGGTATACTTTTACTTTATGAATTTTTTAAACCGAACATTTCGGAAATCAAAGTTTACAGCTATGGAAACACATTCAAACCTCCTGAAAAGCACCATCACCGTAACTATCGGGTTGGGCTTATCTATCCTCGCATGGATGAATCCAATTGTCACTTATGGACAGGGGATACACAAGAAAAAAATCCCTTCTGTCGCAAACCTGAAGATATCGACCGAGATCCCGGCCACACTCTATTTTGATAAAGACACCTCTTTGGTTATGAACCCCGACAATCAGGTGGTCATTTTCTGGACTTCCCCGGGTCCTCATACTTTGATCTTCCGGAATAAGTCCATGGAAGTGCAGAAAAAAGTCATGATCGATTCGGGTGCAACATGCTACTATAAGCTCCGGAAAGATTCTGCAATTTCAGACTCTGTCGTAAAAGGAAGACTCGTATCGCTGCATCCGCAGACAATCTCGAGCTATTATATCCCGTTCAAAGAGGCATTCACCATGCAATTCAGGCCCGGATATGCATTCAGGACCAACGGTTCAGGCTTCGATGGTCAGATCATCGCCGGATATTATTTCAACCAGAAATTTTCACTTGGATTGGGTACCGGGTTTAACAGTTACTCTACACATATGGTATGGACTTCTTTATATATACATGACTGGCCGGATATTGATCAAGTCCGGACCACTTACTTCCCGGTATCAAGTGTCCCTGTCTTTTTAAATATTTCGCTTTTCTTTGCAAAGAAACGTTTCACTCCTTATCTCTCTTTCAGCGGAGGATTGAGTTTGCCTGTAACGCGATCAGCCACGGGCAATTTTAACAGCGGGGACACTTATTACGGTTCATCTGCCACAACTTATTATTTCAGGATTGACCGGATGAATATGGGGGGGTATATCGGTATTGACTTCGGATGCAAGTATTATATAACCCATATGGTAGACATGGGCCTTTCGTTTGGATTTGATATGAATTTCAATTCTTTTAATGTCAGGTATTATGATGACCCCGATTTTCAAAATTATGTCAGCGCGCGTACTTATCATGATGTCAGGGCCGCTTTTTGTATCAGGCTTGTCGTGGGATTGAACTTCAGTAAAGAAACTATTCATCCGTCTCGGTAATCAGGCCACAATAGAGTTGCGAAGAGATCATGCCTGGTCACTTAACTCCGAAAAATATTACTGGGACCACCGCCCTGAATATTACAGCAATATTTCACTTGGTTATTGACTTTTGCCGTCATATTTGTATTTTTATACACTAGATATCAAAGCAAATGAAAGCCATTTTACTTTTAATTGGCTCTATACTCCTATTACAGTTACAAGGGCTAAAAGCACAAACTACTCCGGTTCATCCGTCCAAAATAATCAAAGGCGTCTATGGGGGGCTGAGCAAACCACTGACTGAATTGCCGCGAATGTCATCCGCAGACATGAAAAAAAAAGCAGATAGTAAGGAGCGTGAACAGGAAGAGATGGAGCAAGAAGCCAAAGGCAGGAAAGTTAATATCCGGGCTTTTGTTAAAGACAGGGCCTTGCAGGATTTCAATGGAACTTTAAAGTCCGACGGTGGGGTGCTTGCCTCGTTCGACGGACAGTTGCAGTATCCCGAATATCTCCCTCCCGACGCCAACGGGGACGTCAGTTCCAGTTATTATGTGCAGACCATAAACCACACAATTTCCGTTTACACCAAGAGCGGGCAGTTGGTTTGGGGTCCTGTCCCTATCCGTCAAATTTTCGGAAGCTTGCCCGGCACAAATCAGACATTTAATGATAGAGGTCCGATCGTGCTATACGACGACCAGGCGGACCGCTGGTTGCTGGGTGAAGTGAGTATACGCGACTTTTATCCCAATGAGGTATATTTTCTGGTCGCAGTCTCATCCTCATCCAACCCGGCCGGGACCTGGCATACTTATTCATTTCAGGCCGGTTATATTTACGCTTACCCGAGATTCGGGGTATGGAGGGATGCTTATTGCATGGAAAGTTTCGGAACAACGCAAGCTAATGTATTTGCTTTCGAAAGGGACCGTTTACTCACTGGTGACACAGATAGGATGATAGCTTTCAATGCCCAGGAACCGAATTATGGTCTGACACCTCTTGATAATGACGGGGCTTTTGCACCTGAAGGAACACCGGGTTTGTTCATTGGGACGAATGATACGACTCAAGGGGGGACGGTACAGGAGATCTGGATCTATGGGTTGGCTGCCAACTGGGCCAACCCTCAAAATTCGACTTTCGGTTTGCTGGAAAAGCTGGATGTTGCCAAGACTAACAACAATTAGGGAGGTGCTGGGATCCCGCAGAAAGGCAGTAGTCAGCAGCTTTCGGCAAATCAAATGCTTTTCATGAATGCGCCTCAATACAGGAACTTCGGCTCGTATCAGACGATCATGGGATGTTACACGGTTAACCTGGACACAGCGCACAATGAGAATCATGCAGGAATACAATGGTATGAGTTTCAGAAAACCGGAGGGAATCCATGGAGTGTGAGGCAACAGGGGACGTATTGTCCCGATTCGGAAAGCCGCTGGATGGGGAGCATCCGGCTGAACGGCGACCACACCATCGGCATGGGGTATTCGGTTTCGGGGAACAACACGTATCCCTCGATCAGGTATTGCGGACAGAGCAAAACCGCGTATGCCCTGGCGAATTCAATCATGGATTATACCGAGGACACTATAGTAAACGGAAGGTTTTCCCAGAGTGGTTCGTTCTGGTGGGGAAGTTATTCCGGACTGGTGGTTGATCCTTCCAATGACAAGGCATTCTGGTATACAAACGAATACATCGATTCGGCCAATAACCGGGCCACCCGGATCGCTTCATTCAGGTTCGGGAAATACCCTCTGGTAACCACCCTTCCTGCAAGCAATATCACTATTAACTCTGTCACGCTGAACGGCAGTGTCAACCCGAACGGACTAGCCACAACCTGGCATTTTGAATGGGGGACCTCAACCTCATACGGGGACAGCAGTGCAAATGTGGATGCAGGTTCAGGCATCACTACCCTGCCAGTGAATTTCAACCTGAGCGGACTTGGCTTTGGTATCACTTACCACTACCGGCTGGTGGGGGATAATTCCGAAGGCAGGATGGAAGGGAATGACTTGACGGTAATCCCGGGGGCTGCAGTGATCATTACAAGGGGTGTTTCCTCCATCGAAATGAACTCGGCTGTGTCAGGAGGAGAAATTACATCCGACGGTGGTTCCCCGGTCACAGAAAGGGGAGTGTGCTGGGGAAAGAATGTCAACCCTGTTGTAAGTGGGAGACACACTACCGACGGGCAGGGCATAGGTTCATTCATCAGCCAAATCGACTCCCTCGAAAGGAATACTATTTATCATGTGAGAGCATTTGCAACGAATTCATACGGGCCCTGGTACGGGCAGGACAGGACCTTTGTCACACTTTGCGGCAATTATTCCTTGCCCTTCAATGAGTCTTTCTATGATCCCTGGTTACCTCAATGCTGGACTATCGTTGATCACAAAGGAAACTCACAGGTTTGGAGTATAGGGATAATGACCTATGGAGATCCCTTACCTGCACTTGATGGAAATTATGCCTACATCGATTCCGAATCATACGGGAGTAACGGTATGCAAAATACCGACCTTGTGACTCCTGTGATTGATTGCTCCGCATATATTAACGTTTACTTAAGCTTCAAACAGTTCTACAATTCTTATCCAAATTCATCGGCAGAAGTCGCATACAGTATTAATGGCGGACTTTCATGGACGAGTCTACTAACGTTTAACTCGACTTCCTCCACAAATCCTGAAACATACAGCACCAATGTTCCAGATGTCTCAGGCAAATCCAAGGTTATGTTCCGGTGGAATTATAAAGGGGCTTTCTCCCATTACTGGGCAGTTGACGATATTCACATCAACGGGGATAAGGTGAACATGTTGGGCGTTACGCCTGCAATACAAAAAGTAAGTGCGGGACCGGCTTCCACTGCCATTTTCACTGTCCAGTCCAACACAGGATGGAACGCAACAAGCAATCAACCCTGGATCACCGTTACTCCTTCAGGATCATTCAGCGGCATACTGCTGGCAAATTATCAGGAAAATCTCACACACCAGTCAAGGACTGCGGATATCTCGGTGAGCGTACCAGGCCGTCCTCCGGTTGTCGTATATGTTGAACAGGAAAGATCGACGCTGGGGATAGAAGAAAAACCGGATGATCATATTGTTATATACCCCAACCCGACTAATGGCTTTATCACTCTGGTTCCTTCACTGGGCCCGGTGAATGATCTAAAGGTTTTTGTATGGGATACACAAGGACGACCGGTCCTGAACCGTGAACTGAAAGGGTCAAAAGAATACACCCTGGATCTGACTTCTGCTGCAGAAGGTATCTACTTCATTCAAGTCAGCACTGAAACATGGACTGTAACAAGGAAGATTTCGATCGTCAAACCTTAAAGAAAAAACTAAAATAACCCTTCAGCGCCATCAATAAAATCCCTTTAAGGGATTATTTGCCTCGCTCATTATCCCTTTGTGGGGTTGCGGAGAGACTGGGATTATAACCTGGCCTATATCTAAATAAATCAACATTTTTACATATATACCAAAAGATTGTAATAGAGTATATTACAAGTCGTGAAGCATATCTGAATATTTTTGAACAAACGTCGAGATACCAAAAAGTGGGTGTAACTTTGGGTGTAATTACACCCACTTTTTATGGCCATACCA
>JAPLDK010000014.1 GCA_026391775.1 Bacteroidota bacterium
CCGTTTTCCGACCGCATGATAGCCCCGTAGCAGGCCGCGTACACCACATCCTTGTTCATTGTCACCGGATCTGTGACGATGCGCCAGACCCCCTGGAACACATCCTTAAGCACTCCCGGCTGTCCGCCCTGGGTCGACGGAAGCGCCTGCCAGCTAGAACCATTATCCGTTGATTTGAATATCCCGTTCCCAAGCCCGACCGTACGCACGCTGGTGCTCACATTGCGGTTGGTCGTGCTTAGAAGCTCCCCGCTGCCGTAGTACCAGGTATGATGTTTTCCTGTCCTGCGGTCCTGGGCCACGCAGGTTGCGCTCTGTTCCGCATCCGGAGCTGTGACTTTATGCCAGAGGTTCCCCTCGGTATTCGATTCCCACATCCCTCCCGAAGCGCTTCCAGCCAAGAGGTGGTTTTCGTTATCGACATCCACCGCGATACACAGCATATTTCCTGTATGCGGATCACGGAGCATGTTCAGCTGGTGTTCGGCCATCATCGGAAGCAGGTAGGACCTTGGAGCTTTTTCCTTTTCCGGTTTGGCTTTTGCAATGGCTTGGTTATGTGTCTTTTGGCTTTGTTTGCAGGAAAGCCAAATCCAGGCTGCAGCGAGGACTAATCCCGATGCAAGCATAAGGAGTAAAAGTTTTTTCATGATGTGTGCTGTATATCAGACAAAAATACAGGGTTGTTGTGGAAAAGTCAAGGGATTTGGAGGATTTCTCCTCCCAGGATTTGTTTAAGATAGCATCTGCAAGAATTCCCGCGTGGTTCTTAAAGACAATAACCCCTTAAGACATTAAGGTTTTATATTGATTCCAGATTATCTGCTGTTACGAGCCCGACATTGTTAATTTTGTAACAATAGGAGCCATATCTCAGATCAACATGAAAAAAGTATTAATAGGATTAGCAGTTATAGCATTAATTGCTTCCTGCAAGAAGACCAGTACTACAGAGACAACAAATCCTCATGTTGCAAATGCAGCCTGCGGAAATTGTCACACTACCGAGCAGAGTCAGTGGGCAAATCCCCTGGATCTGCATGCCTTGTCCGCTAAAGATGTGTTAACGAATGCCGATCATAACACTGCCGAGCTGCTTAACGATGACTGCCTGAAATGCCACTCAATTTTCCAGTACCAGCTGGGTGTGGCCCACTTTGTAAGCCCTGTGAACCAAATCGGGTCCCCTGCCGGAACCTGGACCGCGCTAAATGGGGGCGACTGGCAGGCTACTAAGTGTGAAGTTTGTCATAATCCCGCTTCAACTGATAGCTTAAGGCTGGCGAAGTACGGCTCCATGCTTGATGGACAGTGGACTGCGGCTTATATAAAACCGTCATCCATGCCCGCCGCTTATCAGAAGATCATTGATTTATCTACCGGTGATACATCGACCTATATCTATCCAAACCAGGCATCGCTTAGGGTGCAGATAACAAAGTTGTGCAACTCATGTCATGATCCGGCCGACCAAGGGAGTGACACTGCTGTTATAGTCGGAGGCATCAGTTTAGGTTCACAGGGCGGTGACAGTCGTGCGTATGTGGCTTCCAATCACCAGGGTTTCGGTTGCACCGATTGTCATGCCGGGCATACTTTCATGCCTGTAGATCCACTCACAACAATAGCCTGTAAGAATTGTCATACCGGCCCAAAAACAGGTAAAGTACACACAAACCACTGGCAGTAGCTACAGGAGATCTCATATTTCCATTTAGTTCTCATTTTGGCTTCGCCAAACCAGGATCCCGGTTCTATCACATTTATTAACCGTATCAATATCGAAGAGAAGCTATTGTATAAGCTATTCGGCCCGGAATATGAGCAATATAGAAAAACCACCAAACGATTGATCCCGTGGATTTATTGAATAAGGACCTTGGCATTTATCTTTCTGGTACGATATATGTTATTGAGAGGCCGTATAAAATTCACACCCATGAAGCCTTTCCTTTGTTTTCTCACCTGCTTTCTGCCTCTTTCAATCAGTGCGCAAAATATCCAGGGAATTGTTGAAGGCAATAACAAATTCGCTTTCAAACTATTTAATGAGTTGAAAAACAGTAATTCTCAAAACCTCTTCTATTCACCTTTCAGCATTTCAACAGCTCTCGCAATGACCTATGCCGGAGCAAGAGGTGAAACCGCACTTCAAATGAGCCGGACCCTGGATTTTCCATCGGGTGGGAAATTCCATTCAGATTATAAGTACCTGATGGAAAAACTCAAACAGGGAAGCGGGGGCAGTATCACCCTGGATATTGCCAATGGTCTGTGGGCGCAGAAAGACTTTAAGTTTCTCGATTCCTATTTTGAGCTTGTCACCTCCAATTATAGCTCGAAACTGAACAATGTTGATTTCAAAGATGAAATGGAACGGGAAACTACGAGAAAGTCGATCAACACCTGGGTTGAGCAGATCACCAGGGATAAAATTAAAAACCTTATAAGCCCGGCTGATCTTGATTCTCAAACAAGACTGGTGCTTGTCAACGCCATTTATTTTTATGGCGATTGGGCCAATGCCTTTGAGAAACAGGAGACCCGGCCCAGGGATTTTTTCTTATCCGGACAAGTCCCGGTCAATGTACCCTTTATGAACGAGCGTGGCAGGTATAACTACTTTGAAGACACTGAGATCCAGGCTATAGAGATCCCTTACAAGGATAATACAGCATCCATGGTGATCTTTTTACCAAATAAGAAGGAAGGTATGGATGAATTTGAGAAATCCTTCGGTTATAAATACTATGCGGATGTTATTACGGCATTCCAATCTACGGATGTCTCTTTATCCCTGCCCAAATTTAAAACTACATACAAAATTTTATTAGCCGGGACTCTCGCAAAAATGGGCATGCCGCTTGCATTCTCAAAAGATGATGCCGATTTTTCAGGAATGACCGGTAATGATACTTTATATATCAGTGAAGTAATACACCAGGCATTCATCAATGTTGATGAAAAAGGGACAGAGGCTGCTGCTGCAACAGCAGTGATCATGGAAGCGAAAATTGCAAACCCTTTCCCCCAAATGAAATTTTTCAACGCCGATCATCCCTTCATCTTCCTCATAAAAGACAATTCAACAGGAAGCATATTGTTCATGGGTAAGATCATGAATCCCGGAGGATAAGGGGAATCAGATGTATAACGCCTTTTCCGAATCATTGACTTTTGTCAGTGTGTGGTTAACCCATTTTTCCCGGTCCGATAACACAATTGCCGGGACATCAAAAGCGTTTGTTCATAAACACATCCAATGAGAAATACCTCAGTTTTACTCAGCATCATTCTGCTATCCTCTTATACTCACCAGGCCCTTGCACAAAAGGATCTTGCAGACCGCCTGGACAGGTACATACGGGCAAAAACTGATTTTTTCAATTTTAGCGGCGCAGTCCTGGTAGCAAGGAATGACAGTATTATTTTGCACAAAGGTTACGGGCTGGCAAACAGGGAATGGAATGTACAAAACACGGCTGATACAAAGTTCCGTATTGCTTCTAACACCAAGCAATTTACGGCGGCTGCTATTCTTCAGCTGGAAGACCAGGGCAAATTAAGCCTTGATGATAAGCTCAGCAAATATTTTACCGGGTTTTCCTATGGAGATACAGTGACCATTCATATGCTGCTGACACATTCATCCGGGATCCGGGATTTTTTTGAACTGGAACCGTTCAGGGATATAAGACCTCTTTCCATTTCAAAGGATTCGCTGGTTGCCCTGGTAAAAAGACAATTGTTTAATTTCCTTCCAGGCAAAGATATCGGTTACAGTAATTCAGGATATTACCTGCTGGGACTTATCATCGAGAAGTGTTCGGGACAAAGTTATGAGGACTATCTCACAGACCATAGATGGAAATGCTATATTGAACGAGGCCTCGAAGAAAAAAATGTTCACCAGGGACAATAAACTTTACAGGAAATATGAAGGGAAGCCCGATATAGAATTAATACCCGAATCCACCAATAAATTCTTTTACGGTGATGGCCAGGACAAACAGTTCGAGTTTGTGACAAACGATAAAGGGGATGTAACCCAGGCCTGGTTTATTAACAGCGGTAACAGGTTTCGTTGGGATAAGATGAAATGATATACTTTTACAATTCCGTAACATAAAGACATTGAACCCTTGAAATTTATCTTCTACAATTATTGGAGCTCAATGTCAGGGACCGAAGACATTCCCGAAAACTATTCTGAAATCAGGTACGAATTATCGACTGACCAAAACCGGACCACGTTTTCAGTAATTCAGTACGGCATTAAAACACAGGAAGCATTGGACCATTCAGCCAAAAACTGGGGCTACGTTATGGACGGACTGAAAAAAATGCTGGAAGGATAATGTGGACAGAGAAATTCGGATAATTCCACTCCAAGAGCCCAAGACTGCTCCGGAAATTATATCCAAATCCTAAAATTGACGAAAGGTGAAAATTAATAAGTTAAGGTTTGAATTGGAGCTCAAAGCAACAGACTTCAGAAATTCAAATGGGTTTGGTGCAACAGAACCAATTCAGCTGACCAGTTTTTTGCTTGAAGCAACCTTACTGGACCCGTATCACCTCATCCGCCTGGATGTCGAGATTGAACCACGGACCAAGATCATTATGAATGCAGTAAGCACATACACGAATTACTCTCATGCTTTATGTTACTTGGTGCCTTAACTCCTGCCAGGCCTACTTCCTCACCGTCACTTTATACGAAACCTTTCCTCCCGATTTAAAATAAAACGACAGTATGTAACTGCCCTGGGGGGCAGATGAGAGATCGACAGTATACTGATCCCCGGTTTTACGCGGGGACGTTTCAAGAAAAGTCTTCCCTTCTAGGGTTGTAACGATCACTTTCTGCAGTTCGTCCTTCAGGCTTTCATCCAGGCTGATCTTCACGATGCCCGTTGTGGGATTGGGGGAAATATGGATCTGTGTTTTCAGCTTATTGTCTGAGATCCCCGAAGGTTCATCGAACATTGCCTCCAGATTGTGATTCGATTCTACCGTAAACTCGTAGTCCAGGCTGTCCGAAACCTTAAGGTCGTTTTCATACCACCCGTCAAATTTCCATCCCGGTTCGGCGACGGCCAGCAATTTGGCCACCTGTCCCGGCTGATATACCCCTCCGCCGGTAGATTCCCCCCCGGCAGGAGGATATTCAAGGTTGTTCACCTGGAATGACCCTTTGGCGGTGTAAAGCAATGATTCCCATAAGCCCCTTCCGAAGGTGGCGGCCCTGATCTTTCCCGACTTCAGTTGTATCTTAAGGTCAGTAACCACCACGTTGGGCAAGCCGTTATTGAAGTAGATCCATTTGTTTATTTTGGAATTCCTGAAATACACTCCCAGGTCCGTACCTATATACAGGCCGTCATCCCCGATCTCATGATAAACAATGCAGTTCACAGGTACATTGGGCAAGGACTCCGAGATGTTGACCCAAGTCGTGCCCCCGTTATAAGTACGGTACACCTTGATGCCGTTCTTATACCCTGAATATGTGATGTAGACCGTATCGGGTTTGCTGTTGTGAACCGCGATCCCCGTGATCTGGGCAGTAGTATCAGGAAGGAGGACTACCCTGCTGTGGGCCCACTCATCCCTGGTCCCGAACATCTTGTACCCGGTGGAAGCATACATGTTTTTGGGCCTGTCTTCAGCTATCGCAAGGGTCCTTATCGTTGAGTCTTTTTTAGGCACCGCAGACGGAAAAGGGGAGAGTGCCCTCCATGAATCGCCCTGGTTCGAGGTCTTGTAAATAAATCCTTTGTACCCTGCGTAAAGCACTTTCGGATCGGTGGGGTGCATTACAAAGGGAGTCACCCAGGCTCCCGTTGCCTTTGGATCGGCTTTGATGCTGTCGGAAATGGTAACCCAGTTCGTGAGCGTGGGATCGGAAGTCCTGTAAATAACGCCGTTGCAATATGATGTGTAAATGTATTTAGGGTCCACATAATCCACAATGCATCCCATACCGTCTCCCCCTACCGAAACCGGGGCGGTCCATATGCCGTTCCTGTATACCTGTGAACCGTTATCCTGGAACCCCGCAGCGATGATATTCTGGTTGGAGTAAGAGTCCCCGATCTTGTAGATCTGTCCTATCTGCAAGCCCTTGCTGATGTCCTTCCAGTTAATTCCGCCATCTTTTGTGTATGAGATCCCACCGTCATTCCCTTCAAAAAATGTCCCTGTCTCGAGGGGATGGAATGTGAACCAGTGTTTGTCGGCATGCACCACTTTGAAGTTAGGGTTCACCACGGCGGTATCGCACCAATAAGTGACCATGTTGAACGACAAGCCGTTGTTGGTGCTTTTATAGGTGTTTACGCCCCCGAGCCAGCGGTCGGTGACCTTCTGCGGATCTATGAGATAACAGAGATCGTAACTGCCCTGCCCGCTGTTGGATTTGATCTTGCCCTGGAAATCAGAATTCAGGTAATTATTGGAGTTGTCGCTTTTAAGGTAGAACAAGGTAAAAAAACTTAGTCCCCCGTCAACCGATCTCTTTACACTGTGGAGCCCGCCGGCCTCATTGGTGCCTAAGGCTTCCACAAGCTGGGAGTTTGTCTTGCTCACCGTGAGTTTGATCCTAATCAGGGAATCAAAGGTCGTGACCTGGTCCCAGTTATCGCCTCCGTTGGTGGACCTGAATATCTGGGCATAGTTATTTTGGGGAGGGGTGCCGCTGATGGTGAATTTTGTCGCTGCATAAAGGATCATAGGATTCCCGGTATTGTAACAGATATCCATAAAGCATCCGTCTTTTTTCCTTAGGAAGGTCACGCCTCCGTTGGTTGTCTTGTAAATGCCGTTGGTAGTGGCGGCCAATAAAATGCCGGAATTTGTGGGATGCATGACCAGCCCGCGGATAAGGTGATTCTGATCAGGGTTCCATTTGAGCCCTGTCGAATCCCAGCTCAATCCGCCGTTGACCGATTTCAATACCCCAACGCTTTTATTGTCCCCATCATCAGTCCCGTTATACGCACTTAAGCTGCCGCCGTCACCGTCTCCCGTTGCAATATACATGACCTGCGGGTTATTCGGGTCAATGACGATGTCGCTGACGCCAAGCACAGGCATTTTGTTGATGAATGTCATCCAGCTGTCACCGAAGTCAGTGGTCTTCCATATGCCTCCCGAAGGCGTACCCACCCAGAAGGTATTCTTGTCGGTCGGATGGAACGCAATACAGTTTATCCTTCCGAGACCTACATACCCGCCGCTTGGGATCGTTGGTCCCATCTGGGTCCAGTTCGCAACACTATCCATGGGATTGTCGGTCATATTCGAAGCTGCATACTTTTCCCATTCCCTCAGAACGATGTCGTTCGAAGGGAATTCCCCGCTGAGGCCGACCCGCTGCTCCCAGTACCATTCCCACCTGCGGAATACTTTGTACCCTGAGCCTTTTGTGACGGGACGATCTTTCCACTGATCGTTGAACTGCTTCTGGATCTGGTAGAAATTCGTTTTCCCGTCCTGAACACCGGTTGCGGGATTACCCTGTGAAAGCCCCGAATAGCCTGATACCAGCAGGAAAAGTACGAGAATAAACCCTGTAAGGGCATGCAAGGATCTGATGCATGATTTTTCAGACGGTGTAAAATGTTGTTTCATAAAAAAGCTTTTTAGACCATACAAGCGTAAGGCAAGAACTTTTAATGACTAAAGATACTGTTTTAACATCACAAATACACTACTGATGATTAATTTAATCTTTATCCTGTGCAATAGTGGAAAATCATAACGGCGACCATAATGCCTATGCGGCTTCGAAGTATTTACCGATATACGATCCGGCTCCTGAATAACGACAAAGTTGAAGCAGGAAAGATCGTAAAAGAATAAACTGTTCACCGACTTCAGGTTTTCTATTCTTATTTTTTTTGACTGCGGATGACATTCCGTGGCTGCCCCGCCTTCGCCTCAAAAACACAAGGAAACAAATTATTTAAGAAATTTGGATATTGAACAAGCTCGCCATATATTTACATTTCCATAACCTTATTCCTATGAGAGTTACATGTATTCTTTTATTCCTGATGGCGGCAGTGTCACATCCTGCCTTTGCACAGGAAACGCAGGAGGGGCAAAAACAAGCACCGAAGCAACACAGGTTCTCCCTGGGCCTGAATTATTCCTTTTTACAGTCTCAGATGAAGCTGTTCAGCCGTACCGAAAGCGGCATATGGCAGGGGGTGGATTACGGCACGGATACCCTTACAAAAGAGGATATTGAGTCTGTTAATTCAATATCACGTTTCAGTAGTTACAGCAATGCGGTATGCCTGGAAGCCGGCATGGTATTCCTGGATAAACCGGGGGGCCGCTGGCATATCGACGGGAAGATACTTCTCGGGATCTCAAGGACTACCTATGAGACTTATGACAAGGCAAAGGGGACCACCGATCTCAAGGTCACTTCGTCCTTTTCAAGGCCCTGCCTGGGGCTGGAATTCCTTTTCAGATATTCATTTAATCCGCACTGGGGCCTGGCCTTAAGCCCGTATGTTACCTATTCATGGGGATCAACCACCAACATCGAAGACAACCTTGACGCTACGCCCCTGAATTTAACCATAAACCGGAAAGAGAAATCCGGTTCGGTTTATTCACATATGGCGGTAATGGCCTGCTATACGATCAAAAATTTTACAGTTTCGGCAGGGCCGGGATGTTACATCATATTTAACCAAAGAACATATACCATAGACCGTACCAATCCCCAAACCGGGAGTTCGTTCTTCAATGAAACAAAGTCGGTGTACTATAACAGCTCTTTCATCGACGGCTGCATCAATCTTGACTGGAGGATCATCCCCCAGCTGGACCTGAGCCTGTACTGCGGGATTGGTGCAGATATCCTTATCCATCCGGGGATCCGGTTTTTATTCTGAGAATTATCATCCGCAGTCAATTAAAAAATAAAGCAGCATGAAAAAATATATCCTCTTTGCAGCCCTCCTGATCCCCCTTCTGCTCCGGTCGCAGACAGTGAACCTCATGCCCGATTCAGTATGGGAAGATACCAAGACCACAAAATGGTGGGCCAATGGTACGGCCTTCTACAATTATAACGGCATACTCTTTGCAGCGGCGATGGGGGAAGTTTGGGCCAGTAATGAGTATGTAACATATCAGCAGTCTTTATATCCTTATTTTTTTGAGGTCAACAAGGACCATAAGAACGAGGCTATGAGCAAGTTCAACTTCGGTGTACCGGTCCAGAATTTTATTACTTCATTCGGGTATCCTTATGAAAACTCTAATGGGGGTTATTACCCGGAAATGGCAGGCCAGAATTTCTTTTTTGAATACAATGGGCATTTATGGTATTACCAGCACGTTCTTTCAGGAATTGAAATTCAAGATGGGGTGCATGAATATCGTAAAGATGAAAGTTATGAATGCTTTGCCGAGATGAACCTGACCCCTCAGGGAAATCTTGGCCAGACATATTATACGATAAACGACCCGGTTCCCGATGTGATAGTGCAGGGCGGTTTTCAGCTCGATTCCCTGATGTTTTTTGTGGGCAGGAACGGGAATTCGGCCAGTTCCGACTTCGGAAAATGGTACCTGGTACAATATTCATATGATGATGCAAACAATAAATTTGTCAAAGGCCCATATATATACCTGAATTACTATATTCCTGCATCGGTTTTCGGGGGATGTATAAAACGGCTTGATTCCCTGCAGAACGAAACAATTCTGATCAATACATACCTTGCCTTTACACCTTTCAGTTATACCGGGCTTCTTAAGCCGACCAAGCACAGTACTTCATATTCGTTTACATACACAGCCCTGGATTCCATAAATTATAACGGTTACCCGGTTGGGGCAGCTGCTATAATGGCCGGTGCGATAAAGGGCCAGAAAACGTCTGATGCAAACCCCTCACTGAACGACCGCTTTGTAAACCTGAGCATCGCTGCGACCAAGCTTTCCGACGGCAAATATCCTTTGTGTTACAAAGAATATTATATTTCTCCAGACAATAAACTAAGGCTTATGAGCCAGGGCCAGGTGCAATTAGGCAATGGTCCATGGCCAACGACCTATTATCTTAACAGTACAAAGACTACTGGATTTTTTTTAAACGGAAGCTATGAACTGATCCCGACGGATTTCGTTTCGGGGGCGTTGACGGGGATTAATGGCTACAAGGAACGTCTCGATTTCTTTTACCCCGATAAAAAGTTGCATTTAAATGCAGCCCAGTTCTATTCCGACCAGTTTAAGCTGAATAATGTTGCCACGGTAGTTAGTACTGACCTCGACGATACCATTGCCTACCCGGGGATCAAAAGCATGTGGGCCCTTACAGGGATAGTCGACGGCGCGCCTCCCTGCTCCATGAACTGGCATGTATGGGATTCAACCCTTGCACTGAACCAGCATGAAGATTCACCTACGGAAATGGGGTTTATCACGAGCCAGGACAGCACTGTATCAGCCACCGGGACTTTCGAAGATCAATGGTCGGTAGGGGCAGATATGGACTTTCAGACCGGAGGTAAATCTAAAAAAGGGCTTACCTGTAGTGCGGAACTGAAATATTTCGGTGCTTATGAAGCGGAGATCCAGCATCAGACCACCTGGAAAAAGGAGTTTGAAACTTCATTCGCACTGCATGAATATAACCAGGAACAGGGCTGCTTTATATGGACCATACCTGAGCTCACAAGATACCGTTATGATGCCTACCCATGGTGGGAGAACCTCAACACGAATAATTATCCCATACCTAACAGCACCCAGTACCTGTTCAGGACAACGGGGATGTCGACGATCCTGGAACCCGTTGACCTGGATAAATACCCGTTTTACATCACAGACCCGAATTCAGCCAGTATGGCTTCATGGAAAACAGGCGGAAGCCGTGACTCATTGCTTAACCAGACCCTGCTTTACGGCCGTCAGCCCCTGGATAACCTGTCGTGGACCGATAAAGAGAACGGGACTTCGATGAATTACAGCATTACCAACGGAACCTCGTCAAAATACACGTATTCCAATGGTTTCGAGGAACAGGTAAGTGTTGGAATGAAAATACCCAAGGTCTTCCAGTTCAGTGTATATGAGTCGAATGAGTTGCAGTACAGCACCACGGTTGAAAATGAAACCCAGTTCGGGAACGAGATCGGAGCGAGCATGAAGAATCTGACCTCCAGGACCCTGGGTGTAAATATCGGTTACCTTGACATGGAAGTTTACTGGCTGTATTATGATTCCATTTCCGATGGCAGCGGGGGGTACACTTATACAAACTGGTGGTATTATGACCAGCTTAAGGGGATGAAACCCTGGTACGTCTGCTACCGTGTTATCACTGTGAATGCCCGGATCAAGCTGTTATCGCCCGAAAACGGGTGTAAACCTGAGAATGCAGGACTTCTGTTCACCTGGGCAACGGAAGGAGAGGAACTTGGCAATTTTACATTTTATATCTCGAAATCCTGTAATTTCAGTCCATCCGGTATCGTTTACCAACAATCGGCAGGCGACCTGAAGTACCTTGACCCGCGTTCATTTAAACCTGAGCCGGGAACGACATATTACTGGAGGGTTTCAGGGAAAACCCGTTCGGGGGAGCTGGTCTGGTCCTCACCAAGGTCTTTTACGACAGAGGATAAACCTGATCTGTTTGCCGATGCCAGCTCACTCAAGGCCCTGATATATCCGAATCCGGGCAGCAGCAGTAAGGTAACGATAGCATTCAGTTCGCAGCAGACCGGCCATGCACGGTGTTCAGTGTACGAAATCAACGGGGACCTGATTTCCAGTGAGGAGATCCAATATGCGGGATCCGGTGAGGTCGTCACACTTAAACCCCGGTATGAGCTGAAACCCGGGATCTACCTGGTTGAGATAAGCTGCGAAGGGGAGAGGGTGGTGAAAAAGATGGTGATTATGTAAGTTCAGGCCGACTTCAGGTTTTCCACCGCATCAGGGGCAAACTGAAGCACCGGCTTGATGGTATCGCAGTTCAGCAGGGTATTGCATTGTCCGCAAGTGTTGAAGCCCTTCGATGATGCGCAGGCCCTCATTCCGCAAACAGCCCAGTGGCCGATCTTCGCACCCTCTTTCCTGCAGCCCGTGCAGTTGATCATTTCGGGAGTGATATCAGGGGAGTTGTACATCACCCTCCATTTTTCGGCGGTTTGCCGCCTGAGTTCATCATCATTTGCTAGCGTGGCGATCCTGGCATCGCAGGAAGCGCAATTAAGCCCACAGCAGGAGATAAGTTTTTCCATATTCTGAGTTTTAGGTTGTAATCATCTTCAGGAATAAGCCAGAGGTGTTCTGATCAAGATCCCGTCAAAAATCAATCTTCCAATATATTGAATTATCTTTTATCCAGTGATGGGGCTATTCAAACGACATCACCATCTTCTGTTCATTCATGACATTATAGTAGGTGACCGGCGTGTTGTTATAAGGATCCTGATATTCACCTATCCTGGTGAACTTTTTGAGTACAAAAGGCAGCCCGTTGCACATGAAGAAATCCGGTGCGTCGCCAACCTCGAAATGCAGGTGGGGCGCATCGGAATTTCCTGAATTTCCAAGGAGCGCGAGAGGCTGTCCCTCTTTTACCTTATCGCCGGTCTTTATCATGAAGGAGCCTGTAACGCAATGCGCGTACATAGCATATCGCCCGTTTCCGATATCGAGGATGATATGGTTCCCGGCATAATCCACCGGCGCCTTGAAGTTAAGATGGTTGTGGGTGTTGCCGTCGTTCTCGGTCATGGTGTCGCTGCAGGCGACCACGGTACCGTCAGCCACGGCATACAAGGTGTCGCGGTAACAGAAGTAGGAGCTGTTCTTGGCAGGATCTCCCGCGTAGAACTTGTCGAAATTATCATCAACCTGCATATTGTCAAAGGCGAATCGTTCGCCTGTCCCTAGTTTACCACCTATAAAAATGATCGTATAAAAATGATAGTCGTTGGTCGACTGGTTAAAGAACATCCATTTGGTTCCCTTTACGGGCGATGCGATGACGAGCGGGGTTTCATTGTATTTAGGGGTGAAAACGCCCCCCTCGAGGATCACATCCTTGTTATTCACCGTGTCTCTCAGAACCAGCCGGTTTGATATCCTTTGGGGAGGGGTCTTGCCGAGCGGAACAGGCAGCTGGATCGAAAAATAATAGTTGTAGAGCTTGTCATAAGGCATGAGGTTATTGACAGGGAGCGGATCCTGGTAGATCTTCGGGAAGTCACCGGTGTTATAAGTCACCAGCACGGTTTTAGTTGCATCGTCCAGTACGTTGATCTGCCTGAGTGAGAGGCCTTTCTTCTTCCACTCAAAGGTTTTGAGGGTGAAAGGGATCCTCAGAAACTGGTCAGTTTTGAACGGGGTGTCGTTGATGATCACCTCGATGATTAACGGATTCTCAGCTGTGTAAACTGTTTCTTTTTTACGGCAGCCCGATAACAGCATGGGCAGCGAAAGCAATGCAATGATATAAATCAGGTTTTTCATAGGAAAGATTTTTTTGGCGGATGATCGGGGATGGAATGCATGGGGCATCATGTTCGTCCGGGGCATGAGATATTCCCTCAAAGATAGTTAAAATTATACGAAATGCAATAAGCTGATCCTTTCAATATTCCTCCGTACCTTTATCACATTCGAACTATACACATGTTTATCCTCTGCAGAACCTGTAAGACCACGGCGGCGGTTATCACCTTCATCCTGATGGCAGTTCCCCTGCATAGTCAATATCACCTTTCCCGGGCGCAGTTCGATTCTCTTTATGACAAAGCCATGGGAGGCCTTACTGCCGATACCGTGACTTCGCTGAAATATCTTGAAACCCTGAAAGCATCAGGTGAAGCGCTCTCCGACCTGCAGCGTGCCAGGCTCGCTTATCTGCAGATGAAGATAAACGATGCCGCCGCAGCCCATAAGCCGGAGCGGGGAAACAGCGCTTTCGCCGGACAAGGGCATCTCACTATCCCTGACTCCCTTCAGTTTTATGCCCGGAGGTATCTCGAACGGTCCATGCCTGATATGGCCATACCCCTGCTGATGAAAGCCCTGCAGATACTGCCGGTGAATTCGGGGGATGCCGATCACGCGAGGATAGAACTCTGCGAGGCTTACCGTGAGAAACAGGAATACCGTAAGGGGATCTCATTGATAGAAAACTTGCTCGAACGGCAGGCAACGGTCTCCGATTTTAACAGGGCCTACGCCTTTAACCGGCTTGCAGCGCTGTACAATGAATGGGGCAATCCTGCAGGCAGCTACAGGGATTCGGTTATAAAATACTCCCTTCTCTGCCGGGAACTTTCCGAAAAAACAGGCGATAAACCCAGCCTCGCCGCAGCCCAGAATGAACTGAGTTTCCAGTATACCCGCACGAAAGAATACCACAGGGCGCTTGAACTCTCACAACAGGCAGTTTCCAATTTCCTGTCCTCCGCGATGCCGTTCCAGGCAATGAACGTTCTCCTCAACCAGAGCCACATCTACCAGGGGCAAAAGGAATACAGGCTGGCCCTCGGAGCCCTGCGGGAGGCGACAAGACTTGCGCCTTTGTGGGAAAACCGGAACCTCTATATGCGGATTTACTACCGGTATGCCAGTATTTATAAGGCGACCGGAGATTACCGCGAGGCTTACGGTTTCCTGTCCCTTTGCCTCGGGCTTCAGAGTGAATTTTATGGCGACAGGATTAACAACCAGATCGTCGAGCAATCGGCCCGCTACGATCTCTTCGTCAAGGAGCAGACGATCAGGAATGAGCAGAAAAAGAACGAATACAACCACCGGCAGATCATCCTGCTGATCATACTCAGCGCGGCGCTCGCCCTTGCTTTTGCCGCCAGTTTCTTCTATTTCAGGCTGAGCCGGAAGGGAGCCATCAGGCAGAAACTGATCGCGGCTGTGCTGGAAACAGAAACCAGCGAACGCATGCGCATCGCCCGCGACCTCCACGACGGGCTCGGACCCCTGCTGTCGGCAATCAACCACTATTTCCAGGCCTTCCTCGATGCAAAGCCCGGGAGCCGGGAAGCCATCCGTGAAAGACTGCAAACGGTGATCTCCGAGTCCATAGACGAGGTGTCGAGGATCTCACACAGCATCAGTCCGCACGTTCTTGAGAGACACGGTCTGATGACCGCCCTCAACAACCTCATGGCCCCGCTCACCGCAAACGGGAAATACGAGGTGAACTTCAACTCTGATCTGGAACAGAGGCTGGCTCCTGAAACCGAACTCAACGTTTACCGCTGCATCACCGAATTGATCAGCAACACCATGAAACATGCGGAGGCCAGCAGGATAACGCTCGACATAAGGCATACCGGGAACCAGCTGCTGATCCTGTATTCCGACAACGGGAAGGGGTTCGGCACGGCTTCGGGGAAAACGGCAGGAATGGGCCTGCACAACATCAGGAACAGGGTGGAGTCGTCGGGCGGGACGCTGTCAATGGAAAGCTCCCCTGCTGCAGGAATTTTAGTCAGTATAACCTTACCCGTCTGAACATGGAAAAGATCAGGATAGCTGTTATCGACGACCACGACCTCTTCAGGGAGGGCATCATCCTTGTATTAAGCCAGATCGAAGGCTTCGAGGTGGTGTTCAACACCTCAAACGGCAAGCTCTTCGTGGAGGCGCTTGCAGGGACCGATGTGGACGTCGCCCTAATGGATATTGAAATGCCCGCCATAAGCGGCGCTCTTACTACCGAAAAAGCACTGGAGGTGAAACCCGCACTTAATATTATCGCCCTTACCATGTATTCCGATACAGGACATTACACCCAGATGATCCAGGCAGGGGTCAAAGGGTTTATCCTCAAGAAAGCCAACAAGTTCGAACTGGAACAGGCCATACTCACGGTACAAAGGGGAGGGAGTTATTTCAGCCAGGAGATCCTGCAGCAACTTGCCTTCAGGTATAACGGCAAAACGACGGGAGATCAGGAACTGACCACCCGCGAAACGGAGATCATGGTGCTGATCTGCCAGGGACTTACCTCCCAGGAGATATCGGAGAGGCTGCACATCTCTGCCAAAACGGTGGAAACCCACCGCTCCAACCTCCTTCTCAAGTGCGGAGTCCGCAACGTGGCAGGTCTCATCGCCTGGGCTGTCAGGAACCGGTATTATTCCATCAGCTGAGGCTGCCTGCCAGTTCAATCAGGGTTTTCCCTTAGCTGATTTCAGATCACCCCCCCTGGTCTTTCAATAATTATACTGATGACTGCGGATGACATCCGCAGTAGTTTTACATTCTGGTTCATTATGCATCACATGATCGTGATTGGTATTGCCGACGGGAATTTAACTTATTGTCAGGGACTGAAGACCATGCTTGAACAGGTGGAGGATTTCCGGGTTGTTATAATACCCGCCGGAAGCCTTACCCTGCAATTCTCAAACGATCTGTCCCCGGACATACTGCTGGCGGATGAAGATCTCCTGGAATCCTGCATTGAAAGGGCAGGAGGGAAAAATCAGCTTCATCCCCCGCCGGGGATCATAGTCCTGACAATGGACCGTACCGGACTGGACTCCCGTCAAAACGGGCAGGAGGCGCTTTACAAGGGATCGGGCAAAAAAGAGTTCGAGGAGAGGATACGGAAACTGGCCACCGGGAAACAGAGCGGACTCCCGGTAAGATGTGTTGAGAATAATTAGGATGTTACATCCGGAGCTATTTCGATTTTAATCCTAAACATCATACAAATCAATAACAAAAATCAAAACACAGAAAGGAGAAATTTATGTCTGATTCATTGAAGATCACATCCGGCATTCTGAATAACAGGCTCGCCATCACCGCAATGTTGCTGCTGACCGCTTTTGTCGTGATACTGGGCGGATGCAAGAAAAGTACGACAGAAGAGCAGAAGGACGGAACAAGTGCAACACTTCGTTTCGTTTTCCTGGCCGACAGCCGGGGTGATTCGCTCGGCTATACGGTCGACACCACGGCATTAAATCCAATCATCCGCCGTATAGACACATTGAAACCCCAGCCGTCATTTGTGGTGTTCGGTGGCGATATGGCCTACAGGGGATATCTGGCCAAGCATTACACTTTCCAGGAATTCAAAGATCTGTTCGCAATGCTCACCGGCAAGGGGATCACGCTGTACACAACCGTGGGGAATCATGAACTTTATCATGAGCATGCAGGTTTAGGTTATTTCCTTGTCAACCAGCAGCAGTTCCAGATTACTTTTTCGGAGAACCCTTCGAACGGACCGGCAGGTTATGAACACCTGGCTTATTCCTTCACCGATGCGGCCACCAGCTCCTATTTTGCAGTACTGGATCCTTACTTTGTGACCCTCGACACCATGCATTTAAACATGGGAGGCCATATCGATCCCACACAAATGGGATGGCTGAAAACACAGGTGGCCCAGAGCAGCGCCTTGCATAAATTCCTTTTCATCCACGTACCCTATTACTATGTCGACAACGACTCCACCGAAGCTTCGGAAGCGGATACGACCATCACGTCGCTCTGGTCCTTCATTGACGCCAATAAGTTCGACTTCTATGCATGCGGACATTCACACCTGTATTCACGGAGGACCATTGACGGCAGTTTAACCCCGAAACCACAGACCAAACCTCCGGTCCCGGCCTGGCAGAACAATGTGGTGCAGCTCCTTTGCGGCACTTGCGGTGCAGGTTCCGGCGGCGGCTACATCGATCCGACCGTCAGAACAGAATGGAACGTATACAACGACCACAAGACCTATTACTTCAGCGTGATAGACATCTCAGGCAACACCGTAACGGTAAACAGTTACCACGGTTACACGGGTGCATATACCGTATTTGATTCTTTTACGGTTACCAAATAAGATCTCAACAAAATCCCTGAAAGCTGTAAAAGGGATACAGAATTTTATCATTTTTGACTGCGGATGACAACCCCGGTAACCCGACTTTTTCCCAGAACGCATACCCATTCCAAATAATCAAAAACCTTGGATATTAAATCCGTTATGTATAATTTTACATTTGGAGAGCCTCTGACATATAAAAACCTCAAATGTCGAAGTTCCAGGAACTGTCTTCGTTGATTTGGAGTGTGGCGGATGCTTATCCTATTGAAATGAAAGAAAATGAAAATGGTCGTCGTTTGAAGCGACGTGATATTCTAAAAGCGGGTCTCGTTCTCGGTCTTGGTACTCTGGCTTCTGCCCGGGGACTCAATGTTCTCGCTGCATCTTGGGATAGTCCAAACAGGGACATTACAGGGCAGGAAGACCCGAAAATAAATGCGAACTGGCACGATGGATTTATTTTTAAAGACGAAAGCCTGATCTTCGAGCTGATCAGGGTCATGTCTAAAGCCACTGAACACGGATCGGACATAGGAGAATCACTCGCTGCAGCGTATCTGATAAAGCAGAAAGAAGGTGACCAGCAAGCCCTTCTCAATGCCTGGTATGAAGTATGGAGGAAACAGGGGGAACGAATCGAAAAAATTGGAGATGACTGTCTTGCGAAGGGACACAAGGTGAGTGCGCGGGATGCATACCTCAGGGCTTCCGAATATTACAGGAGCGCCGATTTTTATCTGCACGATCACCCTGCGAATCCGGCAATTCTTGAATTATGGGACAGGATGTTTACCTGCTTTGAAAATGCCAGGAAGCTTGCCGTACCCTCCTTTGAATATGTTCTGATCCCCTATGAAGGAACTGCACTCCCCGCCTATTTCTGCCCTGCAGGCACAGGCAGTAAGCGGGCGCCTACTATTCTTATCCACCAGGGATTCGACGGAACCATCCAGGAACTTTACCTTGGTTACGGTAAGGATGCAGTAAGGAGAGGTTACAATTGCCTGATGTTCGAAGGACCCGGACAGGGCAGTGTGATAAGGAAACAGGGCCTGCCTTTCAGATATGACTGGGAAAAGGTTGTAACGCCGGTTGTCGATTACGCATTGAAAAGAAGCGATGTGGATCCTAAGCGGATTGTACTTCTGGGGCTAAGCATGGGCGGATACTTTGCACCAAGGGCTGCGGCATATGAACACCGGCTCGCAGCTCTGATTGCCAATGAAGGTATCCTCGATAATTTTGCGACCTCATTTCAGCGGTTCGGCATGAAGCGTGAGGAACTCATACAGCTGATACAGGAAAAGCCTGAGGAAATCAACGCAGCATCATTCAAAGCAGTAAAAGAGAACATCACATCATTCTGGGCGCTTACGAATGGAATGTGGACTTTCGGGGTGAAAAGCCCTGCCGAGTTTGCGCTGAAACAGTCAAGGATGACGCTGGCCGATTGTGCTTATCTGATTTCTTGCCCCACCCTCGTCATAGATTCCGATGCAGAACAGTTTTTTGGCGGACAGCCAAAACAACTTTATGATGCCCTGAAATGCCCTAAAACCTATATGGTCTTTAAAACAGGGGAAGGCAGCGAACTTCACTGCCAGGCAGGAGGCCAGCTTCTCGCAAATCAGAAAATTTTTGACTGGATTGACGAGATACTTCATCGCGGTTAAAGGTTACGTTATCTCCAAAGTGGATAAAACACCCGCTTTTACTTTTCTTTGCCGAAACCCTATAATTATCTTTTTGACTGCGGATGAGGGAGGAAGTAAACAGTTCAATGTCTCAATTTGTGACCCTGACTGGAAAAAACTCACATATTGACCAATCTTCGCCGGAACAGTCAGACCATCTCAATTTATTGATCGCTAATAAGGTAAAGTGGTCAGTTGAACCCGGCGGTAGGTGGTCAAAGAATCCATTTTATCCAATAAAGCGAAGATCAGGGAAAAAACTATAATGGTTATTCTCCGGCGTATTTTCCTTCGCTCATCCTTCGGTAATCATTTTTCACTTCCTAAGGCCGAACTGATCTCCTGTTCGAAAATTTCGGCGAGCTTTTCACCAAAACCTGAAACAGCATAGAACACCTTTCCCCCTCCATCAAGGATATAGATCGTGGGGTAGCCGGTCACCTGGTATTTCTTTGCAAGATCCTTATCGGCCAAAAGCACAGTATAAGTCACACCGGCTTTGTCCAGGAACGCTTTCAGGTCAGTTGTCTTCTTATCCACCGGATCGATGCCGATGACAACCACATCCTGTTCACAGTATTTTTTATGGATTTCCAGCAGATGAGGGATTGCGAGGCGACATGGATAGCACGAATTATAAAAGAAATCCAGGAGGACTACCTTATCCCTTAACTGCTTCAGGGAAACCGTATCCCCTTTCAGGGAAACGAGTTTCCAATCAGGGGCTGTTGTCCCTTTTGCAAGAAGAGGAATAGTTTTCTCAGGTTCATAGGTCTTTATCCTGAAATAGGAGGGGAGGCTGTTCAGCCGTAACTGTTTATCCACATCCCTGTCATCGATCCGGATCTTTTGCACCGCATAGCTGATGAACTGATCGGCAGTGTCACGGTTGAGGATACCCCTGAAGTAATAATTATATTTCACAGGCAACAGGCTTTCTTTGCTGATCCAGTAATGGTATTCGTTTTTCAGGTTTACAATGAAACTGTTGTCAAATGTCTTCGGATCCTGGATCATCGAGATGTGATAGCAGGGAATATCTCCCACATTCTCTTCTCTCGACAGTTGGATACTAAATTCTTTCTTCAGAGATCCATCATCCTTAAAACAGGGGAAACAGGCCTTGTCCCGGAACGGCTCGTACATCCTGAATTTATGATTATGCACTATGCTCTGAACATAATCGGGATACTGTTTGACAGGAATCAGCTGGGCTGAACTGTCGCCCGAGTATGACGAAAGAAGTTCCTCTCCCGTATAGATGCCGTCACCGTTTCCCTGGCCATTAACACTGTAATGATAGTGAAAGAAAGATCCGAAAAAAGGATCATCCTTTACTTTTTTCATCCAGCATTGGCTGGTTGTAATCATAGTATCCTTGTTTGTCATCGGCTTGAACCATTCTGTCATTTCATAATACACCTTGTTCAGTTCAAGGCATTTGGCGCGGGATTTCAGTAACAGATCAGAAGGATCCTGGGACCGGGAAGGATAAGCAATGGCAAGGAGAGCTGCAACTACAACCAGGCTTTTTATTTTCATGTCACTTATTTTACAAGAGTATACGTGTAAACAGGTACGTTGAGATTAAGAGTGATCAAATAGGTGCCTGCCGAAGAAACCGTGATATTGCTGCCTCCCTGTTGCAGGATACCGTTCGTACCTGAATCCCCGTAATTGAGGTCCCAGTTATGGTTGGCCCTGAATTTGAAGTCCCCTGCGGTAAGGGCTACAGACCCCGACCATACCTTGTTCACAGGGTCCCACGACAGATCCGTATCGACATTCCAGCCGTTTGGTGTTGCAGACCCGATCACCGACCAGCTTGTTTTCAGGAATGTGTGGGTAAGGTTTGGAAGTTCAACATTGAGCTTGTAATAGCCTTCGGCCAAAGCCACGATGTTTGCCCCGTTAAGTTCGAGTGTCCCGTCATGGTTGTTGTCACCGTAACTCTCGACCCAGGAGTTTCCCTTATTGTATTTATACTCCGTATTTGCCGGGAACCACTGGTAGCCTTCATATTTCCCGTTATCCTTCACCGACCACACAACCGTCGAGGAATCCGAGGGGTTCCAGCCCTGGTAAGTGCCCGGCACAAAAAGCAAGGGGTAACCACGGGTGGTAAAGCCTATTGTATCACCGTATACCAGCCCCTGGGCGTTGATCGCATAAGCCCTGTAATGATACCTCGCATACGATGTCAAACCGTGCAATTCCGCCGAAAAAGAGCCCAATCCGCTGCCGCAGACAATCTTATTATCGCTCACAGTGGGAAAATTCATGCTTCCCCAGCAAATCCCCCTTTCAGTCACATGGGAATACCCCGTATCATTTACGCTGCCTCCCACCTCCGCGTAGTGCATTGACACCAGGTCGGGAGCCAGGGTGGAAACCTTTAAAAATAAACTGTCGGTAAGCGTTCTGAATGTTTTATCCTCACTGTAGCCGGTTCCAGCGTCGTTTGTAGCGAAAAGCCTCACATGATATGTCGTTCGGGGGGAAAGACCGTCAATCATCAAAGCGATATTGCCGGTTTGGTTCACGGCAAGTTTCATGTGATCGTTCAGGGTTGGATTCCCGCTGGTATTCCAGCAGACCCCTTTCGATTTCACGACTGAACTGCCGCTTGAAGTGATCCAGCCCCCTGCCCAGGCTGAAGTTTTAGTGATATCAGAAACATTTTCAGCAAAGACCGAAGGCACAGTCCCGGAGCTACCCGAGCCACTGTCATTAGATTTTTTACACGAGAACAGGGCAACTGCCAGGGTGGCGGCCATCAGTGAACCTAGCGCAAACCGGGAAACCATATGATTGAATTTGGCTTTAATCGAATATTGGTAATTCAAAGATATGTTATTTTCATTTACGTTCTCATATGAGCAATATTTGCAAAAGGGGAGATCTTTGCGTCGCTGGAAGCGCAATACAGGCGCATCTAATTTGTGCCCCAACCCGGACCCAGACGTATCGCCGACGGATCACGGACTGACGGCCGACGGATCACGGACTGATCACAGACGGATAACTGATTCTGAAAAACTGTAAAATAAACACCCAATTATGAGTGATATCAGTATAACTTTTCAGGCTTTCTTCTCGAATCCCAAACATTAATTATGAATATTATATCGGCATGGTTCTCATGGAAAATCAGATATTCCCAAACAACCAGCACCCTGATGTTCTCATGATCTGTTTGTTTTCCAAGAAACGCCTGGGCTGAAAGCAGGGAAATGTCTTTGAGAATCTCTTTTAAGAGCCTTGCGGAATATCTGATATTCCCGTTCCTCCGGTTATAGAAATCAAGGAATTCCAGCAAGTCCTGCCTGGCCTTATCTGACCATATTACTTTTTTTCTTTTAGCCATGCATTGATTTCCTTCTCAAGATCCTCCTGGGTTGTATACTTCCCTTCCCTGATCTGTTGCCTGCCTTTTTCAATGTCTTTTTTCATCGGTTCGGAGACCTTGAACACTGCGTCGGATTGATTGGAATCAATGATGGTTTTAATGGCTTTGAGAAATTCAGAATCCTCTATCTCAGCTATTCTAAGTATTATGCTTTTTTTCAGCTCCATAGTGGTCATAACTCAAACCCTCCCTGTTCTTGCAAAGTTACCTCAATTAATCCCTATTCATCCATCGATGTGAGGAATTTTTTCAAGGCCCTGATATTTAATCCGGGAAAGCGGGAAAAGTGATACTCTTTCTTAAACTTTTTTCCAATGTGACTTTTCATTTTGACTGCGGATGAGGGAGCGGGTTATTACGGGGTTTTTTTATGACAATTTTTTTGCCCCGTATCTTTTTCGTCCTGTCTCCTGTAACCAATCCTTTTCATGGGTTGATTTGAAGGCCTCTGGCTCAGGGCATCAATTTTCTGAAGAAGAAACCTGAAGATCTGGTTGATATTTTCATCTAAAGCCTTTAATTCAAGGCGAAAATCCTTGCTTTCGATCAATAACGCCCTGTATTTGGCAAAGGCCCGCATAATCTCGATATTTACCTGGACGGCTTTTTCGGAATTAAGAATTGAAGAAAGCATTGCTACTCCCTGTTCGGTAAATGCGAACGGAAGGTACTTTATGTGCTGACCTCTCTTTAAGGACGCAAATTGCGACCTTAAAGAAATAAACTCTTCGGATGTTAGCTCAAACATAAAATCTTCTGGAAACCTGCTGCTATTGCGTCTTACACGTTCTTTCAGGCGCTTGGTCTCTACACCGTAAAGCACAGCCAAATCATAATCAAGCATGACTTTATAGCCTCTCAAATCATAGATTAATGATTGATAATCAGCCTTTATCAATGAATTACCCATGGTAGCAAGTTTGAGGTCGCAATTTGCGACCTCAAATAAGTTTCGTTATAAAATGGAATTGTCATTCTCCCTTTATCCCCCAACCCGCCAAAAGTGATACCCCAGTCTTGAAAATTTTACCACAGCGACTTCATTATTTTTGACTGCGGATGACATTCCGTTGAGGCCCGGAATTTTTATGATAATGACCAGAGATTATGTACGAAATGATGTTATTCTAAGGACCTAAAATATGTGTGGAATCCAGGCTGGCTGCCATTGAAAGTTTTCAACACGTCGAAGTATGATCTTTCGAGGCTGAAGCAGGATCCGAAGAATGTCTTTATCAATTTCCGCAATTATATCAACAGGTTTTCGAAGAACGTTTACGATATCATCGAGAATTTCCAGCTGGACAAGCCGGTGGAAAAGCTGCATAAGAACAACCGCCTCTTTCTGCTGATCTCAGGCGGGATCCCCAACCATGTTTCGTCGAACTTGTTGTTTTATCGCCTTTGTCGGAACATCATAAATCAGTGCCAGGTCATAATCAACCATTACCTTTTTACCCCTGATGGTGTAAAGATCAGAGTTTCATATTCAGCCCGGCTCACTTCATTGGTCATAGTTCTTTTACCACTTAATCCGCCATCTTACCATAAGTGATACACTACTTTAACTTTATTTTTATTGACTGCGGATGAAGGAGCGTCGGCAACCATTCTATTGTCCCGGAAATGCATAGTCCTTGTATTTCTCGCAAAGATCCGTTATTTCATTATCTGTCTTTGCCCCGCAACTTCTGATAAGGTTAAACGGCTTCCCGGCTTTATAATGTTCGAGCACATCAGCCAGAGTTTTCATTCCTCCCTCAGCACAAACATTTACGCCCCTGACACTTATCCCTTCAATTTTCCGCAATTGCCACACAGAAGTGTTCAATGAAATTCCTGCAGGGTAAGTGCAAATCTTTTGCTGTTTGAATTGCTTCATCCATTCATCCTCCTCACCGGTAGGTTTTATGGCTGAAGTCTCAACCATAAGCAGGACCACCTTTTTGGGAGCCCTTGGCCTGTGGATAACTCCTTTGGAGATTGTAACTCCCTGTTCCTTTTCAAGCCTGATGGTTGCAGTTTCAAGGTCAATAAACAGTCGTCCCGAAAGAACAAAATAGAATTCATCGTCATCATCGTGTTTATGCCAATGAAATTCCCCTTTAACAATTCCAAGCCTCACAACCGAATCATTGACCTTTGTCAGCGTCTGGTTGAACCAGTTTTCCCGGTTCGACAAGACGATCCCCGGTACATCCACAACCTGAAGATGGTCATATTTAACCTCAAGATTAATGCTGTAATTGGTATCAGGTTCTTTGTGATCCATTCCGATATGATTTAAAGGGTTTAATTTAGGTACGTCAAAGATATTTAAAATTGGAACAAATCAGAATTCAACTCTGATTGCCGGATTCGCCCACCAAGGTTTCTTTTATGGACTGAAAGGACTTAAGAGCGTCTCTGTCTTCAAAGTACAGTTCAAGCTCGTCGTTCAGATTGTCAACTGCTTCCTGTACCGAAGAAACAGATAGTTCACAAGGATGTTTATGAGTACAAACCTATTGTTTTTGATGTCGATGCGAAATTTATTCTTGACTCAGTCCTCCCTGAACTGTTAAAGAGGGAAAATTCCAGGAAATAAAGAATCTTCGAATTCGTGGAGCATTGATCTTAAAGGGGGGGCAGAAAACCAGATTCATTTTCTGCAAGGAGATTTTATAAGCATGTTTGTTAATAAAAACAAATACATATACCGGGGTAAAGGAGTAACCCATCCGCCTAATTTCCTTTACTTTTTTATCCACTTCCCACATTCTTTGACCTGTGAATTCTGAATTAATTTATAGATATAGAGTCCAGATTTTAAGTTCTGAACTTGTATGGAATTGCGAACGGGAAGAAGGCAGGCATGAAGTACTTCCCGACCTGTAAGATCATATAAGAAGAATATGGCATTCTTCAGTTGTGTTTCAACATAGATCCGGTCATTCCCGGGGTTGGGATAAACGATAACTTCAGGCGTTAGGACAGGTGGTTGATTATTAATTCCAGTCACGATCCCGTTTGAATCCACTTTAAGAATATACACATCTCTTTCTTCACCTTGTGTTGTTAAATCATTAGAACTGGCACCGATAATGCATCCCCCATCAGTTGTAGCGATTATTGACCAAACCATATAATACATGTCCCCACCATAATATTTTTGCCAGGTCAGATTTAATGATGAATCAATTTTGCCCAATATTATAAATGAAAGGTTATATGAAAAAATCCCCCCCCAATCCTGATTAGCAATACCACCCAAAAAAATATTGTTTACATTTAAAAAATCCAGGTTAGTATTATAAGCAGGATAACTAACTGTA
>JAPLDK010000038.1 GCA_026391775.1 Bacteroidota bacterium
ATTCTATGACCAGAACCTGAAACAGGTTTGGTTGAAAAGCCTTCCCATACTTTCAGATCTTGATTACGGGTTTAAAACTTTCTCAGGGGATACTCTGCTTCTGGTTTTTGTTTACAAAGGAAAACTTAAAAGTGAGGATCAGCCTCTTGAGATTGTGAGGATTGCCCTGAAAACGGGAAATTTTATACCAAACCTTACAAAGGTCCCGGCAAACTCCGAGCCGGTCTTTTTCCAGGCCCTGGGCCGAAATACATACCTGGCCCTGAACCAGAAAAACGGACAAGCTGCTGTTGAGATACTCGACTTGAAGTCGAATCACAGCAAGGGTTTTCTTATCGACCAGCAAAGCCCTTCGGCATTCCGCTGGTTTGAGGCGGACAGTGTTTCAGGTAATTTAAAAGCAATCATTACCAAAGTATTAAGTAAAAAGGAAATTGAGCATTGGTACCAGGTTTTCGATACAACAGGGAAAGTTGTAATGTCGGTGAAGATCAGCACTATAAATGACGACAGGGATTTTACCGTATTTAAAGCAGTAACAAATCAGAAAGGGGATGAGCTGGTCATCGGAGCATACAGGCTTAACACAGGCAGGTCCGGCCAGAAAAATAAACTCCAGGATGAATCTACGGGAATTTTTTCCAGTCTCCTGCTGCCAGGCAATCAGAAAAATTTGAATTTCATTAATTTTCTTCAACTGAAGAACATCAGCTCCCTGCTTAGTGCAAAGGATTTTATTGATCTGAAAAAGAAGGCATTAAAGAAAAATAAAAATATAGCTGAGTATTCTGTGGATTTCAGGGTTCTTCAGGATGACCCCTTTGAGCAGGATGGAAGTGTTATCCAGATTTCTGAGGTCTATTATCCTCAATATCATGTCGAGAATTTTACCGATTTCGATTTTTATGGACGCCCCTATACGAATTCTTATTCCGCTTTCGATGGTTACGCATTTACCGGTGTCATCATCACAGCCTTCAATGCTGAAGGCATGTTGCTTTGGGATAATGCAATGGAAATCAGGGATCTGATCAGTTCTGATCTTAGTCCAAAGGTGATTGCCAGGCTGCAGGGAGATAAACTGCTTTTAGCATACAGCGCTTCAGGAAAGATAGGTTCAAAAGTCATCAGGAATGGCGAAACTACCGGCAAGCTTGAATTCAGTATGCTGGAATCAAAATACCCTGATGACAAGCTGATTTCCGAAACAAAGAGCGGATTGCTTCCCTGGTTTGATAATTTTTTCCTTTGTTCTGGGTTCCAGGAAATAAAAAATGTTGCCCTCGAGAGCAATAACAAGCGATTCGTGTTTTATTTAACCAAGGTAAAATTCGAAGAATAAAGCTATTTCTTCGGCGGATTGATAATAATCAGCTTATTATCACAATTCTGCACCAGCATGGTGGTATCTTTCAGATTTCCGGTGTAAGCGGGGCCCGAATATTTTATTGTATATGTTGTTCCACCGGAAAAGATCTGACATTGCATCTCATCGTGCTGCAGGTTAATAGTGGAATGGCTTTGCACGATATTGATTATCAGGAGTGAATCTCTTTTGTTTTCAAAGCAAACAGTCCCTTTGCCATCGCAAGGTTGGGAGCTTGAATTCTTTTTGCAGGAGGTTGAAATAAACACTGTACACAGGATCAGTGCGGTTAGGATCAGGAGGTTCTTTTTCATAATCAAAATCTTCGCTGTGCAAATTTACAAGGAATTAATTAAAATCAAAATGCAGGCCAACATATCAGAAGACAGAAATTATTTGTTAGGGTTGCACGGGAAACGGTTAAAAATTAAAAATTAGTTTTAAATTTGTAGAATCTGAAAAAATATGAATTTCAGGCAACCATACAGCTTCAACACTTGTCAATTAAATCAAGTATAAGTTAATTATTGTAAATGTCTTCTAATACTAACCCTATGCGGAATTTAACATTGCGCCTTATTTTTATTTCCGGGTTCCTGCTACTCCTTCAAGCTTCACTCATTGCACAGCAATGTCCTGACACACAACCGGTTGTAATAGGCCCTGATGTAGTCAGGGCGGGGCAAACCGTTACCTATATGACCTATGCCATACCCAATCATACGTATGCCTGGTCAGTTTCCGGAGGCGGAAGCATTGTTGGTTCGCCTGCATCCAACCAGGTAACCATTGCCTGGGGAAATACCCCGACGACGGCCACAGTCTCGGTCAATGAGATAAATTCCCTGGTGCCGGGTTGCACTTCGGTGCAAGCCCAGAAGACAATTACACTTCAGCCTTTGTTACATGCTTATTTTTATTATCAGTTCGACCCTACGGGCGGATGTTATTATAACGTCGTGAATTTCACGGCTGATCCCAATGTCTCTGTCCACCCCAATGACCCAACGGTCACTTATACCTGGGATTTTGGCGACGGAACCGGAAGCCATGCCGGTACTGCAGCACAGCAATACACTTTCCCGATAACAGGCGCATACCTTCCTCCTCATACTTTTCCTGTAAAACTGACTATTCAGACTCCTTCCGGCCAGACGGATGAAATCACTGATTATGTTTATGTTGATCCCGATAAATTCAAACCTTTAGCCGATATTACGTCAATTACTCCTCCTACACCAAACTGTCTTTATAACCAATATACTTTTTCCGGCTCAGGCAGTTTGCCCAAACCGCCAAGTAATCCGGATTTAACTATTAAAATAAAATATTGCGATTGGTATATAGACGGAGTGAAATTTTTCCATTCAGGCGACGGAATAACTATTCCCTGTTCAATGATTGCTAATTACACTTTTGCAGCTCCCGGAACATATAACATCTCTCTTACTGTCACCAACACTATCAATTGTGAAAATACCACGAGTACATCACTGACTGTTGGAAACACGGTCCCCATTGCTTCCTTTACATTTGCCCAGGCCTGTGTGAATGAATTAACCCCATTTACCGATATTTCCCAGGCCAACACAGGAGTAATAACCGACTGGTATTGGTCATGGGGTGATGGTTCAGGAACCGAGCATTACAGCATTCCGGGCAGTCCACCGCCCATTCCCGTAACTCACACTTTCCATGACCTGAATTCACACGATGTCACTCTAAGAGTTATCAATTCCAACGGTTGCGAGAATACAACTGTAGTGGTCCCGGTTCAGGCTGAACCTTCTCCACAGGCGAATTTTGCATACCCCTCTGTTATTTGTACAGGGGATGTTGTGCAGTTCACCAACTTGAGTTCGCCTCTGACAGGCAGCCCGATCGTTGCCTACCTCTGGAACTTTGATGATCCTTTATCTCCAAGCAATACATCCACAGATCAAAATCCGCAGCATCTGTTTTCAGGACCCGGAAGCTATCATGTTAGCCTGAAGGTTACAAATCAGAATGGTTGTGTAAATACAAAAACGCTGACCACAAACCCCCTGATTGTCAATCCGCATCCTGACATCGATTTTACTATTTCCCAGGGGGCAGGCGCCTATGATCAGACGTTTGTATCTATTATCAACCCGACCCAGCATGTGGGTAATAATGTATACTGGGAATTTGGCGACGGTCTGAACGGATTCGGATCACCGATATCACACACTTATCCTGGGCCGGGAGGTTATACAGTTCGCTGTACTGCCACCGATATGGCAACCGGATGCACAAACGTTGTGGAGCATGATATTCTGCTGGGTGCACCTCCTGCTCCCTGCTTTACTGCAAATCCTCCTAATCAGTGCCAGAATGTTGCGATTTTGTTCGTTCCCTGTCCACCGGGCGGCCTGATCACTACCGAGGACTGGGATTTTGGAGACGGTTCAGGGATACAGCATTTTGTCGCACCTAATGTTCCTGCATCCCCCACGCATGCTTATGCCGCTCCGGGACCCTATCATGTTACCAGGGTTCTTAACCAGGGAACACCCCTTGAAGCACAATTCGATTTATGGGTAACTATTTTTGATGCCCCGACTGCGAATTTCATCTGGTTCAGCGATCCTGCTCACCTGCATCAGACCCAGGCCTGCG
>JAPLDK010000010.1 GCA_026391775.1 Bacteroidota bacterium
CAGCATCCATTGCTGGACCTGTTACCGTTCGACTTGCATGTATTAGGCCTGCCGCTAGCGTTAATCCTGAGCCAGGATCAAACTCTCCATTGTATAAGGAAAATTTAATGCCTCAGGTTAACCATTACCAAAGAAATTGATTTAATTATTTACTCTGGGATATTTGCTACTTTCTTACTTCAAACTTTCAAAGAACTTTTCTATTTCTAAACCCCTTCCGGGTACTTCGTTCAAAAATGGACTGCAAAATTACAACTTTTTTCATTCCATCCAAACTTTTTTATCATTTTGTGGTAAAAAAGTTTTTCACTTTCTGAAAACCCTTGTTATTCCTGGGCTTTGGTTGTTTTATCTACAGCTTTAATAAAAGAACGTCGAAATCGGAGTGCAAAATTACAACTTAATTTGATACAAAAATGGAAAATCTCACTTTTATTTATTTATTACTGTATACATTATATATAAGGAAAAAGCAATTCTACTCCGCCTTATTACGTTTCTGTTGTACCTTTGTACTGTATTCAAAGGAAAAGGTTACACACTCTTGCATAAAAATATCCTATACCCAATGAGAAAAGCTGCCATTATACTGACAATCCTGATTTCAACCCTGTTTGCTTCATACCTTACCCATGCCCAGGATTCAGCCAATATATTCCACCCCACCAAGCCTGCTCTGCCTAAGGATAACTTCTGGCGAAGGCTCTCAGTGGGAGGCAACGTGGGATTCCAGTTCGGGACCGTTACAGGTATTATGCTCTCCCCTGAAGTCCGTGTACGTACATTCGACCAGCTGTATGTCGGACTGGGCTTTACATATGAGTATTTCCGGTACAGGGACTATTACTGGGACGACCTCAACAAAAACTACCTCGACTTCTCCTCAAACGTATACGGGGGACGGGTTTTCCTGAGATATTACCTTAGAAGCATTTTTCACAGCTGGATTGGCAACCTCTTTGCCCATGCCGAATACGAATACCTCGCATATATCCAGCCATTCCATTCCGATCCGTACAATGGATACATCTATGATCCCTATAATAACAGGCTTTCCCCCGGCCAAAGTACTGTGTCCTATAACAGCGTACTCATTGGAGCAGGCTATTCCCAACCCATAGGCGGCAGGGTATTTATGGACATCCTGATACTGTTTAACCTGAATGATGCCTACTACTCCCCATACTCTAACCCGGTGTTCCGCATAGGTGTAGGTGTGGGATTGTGAGTAAAGAAACAGCGTTTGGCGAAGCTAAAATAAGCACGCAAATGAAACAGGCAATTGGTGCGAATAAATAGCTGATTTTCGTTACTTTCTAGAACGACAGCAAATCCCCGAAATATCCGAGTAAAAATCCGGCAATCTCAAGGTAGAGATTTATCTCCGGAACCTTCCTGTAAGGCACTTTTTCTCCGGATCCAGCTTTACTGATAAGCCTTTCGGAATAACCCAGAAGGCCTGCCATACCTGTATAATTAATGGTTGAGGGCCTGTCGGCCGGCGTATGGTATTGCTGGTGCAGTCCGGTTGTTAGATAAAGTACAGGAATTCCCTTATTGTAAAAGGCGTCCTGGTCGGAAAAGGGCAGGGAGGAAGCTACCTTCTTCAGCCTGAAGCCCGGATGCTTCACCTCCCTGTAAAGCCTTGGCCAGAATGGCGAACTGCCGGATGCTTCTGCGGTTACCAGAAGGCCTTCGCAACCAAGCCTTCCGATCATATCGAAATTCAGCATGAAATTAATGGAATCTATCATCGCAGGACGCATCTGCTTAACAAAATATTCAGAACCAAACAGACCCTTTTCCTCAGCAGAGAATAAAATAATAAGGTAATTATTCCGGGGGTCCTTATGCGTGGTATAGAATCTCGCAAGTTCAAGAATGCCGGCAGTGCCGCTGGCATTATCATCCGCCCCTACACAATAAGCTCCCTTATCAGCGGGTTTCTCGCTTTTCCCGAGGTGATCGTAATGCCCTCCCAGAATGATTGTTCTGGTGGCCCCGTTGTCGATATAGGCAGTAACATTATTGTAGGTTTTGCTGACCCTTTCCAAATGTACTGCCATAGTAAGGGGTCCGGAAGGGTGACTCTTTATAAAGTCAATGACCTTCGATGACGCGTAAATCACAGGGACTGTAACAGAGTCGGATTTGGAGAAATCAAACAACCTGCTTTTATAATCACCCTGCCCATTGTAAAGAATTACCCCGGCTGCTCCTTTAATCACGGCATTTGCAATTCTGACTGCAGGTGTGAGTTCCGCCTCCAGGGACGTGTCTTTGCTGAGTTTGGAAGGACTGTCAAGGTTAATAAGCACGATTTTCCCGCTGATTCCGGGAATGTCTTTGTAACTGCCCGTCACCGCATCAGGTATGACCAACCCGAACCCGGCATCAGCCCAAAGCGCAGTAACAGAATCATTGGCAGAATAAGCACATAATCCGAAGTCATTTCTCCAGGAAAAAGATCTTCCTGCAGCAATCAAACGGGCTGGTTTTGTGAATTTAATATGTCCTGTAGTAAAGGGTTGAAGGTAATTGTTGGCAACCAGGGGTGAAACTTCTGCTTCTTTCAGCCTGCTGATGATATAAGTATATGCTTTTCTTTCTCCTTCAGTTCCTGCTTCCCTGCCTTCAAAAGAATCGGAAGCCAGTACAAAAATGTCGCGGCATATACGCGACCTTACCGCGGAATCGGAAAAGCTGAACTGAGCTGTGACATTAAAATGAAAGATACAGACCGTGAAAGCCAGGAGAAGTGAACGCATAACCCATATCTATAAGGATTGCAGAAACCCCGGCCCGGTTAAACAGCAGAGGGAAATGCTGCATCCTGTTGTTTTCAGGGAATTTCTTTCAGGATCTCCAGTGTCAGATCCCAGAATTTGGTAACTGTAGAAATTTCAAGCCTCTCATCCGGCGAGTGTGCACCCTTGATGGTCGGGCCGAAAGAGACCATATCCATTCCCGGATAAATTGCACCGACCAGGCCGCATTCGAGCCCTGCATGGATAGCAAGAACTTCAGGTTCTCCACCGAAAAGTTTTTTGTAGGACTCAACGGTAAGCCTGAGAATCTCCGAATCGGGATTTGGCTTCCATCCCGGATAACCTGTTGATTGTTCCACCTCAGCTCCCGCCAGGGTGAATACACTTGCAACCATATCGCCGGCATCCTTTTTTGAAGACTCTACCGAGCTTCGCTGACTGGTTGTCATGAAAACCTTTCCGTCTTTTTCTTTAACCGAAGCCAGGTTTGTTGATGTTTCCACGAAATTCGGTATCACCCTCGACATGGCCAGTACCCCGTGAGGACAGGCATACAATGAATTTAATACAGAGGACTGCAGGTCATTGGTCCATACGGTTGGAACGGCCGATGCCGGGGCGGCAACAAATTTCAACTCAGGTTCAGTCACATGCAGTTCATCAACCAGGTCCATGTAAAAGTTTTTAGCCGACATTTCAAATGCATTGGCATGGGCCGAAGGCACAACCACCAGTGCAAAACCTTCCCTTGCAAGCGCGTTCCTGAGGTTGCCTGCTTCGTATGAGGAAATCCTCATTCCGAAATCCTTTGAAGCATTCCACAGGAAACGGTTCAACAGCTTGGTCGCATTACCAAGTCCTTTGTTAATATCATCGCCCGAATGGCCTCCTTTCAGGCCGGTCATGCTGACTTTGAATGCTGAATGGGCATCAGGTGTGGTTTCAATGGAGAGGGGAAGGCTGGCTACAGTATCTTTTCCTCCTGCACAGCCGATGAATACCTGTCCTTCGTCTTCTGAATCAAGATTAATAAGTACACGGCCCTTTAATAGCTCAGGTTTTAGACCGAAAGCCCCGGTGAGCCCTGTTTCCTCATCCATGGTAAATAATGCTTCAATGGGCCCGTGAGCAATGTTGTCAGCCTCCAGAATGGCAAGCTGTACAGCGATCCCAATCCCGTCATCAGCGCCCAGAGTAGTGCCTGTTGCCTTAACCCATTCACCTTCGATACGGGGAATTATAGGGTCCTTGTCAAAATCGTGGACTGTATCTGCATTTTTCTCACAAACCATATCCATATGTGACTGAAGTATCACCGTTTTTCGATTTTCATACCCTGGGGAAGCATTCTTGCAGATAAGTATATTGCCGCATTCGTCCTTGATACATTCAAGTTTTTGCTTCTCAGCGAAAGTCATAAGCCAGGATGCTATCTTTTCTTCTTTCTTCGATGGGCGTGGTACTTTACAGATCTCTGAAAAGTAGTACCATAGCCGTTCCGGTTTAAGTTGGTTGAGTACGGTTTCCATTTTTAATAATTTATATGCCTGCAAATGTATTCTTTTTTAACTTTACTTTTGCAAAGAATAAACAGCCATAAGACCTGACCAGGATCAATAGGCAAATATCGAATATGGAGAATGAAAATCAACATAAAGGCAGCGGGAAATCCGGCATGTCGCTTCTACGGAGTGGAGGCCTTGCCATACGATACACCCGGTTCTTTATACTGGCATTTCTCATCGTCTTCAGCATTGCTTTTTATTATACTTTTTCATATACCCGCGCAATTCTCGATGCAGATGCATTGCAGAGAGCTTCCAATATTACTGACCTTACTATTTCGAGGATCAGCAATGTGATCAAACCGGTTGAGCAGGTACCCTATACCCTTTCAAGTGCACTGGAGGCTGATAAGCCCGATTACCCCATGATCACAGACCTGGTAAAGGAATTTGTGCTTGACGATACGGTTGTTTTCGGAAGCGCCATCGCCTTTGAACCGTATATGTACGACCGGAAGCATTACAGGTATTGCCCTTATGTTTTTGAAACCCTACATACAGTTGTGGAAAGGGATCTCTCATCCGCAGAATATGATTATTTTAACAAGGACTGGTATAGGATCCCTAAACTGCTCGGTGAAGCTGTGTGGTCGGAACCATATTATGACAAAGGTGGCGGTGATACACTGATGTGTACCTATTCCGTGCCTTTTTACCATTGGATAAACCATAAACGTGTTTTTGCGGGGGTTATAACGATGGATATCTCACTCCAGACTTTCCGGCATATCCTGAACTCGGCAAGGGTTTCCAAGACCGGCTTCAGTTACCTGTTGTCTCGCAAAGGCAGGCTGATCACACCCGTGAGTGAAAAATATATTAATACCGACATCCGCAAGCTGCTTCTCCGTAATGGGGATCTGGAGCACGATTCGTTGATAGACAAGATGCTTCTGGGCGAAAGAATGTTCGTTAAAGTAACCGATCTCCAGCATGTAAAGGTGCCAAGCTGGATCTATTCGGCCCCTGTGCCTCACACCGGATGGATCTTTGCCATCACATTTCCCACACGGGAACTATATGCAGGCTTGTATGATTTCTTCAGAAAACTGATAGCAATATTCTTCATCAGCCTCCTTGCCATGATCGTGATCACAATACTGATCACCCGGAAATTCATCCGGCCCATCAGCCGACTGGTGGAAGCAACCCGACGAATTGGACAGGGGGATTTCGGAACGGCTTTGCCTGTTTACCGTTCAAAAGATGAAATTTCCCAGCTAACCAATGCTTTCTCCAGGATGAAAGATGAGCTGGTTCATTATATCAGCAACCTCCAGGAAGCCACAGCTGCCCGTGAGAAAATGGAAGGTGAGCTGAGTGTTGCCCATGACATCCAAATGGGGCTTCTTCCCAAGAATTTTCCGGTAAGGGAAGATTGGGATCTGGCAGCCCTTCTGGACCCAGCCCGTGCTGTTGGAGGGGATCTGTATGATTTTTATTTTCTTGATGACGACCATCTCTTCATCGCCATCGGAGATGTTTCTGGCAAGGGAGTCCCGGCTTCTTTGTTCATGGTGAGTGCCCGGACCCTGTTCCGTTCCAGGGTCTCCCTTCGTGTTCCCCTGAACCAGAGTGTTTATGAGATTAACAAGGAGATCTGCAGGGAAAATCCGAACCAGATGTTCGTGACTTTCATAGCCGGGATCGTCGACCTGAAGAACGGAATCATGACCTATTGCAATGCCGGGCATAATCCACCCTTCCTGATCCGGCCCGGTGGAAAAACCGAAAAGCTGAAGGAAGTTCACGGTATTCCGTTGGGCATCTTTGAACATGCCACATATGCCTCAGGCACAGTCCTTTTCTCCCCCGGTGATGCGTTTTTGATGTATACCGACGGTGTAACGGAAGCCTTAAACATTGCTGATAATTTTTATGGTGATGAACCTATGCTTGAAATTGTCCGGCGGAATTCTGACCTTTGTCCATCGGAACTCATACATCTGCTTGAAAGTGATGTAATTGATTTTATGAAAGGTGTTGATCAGGCCGATGACATCACCTTGCTGATACTGAAGTCAAAACAAATGCCCGGACAGGAAAACAAAACTTCGGATGTTAAACAGGTCCGTTTACTCAACCGGCTAGGAGAACTGAACCGTTTGGTTGCGACACTTGAACAGGTTTCTGAAGCATGGGCAATTCCCCCCAAGGTGAGCATGGAACTGAACCTTATCCTTGAAGAACTTTTTACCAATATTGTTTTCTATGCGTTTGACGATGGCCGTGATCATGAGATCATACTGACATTCAGCCGGCCGGAAAATCGCATGATGCAAATTCTGCTTGAAGATGACGGCAGGGAGTTCAACCTCCTTGAAAAAGACACCAGCGACTCGATCAACCATCCTATTGAGGACCGTCAGATCGGTGGGCTGGGCATTCATTTTGTAAAACAGCTGGTAAACGAGATCCGCTACGAGAGGAAGGATGGGAAAAATGTTGTACTTTTAATCCGCAATTATTAAAACAATTATCTGATTATGGAACTTACTGAGAAGAAACATGAGAAATGCATGATTATCGGCATTAAAGGCAGGCTGGATACGATCAACTACAGCATTCTGGAAAAACGGTTTATGGAACTCCTTGATCAGAATATCACAGAAATAATGGTTAACTGCTCACAGATGGATTATGTGAGCAGCTCGGGCCTCAGGATACTGCTGATGGCGTTGAAAAGGATAACAATGGTCAAAGGGAAATTCGTGCTTTGCAGCCTGCAGGAGAATATCCGCGAAATTTTTGAAATATCAGGATTTACCAGCATTTTTGAAATTTATCCCAATGAGGAAGATGCCCTCAGGGTATTCTGATGGCCTATTATATCCATTTTAAAGATCCCAACTCGGAGGAGATTGTCAACTATCTTGCCTCCGTTCCGAATTGCCCCGGGACTTGTTTTTTTATGGATATTAACCGTTCCACGGATATGAAGTATCTGGGAGGGCTTACCGACTGGGGCCGAAAGCTCAACAATACCTTTAATTTCCTTTCTCTTCTGAACGATTTTCCAGGGTATATCGTCAAAGGTATTGGAGATGAAATCATGTTGTTCATTCCTGATAATGTGCTGAGAACAAAGCCGGCCATTAACTCCTACTACATGCTACTTGAAGAGATCTATGCTACCTTGTATAATATACAGCATTATCCTGTGGCTGACACGTTTCTGCCCTGCAAAGTTGCCATTCACTATTGCACGGAAGTATACAACATCACATTTTTCAAGGGTACAAACGATTATTATGGCTCTGATGTTGACCTCACAGCCCGGCTGATGACCAAATGCCTTGAAAACCGCATCGTATTGAGCGAGAAATTCCTTAATAAAGTGCGTCATGATTTGAAGGCCCTCGGCCTCCCTGATAACACGGGCTGCCTTAGTAAAATTTCAGGCCGGTTCCTTGAGAATTTCAAAGGTGTGCCTATGAGTACTAAGTACAGGATGATAGATGTGGAATGAATAGTATTATATACATAGTCCTGATTGCTACAGTGATCGCCAGCGGCTCGCTGGTGTTCCTGATCCCCCGTGATGACCAGAGGCTGCTGAAGCTCCTGCTTGCCTTTTCGGGTGCCTTCCTGATCGGGATCAGCTTTCTTATCCTGGTACCTGAAGTGTTTTCGAAACCCGCTCCCCTTGCAGGCCTGTTCGTCCTGTTGGGATTCCTAATTCAGCTGGCGCTTGAGCTGATCACCGAAGGGGCAGAACATGGGCATAAACACGAACACAGGGAAGGGGAGAAGGCGGCGCCCTGGTTGCTTTTGATCGGCTTATGCATTCATGCATTTCTTGAAGGAATGCCTCTGGTCAGCCGTTTTGCCAAGGAAGTTCAACATTCCCTGGTACTTGGAATAGTTGTACATAACATTCCGATCTCATTGACTCTCATGGGACTGTTTATGCATTACGGGTGTAAAAAGACGAAAGCCTTTGTATTTCTTGGGATCTTTGCACTGATGACGCCATTGGGTTCACTGGCAGGCTTGGTCATCGAGAACACCCTTGCCTCATCCCTGGAATTTTTCTTTACATACAGTATGGCTGTCGTGATCGGTATCTTCTTACATGTATCAACCTCAATACTGTTTGAGACAGAGGAACACCATCAATACAATCTGCAGAAATTCCTTACGGTTTGCCTGGGGATTCTTGTTGCATTCGGGGTTTCGCTTCTGGCACATTAACAGTTTCCACCGGTCAAAGTACCATTTAAGTATTTTCTGTTTTGCAGTCAGGCAAAATTATTTTACCTTTGCGCCCGGTTAAAGTGTAACCACAGGCCCAGGTGGTGAAATTGGTAGACACGCTACTTTGAGGGGGTAGTGTCCTTAGGATGTGCAAGTTCGAGTCTTGTCCTGGGCACCATAACCGGCTGAAATCAGCCGTTTTTTTATTGTTCTTTCAAGTGATTGCCCGGATGGCGGAATTGGTAGACGCGCTAGTTTCAGGGACTAGTGTCCCCAGGATGTGCAGGTTCGAGTCCTGTTCCGGGCACAAATTACAAAGTTAAAGCGCTGTGAGCATTATGTTTACAGCGCTTTTTACATTTCAAGGGAACGGTATAGGGGCCGGGCCACTGGAATGATGCCGATACGCTTGAGGGAGAGGGGACTATGCCTTCTGTTTTATAAACCGCGGAAACCAGCCTGTGTCAATTGACCAGGATCTTAAAACTTCAGTTAAGAAGTATATAATCGATGATTCATATATGATCAGGGACCTTTGGAAGCATGAAAATATCGGAAGCACGAAAGAAAATGTTAAAGGCAGCCTTCAACCCCATGATGTGCTTATGATCAAACTTTCGAAGAAATAAATCCGGGATTAAGCCTGCATTCTTCCCCGGTATTGCGCTCAATCCTTACTTCTCAGCATACTACAAAAGGAAAAATAAGCTGATACAGGTTCCCGCGATCCGTCAGAAAAAACGAAAAGAAACTCCTTGTCTTTCTTCTTATCCTTCTCTGCAAATTCAAGACAGCCTATGTACTGGCCAGAAGTATTGTCGGAAATCTCTATAATGCTCTTGCGGATGAGATCGCTCCAGATATCCCGGCTTCCGTGTTTCATCTGCGAATAGTCAGCATTAACGGAAAAATAAAGATCAAAAAGCTTAACATCGGCATTCAGGGTCTCTGCATGCAAAGAACCTTTTTCCCCGGTTAATACGATCAATCTCATCCGTCCATCCAGGAAATTTTCTACAGTATCCTGGCCGGAGACAATAATGTTAATACGCTTCGAACCATGCAATTTGTCAGGGATGCATAAACACTTTATCTCCAGGGAACAAGGCTTGATAAATATCACCATTCTTATATAGAATGAAGAATCCGGGTTTGTTTTAAAATAAGAATTTACAGCACAAACCTTCTTCCCGTTTTTAAAATACTCCCGGTTGAAATTTATCGGGATTTTCCTCAAGACTACTGGAAGGATGCTGTGTGCGGGAGATAAATCAACTGGAAGGCTGTCCCAAACCGGGATATTCCCTGAACCCGGCACGTTGTCGGATCTTAGAAGGCCCGAGAAAACATCCCATCCATCGGTTTGCATGATCCCTGCAGCTGTTCCAATCAATTCGCTGTCGAATACCCGTAACGCTTTTTCAGCACGGGATTTATTCATGCCCTGCCTCTGCCTGCAAGCCGAAGTGATAAGGATGATTGAAAAAATAAACAAACTGATCTGCCAGCATTTTGATTTTTTCATGACGGATGGCGAGTTCGGTGTGGTTCAAAGATCGGCAAATATTTTTGCATTGGCAATCCTGTTTTTTCTGAAAAGTAAATATCTTTGACGGGATCATTATACGGACTTCCATGAGCCAAAAAACATGCGGTTTCCTTCTGATTACGATATTATTAATAAATCTGCCGGGTTATACTCAGGACAGGAGTAAAGAAGCTGAGAAATATGCCAGGGTCTATTGCCAGATGCTTGCATATTCCTGCAGCATGGCGCCAAAAAACCTTTCAATACAGGTTGAAAAAAGCATCTTTAACCCGAATTTAAAATTTGGCCCGGTCGGATGGAAAATATGGTCGCAGATAAGCTGGCGGGGACAAGTATCCAGGATGAATTACAACATAAGGGTATATATTGAAGTAAACGAACCTGTAAATGGCCTGCAGGGGAAATCAACCTTATTCTTTCTTGATTATTCCTACTTGCTTGGTTTCCGCTGTATAAAGGATGAAAATACCAAGCCAGCCAGGCTTCTTAATGGCAAGATCAAGTTCTGCCGTTACAGGGAATTTAAATATTTCAAACTCTGAAATACCATCAATCGAAGAATTTCTAATGCATATAGTTAAACAGTTTTTTCAAAGCCAGAATTTGTTCTGTTAGCCTGCATTCCGACCCATCGGAAAATCTGATAAAATAATCATAGCGTCCATTATCCCCCACCGGTGATAATACAATGTCCCCGATAATCCCGTGATCATCTGAATCTGACAGTTCAAGATGCATATATTTGTTGAATTCCTGGTCATACTGATTACTCGTAGGATTGATTGAACCATAGTCTATTGTACCGGACAGTTCAGTTGTAAATAGTTTTTGTTCAATACTGATATGCCGGATGGAATATGAAAGCGGGGGGTGGTAATCAATATCGAGGTTAATCTTTGATCTCATAATCTCCTTTCCCCCTTCAAGTATGCGAAGGTTGGAGTTCAGTTTGCCGCTTTTAACGGCAAAACTGCCTTCCCGGTTCATGTTAAATAATACCTCTGTTGAATCACTTTTTAATTCCGATGATATCCATGAGATCATTGCTTCAGAAATGTGTGCCTGATGGCTGATGCTTAATTCTTCCTTATCTCCTATAAACAGTTTGGCCCGGATTGTAACCGGTAATTCAGGCTTTGTCCTGGTTTCTTCCACTTCATAGTCATAAAGGAAAAATCTGCACTCTGAACCTTTAAGACCGGGCATGGGAAACCGGATAAGGATAAGAGAAGTATCCTTTTTCTTCAGGAACATCCTGTTTACCGTATCCCAGCAGTATATTCCCTTTTTACCGGCAAAGGAAAAGTTCTTAATGATGCCTGACCCACTGGAAGTATCGCTTCGGAATGGCAACGGGACTGATGGTTGTTTCAAAATAAAACCAAGGGCTTTGAGTCCCGGCTGTTCAGATAATTTATAAACAAAACTGATAATTTCACTGTTCAGGATCTTCAGACTATTCAAGGCTTCCTTTTTATCAATGGGATGCCCGGTTTTACATGAAAGAACCAGGAATGGCAGAATCAGGATCAGAGAGAAAGAATGTTTGGATTTCATCATTTATTCGCTTAAGGTTTCCGACGGACTGATCGTTTATCCAAATGATCTCATCATCAGTCCCTGCTTTAATAATGACTTCCTTTTAAAAAAAAACCGGGTGGGATTTTGAATTCCTGCCCGGTTCGTTTAATTATTCAGAGCAACCCTTTTTTACTTATGCCCGGCATTGGTTGATGTCAGCGGAAATTCCAACACAGTGCCATCTGTGCGTATTACCTTGGCATAAACCACCCCAAATTTATGGTTAAGTGACCAGTAAATCGTTTTTGTAGGGGTAACCTTTCCGTCTACAGTAAGTCCTGCAGGTACATCCTCTTTTACATCAATAGTTTTGATATACATACCGAGAGCGGGAACATAAAAATCGTCGGTCGTGCTTTTGGAGAGCACTGTACGGACTACCTGGGAAGAACCTATATTGAACTTGTACTGGGTTCCCACTGCATCATCAAAATTGACAAGAGTGTATGGTTTGGACTTGTCCCCGCTTGAGTAAAAATAATCGGCAAAACCGGCAGTTGTCATGTTGCCTGAGACAGCAAGCACATTCGATCCATAAGTACATGTAACAACCACGTCGGTGCCTGAAACCTGGGAAACCTTCAGGTCCCCGTTTCCGCTTGAACTCCATGTGGTTCCAACAACAGCAAGAGCACTCACAGTTGGTGCGTTTGAAGAATCATCAGTTTTCTTTTTGCAACTGCTGCCAATAATTGCTGTGATCAACAGCGTCAGGATAAGAAGCTTTTTCATAGGTATAGGGTTTAATTCAGGTTTGTTTTGCTCGTATTTAGGAGACAATACAATATTACCATTAATTCTGCCATTTTCCAAATTTTTCAAAATAATATTCGAATTTATTTTGATGTGTAATGTTGACCTAAAGTTTCAGGATCGGAAGGTCTTTTGTCAGTGATGACCCGCTAAGGGCATGCGGTAACTGCTCTTTCAGTTTCATTTTGAGAGATGTGGTGTGAACGTCCTGGATAATAAAGTCTGACAATTCTTTCAGGCTTGCTTTAGCTTTTGTTTCTTTAAGTTTTCCGAGTAAAGCCAGTGTAAATAAGCCATGACCGGCATGGTGGTCCGACCAGGCTTTCTGGCCTGGTCCGCTGGCAGCCATGAAAAATACATTTGCAGGTACATTGGGATATCGGAGGATTATCTTTGCCAATTTGCTTTTATCCGGTTTGGGTTTAAGGGCATCAAACTGGAACGATGTTTCAAGCAGGATACTTATACGTTTTGAGGCATCTTCCTGTAACATCTTGAAAAGATCGCTGATCCGGATGATGAATTTAGGGTCGTCATTCTCAATATCTACGGGTAAGAAATAGGGCTCAAGCGTTTTTTCATCGATCAGTCCATATCCGGCATAATAAAAGATCAGGTCTGCATTACCGTTCACTCCCCTGGAATAGGAGGCAAGCTTAATAAGCTCCCTGCGCATTTCGAATGATTTGGCATTGATCATCATCTGAACATTTGAGGATGGGATACCCAGTGTGCGGATGGCATATTCCCTGAATACCCTGGCGTCGCGGGCATGATAATCCATTGAGTCGGAGAAACAACGGGCCATCTGCATCGGACTGTAAGCATCATTGGCAATGATCAGGACATAGCTGTTCTTCCGGTCCGGCGGAAGTTCAGGAATGTCCTTGTCGGCATCACATAAAGGTTCAAATTCAAGTGGTTTCATTGAACCCGGAACGGGCTTCCCCGTCGTGAAGCTATACAAAAACCGTGTCAGGGTGTCGGCAATGATCCGGGAGGCATTAGTGTAAACTTTTTCATCGGCAAGTTCCTGCGTGGTCCCGCCTCCTTTGATCCTTTTAAGATCATTGGAATAAACCAGTTTCCCATTCCTTTTATCATATACTTTCAGCGTAGCATCAAGTGCTCCAAAGAAAAAATAGGGAGTTTCACCATTAAAATAAGAATTACATTTTACCTTGATTACCAGGTCGGCACGGTTGCTGTCGGCAACAGGGCGAAAATTATTTTCAGCAAGTTGTTTGCTGATATTGGGTTGAACCACCGGGGGGACTGCACCCCTGGTCCAGTGAAACTCAGACCCTGTAATAAAAAAAGAAGTCTGGGCAAATAGTTGATCCACTGCGAATGCCGACATCGCGATCATCAAGAAAATGAAATAGCGAAATAGCGAAATAACGAAATGGCGAATTACAAACTTCCTCATGATCTTTCAGTCTGAAATGACAAATAATCCTTAATCAGAGGAATTTCAGCTGATAAAATTCCATACTTTAGCATATGGGGAACATCCTCATCAAAGGCGTCCATGAATGCTGTTCCGGTGAATTCCCTGGATGCAAGGCTTTTAGTGTATAACTCAAGAGCATGCTTCCTTTCCCCCTGGCATAAATATACATGGCCGGCATTCATGTAGTCGTAAGCCGATAACTTGTCAGTATGAGCCAGGAGTTCCCTGTATCCTGCTTCCGCCTGAGTGAGTCTGCCAATAACAAAGTCGCAATAGGCGGCTGGTCTCAGAAATTTAAGGTTACCGGGTGAATAAAACAGAAGTTGGGCGTAAATCTGGGAAGCCTTTTCATAATCTTTGAGATTCAGGTAGCATTGGGCAAGTTGAGTCTGAAGGGACTGATCTGCCGGCTGCACTTTCAGGGCTTCTTTAAAATACTCCAGTGCACTCTGAAAATCCTTGAGCCGGATATAGCACCAACCCAGTTTTTTAAGTATCCAGAGACGGTCAGTATCAAAAAGTTCAGCTTTTTTATAATATTCCACGGCTTTTTTATAACGGCCCAACTTCTGGTAGCTGAATGCGATCTTTTCATAGAATTCTCCTGAGGGGGACCCTTTGCCTGAGAGATATTCATAAAGATCTATCGCCTCATAATAATGGCCTTTCTCAAAGTAAAATTCAGCAAGCTTCCGGGTGAAACTTTCCTGTTCGAAAAATGTCCTGTAGAAATACAGGTCTTCAAATGAGATCCTTTTTCTAAATATATCTTCGAACTCGCCACGGCCGGGGTATATTTTAAAGAAGCGGTAGAGGTCCTGTATATACTGGATTATGATTGCGTTTTCGCCAAGCGACTGGTCGAGCATCTGCTCTTCTGAAGCCATATCTTTCATCTGGGCTAACTCGGCTTCAAAATTTGTAACGATGAGGTTTCGCTGCTGAGCCGGGATCGCCTGGAAATTCAATACAAATGAGTACTTGTCGGAATTGCAGATATAAAAGGCATGTTCCAGACTGTCGAACAGCCTCCGGTTGAGGTCGTCGTTGCCTGGAAATAATATTCCCGATTCAGGATTCTGCCTATAGAACGGGATGAACCAGTTGCACATACGGTTAAAGAAGTCGAAGCGTTTGAGCATCTGGAACGTGCTCATAAAAACGTCCCCGCCTTCCATTTGCATTTTGGAGAATTTCTCGATCTTTTCAAACAGACCGGGAACTTCATCAACCATCCCTTTCCATCCTGGATTTTTCCCTTCCATATCGATCTCTTCCGTCTGATCCCCCAGTTGAAGTTTATCTTCAATTTTTGGCATCATTTTCTTCATGTCGGGGAGTACCTCTTCTTCAAACTCCCGGGTTATTTTCTCTGTCTCCCTTGCCATGAGAAACTGAAGAAGTATCACTTCGATGTTTTTCATGATTTCCGGATCCCGTGACAGGGAGTGAAGTTTCTCGATAAGCTCAGGATGGTTTGCTATCCTCCGATCATGCTTGATAAGGCCCAGGATAAGGCCGACAAGTGCACGCTGGCATACATGTTTCTCCCCCGCTTCCGTAAACTCAAGAAGCAGAATGAACTTCTGTGGGTCGAAATAGTTCAGCAAGCTAAGGGTCAGAGCGCTGACAATGAGAGATTTTTCTTGCCATTCAATAGATCCGGACCGGTTGATCCTCCTTGCGAGGCCCAGATGATGGTCTTTGATTTTTTCTGTCAGCCATACCAATTTGAACAACTTATCAAGCATCTCCGTTGGAATGGAATTATTGGCTTCATCTTCAGCATTACCCCCCGCATCGATCAGTTTATTCACTTCACGATGAAGGAATATCTCCTCAATCGAAGTGATGATCTGTTCCGGGTCTTCACCGAATTCCCGCAAAAGGATCTGTTTTTCGCTATGATGGAAAGGGAGAAGCGGTTCCCGCATGCTGTGCTGCAACTCATCAGCAAGCGACAGCAGGGATGCCGAAAGGCTTTTAAGGATTGTTTCCTGCTGAGGATCCTTATATCCTTCGAATGCATAACGGAGTAAAGTCCTGTAATTGTCGCCCAGGGTTTCAAGCTGGTAATAGAACTCCTGTCTGGTGGAAAAACGTATCCATTGAGAAAATTCATCGAGGGCTGATTTGAAGCGGCGTTCATAAACCGCTTCGGCCACCCTGCGATACCTTTGTTCTATATCATTCCGGGATAAAATAATCACGTGATGTTTATTAATATACTGAACATCGTCAAATACCTTGCCAACATAAATCAACTCTATTTGCCTGCTTTTTTGTCGCAAAAATGACGTTGTGGCAGGATTATACGAGCAACTTCAGAACAATAAACGTATGTCAGAATCTTACCCCTGTTGTAAAAACAACAGACTGGAGCTGGTCACTCCCCATACTCTGGAAAACATAATTCCCATGGTCTGCAAACAAATGCCTGTATTCAAGCCGGATATATCCGATTTTAATGGGTTTATACTCAAAGCCGACTGTAAAGCCCTGTATCATCAGGCCACGCCATTGATTATTATAATAGTAAAGACCTGAGAGAAATCCGTCATAATCGTTAAAGAACTCATATCTCCCGGAGACCGAATATTTTTTCAGGAAGGTATATTTGGCCTGGATCATACCTGAGAACATAGTTGCAGTTTCGGTAGTGTCGGGTTTTATACCGCTGTTAGTTTGTGCTGCAAAGTCGAATTGGCCGGTGATAAACAGTTGGTCAAAAGGATTATAAGTTACTATGAGGTTATTATAAAGAATATTATTGTCGATATCAGCATCGATAAGTGCCTGGTTGCCGAAAAAATTGTTGTAATTCAGGGTAAGCCGGGGTATTGGTTTATAATATACGAACATCAGGCCTGCCATATGTGTATTTTTGGCGTAGGCCAGTGAATAGGGATTCCCAATCATGATGCCTCCCCAGAATTTTTCCGAAGCATTCCATGTGAGTTTAACACCAAGTACGCTTCCTGGCTCATAATATCCTCCAACTGAAACTGTGCTGAGATAGTTAAGCACCGGCCATGAGGATTCTATGCCCACGGGATTAAGGAAATATCCAAAATCGAGCCAGAGCTTTTTACTAAGGCGGAATCCGAAATTCGCCTGCCTCAGGTTTTTAATGAACTGGGCCTGGGGTGCAGCCAGCAGGTTAGGGGCATCGCCGAATTGAATGGCCAGTTTTCCCCTTACCTTATCGGCAGTATAGCCAATCTCGATGGCCGCCACGTTCAGGCGGATTTGGTTCTGAACCGGGCAGTTACTTGAAAAAGGGACCACATTGGAAGTATCATCCTTGCTTTTCAGGGTGCCGTTGTAGTAAGCATCAATATAGAATCCGAACGTGAAATGCTTCAGCCTCATGAACATCTCATTTTTTATATCCTCTGTAAGGCTGTCCAGCTTATTTTGCGCAGTAAGAGGGTAGGACAATGACATCAGCATACATACAATAAAGAAAACCGTTTTATGCTTCAGAAAGATCTTATACATGTTCGTATGTTTTCCTGTTTTATTATTTCCAGCCACCTCCAAGTGCGAGGTATAAAGTAACAATGCTCTGGAGAGAGTTCAGCTGGGCCTGTGACAGTTGGAGTTCAGCCTGGTAAAGCAGCCTCTGGGCATTGATTACGTCAAGGTAACTTGCGTATCCGGCATTGTATAACTGGTTTGAAAGATCAAAAGCAGTCTGTGCGGCATTTTTCAGGATTCTGTTTTGAATGACCATTTCATGTTCTTTGTTTACGGATAGCATCCCGTCGGAGACCTCGCCGATTGCGGTATAGATTGCTTTCTGGTATGTTGCCAGTATTTCCTCATTGTAAGCCTGGGCTTTGTGCAAATTGGCTCTTAGTTTGCCCCATCCGAATATGGGTGCAACAAGGCCTCCCACGGCTGATCCTATTATTCCTGCGCCGAGAGTGGAATAGCCCACACTCGCATTGATGCTGAGTGTAGGCAGCATCATGCCCCGGGCAACACCAATCTGAGCATTGGCCGATACAAGTTGCTGTTCTGCAGCGATAAGATCAGGCCTTCGAACAATAAGACGCGAAGGGATGCCTGTTTTAGGGAGTATATTCGTATCGATCTGCGCCATCAGTGGGCTGCCAACTTTGACTTCTCCGGGAAGATCTCCCAGCAGGAGTTTGAGTGCATTTTCCTGAATGCCGAAAGCTCTCTCCAATGCCGGGATCTGCGTTTTTACCGTGGCAAGTTCAGCTTCCGCTTGCGCAACAACGAGTCCCGACGCTGTTCCGGCTATCATTTTTGCCTTTACAAGGGCAAGAGCCTCTTCGCGGATCCTCACATTGTCCTTTGTTATATAAAGTTCGTCCCGGTATTCAATAAGATTGTAATATCCCTGTGCAATGCTTGAGATCAGGTTGATGTATGTGGCTTGTTTATAAGCTTCCTGGGATAGCATCTGGGCCCTGGCCGACTCTTTGGCACGCCTGAGCTTGCCCCAGATATCCAATTCCCATTGAAGGTTGCCGACCCCGTAAGCATCTTTGTATTCCACTGTGCCTGAGGGAGGCGTCTGACCATTCTGATAAGATGCAGCACCCTGAACTCCAATGGATGGGAACAATTCTGCTCTTGCGGCTTTGAACTGCGCCCTGGCCTCATTAACCCTGGCAAATGCTATCCGGAGGTCGAAATTCGCTTGCAGGCCTTTGTTGATCAGGTTATGCAAAACGGTATCCCTGAAAAGTTTTGTCCATGATGTATCGGCAAATGAAAGCGTGTCGGTCTGGTTTGCAAATCTGTATTTCTTACCCAGGTCGGTGGCCGGGCGTTTGTAGTTTGGACCGATTTTGCAGCCATTTATACCACCAATAAGGATTGCGGCAAAAAGGAGTATTATAAATTTCTTTGAGATCATATCAGGTAATTAAGTATGATTGAACGTTACTTTTTTTCGGTGGTTTCTGTTAGGGTTGCTGGCTTCTTTTTCTTTATCTTCTCATCCAGCTTTTCGAATATAATATACAAGGTAGGCACAACAAGCACACCACAGAAGGTTGCCATGAGCATACCCCCGAAAACGGAAGTGCCGAGTGCGTGACGGCTGTTTGCGCCAGCGCCGGTAGCGATAACCAATGGTACGACCCCAAGTATAAAAGCGAAAGATGTCATAAGGATAGGCCTGAAACGGAGTTTTGCTCCTGCAACAGTTGCTTCAAAAAGTTCCATTCCCCCCTCGTATTTCTGTTTTGCAAACTCAACAATCAGGATGGCGTTTTTCGCAACAAGCCCGATTAGCATGATGAGGCCGATCTGGGCAAAAATGTTGTTCTGAAGGCCGCGGACCCATTGCAGACCAAAAGCCCCGAAGATCCCGAAGGGGAGAGCCAGGAGGATAGGCAGGGGGAGAAGCCAGCTTTCATACTGGGCACAAAGAAGCAGGTATACGAAAACGAAGCACATGGCAAAGATGAACGGAGCCTGGCCTCCGGAAATCAGTTCCTCCCGGGTGTTCCCCGAGTATTCGTAGCCAAAGCCGTAAGGCAGGGTCTTTGCTGCTACCTCCTGCACTGCTTCAATTGCCTGACCGGTAGAATAACCAGGGGACGGATTCGCAGTCATATCGGAAGAACTGAACAGGTTAAACCGCTTTACAATATCGGGGCCCGAGACCGGCTTGATGGATAACAAAGTCCCCAGGGGTACCATGCCACCAACCGTATTTTTTACATAGATCTTCTGCAGGTCTTCGGGATTTGCCCTGTACTTCCCGTCGGCCTGAATGATTACCCTGTATGATTTACCGAATTTGTTAAAGTCATTCACGTAATAACTTCCGAACATGGCCTGGAGAGCACCATAAATCTCGCTGATCGAAACTCCCATTTTCTTTGCCTTGTCGTTGTCAAGGTCAATAAAGAACTGAGGGACGTCGTTTCGGGTGGATGTGAAAATCGAAGAGATCTCTTTCCGTTTATTCATTTCGGCAACAAAAGCGCCTGTAACCTGGGCAAGTTTTGCGGAACCGGATCCCGTTTTATCCTCGAGCTGGAATTCCAAACCTCCGGTTTTTCCTAAACCGGGAATTGCAGGAGGGTTGAAGGCCATACAAATTCCGCCAGGTATATGCATCATCTTAGCCTGGACCTCTGCAATAATATCATCGGCCGACCTTGACCTTTTATCCCATGGAACAAGATTGATAAATGCCATTGCATTGGTTGTGTTCACCGAATTGTCTAGAATACTGTATCCCGGAACAATGAGGTAGTATTTAACGCCTTCGGTTTTTGAAAGGATGTCTTCCACCTTCTGCATCACCTTGTCGGTACGCTCCAGGGAGGCAGCCTTTGGTGTTGAAGCATTGATGAAGAAATATCCCTGGTCTTCGGAAGGGATAAAACCCGTTGGCAGGGTTTTCATGATAAAAACCATCAGTACCGAAACGATGATCAGGAACATAACAGGTCTGGAAGTATGGTGCAGAAAATTCATTACAAGTTTGCCATATCCCTCGACGGTTTTTTCAAAGCCCTTGTTGAACCCGTTGAAAAATTTCCCTATGAGCCCCTTCTTTTGAGTTGTGGGCCTTAAAATAATGGCGCATAATGCAGGGCTGAGAATAAGTGCGAGAACTGCAGAAATTAAAATGGATGCAATAAGAGTCAGGGCAAACTGACGGTACATCACACCTGTGGTTCCTCCAAGGAATGTAACAGGCACAAATACCGCGCAAAGGACAAGTGTGATTGTTATAATTGCACCGGTAATTTCCTTCATAGTCTCCCTGGCGGCGTCAAGTGGTTTCATATGAAGGTGGTCTATTTTCTCCTGGATGGCCTCCAGTACCACTATGGCATCGTCGACGACAATCCCAATGGCAAGGACAAGGGCAAAGAGGGTAAGCAGGTTGATGGAGAAATGGAAGAAAGTAAATGCTGCAAGGGCTCCGACCAGTGAAATCGGTACCGTTATAGCAGGGATAAGCGTTGCTCTCCAATCCTGAAGGAAAATGAAAACTACAATGAACACCAGGATAAACGCCTCAATAAGGGTTTTAATGACTTCGTCGATGGATGCGCTCACAAAAGCCGTTGTGTCAAGAGCAACCTGATACGTGATTCCTTTCGGGAATTCTTTGGCCAGTTCATCAAGTGCGCCATCGCAGGCCTTCTTCACGGCAAGGGAGTTTGATCCGGGCGACTGGTAGACTGCAACTGCAGGTGCCGTCTTGCCGTTCAGCCTTGAATAGGAGTCATAAGTCTTAAGGCCAAGTTCAGCCCTTCCCACATCCCTGATGCGGACAAATGAGCCATCGGGGTTAGAGCGGATCACAATGTTCTCGAATTCTTTTTCTTCGGTGAACCTACCTTTAACACGAATGACATAACTGACCTGTTGTCCCACAGCTGCAGGGTTTTTGCCGATCTGGCCCGGAGCCGATTCAAGGTTCTGGTCTCTGATAGCCTTCTCAACGTCCTGGGCGGTGATGCTGAGACCTGCCATTCGTTCCGGGTTAAGCCATATCCGCATGGAATAATCGTCCCCACCAAATAGCTGGACATCTCCTACCCCGTTTATACGTTTTAGTACGTTGACAATATTAATATTACAATAATTTGCCAGGAACTTGGTGTCATATGCAGTGTCGGATGAACTCAGGGTATACAAGGCAAGGATAGCAGGGTTCTTTTTCATGATTATGACCCCGCTCTGGTTGACTTCCTGGGGAAGGACGTTGAAAGCCCTCTGTGCCCTGTTCTGAACGTTTACAGTTGCCATATCGGGATCAGTTCCAACTTCAAAGTAGACCGTGATCAAACAGGATCCGTCATTAGCGCATTGCGACTGCATATAGATCATGTTGTCGACGCCATTGATCTGCTCTTCAAGCGGGACTGCAGTGGTCTTCTGAACCACCTCGGCACTTGCACCGGGATAGTAGGCAGTTACTGTCACTGTGGGAGGCACCACGTCGGGATACTGGGATATGGGCAATGTGAACATAGCCAGAATCCCGACCAGGGTGATCAGTATTGCGATAACTGAGGACAATATCGGGCGGGTGATAAAACTTTGAAGCATATTTCCGGATTATTTGTTACAATTAAAATTTGTATCGTGATTAGCGTGATATCGTGATGTTTTCGTAAATCGTAAATCGTAATTCTAGAGCGCTCCAGGTCCTGGCAATGTCAAAGTATCGGGCATCAGCACCGGTTTTATCGTCATGCCTTCCTGGAATTTCTGGAATCCTTCAAGCATGATACTGGATCCCGGCTTCAGACCCGCATTGACCACGATCTTGTTCTCAAAACTGCGGCCGATGGCAACCGGGACTCGGTTTACCTTGTTGTCCGGCCCTACCTCAAAGGCAAAATACTTCCCCTGAACAATTGTAAGAGCGCTTTGAGGAACAATCACGGTACTATCCCTTTCCCCCAGCACCAGTTGTACCTGGCAATAGTTACCGGGTTTAATTATATGGTCGGGATTGGCCACTTTGGCTCTCAGTGCAATGGTCCCTGTATTGGGATTGATGTTTCTGTCCATAAAGTCGATATCTCCTGAAATAGGATATTTCTTTTTGTCTGCAAGTGTCAGGTAAACCTTGATGGGGCCGTGCTTTAGGAGCTGTCCTTTATGGTTGGAAACATATCTCATAATGGCAAGATAATCCGTTTCGTTCATCTGAAAATTAACATACATGGGATCAACGGCTGAAACTGTGGCTAACAGCGTGCTTTCGCCCCTCCCCACAAGGTTACCCGGTCTCACCTGCACTGACCCTATATAGCCTGTTATAGGGGAATCCATGTCGGTGTAGGAGAGATTCAGAGTAGACTGCTCAAGGTCGGCTTTGGAGCTGGCTACAGCAGCCCTGGTTTGCTTTTCGGTAGTGACAGCGACATCATAGTCGTTCTGGCTTATGGCATTGGTAGCCAGCAGGGGCTTAAGCCTGGCTACATCCAATTTGGCCTTTTCCCAGGCAGCTGTCTTGCTGTCAAGATCGGCTTTGGAATAATCCAGTGTGTTCTGGTACTGATCCTTTTCAATAGTAAACAGGTGCTGGCCTTTATGTACCATAGATCCTTCCTCGAAAGACCAATTCATGAGATACCCTTCAACCCTGGCCCGGATGTCAATCGTGGGAATGCCCTCAGCCTGACCGACCATATCAAGGAAAATCGGTACGGTGCTCCCTTTTAACTGCATCACTTTGAACTCGGGAGCCTGGACCGGCCCCTTGTCTTTGGATTTACATGCAGGTGTTATTAAAATCGCAATAACTGCGATTAACCAAAGCAGATGGCTAGTATATTTCTCTGTCATAACGGATAAATTTGTTGTGTTAATGATCAAAATTATAAATAAAGTTTGTTCCTTGCCAAATAAAATGTGATTCATAACCTATTTTTTAATTTTGCTGCAGCATAAAATTGAAGGGCCGATAATGCGAAAAGTCTTAATTACACTATTTCTTCTGATTCTTATGGAGTCTCCCGTCTTTTCCCAACAGGCTTTCCGGTACTATGCGGGCAGAAACGCATGGAGACTTCCTTATTCTGGTTACTACCGGCAAAGTTCAAACTACGGGAACGATATCCTGGAGGAACTGGCCAAGGACTTTCTCAAGCCCCCAAAGTTTGTCAATATTACCATCGGATTCAGGGAAGAGATCTCCCTGCTGCATATGAACCAGTCTTCGTACCAGGCCATTCTGACACTTTCGGGTTTCAGCTTGTCGGGTTACCTTCAGTACCGTTCTTTTCCCATGGAAGAGGTCCTGATGCCATCAGGATTCAGGTTTGCACTAAAGTTATCTACAAAGCTTGATACAGGAAGCTACTCAATGAATGAGTTTAAAGGAGTAGATCCCATGAAATCACCCGGTCTGGCTTTCAGGGCGACTTATCTTGTAATGGATACCGCGGTAGACACCCTGATAGCGGGAAATTTCTCTTTTTCATATTCTGAAGCCTGCTGGCAACAATTTTATACCAGAAAGAGCCTGATCGATGATTATTATGCTTCTGTGGCAATGATCGACAGCCTTGACATTGAAGTGCAAAAATGGGATATCACGGATCCCCGGCTGATTCCCATAAATTATATCCGGCTTTCCGAACTTGTCAGGATGCTTGACCTTATTCGTGAACGGAATTTCGGGAATTCGCTTATTGACGGAGGAGGCGACTCAAAACATCTTCTCGAAAAGAACCTGGCTTTATATAAAATCTCAAGGACGTGCCAGTTCAACCTGGCTGAAACCCTCGAAAAGTCCGGAGTTATTAAAGCCTCTACTTCACCTGACAGCATCAATGACTATTTTATTGAACGGCTGATGAGGTACATCCGGTTCAGCTCACTGATGGATAATATGCAAGGCAGGATATATCAGGATTACCTTAATACCTGGTATTCAAAACATGTTTTTGAAAATGACGCTGATTTTATAAAGTCCATACTTATCCGCATGTTTCCTGATGCACAGCCTGATACACTTCTTTCGTGGGCATCTGAAAACCTGATGCAGGCGTACCGAAGGAAAGCGAAAGGTCTTATTACTGAAAAGAAATTTTCGGATGCGGTTCTGCTTATGGAAAATGCACGCAGCATGGTAGCAGTTAACCCATATCTGAAGAATCAGAATGGCTGGGAACATCTGATGTCGGAAGCAGTGAACGGGATATACAACTCCTATGCGGGTATCGCTTCAAGCAGTCTTGATGGAGGTAATGAAAGTTTTGCAATGGAATACCTGCAGAAAGCTGAGAAATACAGGGAGCAATACCCGGTTTATATTACTTCCGATTCCATTTATCGCAGGGTTTATAGAGCCATCTTTATCGGGCAGCTTGATCATTGTAATAGTCTGCTTGAAGAAGGCAGTTATCCGGAGGCCCTGGAATGCCTGAAAAGCTGTGAACAAAAATACAAGGGAAAGGCATTAGAGATACTGGCTCCGGATATAAGCGTAAAAGAAGAAAAAGCGCGCATGGGAATTATTAAGGGCCTTGCAGGTAAAAGCCTGAGAGAACTGAAGCAGGGTTTTCAGGATAGTGCCCTGGCTTATTTCGAAAGGGCTGCGGCCATGGTTAAGGATTTGAACCCCGTAAGCAGGAATGTGGCGGCGCTTGATTCACTGGCGCCTTCGATCGCCGTAATACGCGCCCGCAAGATTAATGCACTTGCTTCGGCCTATTACCACCAACGGCAGTTTTCAAGGGCAATCCTGCAGTTTGAACAGGCCGGGAAAATTTCGGCAGAGTATACAATCCCAGCTGACCCTTTTGCCGATTCCCTTTATCATCAATCATGCAAACAATGGCTTCTTGACAGGATATCGCAGGAGCAACGGCTGATCTGGAGCGACAAACCTGACTCAGCAGCCAGCTTCCTCACACTCGCAAAAGAAACAGCTAAAAGCAAGGGACTGGATAAAGACACGGATATTCTCAAAGCTATTGCACTATACAATTCCAGAATAAACAATCAGACCTGTGAGCTTATGGAGGATAGCCTGGTTTTATTCAATATCAGGGCAGGGAGATGTTTCGCAATACATAACTATAACCGTGGCATCAGAATTCTGCAGAATGCCATTCATCAGGCCGGCAGGATGTCATTCTGCAATTTTAATGTAACAGCCATGCAGGATTCCCTGGCCAAATACAATGATCCCGCAGAATACATGACGAAGCTGGACGAAGTAAATATCTGTATGGCGGCCGGGGAGTATGAGAGAGGGCTGCAGATTCTCGCTGCCAATGAGAAGTTCTACTCCGGGAATCGTATAGATCATTTCGGAATTCCCCTGACTTCGGTATACGATTACGTATTGGCCAAAGCCAATCCTTTCATTTCGATGCGGGCCCTTGATTATTATACTTTTAATGATCCTGTGGAAGCCTTGCGCTATCTGATGCTTTTGCATGTGCAGGGAATGCCCGACGACCAGTCTTTTATCTGCCAGGAGAAACTTGCCCGATCACTGGCGGCCAGGGATAAACTTGTATATGGCAATGCCGACCCTCAGAACATAGTGCGCCGGTACTCTGCTTCAAGTGCATGGATGGGCCGGTTTACCGAAGTTTACATTCAGGAATGGAAAAACAAAGCACTCAGACAGTCCAAATAAAATTCAATTAACTTTACTCCTTAAACCTATTGTTATGCATAGAACCCTTCTTCTGATCAGCAATTCAACCAATTCCGGTGAGGAATATCTCGGCTGGCCCAGGCCATATATCGATAGTTTTTTTAAAAAATTTTCGGTCCGTTCTGTCCTTTTTATCCCATATGCCGGGGTTAACCTGAACCAGGAAAGCATCCTCCGGTCTTATGATGTCTATGAAGAAAGGGTCAGGGGTATTTTTGCCGGTCTCGGAGTTGAACTGGTTTCAGTACATCATTCAACCGATCCCTGCCTGGCCGTAAAAAAAGCAGAATGCATTGTGATTGGTGGGGGGAATACGTTCCATCTGGTCAAAATGATGCATGAAACCGGTATTATGCATGCAATAAAGGCACAGGTGAGGCAGGGTATACCTTATATTGGATGGAGCGCAGGAGCAAATGTGGCATGTCCTTCTATGAAAACCACCAATGATATGCCAATCGCTGAGCCTTCTTCGTTCAACTGCCTTGACCTTATTCCGTTCCAGATCAACCCACACTATCTGGATGCAAATCCGCTGGGCCATGCCGGAGAAACAAGGGAACAGAGAATACTTGAATTCCTGGCGGTAAACAGAGACATGAAAGTTGCCGGGTTACGCGAAGGCTGTCTTTTCTGGATAGAAGGGGAACGTATTGAACTGAAAGGAAACAAACCACTGAGAGTATTCTCTTACGGACAGGCTCCGATGGAATATGAAGAAAACGCTCCTCTGGATTTTTTGCTCAAGGAGTGATTGAATGTATTATTGCCTGACGATCCTGGCCCAGCCGGTTTCGTTAAATCTGCCTCCGGCTTTAAGAATATAAAGGCCTGGTATGAGGCCGTCGGGATTGATCTGGGTATGTCTGGAATTCAAGCCATCCGTTATGAAAACAATTCTGCCGGTAAGGTCGTAGAGTTCAATCCTGCGGATTTCTGAAAGCCCTTCAACGACTACTTTGCCGTTGCTGGGATTCGGATAAACAAGTGAAATGAGATTTCCCTGCTCAGCAATCCCGACATAGCCAATGGATGATTTGGTGATGACCCTGACCGGCCTGCCAATAGCGGAATCCCCGCTGACAGCTATGGGTGTTACTTCGAAAACCAGCCACTTGTGGATGCATGTAGTGTCGATGGTAAAGTTGATGTGCGTTGCCGTATCAATCGGTGTAAGGCTGATGCCGAGGGAATCGGCAGAGCGGTACCATTGGTAAGTGCTCACCCCTTCTTTAATCCCGTTTATGTTTTCATAGAAATAAACCCCTGAAACAACCTGTTTAAATATATAATTGCCCTGTATATTGACATTATTGGCAAAAGGACGGGTTGGAACAGAAGAATTCCAGTTATTGAACCAGGAGCTGTCAATATTCCGTCCCGTGATAGTATCATGCAGAACATAGGTGCGGAAAGGCTTACCCTGAAGCTCGGCAGTTTCCCATGAACTATTGATCCGGTATTTGAAATTTATTGGATTCTGGTTATAATAATTTGTGTCGATAAGGACTGTGGCGGTATAAATACTGTCTTTGTCATAATCATAAAGAATGTCGCAGGCTCCGTTCCCGTTGAAAGAACCCGCAACGTCTAGATGGTCATACTGACGGTTGAAATGCCCGGCCCTGGTCATATACTTCATGTTGCAATAAAATTGCATAGGGACCTTCGCCGGATTATAGTTATTGAACCAATACAGGGAATGGATCACGCTATCGGGAGCCAGGAGGAACCTGTTTGGTTGGCCTTGCAATTCAACCCGGTTGGTATCCCCGTTTATTCTGAATTTAAAGACCGCAGTTGTGCCGGGTTCAATATTGTACATTGTCTGGTATATATATGCGGAGCCCATGCGGGTGAGAGGAGGGGATCCCTGCCAGTTGTTCATGTTCCCGACCAGGTCCACATAATCGGTGTCGGGCCTGAAGCTATGCTGCTGCACCAGGTAGCTCATATCGACCTGGAACCAGGTATAATTAAGGTAATCGTTATTCCACCAGCAAGAATAATAATTAATGCCTTGCTGGATGAGAATCTGCCTGTTAACCGTCTCGGTAAGAAAGTTGTTGATCCTGAATCTGAAGTGATAAATTGCTCCCGAATCAAGGCCCTGGGAAAGCAGCAAGGTGAATTTGTTGTCACCTGAGTTTACGAGTTGCTGATCAGCCATGGCTGTATCGAACACAGCGTACAGATGGTCCAGAGAGGGGTTGAAAATGCCGCTTCTGACAGCTTTTGTCATGTTTATCTCCAAAGAGAGGACAAATACAGTGTCGGCAGATGCAAAGCCCTTTTGAAAGGTTAACATGCCGCAAAGCAGGATCAGCGAAGTGCAGATTAATACAATGGATTTTTTCATTTCAGGTAATGCGGATTGCGATGCAAAGATAGAAAATTAACGCTTGCAGTCCCGATTTAGTCTGTATGTCAGCGCAAAGGTGTTAAAGGATAATTATTTTTCCTCCCGAGGAGCCTCCGGGTGTTATCAGTTTATAAAAATACATGCCCGCTTTCAGTTGTATGCCGGGTTCCCATAGGAAATCATGTACTCCCTGGGTTAGCCTGCCTTCGAAAACAGTTCCGGCCAGTCTTCCGCTGAAGTCGTAAACAGCAAGTTTAACATCAACTTTGTTCTCAGGCAGAAGCTCGAAATGCAATGGACCGTATGAAGGGTTGGGGAACACTTTGATCCGTAAACCTGCCTGGGACGATGCAGCTGGGTTGTCAATCCCCGTGAAAACGGGCTTTGGCAGCCTCACTGTCGTATATAGCCGGTATTCCCCCGGTATGAATGCCAGAGGTGTGGCAACATCGGTCACAGTAAGCGAATCCCCGGTGTAAAATTCATACCAGGTGCCTGTTCTCGTAAAGTCAGGGATGACATTCCGGGAACTTACATCAAAATTCCCAAGGACAAGAGCGTCCATGGAGGGATCGGTGAGGGAGACCCTTTTTGTCTGAGCCGATGCGTCGACCGTGAAAGAACTACTCCTGAATACCGGCAGGCTTTTTTTCAATTCAATGAGAGTGCTGTAAACGTTATATAAATATTTTCTTCCCCACTGGGAGTAATAGTCCCATCTGATGGGTTTGGGATCGAGCCTTGAAGCTGAGGTCCCCGTCGGATAGTTAATGGAATAATCGTAGCCCAGTTCCCCGAACTGCCAAATCATTTTAGGGCCAGGTATACTGAAAAAGAAATTTGCACAGAGAGCTCCTCGCTGAAGGGCTGTTGCCGTGTCTTTAGGGTTGTACGGCGGTTTGCTGCTGTTGCCGGCACTGTAGTCCTTGTACATCTGACGTTCTTCATCATGGCTTTCCATGTACCAGACGAGATTGGGCTGGGACCAGCCCCGGTTCTTGTATGAGCCCCAGTTTAAGTCGGATGAACTGCCGCTAACCCATCCGCCGGAGGCGTTATTATAATTATTGTTGCCATTGCCCCAGGGCATCATACCTGCATTGGCAAGAATCTTTTCCTCGCTGTTGTCGGCAAAATGCTCAAGGATCATGTAGGCTTTGGGATTGACCGACCATACGGTATCGGCGTATGTGTTAAGGATGTTAATGCGGTTCTGGTCATACTGCCCCCAGAGGCTGACATTGTTGGGATATGAATTCACCTGGGTAAACCCTTTGGACATGTCGAAACGGTAACCGTCGGCATGGTATTCCTGAAGCCAGTATTTTACCAGGCGCAGCATATAAGACCGGGTTGCAGGGAGATCATGGTTGAAATCCATCCCCACATTATAAGGATGTTTAGGTATTGGGTTGAACCATGGGCTGTTGGCTGCAGGCCTCTGGTTCTGTTCATCCCAGTATAGCTGCACCAGCGGAGATGAGCCGAAATGATGGTTGCACACGATGTCAAGGATTACAGCGATGCCATTGGAGTGTGCCGTTTCAATAAACTGTTTAAGAGTATTTTTTGGTCCGTAGTATTTATCCACAGCAAATGAATAATCGGGATTATATCCCCAGCTTATGTTGCCTTCAAATTCCATGACCGGCATGAGTTCGATAGCGTTGACTCCAAGATTTTTCAGGTAATTCAGCGTATCTATAAGAGACAGGAAAGTATGCCCGGTTGTGAAATCCCTGATAAGCAGTTCATAGATAACAAGGTCGGTGACCGCCGGGGGGGTAAATGAAGCGGAAGCCCAGGGATATTGGGTCTGTGCAGTCTGGAATACTGTCGCAATACCGGTTGTTTTACCGGAGGGATAGGGGATAAGGTCAGGATAAGTCTCAGGGGCAATATACTGATCGTTCGGATCGCTGACCTTATCGGCGAAGGGATCGCCAATCCTTAAAGTTCCGTTAACCAGGTACTGAAAAATGTATTCCTTCCGGGGCATCAGGTTGTTGAGCTGTATCCAGAAATTATTGCCATCCGGTGTTTTAAACATATAATTCAGGGAATCCTGTTCCCAGTTACTGAAATCGCCGATGGCAAAACATGAATTTTTCTGGGGAGCATACAGGCAAAGGATTACGGTAGCTGAATCCATGTAGTTGATCCCTTCCTTGATGCCTGCCGGCAATGCGGCTATGGAAGGTGAAGGGATAACCGTATAGCAGAACGAATCGGCCGCAGCTGCAGTATCGTTTTTTGCAAGGAACTTAACCCATCGTTTTACCCAGTTATGACCGAAATTATTTGCCAGGATAGTATCGGTGATCTCATGACCTGCAATGGTTTTAATGAGTGTTCCATTGAGGAAAATTTTCATGGTGTCGGCCAGCGGACTGGTTGCATTGACCGGAATAGTATCCAGAGCGCTCAAAAAAAGGTTTTTATTCTGGGGGAGGTTGATCTTAACACTTGTTATCGTGGGATAGACGTTCGTGAATATGTCCCCTCCGTTGGCTTCGCGTCCGGTTTTTGAACCATCTGAATTCCTGAAGACGAAGGCCATTTTTAAGATTGACTCAGCTGCAGGTACGCCGTAAAATGCCCTGATATCCGGGAGCATTTTAATGCTGTAAAGGTTATTTCCCAGGGATGTCATCCTTGCCTTTGCTGTATTTTCGCTCCAACCGGCTATCACGTATTTCCAATCGGAGGGTGAAGTGCTCAGGTTGGTTATAACCCCCGTATGGGCATAGATAGGAGGGGAAACATTGAACAGCCCCGCATTGCCTTTTGATGCATCAAAAATCACTGTACACGAATCTATATCGGTCGGATATACAGGGATTGTTATAATAGTCTGACCTGAAACTGTCCTGAAAATAAATATACATAGGAAGAAACTGAGGAGGTAAATTAGAAACCTTTTCATGTTGATGGGTTTAATCATCGCAAAGGTAATAAAAGCAAGGCTACCTGAAATTTTTGCGTAGACATGTTAAATTCTTAACAATGATTTTTAGTTTTTCTACGTCAGAATCAATACGTTAAGTTTTTTTAACAAAAAAACGTTTAAATATTTGCTAATCGTAAGCATTTTTTTATTAATTCTGCATTGCAAAATCAATTGGTGAAAATCAACAGTGTAAATACAATTAACGGAAAACTAACAATTTTAAAATTATCTCTATGAAGAAACGTGTACTTTGGTTGCGTTACCTGATCCTTTTCTTCGCCCTGGCTTCAGCATCTATTGCTTATGCCCAGGAGATCACGCTTTCGGGTAAAGTAACAGATGCGACAGATGGAACTTTACTTCCGGGGGTAACTATCGTTGTTAAAAATACAACAGCGGGTACAGTTACCGACGCAGACGGAAAATATTCCATCAAAGTCAAGAAGGATGCAGTGCTTGTTTTTTCCTATGTCGGTTACATGTCACAGGAAATTACAATCTCTGAACAGCGAACTCTCGATGTTTCGCTGTCGGTAGGCACTAAAAGCCTTAACGAGGTTGTCGTGATCGGGTACGGTACGGTGAAAAAGCAGGATGCTACCGGATCCGTTACTGCACTCAATAAAAATGATTTTAACCAGGGGGCTATTTCATCCCCTCAGCAACTCATCATTGGGAAAATTGCCGGTGTACAGGTTACAACTACCGGCGGTGCTCCTGGTGGGGACGCTATCATACGTATCAGGGGTGGTTCTTCAATTAATGCCAACAATGATCCTTTGCTTGTGGTTGACGGTGTTGCCATTGATAATGCAGCTACTTCCGGCGCACGTAGCACACTTGGGATGCTGAATCCTGATGATATTGAAACATATACCATTCTGAAAGATGCTTCTGCAACTGCCATTTACGGTTCGCGTGCATCAAACGGGGTTATCATCATTACAACCAAGAAAGGAAGCCCAGGTTCAAAGAAATTCGGCCTTGAGTATTCGGGTAATGTTTCCATTTCCACGGTCCCAAAGACAATCAGTGTATATAACGGAGATGATTTCCGCGCTCTGGTTTTAAAGAGGTATCCGAATCGTCCCGATGTTGATACTCTCCTTGGCAAAGCCAACACTGACTGGCAGAAAGAAATTTACAGAACCGCGGTCGGAACCGACCATAACCTTGCATTTACCGGCGCTATCAGCACCATGCCGTACCGCGTTTCTCTGGGATACTCTTACCAGGATGGTACCCTGCTAACTGATAATATGAGGAGAACAACACTTGGGTTGACACTGAATCCGACTTTCTTCCAGAACTACCTCAAAATTAACATCAATGCCAAGTACATGTATGAAAAGAACAGGTTTGCTGACCAGGCGGCAATCGGCGATGCTGTTGCATTTGATCCGTCCCAGGAGGTTTATGCGAACAATAAATACGGTGGATACTGGGCATGGATCCAGCCAAATGGCGATCCTGTAAACCAGGCAACAACTAACCCGGTTGCACGTCTCAAACTCACCGAAAACAGTTCTGCGGTCAACAGGTTCCTCGGGAATGCAATGATCGATTATAAACTGCATTTCTTCCCCGATTTAAGGGTTAACCTGAACCTTGGTATGGATTATTCCTGGAGCAAGGGAACAAATTATGTACCCTCTTATGCTACATGGCAGTTCCTGAATCATGGTGTATCGAACGAATATGACCAAATCAAGAAGAACAGCCTTCTTGACTTTTATCTGAATTATGTAAAGGATGTGAAAAGCATCAATAGCAAATTCGATGTAATGGCCGGTTATTCATGGCAACATTTCTGGGTAAACAATAACAACTACAACGGAAGTGTATGGCATGATACAGCACATGCTGATACTATCATTGTTAAACAGGAATATTATCTTGTTTCTTTCTATGGACGATTCAATTATGCCTTCAAAAACAGGTACCTGCTTACAGCAACTTTGCGTGATGACGGTTCTTCAAGATTCTCAAAAAGTACCCGCTGGGGCCTATTCCCTTCGGTTGCGTTAGGTTGGAAGATCAATGACGAGAAATTCCTCCGGGATTCAAAAGTCGTTTCACAGTTGAAACTCAGGTTAGGCTGGGGGCAGACAGGTCAGCAGGATATTTCCAACAACTGGTATCCTTATCTACCTATATATACCCGGGGTGACGGGTTCTCGATGTACCAGTTCGGAAATGTCTGGTACAGAACTTTGCGCCCAGATGCATATGACCCCAATATAAAATGGGAAACCACGTCAACCTGGAACGTTGGAGTTGACCTGGGCTTTCTTAAGGACAGGATTACGGCATCGGTTGATTATTTCTATAAGAACACAACCAATATGCTGAACTTTATCCCTGTACCTGCCGGAACCAATCTTTCAAATTATGTATGGACTAACGTAGGAAGCATGAACAACAGAGGTTTTGAGTTTATGCTCGATGTTAAACCCATTGTAAATAAGAACTGGAACTGGGATATCGGGTTTAATGCAACGACTTACAAGAATAAGATCACAAAGCTTAATATTTCTGATGATCCTAATTACCCTGGCGTAATGGTTGGCGGAATCAGCGGCGGTGTAGGTAATACCGTTCAAATCCAGAAAGTTGGTAACCCAATCAATTCGTTTTATGTATTCCAGCAGGTATACAATGCCAATGGAGATCCTGTAGAAGGTTTATATGTCGACAGGAATGGTGACGGTAAGATCACTGATGCCGACAGATATTGTTACAAGAGCCCGAATCCTACTTTTACTTTCGGTATCAACACAAGGCTTTCGTACAAAAAGTGGTCTTTGGCAGCCAGCGGTCACGCAAATATTGGAAACTACATGTATAACAACGTGGAGGCCAATAGGGGAGTATATGCCAATCTCTTCCGCCCCGAAGGACCATATCTCGGTAATGTTGCCACATCAGTTACCAACACCGGCTTCGTAAACCAGTGTTATCTCTCCGATTATTATGTACAGAACGCTTCCTTCTTTAAGCTGGACTATCTCTCTCTTGCCTATAACTTTGGGAACCTTGTAAAGAATACGCTGAACCTCCGCATATCATTTACGGTGAACAATGTTTTCACAATTACGAAGTACCAGGGGCTAGATCCCGAAGTGAACCTCGGTTCAACCTTAGGTATTGATAACAATATGTATCCAAGATCAAGGGTGTATGTTATAGGTGTTAATCTTATGTTATAACGCTAAAAAATAGAAAGATGAAACGAATATTGAAAATAACATTCATTGTAACAGCATTAACGCTGTTTTTCGCCTCCTGCGTCAAGGATCTCAATACCAAACCTATTAATCCCAGGTTGATCTCCCCTGAAAGTGCTTATTCAACCGCTAATGGTTACAAGCAGGTCCTGGCAAAATGCTATGCAGGCCTTTCAGTATCAGGCCAGCAGGGCCCCTCAGGGAATCCTGATATCAGCGGGATCGATGAAGGGTTCGGCGAATACCTCCGCGGCTACTGGTATCACCAGGAGCTCACAACCGACGAAGCTGTAATTGGCTGGAATGACCAGACGATAAAGAATTTTCATTATCAGACCTGGGGTTCCGGTGACGTGTTTATAGCAGCAATGTATTACAGGATTTTTTACCAGGTAAGCCTCTGCAATGAGTTCATCCGTGAAGCCCAGGACAGCAAGCTCGACGCACGCGGAATTACCGGACAGGATAAGATCAATTGTCAATACTACCGTGCAGAAGCCCGTTTCCTCAGAGCTTTGAGCTATTACCATGCTCTCGACCTCTTTGGAAATGTGCCGTTTGTTACTGAAAACAATGAACCGGGAAAATTCTTCCCCCCCCAAATCAATCGCGCTGATCTTTTTAATTATATTCAGAGCGAGCTTCTTGCAATTGAACCTTTGATGTTCGGTGCCCGTTCCAATGAATTCGGACGTGCTGATAAAGGTGCTGTTTGGATGCTTCTTGCCAAGTTGTACCTGAATGCCGAGGTTTATACCGGAACTCAGAGATTTACAGATTGCATTACTTATTGCAATAATATTATAGGTGCAGGATATACTCTTGAACCGAAGTATAAGAACCTTTTCCTTGCCGACAATAACAAGAGCAATGAGATCATTTTCCCCATTGAATTTGACGGTGTGCGTACACGTACCTGGGGCGGAACAACCTTCGTGATCCATGCAGCAATCGGTGGCAGTATGCCTCCCTCAGACTTTGGGGTTGCCGGCGGCTGGGGTGGAACACGCACAACAAAACCGATTGTGAAGCTCTTTTACCCTGACCTTAAAAATGGATTGTGGCATTCAACTACACCTCCCAAGAGTACTAACGCATATCCTGTATTGTATTGCCCGGGATCTTACCAGGGATGGAATGCTTCCAATCCCAACACTGTGGTTGCTTCTGTAAAAAGTGACGGACAATATGAAGGGTATCTCAATTTCCTCACAGGAGGTATACAGTTCAAATTTGCTGCCAACGGAACCTGGGATGTAAACTGGGGCGATGGCGGTAATGGGACTCTCAAACATAATGGGGATAATATCAGTGTGGCCGATGCAGGATACTATAAAGTCAATGCCGACACCGTTGCCATGACCTTCTCAATCCTGAAAACCACCTGGGCCATCATTGGTGATGCTACTTCGGGAGGCTGGAGTAACGATACACCAATGGTCTATGACACTACCTTGAAAGCATGGACTGTTACAGCTGACCTGCTGGGCGGTAAAGGCCTGAAATTCCGAGCTAACGGTGGATGGGACCTGAACTATGGTGATGACGGCACTTTAACCGGCATCCTGAAGGCTGGTGGCGATAATATCAGTATTCCTGAAGACGGTACTTATATTATTACTATGAAACTTGGCTGCCCCGATTATACATATACTATTCACAGGAACAGCTATGACAGAAGGGCAATGTTCTGGTCAGATGGACAGTCTCTTGAAATAAATGATATCGGGATGTTTACCGACGGCTATGCCATAACCAAGTTCAAGAACATCACCAGTGAAGGTGTAGGAGGATCTGATCAAACCTATTGCGATACAGACTTCCCGCTCTTCAGGTTAGCTGATGTTTACCTGATGTATGCCGAGGCTGTGCTCAGAGGCGGTGGTAGTGGAAGCACATCCACGGCTCTTGATTATGTTAACGCACTCCGTGAAAGAGCATATGGAGATCAGGCAGGGAATATCACCCTCAGCGAACTGAATCTGGACTTCATTCTTGATGAAAGAGGCCGAGAATTGTACTGGGAATGTCAGCGCAGGACGGACCTGATCAGGTACGGAAGATTCAGTACAGGTAACTATTTATGGCCATGGAAAGGCGGGGTGAAAAATGGTATTTCCACACTCCCCTTCTATAACATCTTCCCGATCCCATCATCCGATGTGTCAGCAAATCCAAACCTCAAGCAAAATCCCGGATATTAATAAGTTTAAAACATAGATACTATGAAAAAAATAACAATATTAATCCTGGTTCTTGGTCTTGTGAGTTTCCTTTCATGTAAAAAGGATGAGACCAAAGCCACACTTACCTCAACCCCGAAGGCTGCGGTTTTAAACTTGGCGAGCGGGGCTAAGATAGTGCTTCAGAAGGCCAATAAATTTGATTCGATCCAATACAACTGGTCGAAATCTGATTTTGGTCAGGTAGTCGTTATCACATACGCACTTCAAATGGATAAAGCCGGAAACAATTTCAAGGATGCCGTTATCCTCTCACAGGTTAATAATCTCGATTCTTTGAAAATCATGACCGGTGACCTGAATACCAAGGTACTGGTGATGGAGTTTGATCCGACAAAACCCGATCCCATTGATTTTGAATTCAGGGTTCAGGCAACCATAAACCAATACGTGGATCCTTTGAATTCTGCATCCATACCCCAAACGATAACTCCTTACTACGAGCCGATTATTTACCCGTTGCTGGGCGTGCCCGGGAGCTACCAGGGTTGGAACCCTGCAGATTCAAGTACAGTCGTTGCTTCCTTGAAATCTGACGGGAAATATGAAGGCTATCTTTATTTCAACATCGATAACGCGGAGTTCAAATATACCAGGGGACCCTCATGGGATAACAACTGGGGTGATGACGGAGCTGATGGTACACTGAATCCCAACGGCGCAAACATCAAAGCCGCAGCTGCAGGTTATTATAAGCTGAACGTTAATATGAATACCCTGACCCATACTTTCCTGAGAACAGCATGGTCAGTAATAGGCGATGCAACTCCGGGTGGCTGGAATACCGATACGGACATGACCTATGATGAGACTGCAAAAACATGGTCGGCCACACTTGAACTTACCCAGGCCAACATTAAATTCCGTGCAAATCATGCGTGGGATCTTAATTACGGGGATAATGGTGCAAATGGAACACTCGATGAAGGTGGCGATAACATTGCTATACCGAGTGCCGGTAATTATACTGTTACCATGGACCTGAGTAAGCCGGTATATAAATACAAACTAAAGAAGAACTAGGATTAATTTCCATCATTAAAAAAAGGCTGAACCGTTAATTTCAGCCTTTTTTTATGCTCTTAAACAAGGAGGGGCTATTTCACTGCAGGCCTGAGCAGAAATTCAAGCGGGATATGCAGGCGTTTGGCCCAGGATTTTTCGGAATGATTCTCACCGGGAAATTCCCTGGTCATCCAGTTCGTTGCTGTATAACCCCTTGACTTCATTATCGCATCGGCTTGTACCTGATAGGGTTTGTAAATGCTGTCGAGCGTCTGGTCCCCGTAATCAAAATATATTTTATGTGTTGAGGGATCAGGAAGCCAGGTATTTAAATACTTCATAAATGCGTCAGGGATGGGATTATTCACGGTGGTGAGGATCCCCGGCCAGTGGGTCGAGAGGCATGCAGCTCCACCGAATACATCAGGATATTCGCAAATGGCATAAAGACTGATCAGTCCGCCCATACTGGAACCCGCAATAAATGTATTTCCCCGGTCCATATTAGTAGAAAAAGCGCTATCAATAAATGGTTTCAGCTCCTTCACAATGAATTTCAGGTACTTATCCGATTGCACATCAGCGGCAAAGAATACCCCGTCCTTGTTCAGTGTCAAAGAGTAAATGGCTTCCTGCTGCCCCTTAGTAAGCGACTCGAATGGTTTTTTAGGGAAGAATTCAGAATGCCTGAGCTTTCCGCCATTCCAGATGCCAACAACCAGGCAGTCGCGGATCTTTTTCTTTTTCATCAGCATGCCGGCCGTCTCGTCCACACCCCATTCCTGATGGTTCCAGGAGTTGGTGCTGTCAAACAGCATCTGCCCGTCATGCATATATAAAACAGCATATTTTTTTTCCGGGGAATAGCCATCCGGAAGCCAAACATCCACAACCCTCGCTGCGATATACTTCGAAGGGAAATTTTCAAACCTCTGAACCCTGCCCGAAGCGACGCGTATGAAAGGCTGCAGTATCATTGCAGTGAAAGGTTCCAGGATTAAATGGTTCCCTTTAACGGATTTGTTATTCAGGATATCAGTGTATTCATTATCGCCCTCCAAAGCAAAGGTCTGGGACTCAGCCCCTGCATTGATCAGAACGATAAGTTCATTAACGTCATCTGACCTTTTGTATGCCAGTTTACTTCCTTCGGTGAGCAGAAAATCAAATTTGCCTGTGCTCAGAACGGCATGGTCTTTTCTTAAATGAACAAGCTTTCTATAATAGTCAAACTGTTCCTGGTTGAAACCGACCGGGTCATAGGTTTTAGGACCCCGCTGGTAATTGTTCCTGTATTCGGGATCAAAACTATCCTCCTTCCACCACAAAGGTTTACGGCAATCGGGGTCGTCCTCTCCCCACATCCCCATTTCTTCCCCGTTCCAGATCTGGGGCGCACCAACGGTTGTAAAAAGCCATAAAAGATAAAGTCTCAGCCTCTTATACGTTTCGGGATCAGGTTTCCCCGTCTTATATGAGGAATCATCGCGGGGAAGGGCATGATATTTATATTTATTCGGATTATAGAAATCGGTAAGAAGGCGTGGAGCGTCATGCGAGGATGAAACATTCATCATGGCATAAAGATTCTCGGGCCTCAGCCTGTTCCATTGAAGCTCAATGCTGTCGCGCAACTGCCTGGCATCGATCCTGAAATCGTTTCTGGCAAAGAAATACCTTGCCGGACGGTAAACCTGGTAAAACATGACCGCATCAAACACATCGCCTTTGGTGTAAGGAGCAGGGTTCATTAACTGATCAGGCCATTGCTCCCACCAGATTTCCCCGATCAGGTAAGCATCAGGCTGGACCGATCGTACGAACTTCCTCCAGTCACGCCAGAATACCAGGCCGATCTGGTCAGCAACATCCATCCTGAAACCGTCGATGCCTTTTGTGTTATCTCCATCCGGTGCAAGCCAGCGTTTTGTCACTGCAAAAATATGCTGCTTCGCCCCGGGGTTTATATCACCCTCATATGGATGTCCGTTTTCCCGTTTAGTGGTAACATTCACTTTTTTGATCTCGGGAAGGCTTTCAATCCCGACCCAGCCCCGGTACCTGAATTCATTATCGGGGGTTGAAGGATCATCAAAGGAAATAATATCATACCAGTCTTTGTAAACCGAGGCAGACTGCTTCTTAAGAATGTCCTGCCAGGCCCAGAACATTACACCGGTATGGTTCCACGAATAATCAAGAATCACTTTCATCCCCCGTTTATGTGCTTCTGCCACAACTTGTAAAAATAATTTATCGGCGGATGTCCATTGCCAGCTTGCCGGGTCTGCAGGGTTCTCAAGTGAAATGATGCGCTTGTCGCCTTCGGGATCGGTGCCGAAATTAACATCGACATGATGGTAACAACGGGCATCATATTTGTGAAGGGAGGGTGCGTCGTTGATGGGATTTATGAAAATAGCATTGATCCCGAGGTCCTTCAGATAATCCAGTTTGTTAAGTACTCCCTGAAGGTCTCCTCCGAACCTCCTATACTGCAGATTATCCATAAACGGCTGTGCTGTTGCCTTGGCCCAATCCTCCTGCTCAAACCAGTTGTGAGTCCAGGGCGTTACCGACCATCCCGCCGGGGCTATCTGCTTCATGGGAGGAATGTTAATATCCCCAGGCCCGGGGTCATTTTTCTTATCCTCATTATTAAAACGCTCAACAAAGATCTGGTACCAGATCGCTGATTTAGCCCATGCCGGGGGCTGGTCAAGAGGTGTTTTTACATTCTGCGCAAAAACAGTTACCTGGCAAAGCAGGAAAAACGCAATGAAGGGTTTTTTCATTTTACTGATCTTCTGATTTCGGTTTAAAAGTGACCTGGCGGAGTATGGTCTGACCTATGGGAATGAGGATTACCGGTTCGGTTTTCCTGCTAACAGGGTTATACAACACTGTTGTAAATTCGAGTTTATCCTGTTTTACCTGTTTCACCTTTTCATTCGCATACTCCAGCACATTTAATGTTAAAGGCCTATAATGCATATCCCGAAATCCTTTCAGTGGATAAGTTTTAGTCTGAACCCCTATGCTTTGTATAGGGCGGGCAAGGACCAGCGGGCCGTAAGTGTAGTAATATTCCCCGTTAAGGTCCTGCCTGAGCTGAACATCAGGAAAGAACTGAATGCTGACCGACTTTTCCCCCTGCCAGCGTTTGTGAATTACGATATAACCCCTGTCATCACTGTACTCTTCGCTTACCGTGATTTTTTTTGCCCAGGAAGGCCGTCTGACCTTAAGGTCAAATTCGGAGTCAACGGCAGTGATAATAAATGTAACAGAGTACTCATAAGGATATGCAGTTTGTTCTTCGATGTTTATCCGTTTGCCCTTACAATTTGTTTCCACTTCACATGGCCCGAGTAATACCGCGATCAGGCCCTTGCTGTCTTTCATCCACATGCTTTGAACATAATAAGGAGCTATTCTTCCGGCATTGGGGACACAACATGCCGCAACATCTTGGTGAACGGGAGAATATTTATACCGGGTCTGGGTTTTTATCGTGGTGTCGCCATTCAGGCCACCGCACATCGAGTAAGAGTTATCTGTTTTAAGATAGGCGATTGAACTTTCAAAGGGGTTTCGTGCTCCCTGGGCGGCATTGAAAAACAATTTTTCTGTTAATTCGCCGAAATCAGCATCCCCGGTTTTTGCAAGAAGGTCTGTATAAGAGTTCAGGAGCTCGTGAATCGAACAATATTCATAGCCCCGGCCTGTAGCATCGGCTTTTCGTCCGGCGATCCACTCATCCCCCACAGGCCCGCCCGAAGCTGTCGTCGTATGACTGATCTTGCCCAGGAAATTTTTCAGGGCGGTTTTCAGTTTGGGATTAGCTGAAGCGTAAAATGCTGAAGCGAGAGCGCGCAGATGTTCGTACGTATGAGCCCCATGCCCTTTCAGCGGCAGGGTGGTATCCATTAATTTGCTGTACTGTGCATCCTCGTTAAGCATTTGTTCCGAAAAATCATTGTACAGGAATAGACAGTAATCACGGTACTCAATCTTCCCGGTTATTCTCCATAGCTCCTCAAGAACATCCGTAAATGCCAGACCATGCGTTAGCCCTCCTGCATCCGGATTTACAGAATGAAAAGGATATGATTTATAAGCAGGGTAATTGACCATCACATTGCCCACTGCTGCTTCAATGGCCTTAAGAATAGTGAAGTCCCTGGTAAAATAATACCAGGCAAGCATCCCCCTGAGCAAGGTCGTTTTTGCCCAGAGTTCACCGTTCTCATTGTCGAATTTGTACCTGAGATCCTTGTCATAAATGCCAAGGTACCCATCAGTATCCTGGGTGGTTAGCATCCTGCGGATATATCCTTTAGCCCTTGACAGATAGGTCTGATCCATGGTAAGTATGGCGGAACGGATATACCCGTCGCGCCAGTTACTTTGGGTTTCACTGTTCCACCAAAGGAACTGGGACTGCAGCTCCCCGTTTTCGGTTATTGCACCAACATCTTTAGCTTTAACATGCTTGCTTAACCTGTCTTTCCCGTAAATGTCATCACGGATAATAAGATCAGGAACGAGGGAGTCGAGGTGGCCGGTAAACCCGTTCAGATTCTCCTGAATTTGTTCTTTGATCCAACCCAGTGGGACGACCTCAAAAAAGGGGAGGGGCTGAAAGGCTTCAGGAACACTCCCTTTCTTTTGAAAAGCATCATATACCTGGGCTTCTGATTGTTTAACAGGCATCAGAAAAAAAATGATTTGACAAAAGAGAAGCAAAATACATGCCGAAACATCTTTCATGACGGATCAATAATCAAAGATTAAAAACCTTTCACTCTCAGGCTACCGCTTTTGAAATACGCGGTATTCCCAGGCTTTCAGTTTCAGAGGCATGTCCTTTCCGGCAGTCAGCTTTTCCTTGCCAAACACGGGTTCCCAGTTGTCAGCCTGAATGCCATCAGGAAACTTAACAGAACATGGTTTTGAGGAAAGGTTAAGGATGACAAACACTTTGTTGCCATCTTTCTCCCTCATAAAAGAATACACTTCTTTTTCCTTGTCATTGCGTATTTTCACAAGCGGGCCGCCTGAGTCTCCGTTTTGCAGTGCCTTGTTTGTTTTCTTAAGGCTGCAAAGTGTTGTATAAAAGGCCTGCAGCGGGTATGTTCCCCAGTTTACAGTATCCTTGTTAAAAAAGCGCAGCCTCTTGCTCATGGCTGATTCCTGGCCGGTATAGATCAGGGGAAAACCCGGGAAGGTAAAGCTGAATACCGAGAAGATCATGGCAGCCGGCCCCAGGCGTTCGTACTCGCTGCCGTTCCATGAATTTTCATCATGGTTTGTCGTAAACCTCATACGGTAAGCATCGGCAGGGAATTTCTTTAATTCAGCCGTATAATTCGAGTCTATTTTATCAGCGGTCTTTTTACCTGCAGCAATGTCATTCCCGAGTTTGTATAGCTCCCAGGAATAGGTGGCATCGAAAGCTGTATCATGCATTTCAGGTGTTTCCCATTCTGCAAGAGTGAAAATGGTTTTGATCGTTCTCACTTCCGGCATTGCGTGGTTCCAAAAACTTACAGGCAGCATGCCTGCCACATCGCAACGGAAACCGTCGATATTGACCTCCCTGACCCAGAAACACAATGCTTCTGTCATATACTTCCTGAGTCCTTCCTTGGAGTAGTCCAGGGCTGCCGCATCTGTCCAGTCGGCAACAGGGGGGATGATATTGCCTTTGACATCTTTTTTATACCAATCGGGATGCTGGGTTATAAGAGCATTATCCCATGATGTATGGTTGGCTACCCAGTCGATAATAACATACATCCCAAGTTCATGTGCCTTGCTCACCAATTCTTTAAGATCGGCGATAGTCCCGAATTCCGGGTTAACGGCCAGATAATCCTTAACGGAATAATAGCTGCCCAGGTTGCCTTTACGGTTTTTTATCCCTATGGGGTTTATAGGCATCAGCCAAAGTATACCCACTCCCATTTTCTGAAGCCGCGGCAGATGCTGCTGAAAAGCCTTGAAAGTACCTTCGGGTGTATATTGCCTCACATTCACCTCATAGATTGTGGCGTTTCGGCTCCAATCGGCATGAACCAGCCTCCCTCCCTGGGTTTTTGGTTCTGCTTTCGGTTTGCATGCACTCAAAGTCACAAGAATTGCTGCAATGAAAATTAATGTCCTTTTCATAATACTGTTAATTACTTAAGAGTTCAAATGAATTCCCATTCAGGATCAGGCTGGCTTTTCCTTTTTTCAGACTGATTTGATTTTCAAAGTTTGAAAGAAATACGGAGTTGACAAACCTTTCGGGAATATCAAACTCTATCTTTTTTGATTTTTTATCCTTATTGAAGATGACTATCACGGCCTTATCGAAATAAGAACGAATGTATATATAAACTTTCTCACTGACTTTAATCGTATTGAAATCCCCGTAGATTAAGGGCATGCTTGTATGCCGCATATTGGCCAGTTTCGAGGTGGTTGCCAGAAGGTTTTTTTCATGGGTGTTCAGACTGTCGAATTTCATCATCCTCCGGTTGTCAGGATCTGCGGCACCGGCCATCCCGTATTCATCTCCATAATAGATCACCGGGATTCCCGGTATGGTCATATTGAAAGCCATGAGGGAGGCGAGTTTGCGGTAACCTACTGTGTCTTTCACCTCAACGTCGCGTTTCCAGCCTGCTTCAGTGGCATCTTCTGAAAAGCCCAGGGCTCCTCCGGCAAAGGAAATGAAACGTGGCATATCCTGGTTCCCTGTAATGTTGCCCATAAGATTATGTTCCCCGAAGTAGCTGAACGACTGCTGAAGCGAATAATTCAGATCGCGGAAAGATGTATAGTCCTGGGCAAACGTGTTCTTTGCATCCCAGTAAAGGTTGAATTCGAACTGGGCATCCAGCATCCCGGGATTGATGTAACTCTTGATCAGTTCGCGGCTTCCGAAGGTTTCACCTATCTGGTATACCTGCCTGCCCTGGGGGATGACCACCTGTTGAGTAAGTTTCTTAGTCAGTACCCGCCAGTAGTTTTCAGGGACGTGCTTTGCAGCATCATGTCTGAATCCGTCAATATTGTATTCCCTGATCCAGAAAGTGGCTGAATCGGAAACCATTTCGGTGACCTCGGGCCGGGTCAGATCAAAAGTGGGCAGGAAAATGTCGAACCAGGTCGTAAGGCGGTTTTCGTCAAAAAGCCTGATGTTTTTTCTCTTTTTCGGAAGGTCCAGTACCGTTATCCAGTCTGGATGCGCCTTGAATACTGCATATTCCTGGTGGGCATGATGTGAAACAAAATCAAGCACGATGTTCAGTCCCTTGCCATGTGCATCGTTGACCAGTTGGTGTAGTTCATCCGCTGTGCCGAATCTTGTGTCGACGGTTGTAAGCGTTATTGGCCAGTAGCCGTGGTATCCCGAGAACTTCCGGTGGGGAGCGGGAAATTCGTTATATCCTTTAAGAGGGTTCTGTGTAATCGGGGATATCCAGAGAGTATTCACCCCGAGCTTTGTGAAATAGCCCTCGTCAATGGATTTGGTGATGCCGTAAATGTCACCTCCCATATAGTTAACCTTAGGGTCAATATCCTTATCGATAATCGGGGCGTTGTTTTCTTTCTTACCGTCACGGAAACGGTCGACCATCATAAAATATAAAATCATGGCTTCCCTGTCGGTCCGGGTGAGTTTCGAAGCATCGGTAATGACCTTTCCGCTTTTCAAAGGCACAAGGATCTCATTCGAAATACCTGTTTTATTCACAGCCCAGGCACGAATGAAGCTGCGTTCGAACGAACCTGCGGTTTTGGGAACGCTGATCTGTATCCCACTGCTGTCGTGTTTCCAGAACCTGCTGTCAAGAAAATGATTTTCCCAAAGCACAAAGATGGTATCAGCCTTATTTTTCAGGCCCAGGATTAGTTTTTTCCCATCTGCTTTAACGGTATATAATGCAGGAAGCCCTGGTGAGTTAAGGTTCCCAAGTGTAAGTTGGGAATTAAAACCCCCGCTGTTATTTGATACGGAATCGGGGTTATTCTTGTCGGAAGCCCATTTGCCATCACAGATAATCTTGTATTGGTATTTGCCCGGGAAGAGATGGAGATCGGTATACCACTTGCCCTCCTTCAGGAACATAGGCCCAGCACCAGGATTCCAGTCGTTCATCTGTCCTGCGATCTGTACCTTCTTGTACTTTTTGTTCCCGGGATCAAAACCGAAGCGGTAATGGATCTTTTGCGACCGCTCAAGCAGCAGGGAGTACGCAAACCCTTTTGACCAGACTTTGAGTTCACTAAGCAAGGGTATACTGTGTTCTCCGGGGTGAAGTACCATCTGCAGGGAATCTTTTGTTATCCTTGCATTAAGGGAATTATCGGTAAAAAACGAATCGATCTTATTCGGGTAAAGGAAATAATCACCGAGTTCAATCACTGTGGAATCTGAAGTATTCACTGTAACCGGGGCTGACAGTTTCATCATTTGCGGCTCTTTTGAAACAGGAATGTCGGTTCCTGAGCCGCAGGACTGGAGAATAAGTGCAATGCCGAATGTGAATAAAATGAAAGAAAAATGTTTCATATGACTGTCATTAAATTGTTGTTATTGAAATCCTTTAATCGATGATGGTTACTATCCTGCTGGTCCTGTGCCCTTCCACTTCAAGCATGCAAAGGTAATTGCCCGCTTTGTGGTTTTTACTGCTGAACCTGATGCTGTTCTTTGCTTCCTGAACGGTTCCTGAAAAGATGGACTCGAGTATTCTTCCCGAGTAATCACAAAGATCGATATGAACTCTTGACCCGGGAGGGACAGAAAAGAATATGTCAGTATCTCCCCTGAACGGATTGGGCCTGTTTTGATCTATGCGGATGTTATTTTCCCGGAAATTTTCATCGATCCCGTTTGTAAAGGGAAAGAACTGCATCAAAGGAAGCCTCAGATGCTCTTTCCAGTTCCCCCAACTGTGGCCTTCATGAATTTCACGGAAACTATAAGAGTATCCTTTAGACTGAAGCAGGGTTGCAAGACTGTGCACCATAGGTATCAGTATTGCAATATCATAAGTTCCGATGTCAAGGTAAAAGTCCAGGTTCAGTTTTGAGCCATACCTCAAGGCCGAATCAATGGCTGTGATCACATCACTGGACTGGGCGGCAATCCTGCCAAAACACTGGGGTTTTTTAACACCCAGGTAAAGTGCGATGTTGCCTCCGTCGGAGGCCCCAAGAGTGGCGCGTTTCATGGGATCCTTACTGGTTCTGTATCTAAGGTCGATAAATGGCATCAGTTCCGTTGTTATAAAAGAAGTGAACAGGTCAATCTTAGTCCCGGCATATTCCGGCTGACGGTCAAGGGGTGGAACAAAAACCGCTATCACCGGATTGATCATTTTATGGGCGATAAGATAATCAAGGACATTGTTGGCCGCGCCCAGGCTTATGTACTCAGGCCCGTCATGGAAAAGGATTACAGGATATTCCGCCGCTGTTGAAGAATAGGACGGGGGAAGGTAAACCTTCAACGCCCGTGTGTTATCCAGGATGGCGCTGTGAAACGTTGTGTCCTTTATGGTTCCATGCGGAATGTTCGGATCATAAATGGTTTCGGGTGGCTTGGTATTTCCTCCCATGCGTAATTCGGAATTCGGGCCGAATCCTCCCAGGCAGGTGTTTGGGTTCCGGGGATCAAGTATCCAGTTGCTGCCCCCGGTAACCAGCTTGTAGTCCAGCCTGGCATCGGCTTCATAGATCTTTGTCAGGTACCAGAAAGTTGTACCTTGTATCATACTGAGATCCTGGTTTGGGTTCCATTGGGTGGCATCTCCTGCCATCGTAACGGAACTTACGCTTCCGGTATAGATAAAATGTGCCACGCTGTCATTTTCAATGAAAGGAAAAGCGGGGCATGCAGTGATGAAACTATCGGCTACCGCCTGCCTCTCTCCCATGGGCAATGCGTTTATACGGTCAATAAAGTGCTGAAAATCCTGAGCTTCCGACCAGGATACCGTCAGCAACAGAATGAATGCAAGGATGGTTTTTCTCATGGGATCCGGGTTTTAATATGAGGTTTTTTTTTCACTTACAAACAGCCAGAGAAAGGCCGAAACGGCTAGTGAAATACCGCTTATGATGAAAACCATGCTCTTATCGGCAGCATGACTTATGATCCGGCCCATGGCAAAACTGGCTACGAGCTGGGGCAATACAACGCTGAGATTGAAGATGCCCATGAAAAACCCCATGCGGCTTTTATCCACTTTTTCCGACATGATCGCAAAGGGAAGGCTTACCACGGCAGCCCATCCTAACGTGAGCACGCACATCATTGCATATAGCATAAATGGCGAGTTAGCCAGGAATACAATTCCAAAATAGCCTGTACTCATAATGCCTACCATTAATGCCTGGGTTCGCACCCTCCCTACCTTTTTGCTCATCGGTGCGAGCAGGAATGCCGGCCAGATTGCACCTACCGCGTTCAGAATAAAAAACGACCATCCTATGAGCTGTCCCAGGTTGGCATTGCGTTCGGCCTCCGGCAGATTCTGCATTGACGGCATCTTTTGTTCAAGGAAAGCAAAAATGTAAACGAACATAGTCTGAATGCCAAGCCAGGAAAAAGAATGGGCAAAGTAAAGTTTGAAGAGTTCGCCCCACTGGGTTTTAGTTTTTACCATGTTGCCCTTGTCATCAGCTGATTTCGTCAGTTCCCTTGGCTCTTCAATGAAGATCAGGGGTCCGATAGAGAACAGGAAAACAATAACCACCCCGGCATAAATCAGGAAGTAATTGCTTATTAGGGCTCCCATGAGGTATGCTCCGCTGCCGAAAAGGTTTGATACTGATTGCATCCACGTATAACCCTTCGTACGTGGCTGGCCGTCGGGGGTGACATCCGCAATAATGGAGCGGGTAGGGTTGAAGCTTATGTTGATCGAAAGGTCCAGGGTAAGTGCAACGGTAACAGCCACAGCCATTATACTGCCGATGCCGAAGAAATCATTGATCCTGGCTATGTTCGGCAGCGCAAGGATCATCAGGGCGGCAAGCATCCCTCCGATGATGATGAAAGGTTTACGCCTTCCGCCCCAGAACCATATCTTGTCGCTGATCAGGCCGACCAGGGGCTGGCCGAGGATTCCGGCAATAGGACCGGCGGCCCACACAATGCCTATCTGGTCAATTTCCAGGTTGTATTTCGTCCGCAGTATCCAGCTAAGAACGGCGATTTGTATGGAAAGGGCAAAACCCATGGCTGTGCTTGGAAACCCGATGAGCAAGTAAAAGAGATTTGACAGTTTTTTCTGAATGACAAGCATCTTATATATATTTGTTTGAAATTACTTTTTCAGATCGATGATCAGTACTGATTTTCCGGGAATTGTCAGTTTCGAGAGATCTTTGATATCTGTACTGCTGATAATCTCCCTTCCGGATTTGAATTTTTCAAGAACCTCCCTGTACCTGCCGGTGTCGATTGCTTTCAGTTCCTCATTGTTGTTCATGACCACCATTACACTGCCGCTGCTGTTATAACGGAAGTAAGCGTAAATACCGTCCACGGGTATGAAATGTACAAGTTTACCTGTCTGTAGAGCGGTATTTGACCTCCGGTAGTTTAGCAGCTTATGCATGAAGTTGTACATGTCATTTTCGGCAACCGTTCTGCCCGCGGAGAAAAACGCATTCCTTTTGTCACCAGGCCATCCCCCTGGAACATCCCTGCGGATCGTACCATGTCCTTTGTCAACCCCGGTGGTCAGAAGTAGCTCCGTACCATAAAAGATCTGAGGTATGCCCCTGGTTGTAAGAATAAATGCCATTGCCATTTTTAGCTTACGTATATCATCATTCTGGGTGTCAAGGAAGCGGTTCACATCATGATTGTCGGCAAAAGTGACCAGATTTCCGGGAGCAGGGTAAGAGAAATCCTGTGAGAGGATCTCATATAGCCTCAGAATCCCTGTGTTCCAGCCTTCTTTCTCGATGAATGCTTTGATGAGAGCATCATGTAAAGGAAAATCCATTACTGAGGGCAGATTGGAGTTAAAACCGTCGAGGTTTTTTGAGTCTTTCTGCCAATAGGCAACTGTTGCAGGGTAATCCATCCAGCACTCGCCCACAATGTTGAAGTCAGGATATTCTTCCAGCATTCGTTTCCCCCACTCTTGCATCATATCTTTAAAGGGGTATGAATAAGTATCCTGGCGGATACCGTCCAAACCTGCATATTCAACCCACCAGATACTGTTCTGGATAAGATAATTTTTCATGTACGGATTTCGCTGGTTGAGGTCAGGCATGGTTTTATCAAACCATCCCCTTGAAAACTGATTGCTGTCTATGGTAGCTACATATGGATCGCTTACACTTCCTGCCCTGTATGTACTCCTTGTAAATTCAGGCCATTGGTTGAGCCAGTCAGCCGAAGGCAGGTCCTTCATCCACCAGTGTTCGCTTCCGCAGTGGTTAAACACCTGGTCAGCAATGAGCTTCATACCACGCTGATGCAGGGCGTCACTGAGCTTCAGATAGTCTGCGTTCGTCCCGAAACGGGGATCAACCTTATAATAATCGGTACAGGAATAACCATGGTAGGAATATTTGGGCTGGTCATTTTCAAGCAGAGGAGTCATCCACAGCGCGGTGACCCCAAGTTCTTTCAGATAATCCAGGTGGTTGGCAATGCCTTTGATATCGCCTCCATGCCGGCTGTCGGGCTTTGACCTGTCAACTTTTTCTTTCATACCGGCGATATAGTCATTGGCAGTATCCCCATTGGCAAAGCGGTCGGGCATGATAAGGTAGATCGCATCGGAATTGTTAAATCCTTTCCTTTGGGCAGAACCTTTTTTTCGCGCTTTCAGCTCGTAAAGATAGCTGGCAACAACTTTTTTATTCGCCGAGAAATTCAAGCTAAACACACCTGGTTTGACAGATGCCCCGATTTTCAAATCAACAAAAAGGTAATTTGGATTGCTGACCTTATGAACTGCAGTAACAACAACTCCCTCTTGTTGGGAACCTGCAACAGAAATTTCTTTGCTCGCTATGTCTTTGCCATATATCATCAGCTGTAATGCAGGGTTTCTGAATCCGGTCCACCAGAAAGGAGGCTCAACGCGTTCTATCGCGGGCTGGTCTGCGAACATGCATGCAGGTGTCAGGAACAGTAGAAAAAAGATTAGGCGCTTCATTTTACTTGGTTTTGCTTTTCGATTTTCTGGATCTTCCAAAAAGGACAGTCATGGATGCAAGAGCATTGGCAAGTTCATTGGGAAAATCGGCTTCCTTTGCCCTCCAATTCCAATTGCCACCAGTGGTTCCGGGAAGGTTCATCCTTGCGGCGGAATCCAGTCCGAGCAGGTCCTGCATGGGGACGATGGCTTTATAGGCTACAGAGGACCATGCAAGGCGCACAAACGACCAGTGGATGTCCTTTCCGTCCTTGTCTAGGTAATCCAGCACCTGTTGCCTGTCGGTTTCAGAAGCCTTCTTGAACCAGCCTACAACTGTATCGTTATCATGTGTGCCGGTATATACAATACAGTTCTTGATATAGGAATAAGGGATGTAATCATTGGCTTCGGAAGAGTCAAAGGCAAACTCCAGGATTTTCATGCCCGGGAAGCCGAAACTGTCACGAAGGTCCTCAACATCAGGTGTCATCACACCCAGGTCTTCAGCAATAATGGGCAGATCACCGAACTCATTCTTAAGTGCCTTGAAAAATTCTTTTCCGGGGCCAGGGATCCATGCCCCTTTGATCGCTGTCTTCTCTTCGTACGGAACAGCCCAGTAAGCTGCGAACCCTCGGAAATGGTCTATCCTGATCACATCATACAGGGTCAGGTTGGTACGGATACGGTCCATCCACCATTTATAATTATTATTTTTCATAATATCCCAGCGGAAGAGCGGGTTCCCCCAAAGCTGGCCTGTTTCGCTGAAATAATCGGGAGGGACACCGCCCACTCTGATGGGCATCAGTTCCCTGTCAAATTCAAATTCACCAGGATTAGCCCATGCATCGGAACTGTCCAGGGAAATATACAATGGTATATCCCCAATGATCCTGATCTTGTGTTTTTTTGCATAATCCTTGATACTTGTCCATTGTTTGAAGAAAACAAACTGCAGGAATTTATGAAAGTCAGTTTGCTCTGCAAGCCTGCTCTCAATTGTTTTCAATGCCTCAGGATTGCGTGTCTTCAAATCCTTTTCCCATTTGTACCAGGGCTTGTTCCCGGAATCCTCCTTGATAGCCCTGAACAAGGCATAATCATTCAGCCAGGCAGAATGGCTCTTAAGGAAGTTACGGTATGCCAGTTTCTCCAGGTCAGAAGCATTTGCTGTGAATACATGAAAGGCTTTAAAAAGTAAAGGCAGCCTGGCTTTCTGAACCTTCTCATAATTGACTGCGCCATCCTCAAAATGAGGCATGGATGCAAGGTCTTCATGAGCCAGCAAATGGTTGCTCACCAGAAGGTCAAGATCGATGAGGTCGGGATTGCCGGCATGGGCCGAATAGCACTGGTAAGGCGAGTCTCCAAAACCTGTAGGGCCTAGGGGCAGGATTTGCCAGTACTGTTGTTTTGCTTTACTTAGAAAATCAATGAAGTTAGAGGCAGCTTTGCCAAGGGTCCCGATCCCGTATTTTCCCGGCAGGGAAGTCGGATGCAGCAGAATGCCGGAGGCACGTTCATTCATCATTTGAGTTTATTATTTGATTGTTCATGTTACTTCTTGATGCCATAAGATTCCAGGATAAATGTAATCAGAGAGGCATTCTTTTCCGGATCCTGGATTTGTTTGCTGCCGGTGACTACCAGCAATGTGTTTTCCGGTTTCATAATTTTTCTCAATTCAGATGCCAGGGTGAGACTTTCGAGGCCCTTATCAGTCACAATGGGACCTGAAATTAAAAAAATATTTGAAACCAGGGGATTTGCTGCAGGTTTGGAAAAAGCAGGAGCATCAAGTACAAGAGTCCTGACCCATAAAGGATGTTCCCTGGCTGCATTCCAGGCCATTGAGGCTCCAACACCCTTTCCTGCAATTGTAATCATGCCCGGCGCAGTAAACCTCCTTCCGATCAGCGTGGTGACCGCTGCTGTGACAAGGCCAGTAGTTTCAGAATCAGAAGAAACACCTGAAGATACATGAATACGGGCAATGTAAAATCCCCTGTTGAGCAGGCTAAGGAGATAAGGCCTGAAATTGTCGTCCTGTTCCCATGGCTTTGTAGATTCAACAAATAAGACCAGGGGGCTGGTCCCATCCTTCCGTTCCGGATCCCTTTTACTGATGAGCGATACAGGCATCCGTCCGTGTTCTTTTGTCCTGATCCATATTATCTCAGCCTTATAATCATCCTGAACATAGTTTTTAATTTGTTTTTTCCAGCGGATGCCCATATGCATGGTATGAATCCCGTAAGTGTAACATGAAGGAGGGGTTATAATACTTGAATACCGGAAAACCAGTTTGTCCTCTTTCTGTTCGTAAAAAAGGTCGGATATCTGCCCTTCTGGCTCTGGAAAATTGATTTTATTCTCAATGCCAAATCCTTTATTATCCGGGTAGAGGTTTGTTATTTCGATGGAAGTGCTCCGGTGTTTTTTCTGCACCAATACCAGGTATTGCAGGTTGATTACTGCATACGCATCAATTAGCACACTGTCATTTTCCCGCACTGCTGCCCTCCATTTTGCAGGACCGGGAGATGCCGCCGGAGCGATCAGAATACATCGCATAGGTGCATTCTCATTTGAAAGGATCCAGATGTTGTTACCACCGAAATGATCAGCATTGTAAAAGACGTTCTGTTTCCTTTCCTGGATCAGGACAGGGTCAGGGGATTTGGATGCAACAGGAAGAAGGCGAACCTCAGAGGATTGACCCGATGTGCTTTCAATAAAAATATAGCTTTTCGAGTAAGAATAACGCAAGCTGACATGAAATTCAGGATCAGTTTCAGTATAAATGATCCTGTCTGCGGCATTCCGTGCCCCTGTTGAAAGGGCGTGTACATCTTTCCCGCCATTGACAAAAATTTTCCACAGGCCACCGGTCGTAAGCGCTGTATCAGTAAAAACTTTTTGCACAGCAGTAACAGTATAATCCCGGTTCGCCAACTCTGCCTGAAGCTTTTTTCTCAGCGACCCGAACTGATTTAGCCATTTTTCGGAATATTCATTTTCAGTTTTGGCATAAGCCTTGATTGAATTCTCGTTTCCAGGAAGCTTCATTGCTTCGGGAGGTTGAGGCTTCATTTTACAGGAGGCCGTTACAAGCAGCATGCATGCAAATGTCAAAGAAAGAAGTGGGTAATTTTTCATTGTAGCCTGATTTGAGTACGGTTAATAGGTGACAGACTTGATGACAGCCTCACCATTACTGCTTTGCCTGTATTTCACAAAAACAAGAGTTGTTAATGAAGCGATAGCAAAGCAGACTCCGCCGATAATCATGGCGTTCATGGGTTTGCTGGCAAAGAAAAGTTCAATCACATATCCGAGCAGGCTTGATGCAATAACCTGAGGTATGACAATGAACAGGTTGAAGATTCCCATCATGACCCCGAATTTATCAGGGGGCAAAGCCGGTGTTAGCATTGCATAGGGCATGGAGAGAATGCTTGACCAGGCTATTCCGATGCAGGTCATGGAGATCAGTAGTCCGTATTTCCCGGTTATCATAGGGATGCTTAGTAGCCCTATGGCACCAATTGCCAGGCAGAGCGTATGAATCAGTTTCGGCCCGGTGGCTTTTGTGACCCGGAGAAGGACAAATGAGAATAAAAAGCAAACTGCATTGTACATGGCAAAACAGAATCCTGCCCAGGCACCGGATGCTTCCATCTCCAATGTCCCTTCTCTGGCATGAAACACATTACCGGCAATTGCAGGGGAAAAATAAACCCACAAACAAAACATGCCAATCCAGGTGAAGAACTGAACTAAACCAAGTTCCCACATCCGTTTAGGCAAGTGTCCGATAAGCCTTACAATCTCTCCCAGGCCCAGGGTCCAGTCAAACTTCCGTGACCGGATCGCGGCCAGTTCCTTCTCATCAGGCGGTATCTCCTTTGTTGAAAAGACGGTCCACAGAACAGCTCCAATGAAGGCAACCGAGCCGATATAAAAAGATAAAGTGACGGAACTCGGAATATGTCCCTGACCTGCCTTATCCTGTGTAATTCCGAACCAGTTTGTCATCATCCAGGGAAGGGCAGAGGCGATAGTACCTCCGAGACCGATGAAGAGTGACTGTATAGCGAACCCCTGGGAATTTTGTTTTTCGGGGAGGTTGTCGGCTACCATGGCCCTGAATGGTTGCATGCTGGCATTGATGGTCCCGTCGAGCACCCAGAGAAGGCCTGCAGCAACCCAGAAAGTCGGTGAATTAGGCATAAAGATCAGAGCCAGGGAGGCCAGGATGGCTCCCACCAGGATATAGGGCCGTCTGCGACCCAGCCTCGTCCAGGTACGATCACTCGCCTGCCCGATAAGTGGCTGGATGATGACACCGGTAACCGGAGCAGCAAGCCAGAGCAAGGCAATCTGGCTGGGTCTCGCACCAAGGTACGAGTAAATAGCACTCATATTTGCCATCTGAAGGCCCCATCCGAACTGTATGCCCAGAAAGCCAAAACTCATGTTCCAGATCTGCCAGAAACGCAGTGTGGGTTTTTCACGCATAGTCTGATTGTTATTTGTCATCGTTAACAGGCATTACCCTTTCGAATACCTGAACGCTTCGGTTGATGTTGTATATTTTCAGTGTATGTGTTTTGTCGTCGGGATTAAAAATGCTGATATGCATGAGGCTTTCGTCAAGCCTGCCATGTCCTCCGAATAATTCGGAATCGGAATTCAGGATTAAACGGTAATCGCCTGGCTCAGGTACAATGAAGGAATAATCGGGGATGGAATTGGCAGGATGAAAGTTAAAGATGAAAAGCAAATCCGATTTTTCAAATATGACTGTTTTATTCTGATGGTCCATCCATATCTCATGACCGAAATTCGCTTCAAGCAGGCGGTATGATTTTGCCAGCTTCAACATCTGTTTGTCAAATTCACCGAGAAAACGGTACTTCAGGTTGGAATTCAGAACCAGGGACCATTGCCTTCGTGCATACTGATGGCTCCAGTTGTTGCCTTCGCGGGGAAAATCGATCCAATCAGGGTGACCAAATTCATTTCCCATGAAGTTCAGGTATGCCTGACCACCGAGTGAAAGTGTAAAGAGGCGAATCATCTTATGCAGGGCTATCCCACGGTCGATGATATGACTCTCTTCTTCACGGCTCATCTTAAAGTAGATCTCGCTTTGCATCAGGCGGAATGCAATAGTCTGGTCGCCAACCAGGGCCTGGTCATGAGACTCACAGTACGCAATGGTCTTCACATCGGGTAGCCGCTCATTCATCACCACCCACATTTCATGGATATCCCATTCCTCGTCTTTCCGCTCCTTGAGGATTTTGATCCAGTAATCTGGCAGGGCCATTCCAAGGCGGAAATCGAATCCAATACCACCTTCTTTGATGGGCCTGCAGAGCCCGGGCATACCGGTAACGTCTTCGGCAATGGTAAGGGCGGAAGGTTTGACCTGGTGCGCCAGGGTGTTGGCAAGCTGGAGATAGGTGATAGCATCCCATTCAACCCCGTCTTTGAAATAACCGTCACGTTCCCATAGTTCACGGTAACCATGGTCAAAATACATCATGGAAGTGACTCCGTCGAAACGGAATCCGTCGAAATGAAATTCCTTTAACCAGTATTTGACGTTGGAAAGGAGGAATTGTCGGACCTCCCTTTTACCATAGTCGAAGCATTTGGAATCCCAATGGGGGTGATTCCCCCTTGGTCCTGCATGGAAATACTGGTGATCGGAGCCGTCAAACATGTTCAGGCCTTCATTGGTGTTTTTTGCTGCATGGGAATGAACCAGGTCCATTATTACCGCTATCCCTTGTTCATGAGCTTTTTTAATAAGGTATTTCAGCTCTTCGGGAGTGCCAAAGCGACTGGAAACTGCAAAGTAATTGGTGACATGATATCCGAAGGAACCATAATAAGGATGCTCGGCAATAGCCATCAGCTGTATTACATTATACCCCGAATTTTTAATATACGGGATAAGGTCATCAGCAAACTCCCAGAAACTTCCTATTCCTTCGCGCTCCTGCGCCATGCCGGGATGACATTCGTAAATGAACAAATCGTTCAGGCTTCGAAGGTCGAAATTGTCGTTCTCCCAATCAAACGTTTTGGGCGGATCCCAGATCTGTCCGGCGAAATCCTTTGTGAGAGGATCCTGGACCACTCTGGTTATATAAGCCGGGAGACGTTCATTCCAGCCCATCTCGGAATGTACCATTACCTTGATCTTTTCCTCGTGTATGAATCGTTCTCCATACACATCGTCAGGGAAGAATATCTCCCAGTTCCCGAACTTGTCGCGGTTCAACCTATGGGAATAACGCTGCCAGTTATTGAAATCCCCAAAAAGATAAAGATCCTGGGCATGGGGAGCCCATTCCCTGTATACCCAGCCTTTTTGCCTGCGGTCGTAATGGAGACCAAACCATAAATAGGCATCTGCAAATTTCGAAAGGGACTTCCAGCCTGCCTTTATTTCATTAAGTACATTCTGGTACCTGTTATATCTTGCATAAACTTCCTGAGCAACCGGTTCAAGCCATGGGTCATTATTTACAAGTTTCATTTTCTGCTGTTTGCCAGTTTCCATGGTTCCCTCGTGTTTATGTTTCATGGTATACAAATGTACATGACATTTTTTTAAACATACATAAAAAGATGAAAGTAACAGATTCAAAAACAAGAATAAAATTTCATATCTTTGAATTATTAATAACGGGTCTTGTATGGAACTGGCTGATCTTCCGGATAACAAATTCAGGCTCCACTGGAAACAGTTTATGTTTGTTTTCCTGTTGGTGGCAGGATTGTTCGCCGGCGGACATTTTTACTATCATTCTCAGAAAGATGATATCCTTAAAATCCACAAGGAGTTTCTCTCGGCCATTTCCAGTTTTAAAGTTCATGAGATCAACAATTGGATTGAGGAAAGAAAGGCTGAAGGTGCATATATTGCTTCAAGCCCGGAATTTATTTCCCATTTCGTTAAACTGCTCAAAGCACCTGAAGGTCTTGAAAACCGGCAGGCCATTCATAACTGGCTGGAACCTATCAGACGCAATCATGATTACAGCAATATTGTATTGTTCGATTCCAATGGCAGGAGGGTTTTTAACCTTGTTGGTAATAATGACGGACCCTGGGCGGATGGTTTGACCAAAGCAGAGAAAAGTCATTTAATCCCGGGGAAAGTTATTCTATCAGATGTCAGGAAATTCAGGGATGGCAAACTTTATCTCACAAGTTCGACGGTTTTAGCTCAGAATGGGGTCTTTCTCGGCTATGCTGTCTTTTTTATTGATCCTTCCGGAAATCTGTTCCCTACTCTCGCCTCATGGCCTGTAAAACGGATTACTGCGGAAAATATCCTTTTGCATCACGATGCCAGATCCACATTTTATTTATCGGGTAGCAGAATAAATCCTGATACTATAATTGCCTTTAAAACCCCTTCGCCGGTTGATGAGATATGTAAGACCATTCCGTTAAGTGGGTCTCTGATGCTGTCTGATTCAAAGGATTACAGAGGGATGCCTGTGCTCGCCGAGTTGCGCCATATTGAAGGCACCAACTGGTGGATCATTTGCAAAATTGATAAAAGTGAGCTGACGGCTCCTTTACAAAAAAGCGCTCTGAACCTTGTCCTGTATATTGCTATTTTCGTTCTGGTCATCACGATTTCAGCTGCCTTGATTTGGAAAAACCAGCAACTTGAGCACTACAGGTCCCGTTTCAAATTTCAGCAGAAGTCACAAATGGATGAAGAGCAGATAAGATATATGAATGCTTTGCTCCAGGAGATCAGTGACGCCATAATTACCTTTGACAGAGACATGATCATTCAAAGTTGGAACAAGGGAGCTGAACGAATATATGGGTGGAAAGCTGAGGAGGTCGTAGGTAAATTCGGAGGAGGATCGCTGAGGGTCGATTTCCCTGGTGCCGGAAGGGCCGGAATTTTTGAGGAACTTGCGCAAAAAGGTACCTGGAAAGGCGAGTTGGTGCATAAGCGCAAAGATGGCAGTACAGCTTATATATTATCCTCAACTTCACAGCTAAAGGATGAACAGGGGAATGCACTGGGGATAATAACGATCAACAAGGATATTTCGGATGTTATACAATCGGAGAAGGTCCAAGGAGCTGTATACAGGATTTCCGAACTTGCCCATTCCGCGAAGGATCTCAATGATCTGTTTGCCAACATTCATATTGTGATCGGCGACCTTATGGATGCGCATAATCTGTTTATTGCACTTGTGGAACAGGATGGTAAAACAATCAGCTTCCCGTATTTCATTGACGAAAAAGATCCACCTCCGGCACCCCGGAAACGAGGGAATACACTGACTGATATTGTACTCAGGACAGGTAAACACCTTTTAGCAAAACCCGAAGATATCCAGTATTTCGTCGACCGTGGTATCATAGAGACTAAAGGCACATTGGCTATCGACTGGCTGGGAGTCCCGCTGAAGATTGATAAAGATGTTATTGGTGTAATGGTAGTTCAAAGCTACAATCCAAAGATACGTTACGGGGATCATGAAGTTGATGTGCTGATCTTTGTTTCGGAGCAGATCGCCTTGTCGATCCAGCGCATGAAGATGCAGCAGGAACTGGTGGTTCAGAAGCAAAAAGCTGAAGTTTCCTCCAAGCTCACCTCCTCGCTCCTTGCGAATATGAACCATGAGCTGCGTACACCTATGAACGGGATACTTGGCTTTGCTGAGATACTCACCAACGATTTGCTTGATCCTGAAGCAAGGGCTAAAGCCGAGAATATACTTATTTCGGGGCGCCGGCTTATGGATACCCTGGATGCCATAATGGACCTTTCACATCTGGAGTCAGATAAAGTTAACAGGAAATTCCTCCCACTGAGTATTAAAAAAAGTCTTCTGAAAGTTTTATCTAATTATGAACCTCTGATCAACAGAAAAAACCTGAGGTTAAACCTGAATGTCCCGGCTTTCATGCAGATACTTGCAGATGACTACCTCCTGCAGCATCTTTTGAGGTGCCTTATCGACAATGCCGTTAAATATACAGAGGAGGGCAGCATTACCATTGAAGCCACTGAGCTCAGAGAAAGCGGAAAAGACAGCATTGCGATTTCGGTTAAGGATACCGGTATCGGTATAGCAGAAGAGAATTTCGACCTGATCTTTGAAACTTTCAGGCAGGTCAGTGAGGGCTATGGCCGAAAATTTGAGGGCTCAGGCCTTGGACTTAGTATCAGCAGAAAAATTGCTATACTCCTGAATGGTGAAATAAGGCTGAAGAGTAAGATCGGGGAGGGGTCCGAATTTGTTGTCATCCTGCCTTCTGCCGGAATTCCTTTTGAACAGGTTCCTGCGCCTGTAACCGAAAAGGTTGCAGAAAAACATGCCCCAACTTCTGGTTCAATAAACTATCCCGCAGTCCTTGTTGTGGAGGATAATCTTGTCAATCTTCAGCTTCTTACTCTCTATATTCAGGATACTTGCATGGCCTATTCGGCACTGGATGCAAAGGCTGCTATTGAGAGTTCAAGGCAGAAGCACTTCGATCTGATCCTTATGGATATCAACCTTGGGCCGGGCCTTGACGGGATTCAGGCTATGCTCGAGATCCGTAAACTCACCGAATATAAGAATGTGCCAATAGTTGCACTCACAGGGTATGCATCCATTGGTGACCGCGACAGGTTGATCTCATTGGGGTTTTCGGGATATCTGCCCAAACCTGTAACAAAAGATGTGCTACTGGGCCTGATCGACGAAATGATCAGAGCTTAGATAATCAGGCATAACAAGCTACTGCTGCAATGATTGCCAGAACAATCGGGGCAACCACAAGAACAACCTTTTTATCCCTCCGGATGTTGGCATTCATTTCAGTCATTCCCAGAAGGCATTTTTCATCTCCCGGTTTATATTCCAGTGCGGCTTTGAATTCCTCCCTGGCCGAACGGAAGAGATCGATTTTGATAAAATGGGCTGCCCTTTCGGTATGTTCCCTGTATTTCAGTTCTTCATGTGAAAGGCTGTGATCGTCGTATAAATCATGATGGGCCATGGCATTCTTGTTTGTATGTATTTTATGGAGCCAAAGTTAATTCAATTTTTCCAATAGACTTTGCCTTAATGGAATTTATAGGATATCCCAACACCGATAGTTTCCTTGAACTGTGTGCGCGGTCCGTATGCAGGTTCAGGAGGATTGGTCTGGATCAGAACGTCATCGTCATAGATCACCTGGCAATTAATGATAGTGGCGAGCCATTTGTTAACTTTCAGGGTGAATAATACGTTCCAGTTAATATCTATGTTGCCGAAATTATGCAAATAATTGGTAAATAATTCAAGGGATGAAGTAAGATTGATGTTTTTAGTAAGATCCTTGTTCAGGTCCGCCCTTACATAAGGGCCAAATTCTCCTCTTATTCTTTTCCCTTTCCCAACCCCGAAAGCACCCTGTTTGGAAAGAGTGTCATCTAATACAAAAGTGAATCGGCCGGAGGAAGGTGAAATATATAAGGTGAAAAATTTTGCGGGGCGGTATGTTATGCCAAGACCGACAACAACATAACCAGGAGCCATGAATTTTGAGATCGGGATGCTGTCGTTGGGATAATTGTACCCGTTCGAAAATTGGGAACGGAAATTCACCAGAAAGGTCAGAAACCATTTTTTATTTTTATGAAGTTCAAAACTATATGCAGTTGTGAACTCTAACTTATCATCGGTTTTATTGTATTTGGCATGTTTGGTTGGTCCCAGAAGCTGGAATCCGTAAGCAGCATCAAGAAGGTTGGACCATGAATGTTTGTTTTTGGAATAACGAAGTTTAAGGTTAAGCATTCCGGTAGCCCCGATCGAATTTGTACCCCCTGCGGCCCAGTTGGAATAAGCAGCCTGGTTGATGGTAAGAGACCCGAATCCGCTTAATTTCCAGTGTTTCTTTGCGGTATCCGCCGGAGTTTCTTCCTTGGCTTTATCAAGGCCGGTGGCAACGGTTTTAATATCCTGGGAAGACAATATCCCTGTAAAAAGCAGGCTTAAAATGAACAAGGTAAGGGTTCTCATCTAAAAACTGTATAGTTTGACTTACCCGCAAAAATATAAAATGATTTATTAATAGCAAGCGGAAAAAGTACCACTATGACAAGTCATATTATGATTAAATTTGTACCCCAAAATGAAACCTATGATACTAAAGAGATACATTTCAGTACTTATATTCCTTATACCTGTTCTGTTGGCCGGAGCCCAAGACATTCCTGCAACTCCAAGTGAAATTGGCACAGGCACATACCTGGGTCTTAGCAAACCTTTGCGTGATCTTCCGGTTATAAGCGCTTCCGACTGGAAAGCAATGGAAAAAAGAGCTAAAAAGGAATTAAATGAAGGCCTTCAAAAACGCAGCTATCCCTATGCTTCAACTGCCCTGCCCAAAGGACCTGATACGTTTTTCCAGAAGAATATGGGAAGTCAGCATAATACTGCCGGTCAGATTGTAAACTTCGACGGACAGACTTCACCCTATTATCCACCCGATTGTAATGGTACGGCAGGTCCGAACCATTTTATGCAAACCATTAACACGGTTTACGCAATTTACACCAAGGACGGAACCAAGGTGGCCGGCCCCACAGCTGTCAACACCCTGTTTGGGACTGTGCCCGGCAGCAATTATAATAACGGGGATCCGGTCATTTTATATGACGAACATGCCGACCGCTGGCTGGTGACGGAAATTTCTATTTCCGGCTCAACAAATTACCTGCTGTTGGCCGTATCATCCACCAATGACCCTACAGGTACCTGGCACCGGTATTCCTTTCAGGTTGCAACAATGCCTGATTATGCCAAAGTCAGCGTTTGGCGTGACGGATACTATATGGGGGACAATAATGGGGGGAGCACGGATATTTATGTCTTCCAGCGCGATTCGATACTGGTTGGAGGGACTGCCCAGAAGGTAGGGTTCCACAACTCGTGGAGACCTGCTCCTTCCTGGGATGGCTTTATGTGCGTTCCCCCGGTTGATAATGACGGACAATTAGCACCTGCCGGTTCCCCGGGGCTTTACGTTGCAGTAAATGACGATGCTTATGGTGGCGGCACTGACCAGCTGTGGATCTATGAACTTCATGTTGACTGGAATAATACTGCCAATTCAACATTTAACCGGGCTCAGCAGCTTAATGTTCAACCCTTCACCAGTAATTTCGGGAGCAGTTGGGACAATGTTCCACAGAAGGGAACATCCCAGAAAGTCGATGCAATACCTCTGACTATCATGAATGTTCCTCAATACCGGAATTTCGGCTCATATCAGACGATCGTTTGCTGCCATACCGTAAATCTCGGAACACCTCCGAATAACAATCATGCCGGTGTCCGCTGGTATGAACTCCGGAGGACAACCGGCCTTTGGAACATCAGGCAACAGGGGACATTTGCCCCGGATTCTAACAGCAGGTGGATGGCAAGTATAATGCTTAATGGTTCCAAAACCATCGCTCTCGGGTATTCTGTGTCAAACACTACGATGTACCCTTCCATCAGGTATTGCGGACAATCTCCAATGGCGTATTTATCAGGCAACAATACACTTGATATCGCAGAAGACACTATTATTAAGGGACAACATTCACAAACCAGTCAAAACCGCTGGGGCGATTATTCCCTGATGTCGGTGGATCCGGTTGACACAAATACATTCTGGTTTACAGATGAATATATTGGATCAAGCGGGAGCCGTAAAACGAGGATAGCCTCGTTTAAATTCGCTTTCCCTCCCTTGGTCACAACCACTGGAGCTTCAGATATTACTGGTGTCTCTGCAACTCTCAATGGTACTGTAAATCCATATGGAGCAACTGCCACCGGCTATTTTATCTGGGGACCAACTCCCATGAGCCTAACAAACACGACCACACCCGATTCGGTTGGTTCGGGAATGTCAACAGTAAACATATCGAAAAGCATAAGTGGTTTGATGCCTAATACACTATATTACTACTCTGCAGTTGGTTCCAATCCGAACGGTATTGCAAACGGAGATACCCTGAGCTTTTCTACAATTCAACCGAGCCTCGCAGTTACTCCTCCAAACCGGAGTGTTGGCGATACTTCAGGCCAGACCCGTTTCTTTGTGACAAGCAACATCAACTGGTTTGTTTCCAGTGATGCCTCATGGTGTGTGCCTATAGCATCAGGATCGGGCAACGATACGATCTTTACCGCTTTTACAACCAATACCAGCACTATACCAAGAATGGCCACTCTTATAGTCAGCGGCAATGGTGTCCCAGCCGTGACAGTAACCGTTACCCAGGCTGGGGTTAGTCCCGAGCTTATTGTCACACCACCAAACCGTGATGTGGCAGCTGATACAGGCAGAACCAACTATAACGTACTTTCAAATATTGCCTGGACAGTTTCTGCAGATACAAATTGGTGTACAGTGACCCCCTCGGGCATAGGAAATGGTATTATTGTGGCAACCTATACTGCTAACCCGGATATTGTTCAAAGAATTGCGCATATTTCAACTTTTGGCAGTGGTATTGGTCCTGTTGTTGTTACAGTTACCCAGGCCGGTGCAGCCCCCACTCTGAATGTAATACCGCCTGACCAGAATGTGACAGCCGTCACAGGCAGTATTAATTATACGGTGACTTCCAATACAAACTGGACTGTGCAATGCGACAGCAGTTGGTGTACTGTCACACCTTCAGGTAGTAAAAACGGTACCATTGTTGCAAATTATACTGCCAATACCGGCAATATAGCGCGTACTGCCCATATTTCTGTAGCTGCAACAGGAGTTACGCCGGTGTCGGTGAACCTAATCCAGGCAAAATCGAGTTCCGGGATTAATGAGACAAAAGCTGGCCGGGTTGATATCTACCCAAATCCCAATAAAGGTATCTTTAATATAGTTCCTGCAGAAGGCAGCAGGATAATTCTAAATATTGAGGTCAAAGATATGAACGGCAAAACGCTCCTGAAGAAGGAACTTAAAGGCGAAAGCGAGTACCAGATCGACCTTTCAGCAGCTGAAGCCGGTACCTATAATATTGTTATTAGTTCCGACTCCTACTTGGTAATAAAAAAGGTTGTAATCATAAGATAACATAAGGGAGGTGATGCTCCTTTCCATGCTAGTTTTTAATTATTTTTTTTCTGATAATCCCCTCTGAAGACTGTATTACCATCAGGACTGTGCCTGGGGAAATATCTCCGATGTCGATAGCCCATATGGATTCTCCCCGGGGGATAAGCTTTTCGGACTGAAACAGTTCAGTGCCAAGCTCATTGAATAAGATCACTTTATAAATATTATCCTTTGGGCTTATGAAATCCATGATAAGAAGGCCGTTTGTGGGATTTGGATGCACATTTATACTGAACCCTATATTGTTCTTTATCCCCACGGCAATAACATGTTTGGTATTTGAAGTGTCGGAGCTGCAATTATCAAGAGTGACAATTGTATAGTAATTTCCGGTGACAACAACATGAAGTTGGTTGAGTGTGTCTCCGGGCATGGATTGGTTGTTAAGATACCATTGGTTGCCGTTGAGGGAGCTGGATATAAGGTTGTTGTCCGGTCCAAGCAATATCGTCGGTGGGGGTGGGATGGGGTTAGCTGTAACGAAAAGGCTTGAGGGGATCCCGTTCCCGCAAGCATTGATTCCATAAACGGTCACATTGCCTGACTGCGCGTTTGGAAGGTATGAAACATGAATTACATTATTGTTGGAGCTGCCCTGGAAAACCACTCCTGCCGGCAAGGTCCAGTAGTATCCATTTGCGCCCGCAATTGAAGCAACAGAATATTCCTGCCAGGATACAGGTATGCATAGTACAGAAGGCCCTGATATTGTTGTAGCCGGAGAGGGGATGGGGTTTACAGTCACAGGCAGGGTGTCGGGTGCCGCGGCTTCACAGCCTGATGGGGATGAATAGGTCACAGAGATCCAGTGGTTTCCCGCCGTAGTCCATTGCACTGTTACTGATGCTGTCCCCAGGCCGTTAAGGATTGTGTCGCCCGGTGTAATGTCCCAGATGTAATTCATCTGGCCGGCCTGTGTGGAGTAAGTTTTAGGCCCTGAGTTGATGCATACGGAATTACTGCCTGAAATGCAAGGTACAGGCCGGGGGTTGATAATTACCGTTTTAATTGCGGGGGTAACAGGGTTACATCCCTTGGGGGAGGTATAGGTTACTGTAACTGTTGAATTCCCGGGATCTCCCCAGTTCACAGTGATTGATTCTGTGCCCTGGCCAGAGGTAATTGTTCCGCCCGAGGCAGTCGTCCATAAATAATTGCTCATCCCGCTCTCAGTGGAATAAACCTCAGCTGTAGAGTTTGCACAAACAGAGCTGTTGCCAAAGATGGTTGGCATAGGAAGTGGAAACACAGAAACATTGAAAACAGCAGGGGAGGCTCCCATACAGTTATTCCCGTTCAGATAGTTTACCGAGACCGTGCGCGGGCCTGCTGTCGTCCATGTGACATGAATTGTATTTGTACAAAGACCGGTCACAGTACTGCCCCCGGCAGAGATTATCCACTGGTAATTGTGCATCCCGCTTTCGGTGGTGTATATTCCAGTAGCATTCATGCAAAGGCTGTCGGAACCTGTTATTGTCGGGACCGGTAAAGGATAGACCGTGACAGTCCTGATGAACGGGGCCAGAGCAAAACATCCGTAGGAATTTGAATAGTTTACAGAAACAAACTTTGTTCCAGATGAATCCCATCTTACCTGGATAGATTCTGTTCCAAGACCTGATAAGATTGTGCCGCCTGTTGATATACTCCAGAGATAATTACCCATCCCGGCTTGGGTTACATAAGTATTTCCCGTAACCCCCATACAGACCGAAGAGGGCCCGGATATTGTGGGCACTGGAAGTGGATGAATGGTAACTGCATAAGTGGAGGGTTGAAAGGGGATACAGCCGTTTGAATCAATATACGTTACCGTAATGTGTTGCAATCCTGTTGCGCTCCAGCTGATATTAACAGAGTCAGTCCCTTGCCCGGAAGTGATAAGGCCACCACTGCTGATGGTCCAGCTGTATCCTGTCTTTCCTGGCTGGGTGAGATATCCCTGGTTTGTTGAATAACAACAGGCAGATGAAGGGCCGGATATAACAGGTAAAGGAAGAGGATGGACCCTTACGGTTTTCTGGGCTGCCTGTATTGGCTGACAACCAAAGGAATTCGTGCAGGTAAGTGTAAGTGACTGATCTCCGCTGGAAACCCAGTTCACCAGTACAGACGCGGACCCGTTGCCTGAAATAATTGTACCGCCAGGGGAGACCGTCCATGAACAATTGTTCATGCCGGATTCGGTTATATATGTCGCGGTTGAGTTCAAGCACAGGCTGCCGGAACCAGTAATTGTTGGTGTGGGAGAAGAATGAACAACTACATTGTATACGCATGGATTCGTAGCATAACAGCCCGATGAGTTGGCATAATTTACCGAAACCGTCCCTGTTCCTGCCTGGTTCCACTTTACACTTACCGTCTGGCTTCCCTGGCCCGATAAAATTGTTCCTCCGGCGGAGACAGCCCAGTTATAGCCGCTCATCGCGTTCTGTGTAGAATAAACCAAGGTTGTGCCTGCACAGGCAACCGAAGGCCCGCTAATGGTGGGTGAGGGTATTGCAAAAACCATGATGGGATATGAAGCGGGCGTAGGTGACATGCATAAATTAGAATCAAGGTAATTGACAGTGATTTCCTGAAGGCCTGCTGAATTCCAACTGACATGAATAGAATCGTTTCCCTGGCCTGAAATAATAACGCCACCGGAACTGATCGTCCAGATGTAATTTGTTTTACCTGCCTGGGTTGTATAGAGGTTGCCGGCTGAACCATTGCAGGCATTTGACGGGCCTGTTATGGTAGGATCAGGAAGGGAGTTTACCCGGATATCCAGGGAAACAGGATTAATGGGAGTGCAGCCATAAGGATTTGTGTATGTAACAGTGATAAATTGATTTCCTGAAGCTATCCAGTTAGTCGTGATGGAGTCAGTACCAGCGCCTGAGTTGATGATCCCCCCGGAAGAAATTGTCCATTGGTAATTATTCATCCCGCTCTCTGTGTAGTACAGTGTACCTGTTGCCCCTTTACACAGGCTGTCGGGGCCGTTGATTTGCGGAAGTGGCCTGCTGTGAACATTTACCGGCAAGATAAAAGGATTTGTCGCAGGGCAGCCGCCCGGCAGGATGTAATTGACCTGAAGCAGGTGAATACCCGGGCTGTTCCATTGCACGGTAATCGAGGATGTCCCGGCCCCTGAGGTGATCGTGCCTCCCGACAGGATTGACCAGGAATAACCATTCATGCCGGTCTCCGTTGTATACAATATTCCCGAAGCACCTTCGCAAAGGCTGTCGGGCCCTGAGATCACAGGCTGGGCGATTGGGCGGACATAAATATTCTTAATAACAGGTGAAAGCGCCAGGCATCCGAAGGAGTTTGAATAGTTCAGGCTGATCCATTGATGGCCAGGGGTGTTCCATCTGACAATGACAGTGGATGTAGAAGATCCTGAGACAATTGTACCTGCAGGCGATACAAGCCACTGATATGATTGCATGCCGGAATTGGTTGAAAATGTGGTTGATACAGTGCGACAAACCGTGTCTGTCCCTGTGATAACAGGTATAGGGATGGGGTTGACAGTAACATTCTTTACAGTTGGTAACGGGGCCATACAACCGTTTGTTCCGCGATATACCACGCTGACTGTCTGTGAACCCGGTATTGTCCAGTTGACATTGATAATTCTGGTTCCCTGACCGGAGGTTATGATTCCTCCGGAAGATACGGCCCATGCATAGTCTGTCATTCCTGCCTCAGTGCTGTATATCTGGCCCGGTATCATGGCACAAACGGAAACCGGACCTGTTATTACCGGCAAAGGCCTGGATTTCATTATAATTGTAAAAGGTGGAGACTGGGGATTGTCATTGCAAACATTCACTGCACGCACCGTAAGTGTTCCGGAAACCGCATTGGGCCCGGCGGTAACGACAACAGTGTCCTTATCCCCACCCTGGGTGATTGTAAATCCGGCCGGAAAGGTCCATGCATATGCTGTTGCACCACTTACCGGAGCAACTGTGAACATGTTATCGGATGTCCCCAGGCAGAGCGTGGATGGCCCGCTTATAGTGCCTGGCGCAAGGAGCCTTGCATTAGTAACCTGGCCATGGATGAAAAAAGTGCCCGGAGGGTATTGATACATCGGGTGGCCTCCATCATCAACATACCTGCAATCATTCCCTCCGCTGGAAGAGGTGTTAAAGGCAATCGAAGTATTCCCAGAGATATAGTTAAATGTGAGCAGTACAAGAGTGTCGTGAACCGAGAGGGATTTAGACGTAGCACCTGTCCATGATATTAGTATTTTTCGTAATGTGGATGACCCGCCAACCGGCTGATCGGTGATAACCATCCCGTTGAGGATTGTCGGTTTCCCGGCTGCTCCCGATACGAATGTCATTACAGCAGGGTCATATTCTATCCTCTGGTAACAGGCTGTAATGTTCAGGAAACTGTCTACAGCCACAGGCATAAGCAAGCTATGGCCGGGGCATCCCCCTTTGAATGGTATCGTGCAAACCGGGGCAGTGCGGTAGGTACAGAAATCAGAGGGAAGCATGATGCCGGGAACCTGGCAAAGTCTGATCCTGAAATCCCTCTGAGCAGGCCCGGGAGGCACCATCATGATATAATCAATGGCTATGGTGGCATCTTCCTGGCTATGTGAAACTTCAGTTTTATTTACCCAGGTCTCGGCATTTACCTCAGCCGGTATCACATAATGCCCGTTCCAGCTAATATTAACCATCCCGATAGCCGATCCTGTACCTTTATAGGTGCTGGCCTGTACTCCCTGTGTCGCAATGGATGTAATATTCTGGTTGGCCGATATAAGCAGGGTGGAATTATAATAACGGTACTTGTTGGTGAGGCTACCTGAGAATGAAATTGTAAGAACATTATCAAGCAGTTGAGGGTTAACATTGATGCTGTCACGGACCATTAGATAATCGATCACTTCTTCCTCAGTAGCCATCAGGATGTTGTCGAGACCATTCTTGCCATAAGTATTGGCGATGTAATTCATGTGGTTCTGGAAGGAGGTGAATGAATATCCGTAATTGCTGTTATTCACGGCATGTGTAAACGTAACACCCCACTGGTGAGCACCACCAGTGCTGGCGCCTGCAAGGTTGTTCACCAGGGTGCTTAGATTGTATGCCTCAAACGTGTTAGTTCTGTGCATCCCAATGTTTTGATGCGGGAATGGAGCTGAAACATTAAGACTGGGATCGGCAAAAGAATACCCCTCCCTGTAACAAACTGTATATCCCTGGGCCCATGCATAATCAGAGTAAATTTCCCCTCCATTGGGATTGATAAGGATCTTTTCATCAGGCCCACCGGCCGTGGCTGAAAGCATTTTCAGTTTTAAATAGCTTGTGTTCCTGGCAATCTCATAAGCCGGTGTCCCTCCTCCGCCCGAAGTGAGGCCATGGTCCTGAACTCCCCAGTTTTGCTGATACATCTCGGTAAGCTGGGGCCATGTTACATTTAGCGTCGAATACGGACTGGAAGGGTCATGGCAGTCAACAAGATCTGACCCAACTGAAACAAAAGGAAAAATTGAAGCACTCATTTTGAATTTCTGATCGTTTCCACAGCCGTCCGTAAATTTTAATCCGGGGTATGTGATACCGGCCACCGTTCCTCCATTCAGAAACGGAAAGGCATAGGTGTATATGTCTTTATCCCCGTCATCTTCCTCCATGCTGAAAGCAAAGAGTTTATTGAAACGCAATGGGGCCTTGGTGACATTGTAAACAGTCGGTGCAGAAGTAAAGGTGACTATGATCCTGATGTTCTGAAGGCTGTCAAAACTCTGGGCAGTGGTATTCAAACATATACAATAAAAAACCATCAAGAACCAAAGGGGAATGATCCTTTTCATAGTGTAATGAATTAAAATCCTAAATTAGGGTTGAAACGGACTGGTTTTCCGAAGCGGTTGATAACTTCTGATTACTTACCCCGGTCTGTAAGAACTACCGTTCCATTGAATTGTCGAACTCGAATTTGATGTCCTTTTCTTTCTTGGTGGTGGTACTGAAGTTGAATACAAGCCCACCGTATATGACCGGGCCATCGCGTCTTCTCAGTGATTCCTGGACCAGGACAGGGGTATTGACAATGCTTTTGGAAGTGCTGGAATTAAACAGGTCCGACACTGTAATCAGCACAGAGAGTTTCTTTTTGAAAAAATCCTGGCGGAATCCCAGGTTGACAACCCAGGTGGGATAACGCATACCCTGGGGGGTGAGCACCGATGACCGATATTGACCGTTGACCTGCAAAATAGTCGATTTGGTTATAGCTATAGCAGCGTTCATCTTTGCATTCCAGGATAGGGCAGCTTTGTTACTGCTGTATCCAATGTTGGAGGCATCGATCTCGTTATAATAACCCGAAGCGCTGAAATTGAGGTTAAGGATCTTAACAATCTGTGCATTGCCGCTGAAATCGATACCGGCACTCTGGTCATGGGCCAGGTTTTCCATCGTGGTTACCAGCACCGAATCGTTCTTGTTATAAGTTACGCTTGTAAATCCATTCAGACGGTAACGGTAGAAGATTGTGGGAATCAGGCTGATATGCTCTGATTTTACAGCATATCCAAACTCAAAGGAATGTATATCCTCGGGCTTAAGGTTCGGGTTACCGACAAAAAAGTTTCTGGGATCCCTGTATTCAGGCACAGGATTCATGTCCTCAGGTTGAGGCCTGTTTACCCTGCGGCTGTAATTTAGCTGCCATTCATTCTTGCCTGATGCAAGCGAAAGATGAAGCGTTGGATACACCGCGAAATACGTTTGCCGGATAGAAGTGTCCTGAGTGATGAAATCAAGATTCAGCAGGGCCAGTTCAGGACGGATACCTGCCATGAAGGAGAATTTCTTAATGGTATAGGATAATGTCCCGAAAAGCGCATGAACTGTTTGATTTCCAGTATAGTGATTAGTAAGGATGGAATCGGTAACCCATGATCCCTGCTCGTTATCATAATGCTGTACAAGGAAATCCTGGTCGGAGATCTCCATATTGCCGTCATAACCGGCCTCCAGCGAGGCATTCTTCCATAATGGGCGCGAATAGGTAAGGGCAAGGTTCAGTTTCTTGTCCAGGATGTGGTTATAATTGAAATCCCTGGAATTGGGATACAACGGAAGAGTGTAAACTGAGGTATAAGTGTAGTTTTCATGTTCATCGCCATACTGAAATACAAAATCGGCCCTGAGTTTATATTCATCTTTACTGTTGAATGTATGCTCATAATAGGCATTTGCGCCAACACTTGTCTCATAATCAGGCCCTTCCTGGTATCGCGTAAACTCCTCAATGGGATGAAGCGAATCATTCTGATACTGGTTATAGGCGGTGGATTTACGGCTGAAGTCCCTGTAATTGAGAGTGCCCGAAATCCCGGTAACATCTTTGTCGCTGATGCTCCAGTCAACCCCCAGAGTCGCAAGGTTTGATACAGGCCTTGAATATCCTTCAGAATGCTGGTACAAGTATGTCGTCTGTTGGGTTGCTGTATCAATAGTCTGGGAATTCAGGTCCCCGCTTCTCCAGCGGTAATCTTTCCTGAAACCATAGCTCCCATAAATGTTGAACTTCCCTGTATTCAGGTTTAGCTGCAAATTGGTCGTATAACGGTCGTTGTTCCCGATGTTGCCTCCTAAACTTCCGTTAAATCCGGCTTTGCGGTTCTTCTTAAGGACAATGTTGATAATTCCCGCGGTACCGTCGGGGCGGTATTTTGCCGATGGATTGGTTATCACCTCTATTCTTTCTACAAGGGAAGCGGGCATCTGGTCGAGGCTGGCTGTGCCGGCCATGGCCGAAGGCCTCCCGTTAACCAGTATGGTCACATTTCCCGATCCCCTGAGGCTGATATTTCCGTCCATATCGACCGTGACAGCGGGAATATTCTGCAGTACATCAGTGACCGTGCCCGTCTGGGCCATAATATCCTGCTGCACATTGAAAATCTTCCGGTCTATCCTGTTGATGATCATGCTTTTATCAGCATTCACCGTTACTTCTTTCATGTTCACTGCGGATGGAGTGAGCCCAAGTTCTCCAACGTCGGCCCGGCTATGCTTCCGGTCGATGCCGATAGGCTTTGAACGCTTCTTCTCGTAACCGATGAAACTGTAATCGAGGAAATAAATACCATTGGGAATGTTCGTCAGGCGGAAAGAACCTGTACTGTCGGTTACGGCCCCGCTGATGATTTTCCCGTTCAGGGTGTCAACCAGGGCAACATTGGCATATTCAACGGGTGTTTTATTTTGTGTTTCCAGGATCTTGCCCTGAATGATGCCATTGGGTTTGGACTGGGCCAGAAGGAGTGAAGGAAGCAAGATAAGCCCCAGCAGTAATATGATCGATCGCATCATGAAGAAAGTAAATGGAGAGGAATAAAAAATTCGCAACAAAAGTATGAAAAATGTCCGTGAAAATGCCGGTATACGGCTTTGTGTCTTAACTTTGGAGCCGGATTAAATTAATTGTATGAAAAAGCATATCGTTAAGATCGTGTGGGCATGGGTAATTTTCCTTGCTTTTGTAATTGCAGGCAATCCTGCATTTTCCCAAAAAATATCAGTTAAGAATGACACACTTCCAACTGCACTTCTGGTGATCGACATACAGGAGTTTTATTTTCCAGGCGGGAAACTGCCTCTCGAGAATCCTGAAGCTGCAAGTGGAAAGGCTGCTATTGTACTGAAATTGTTCAGAGATCAGAAACTTCCGGTTATCCACATACAGCATTATGGAGGAAGCCCGATCCACGCTGATGTAGCACCCCTGCCTGGTGAGAAGGTAATCACAAAACAGGAAGCCAATGCGTTTGACCGGACCGATTTGCTTGAAACTCTGAAATCGCTCCATGTGAAACGTCTTGTACTCTGCGGAATGCAGACTCATATGTGCCTCGAAGCGGCTACCCGGGCTGCATATGACAATGGATATAAATGCATTGTCGTGGAGGATGCATGTGCCACAAGGGCGTTGAAGTGGGGTGATCGCACAGTGTCAGCGGCAGATGTACACGCAAGTACGCTGGCATCGCTTGACAGGTTTTATGCAAAAGTTGTGAATGCTGCAGATCTTCAGCCTTAGGGATTATCTCAACCGATGGGTCCATATCCCCAGTCCCTGAGTGCCTGCGAAGATCAATGTCCCGTCCGTTGCAAGGGAGGTAACCGTTGTCATATAAGGTAAGCCGGTGCAAAACTGCCACCACCTCGAACCGTTTATGGTTGTTCCGTACATGCTCCAGGTTTTCACCCCGGCAAATATGTAATTATCAACGATGAGCATACTATAAACCACCTGGTTCTCAAGAGTAGTGGCAAGCCAGGTCTGTCCTTCATCATCCGATTTATAGACCCCTATAAAAGTTCCTGCATAAATGGTCGATCCGCTGGAAGCAAAGGAGGAAATAACCGTATTCGATGGCATCTGGTTGTTGATCTGCCAGGTCTGTCCAAGGTCCCGGGAGATGAGCAATCCACCGTAATAGGTTCCTGCAAAAATTGTTGAACCCTGGCAGAAGATCGAATATACATAGATGTTATCAGGCACACCTGTACTCAGCTTATTCCAGGTGTTGCCATAATCATCGGATCTGAAAAATCCTCCGTTATAAGTTCCGGCGAACCAGTGTGCCCCGATCATTCCCACCGAACGGACGTCGGTATTTGTGAGGCCATCGGAACGCCTGCTCCATAACAAACCCTGGTTCTGTGAGATAAAAACACCGCTATCGGTTCCTGCAACCAGTATCCCGCCGCCAAAAGCAAGGGTGGCAATATTACGTGCTGTAAGCTGGGGCCTGAGCAGTCTCCATGATGCACCATGATCAGAAGTTGTATACACCCCGGAAGTGTTCAATTCAGCAGCAGCGAAAACAATTGGTATGCTGGTACACATCGATTTCACTGTAGTAACTGGTATTCCTTTAAGTGACCACAATTGACCCTGGTAATTCGATACAAAGAGGCCTGCGGTTGTTCCAGCGATAAAGCTCGAGCCCGAGAGAGCCAGAGACCGTATGTCGGTGACGGGAAGATTTCCGATTACTGAAGCCCAGCTCAATCCCATGTTGGAGGAATACCAGATACCGTTTGTGTTGCCAATCAGTATCGAGGAACCATTAATTGCAATGCAGGCCACTTTTAAGTCAGTGGGCAGACCGTTATTAAGTGGGTTCCAGTTCTGGCCATTATCCGGAGAAGAATACAGGCCTTTTGAAGTCCCGGCGTAAAGCGAAGACCCACTGGCAGTCAGGCAGTGAACCTCAAGGCTGCCTAAACCTGTATTCACAGCTTCCCAATGCTGCCCAAAGTCATGTGTATAAAATATTCCTGCACCGGATGTCCCGTCAAAAATATCCTGGCCGAGTATTGCAACAGCATTCCGATAACTGCCTGTGGTTGGTGTAAAAGATGTCCAGTTCATTCCACCGTCCTGTGAAATTGAGATACCCCCGGTTCCCAGGGTGCCGGTGACGATCAGGGACCCGTTAACCGCCAATGAAACTGTTGTTGTTGAAATACCGGCAATTGCTTTCCACTTTACCCCTTTGTTGTATGAACGGTATAACCTGTCGCTAATGGAGTAGACAGTGGTGTCGTTTACAGGAACGATCGCGGTGACAGTACTGTTGTTTGGAATTGCAGTAGTGTCGCAAAGCCAGGATGTACCAATATCAGCAGTAAAGTACATTCCCCGGCCATTAACACCGGCTAAAATATTATCGCCAATAACAGCAACGCATCCGACCAGGCCGTTTCCAGGTCCGTTGGTCTGTACCCAATCGCCGGGTAAGTCTACCGACTTGGCAGAATCTGAGCTTTTCTTGCATTGTGGTAGAGCCAGGACCAGCAGCATTAATAAACATAGAACCGGCAATCTGCATGATTTCATAACATTCTGGTTTGCAGGAGGGTTTGTGTTTAATTAATGATCATTCTTTTTGAAACTGTTTTTTCATCAGTAATAAGCCTGTATATATATATTCCCGCATCGAGGTTTTTACCCGTTAGATCAAGCCCTTCAACATATTTTCCGGCAGTCAGGTATTTACGGTCAAGAAGAGTCACCACCAGATTCCCGTAAAGATCCTGGACAGTGAGGGAAACAATGGCTGGTTTATGCAGCTTAAACGACATATAAGTGAATGTTGTTGCTGGATTGGGATAATTCTGTTCCAATGCAATCGGGAGGCCCGGTTCAGATTCTGGAATGTGAAGGACATTTGCAGAATCTATAATTGCAGTCACAATACTAAGGAATGTATTATCGAGCCTTGCCCAGGCGGGGCGAACCATATTATCCCATGCCGAAATAGCCGTATAATCACCAAAAAAAACAGATGAATTCGGAAGGAAGGGGCTTTCACTGATCCGGTAATTCTGAAAGGTTTCTCCTCCATCATGTGAGGTCGCCATGTAAACGTCAGTTTGGTTATCGGAATGATTCCTACGATCGTAAAAAACGAAATACAGAATTCCAGTCGCCTGATCCACCGTCATCCAGGTAAAGAATTGCTGCTTCCCAGGTGGGTCATCGTTAACCCGTTTAGGGGCGCTCCAACTAAATCCACCATCTGTTGACTTGACAAGAAAAATATCTGTATCCGTGCTGCCGTTCCTCTGGTCAGACCAGTTTATATAAATTGTTCCCCGGTATGGTCCCTGGCTAAGATCGCAACAGGTCACAGGCATGCCGTTGCAGCGTGAAATGCCAGGGATATAATAATTCCATCCTTCGGGAATATCTGACACGAAAACATTATCGGCAGGCCAGGTCAGCCCGCCGTCTGTGGATTTAGTAAAAACAAGGCCGGCCGGTCCCGCCCAGGAAACATAGATCTCGCCGTTCGGGCCAATTGCCGGTACCGCCCCTTCGACCGTATTATCGCTGTCGATACAATCGCCGGCAACCCGGTTGATCCTTTTCGCCGGACTCCAGTTTTGCCCTCCATCTATGGAACGGGAAAAGAGAATCACAGAACTGTCTGTATGGGCTGAACTCCCATACTTGTCAAATTGAGTCCAGGTCGAATAGATATTATTGGTCAGTTTGTCTACAACAGCCCATGCTTTATCCTGTTGTTTGCTGCCGTTCAGCCCCATGTATGAACCGTTATTCCAGGTTTGACCGTTATCGGTTGATTTCTGGCATACAATTCGGTCAAGAAATGCAGGTGGCGATGGATTCGAGAGATGAAAAAAATAAAAGTTTCCGGCTGTATCAGCAACGACACAGGGATCTCCCCAGATACCATATGAGGAATTTAGCGTTCCGCTGGTCCAGGTCTGACCGTAATCAAGGGAGTAATAATAACTATCAATATTGGCACCGGCAACCAAAATGTTGGGAGATTTAGGATTAATAATTATTGATGGTTCTTCAGGATAGTTTAATGTACTGATCGTTACGTTCAGAAACTGAGAATATCCGGTAAACGTCATCCACAGAAAAAAAAATATTGAAAGAATGCCTTTCATCAGTAAGGGGAATTTCGAATATAAAGGTACAAAAGATTATTACTTCCGGCGTGAATTCCAGCTTTCCAAATCCTTCTCGTTGATCTTAAAACCCAATTGTTTTGATTTCTCACCGTCGGAATAGGCATCAGAAAACCTGCCTGCCTGAGCATACGCGAGGGCCCTGAAGTAATAAAGCCTGCCATCGGAAGCGTCCATCCCTATTGCGTTGCCGTAAGCAGCGATGGCTTCAATAGTCATATTTTTCCTGAAATAGCAGTAGCCGATTCCAAGGGCGGCTTCTTTCTGGGATTTATCCAACTCCAGGGCTTTTTTGAAATCGGCCATTGCTTCGTTATAACGGCTAAGATTGTCGGCATACAAGGTGCCACGTTTGATGTAGGCAAGGGTATAATCCGGATAAAGGCGGATGGTTTTGGTATACTCCGAATCAGCCTTTTCAAAATTACCCTTGTTGAACCAGGCAATTCCCAGGTTCAGCTGCGAAACCCGGTCAAACGGGCTGTCTTTCTCATGTAGACCGAGAACCTTTTTGAAATCGGCAATGGCCAGGTCACAATTTCTTTTCCTGTCAAGATAAAGTGTCCCCCTCATGGCATAAGGAGCGGCGGGAGAATTTTGTCTGCAGGCAATATCGGCATTTTCAAATGCTTTATCAAAGTCCATATTATGATAGTACAATACACTGAGTCCGTAATAACCTCTCCAATGCTGAGGATATTGGCGGACCACGTCTTCCCAGAAAGTGAAATTATCTTTCCAGGTTTTAATACGCTGAACCGTCAGTATGGACAAAGCTGCTACTGCCACTAGAAGCAGGCCATGGGCCAGGTATTTCCAGGGATGTTGTTCACTGAAACGGGAATACAAATGGCCTGCAATAAAAAACAATCCGATAAAAGGGATATACGAATACCGTTCGTTAACAAGGCAATCCCCGACCGGTACCAGTTTAAGCATGACTGATATGGTAACTGCATAGAAGAGGAATCCGAAGAGATATTCTTTTGATCTTTTAGCTGATATCAGGGTTGCGGAGATGAGGCCTGCAAAGACGACCGGAAGCAGGTAAAACCAAAATGGCAGACCAGAAAGCTTACTTTGTGAATACGGATGCACTGCACAGAGGTTGACTGGTATAAACATCCTGAAGATATAGTTCAGGAAGCTGTAACATCCATTAAGGATATTCATCAGAAAAGAGGTCTGGCTGCTGTTAATCACACTTCCCTCCACTGATGCCCTGATCGCCAGGAATCCGAAGAAAACAGAGAAAATGAAAAACGGAACTTTCTCAAGAATTACATTCCCGGAAATTTTTCTGCCTTTATAGTAATCAAACACAAGGAAGAGGACAGGCAGAGTGATAGCCTGGGCTTTGGAGAGGTCCGAAAGAATAAAAAGAATAAAAGCAATTGCGATCTGCAGAAACCGACCCGATTTCAGGTAGCGGATGTAAACCAAAGCAGAAGCCAGGAAAAACATACTGTAAAGCACATCTTTTAATTCAGCCACCCAGGCCACGCTTTCGACATGCATTGGATGAATGCCAAACAAGAGTGCCGTTATCGCCGCAGTCTTCCATTCTTTTTTGTCCTTCAGTTCATAAACGACAAGAAACACGAGGGCTGTATTTATAAGATGAAGGAAAATATTGTTGAGGTGGAACCAGAAAGGGTTTAGTCCTCCGTAAATTCCTTGTTCCCCACCAGGAAAGATTATGTATTCAAGGTGGAACCAAAGCATGGTCAGGGGGTGATAATGTCCCATGTAATATGTAGAAAAAGAAAAGACTTTGGCAAAATCGAAATTCCTGAGGAAAGGATTTTCCCATGTGTAGGTATGGTCGTCCCATAGAAGCAGGCCGTTGGTCAGCGCCGGAATATAAATGATGAATGTGAAACCCACTATGACTAAAATGGGGAGGAGGACGTTCGTTCCCCTGGCGGGGGCCTGGATGATTTTGGTATTTTTAGATTTCTTCTGTTGTTTATTCATAATGTTCAGGATGCAGTCCTGAGCACAAAATTGCGAATTTTATGTATACAGGTAACGCTTGATTTTCTGCGTGGGAGTTTTTTCGAACGGGAATTCCTGTACAACTATCCTTTGAACCTGGGAGAATTTATTTACTCTTGTATTCACGTATTGTAAAAGCTCAAGCTGGAGTTCATCAATCTTATGTTCAACGTAATTTGAGATGTCGTATTTGAGCTGGGAATAACGTTCTTCTATTTCCTCCCTGTTGAAGTGTACCAGGGCGACAAGTCTTTCCTGCTGAATTACCACTAATGAATCTACCACATGCCGGAAGTTGTTGATGATGGACTCGATATCTTCAGGGTGGATGTTTTCCCCTCCCTGCCCGATAATAGTATTTTTAAGCCTCCCCTTTATATAGAGGTAACCGTCCTTATCAAAGATTCCCAGGTCACCTGTTTTAAACCAGCCATCGGCCGTGATAACTTCGGCAGTCAGCCCAGGTTCCTTATAGTATCCCTTCATTACATTGGGTCCCTTTGCCCAGATCTCGCCTTCACCGGTCTTTTTATCGGGATGCTGAATGATCAGCTCTATCTCTTCTATAGCCGGACCGGTTGACTGAAGACGTGCATTCTGGGGGTTAAATCCGGCAAGTAGGGGAGAGGTCTCGGTAAGGCCGTAGCCTATTGCATAGGGAAACCTGGCTTCAATCAGAAACTTTTCTACCGTTTTATTGAGTTTGGCACCACCTACGCCAAAAAAACGGAGTTCGCCGCCAAAAGTTTGCATCAGCTTTTTACCAGCGGCAAGATTCAGCTTCTTTCTGAGGAATGGAACATGAATGGCCGTATGTAGAAGGAAATTCTTTTTAAAGGCAGGCTCGATGCGGTTTCTGAAGATCTTTTCAATAATCATAGGAACGGTGAGCATGATCGTTGGTTTTACCTCCAGTAAGGCCGGCATAAGGACCGAAGGAGTCGGTAGTTTACCGAGATACCAGATCCCTGCTCCCCTTAGCATTGGCAAGACCATGCCGATGGTGTTCTCATAAGTGTGGGAGAGCGGAAGTACCGAAAGAAAACGGTCAGTTTCATTGATCTCCTGTACCCGCCCGCTTTTATCGGCTGTGAAACAAATATTCATGTGGGAGAGCATCACCCCTTTTGACTTGCCTGTGGTTCCTGAAGTGTAAATAATTGAAGCAAGGTCATCTTCCTTCACGGAATATTCCATTTCTGGTTCCGCTGCAGGGTCAAACACTGGATCGCCGGGTTCAGGAACTTTTAAAGAGAAATCCTCGATCTTAATTCTCTTTGATGCAATTTCGGCAGGTATTGAATTAACCTTGGATTGCTGATTTTCCGAAAAGAATATTGCTTTTACTTCCGCATGTTCAAGAATATTTTTGATCTCATCTGGATGAAAATCGGGAAGAAGTGGAACTGAGACAGCTCCCATAAATGTAACTGCATAATAGCTGGCGCCCCAGTTTGGCAACCCTGCACTCAGAATAGCAACCTTGTCGCCGGGTCTGATCCCGAGTTTTTCAAGGAAAGCAACAATAGCCCTGATGCGGCGGTTTAAATCCCCGTAAGTAAGCTGCTCACCTCCGATAATAGCCATGGCAGGACGTTTGCTATGTTTGCCAAGGGTAAGTTGGAATGCAGTTGGAAGAGTATTTCCGGCCTTAGAAACCATCAACACTTTTTAAATGAGGCTGCAAATATACAAAAAAAAATAGCGGATTAGTGAAATCATCACGATCATCACGACCATTTTAATAATGCGGATATACCCTGTGCAGGCTGTCGATAAGAGCCTGTGTTCCAGGGTCTTTTGGAATGTTTTCAAGACAAACAAGGCGTGCAGTTTTTTTTACGACATCCATCTTTACGGTATCCCACCATAAACAGGCAAGTCCGGCATATGTGCCGTAAATACCAGCTTTCATGTATGCTGCATTACCGGTTATGTTGGCAAATGATTCATGAGTATGCCCTCCGCAAAGAACATCAAACAAGGCTTCTCCCCTGGCATTCTTTAAGGCAGAAAACGCGATTGCATCGTCCTGGTCCAGAAGATGGGTCAGGAGTACGTTCATGTTGGCTGTTGTTAAAGCACTTTTGATTTTTGACATGCTTGTTGATGTTGTGAGAGAGTAAATTCTCACTGTTTCCTGATCTTTGGAGTGGATGTTGTCAGTTGCAGCCACTCCGATAATATTAAGCCGGAATTTACCCCGTTTGGATGAAAAAGACAAATAGTCGTTAGCCAGGTTCTCCGGCTGCCCGATATTGCATGCAACAATTTTCGGTTTCAGACTTGATCTTGCCAGCATGGCTATCCCGTAAACCCAGTCATGGTTCCCCGGAACAATGGCATCGAAATTCAAATACTCCACTATCCGGGATTCGGCCATTCCATCGTATAAGTGGTCTGAATCGGCAGGCACTTTAAGATCGGGCCGGATTGAGCTGTCGGTATGGCCATCGCAACGTTTCACATCATAGCTGCGATGAGCCATAAAAAAATCGCCTGTGAGAACAAAATAAACAAAGGATGCGGTATCCCGAATGTTCTTAACCAAAGTTGCCAGGCCGGGGAGGTTCCGGGAATATTCATGGATATCTCCGGTTGACACTATATATACCCTTATACCATGAAATGTCGTTGGAGTGGGGGGAGGTTCAGGGGTGGGACCTGTTGATTTCTTGCATTCAAGGAAAGCAAGAATTCCAGTCAGAATTAATATCTGCAGGGAATATCTCAAATATTTCATGATGGTCAGATCTGCAAGTGTTGTATCAAAGGTACGAAAAAAGGTCATTCTGTGTTTCATAACGATCATCACGTCATCACGAATTCCTGAAAACTTACATTTGGCTTTTTAAAAATTATAGTCAGGTAAATCGATCTTTTTACATAGTACTTGATTGAGCATAATTATTTCTTATATTTACATGTGGAATAATTCTCTTTAATAACCTCCGGAAACTACAGATTTTATTGGATTGGATTTTGCGAAACGAATAAGGCGTACTTAATTTGCATCACATATAGATTAACAATATATTTCCCCAATAAACAAACAAAAAAAGGAGATCTAAAACATGGAAAACAAAAAAGCTGACCTGGCAGGCCCAGGGATCGGGAACTATGCCGATGTCGAAAAAATTCTCCCGAAGGATTACACATCATTGCTTGATCCCAAGGAAACTCAGAATGCTGTAACAGCAGTAAAACAGTACATCGAAGAAAATCTTTGCAAGGAGCTCAACCTGATGAGGGTCGAGTGTCCTCTGATTGTCGATGTCGAAAGCGGCGTCAATGACTACCTTGACAGGGACGGGTCAAGAACCCCTGTCGGGTTTCATATTAAAAACGATTATGACAAGCATCCCATCGATGCCCAGGTGGTGCAGGCTGCAACCAAATGGAAAAGAATGGCATTGAAACAATTCGGGATGAAAGTCGGCGAAGGCTTGTATACCGATATGCGGGCGGTTCGCAAGGATTACTTCCTTGATCATGACCACAGCGCGTATGTGGATCAGTGGGACTGGGAGAGAGTGATCACAAAGGAAGACCGCAACCTTCAGTTACTGACCGGAGTTGTGGAGAAAATCTGGAAGGTCCTCAAAGGTGCAGAAGAACATGCGATGAAGATTTTTCCGCAACTGAAAAGCAATAAGTATCCCAACCTTCCTGAAACGATCAAATTCCTTCATGCCGAAGAGATCCTTGAACGGTTTCCGGATCTTCCCAGGAAGCAACGAGAAACTGAGATTCTCAAGGTATTCCCCGCAGTTTTCATTTACGGTATCGGCTGGACTCTGGCAGACGGTTATCCGCATGAAATGAGGGCTGCCGACTATGACGATTGGGTAACACCTACAGTATCGAAAGATGGCAGGCCCATGCACGGACTGAACGGGGATATCCTTGTTTGGAACTCAGTAACACAGCGCCGCCATGAACTGACTTCTATGGGGATAAGGGTAAATGCTGAAACCCTGAGGCAGCAACTCGAAATGACCAAACAGCTTGATTTTTTAAACTTCCCATACCATAAAGCAATTATCAATAATGAACTGCCACTCAGTATAGGTGGCGGGATCGGGCAGTCAAGGACTTACATGTATCTGCTAAAGAAAGCTCATCTTGGTGAAACAAGTGTGACCGTATGGCCAAAGATCCTGAAGGATATGTGCCATACCAAACACATTCATGTGCTGGATTAAAGTATTTATTCAACAGGGGTTAGTTCGGTGTATATTTCACCGAACATGCTGATAAAATAAGTGCGTTTATCTGTATTGACTCTGCGGAAAGGATTAATCGAACTGTTACTCTCATTGCAGGGTTTCCACACCAGGTCAGAATCCGCTACCACCTCATCGGGATAGCGGATTCTTATCATTTCTTCGAATTTTTCTGTATCATGGTAATGCTCAGTTGCCGGGTGGGTAAAAGGAGTAAATGAAAGAATATTGCCGTTGAAGGCATCCACCTCGGCAATACAGATCATCTTATCATTTATGAGCCAGTAAAGAATATAATAAGAAGCTCCGGGGTCATCGAGACGGTGAATGAATAAGCAATGGATCAGATCGACATTCTCCAGGCATCTCTGAAGTGTACATGGGTGAGGAAAATCGGATTCCTCTATCGAATTAATCGCGGCTTTTATAGCCTGTTCTCGCGTTATTGTTTCCATAGGTGATAGCAAATATAATTAATTATGAGTGCAAAGTCAAATGGTTGAGGATATTACCATATTATGGACAGTGTACTTGCAATGTTCCATGTTAATTATTACCGGTAATATTTCCCCCTTTACAAGGATAAGTCCATGCCGGTTGAGCAAAGGGTAATTGATCTTCTCGAGAAGATGACCACAGAGGAAAAGATTGACATGCTGGGGGGCTATGAAGGTTTTTATATAATGCCGAATACCAGGCTCGGTATTCCTGCAATAAAAATGGCTGACGGCCCCCTGGGTGTGAGAAACTATGGAGTTGCAACGGCTTTCCCGGGAGGGATATCTTTTGCAGCCACCTGGAACACTGCCCTGGTTAATAAATACGGTGAAGCCATTGGCAAGGAAGCAAGATCAAAGGGAGTTCACATCATGCTGTCACCGGGAGTGAATATCTGCCGGGCTCCTATGTGCGGAAGGAATTTTGAGTATTATGGTGAGGATCCGTCATACATTTCGCCGGTGATTATGAATTCCTTGTTGGTGCCTCCAGCCGTGATATCAGGCTAAAGGCCAGCAGGAAGATTCAATAGTTTGCTGGACACCTTAAATGACAACCACTATCATTTCTTGTCTGGAAATTTTCCCGATTCGTTTTTTGTTTGTTAGAAAATTAACAATATTTTTGCGCCCTTCAAATTAAGAAATTCACTAAGGTCAATCTACGTATTACTCTAAAATAAAGCTCCATGAGAAACAAAATTCTTTTTAAGTTCTTTGCATTAATACTGTTGCTTTCGGGTATGCCTGTTCTTTCATATGCTGCCGAATCGGTGAATTCAGGATTGGCGCCTGCCATAACCAATGACCAGCAATACAACCGCGCCATCCACATAATGGCTATGTTGCTTGTAGGTTTTGGATTTCTTATGGTATTTGTACGTAAATACGGACGTTCCGCCCTTACCGCCACATTTCTTTTAGTAAGCATTTCCCTGCCTGTTTATATGCTGATCAGCAGTAACGGAGCCGGAATGAATGAGAATGATGTCCGTCGTCTAATTCTTAGCGAATTTTGTGGGGCAAGCCTTTTAATTGCCGCCGGCGCTGTACTCGGTCGGTTAAAGATGCAGCAATACCTTCTGCTGGGTTTACTTTTCGTTCCCTGTTATATGCTCAATGAATGGATTGTACTTAATGGGGGGTTGGGTCTCGTCAAGGAAGGTGGGGTGTTGGATACAGGCGGTTCCATTGTAATCCACGCTTTCGGAGCGATTTTCGGTTTGGGCGTTGCCCTTACCATGACAACGAAGCAGGAATTTGAAAAGACCATTGAGTCTGATTCCGTTTCCGACAGATATTCTATGCTGGGAAGTATGATCCTTTGGATTTTCTGGCCCAGCTTCTGTGCCGCCCTTGTCACTCCGGAACAAATGCCTGCAACTGTTGTAAACGTCATTCTTGCCCTTTGCGGATCGACCATCACAACGTATATTGTCTCTGTTTCCCTTCGCAAAAAAGCCAGTATTGCCGATATTGCAAACGCAGCGCTGGCCGGAGGTGTTGCCATAGGTTCGGCCTGCGCCAATGCAACCCATTCCGAAGCAATGATCATAGGGATAATGGCCGGAGCCCTCTCAACTTTCGGTTTTGCTGTGATTCAGTCGAAGCAGCAGAAACTAATGAGACTTATAGACACATGTGGTGTTACCAACCTCCACGGTTTACCCGGGCTTATGGGAGGCATAGCGGTGTTGCCGATTGTGGCAGCATTGGACATCAGGCAACAATTATTAGGAATAGTAATCACAATCGTGGTTGCTTTTACCAGTGGTTTGATTGTAGGCAAAATACTGCCCATTATGGGCCGTAAAACCGAAGCATACGAGGATGCCGATGAATTCCTGGATGCCGTGGAATAATTAAACCGGACCAACTCTGGTTTGATCGGATAATCGTTTTATTGTTTTATTAATAGTTCCCTGCGACTGGAATTGGCAATCAATTTCGGAGATTTTTCGGGAACAAATCATCTGGGAGCTGGTTCCGGAATCGGACTGAGGAAACTATAATCTATCCTCAGATAAAAAAAATCAGAAAGGGCCGGCCGCAATTTGCGGCCGGCCCTTTCTGATTTTTTCGTGATCCCGGCGGGATTCGAACCCACGACCCACAGCTTAGAAGGCTGTTGCTCTATCCAGCTGAGCTACGGGACCGTCATGAGGGTGCAAAGGTAAGGATTTACTAACAATTGTACCTCCATTTGCACCTAAATTCTATATTTGCTAATCAAAATCCAATGTATGCGCATACTCAAAGACGATACCTGCCTCCTTGTTATAGATTTTCAGGAAAGATTATTTCCGTATATATATGAAAATGAGGAACTTTCGAAGAAGGTTCCACTGCTAATCAACGGGATAAAGACTCTGGAGATTCCCATATTCGTTACGGAACAGTATACAAAAGGACTTGGGGTTACGGTGCAGCCAATAGCTGAAGCCCTGGGTGATATTCCAAGGATTGAAAAATCAAGCTTCTCCTGCTGCGACGAGCCCAGGTTTAATCTCGAAATGGCCACCTCGGGAAAAGATGTTGTGATCATTGCCGGAATCGAAAGCCATGTGTGCGTGCTTCAAACGGTTATCGACCTGGCTCATCAGGGAGTCCAGGCTGTTGTGGTTGAGGATTGCATCTCATCAAGAAGACCAAACGATAAAGCCATTGCCATTGAACGGATGAGAAGGGAAGGGGCGATTATTACCACCTCTGAATCAATTCTGTTTGAGCTGCTCAGAAGTTCGGGTGGGGAAACATTTAAAGCGATATCGAAGCTGGTAAAATGATAAAGGACGAGGAACATAACGGAATAAACTTAAACGGAGAACCCCCTGAACTGGAATCGGGCTCCCTTACGCAGTCTATCCATCTGAACGATATGTACCAGGGATGGTTCCTCGATTATGCTTCCTATGTCATCCTTGAACGGGCAGTACCTGAAATCAACGACGGCCTGAAACCTGTTCAACGACGTATTCTTCATGCGATGAAGGAGCTGGATGACGGTCGTTACAATAAGGTGGCAAACATCATCGGCCATACCATGAAATACCATCCCCACGGGGATGCCTCTATAGGTGATGCACTCGTGCAGCTTGGCCAGAAGGATCTACTGGTCGATTGCCAGGGTAACTGGGGCAATATTCTTACTGGCGACAGCGCTGCCGCCTCAAGATACATCGAAGCGAGGTTGTCGAAGTTTGCCCATGATGTTCTGTTTAATCCGAAAACAACCACCTGGAAATCATCCTACGACGGTAGAAATAAGGAACCGGTAGCCCTGCCTGCAAAATTCCCGCTTCTGCTTGCCATGGGAGTTGAAGGGATAGCTGTTGGTCTTGCCTCAAAAATACTGCCTCATAATTTCAATGAGCTCATCGATGCCTCCATCAAAATCCTTCAGGATAAGGAATTCGAATTATTCCCTGATTTCCTTACTGGTGGAATGATTGATGTTTCCAGGTATAACGACGGATTGCGCGGGGGAAAATTGAGGGTAAGGGCCAGGATAGTGCAGGAGGATAAAAAGACACTAAAGATCACGGAGATCCCGTTCGGGACCACAACGGGTTCTATTATTGATTCAATACTTGTTGCTAACGACAGGGGAAAGATCAAGATCCGCAAGATCGACGACAATACAGCAGAGAATGTTGAGGTGCTTATTCATCTTGCCCCGGGAGTATCGCCCGATACAACGATGGATGCCCTTTATGCCTTTACCGAATGCGAAGTTTCTATTTCTCCCAATTCATGTGTTATCCAAAACGGCAAACCTGGATTTATCGGTGTCTCCGACATTCTCAGGCATAATACAAGGCAAACTGTCGTTCTGCTGAAGCTTGAACTTACCATCAAACTTGAAGAGCTCAACGAACAGCTGCATTACTCTTCCCTGGAGAAGATCTTTATTGAAAATGAGGTCTATGAAGGGATCAAGAAATGCAGGACCGACGAAGAGATCGATACAGCCATCATCAGGGGGCTTAAACCATATGCCAAACAGATCATAAGGGCTGTTAATGAGGACGACATCAAACGCCTGAGAAAGATCCCCATAGAGCGTATTTCCAAATTCAATTCCAGCAAGGCTGATGAGCTGATGAAGGGAATCAGGCTGGATATGGAGGAGGTTCAGAACCACCTCGACCACCTTATCGATTATACCGTTGAATATTACCGGCAGATCCGCAAAAAATACGGAAAGAACCGTGACCGGAAGACGGAATTACGCAATTTTGAAGTCATTGAGGCAGCGAAGGTTGCTGCCGCCAACCAGAAACTTTATGTTAACAGGGAGGAAGGGTTTGCAGGCACCGGATTACGCAAGGATGAATATATTTGCGATTGCTCTGATATCGATGATATTATCGTGTTCAGGGATGACGGTACCTTCATTGTAACCAAAGTGGCCGAAAAAGTGTTTGTGGGCCAGAACGTTACCTATATCAACGTCTTCCAGAAGAACGACAACCGGACGGTGTATAACGTGATCTACCGCGACGGAAAAAACGGGAAGATAATGGTGAAACGCTTTAGTGTCCTGGGGGTTACCCGGGACAAGGAATATACTGCTTCCAAAGGTACAACCGGTTCAAAAATGCTATATTTTACGGCAAATCCCAACGGGGAAGCCGAAATGGTTAAAGTTGAACTCAAACCCAAACCCCGGCTTAAAAAGACTTCCTTTGATTTTGATTTTGCAGGACTCACAATCAAAGGGAGGGGGTCGATGGGGAATACTCTCACGAAATACGCGGTGAGAAAGATCGAGATCAGACAGGAAGGAGTTTCAACCCTGGGGTCCCTCAATATCTGGTATGACGATACTGTTCAGCGACTGAATACCGAAGGACGCGGCCTGCTGCTTGGTGCCTTCGCAGGTGCCGACCGCATTCTCACTGTGATGCAGAGCGGTACATACAAACTCACATCTTTCGATCTTTCTACACATTTCGACGAAGACATGATGCTGATCGAAAAGTTTGATCCGCTAAAAATCTATACAGCGATCTATCAGGAAACCGAAACAAAACAATATTACATTAAACGATTCAATATCGAGCTTACCGAAAAAAAGGTTGAATTTGTTGAGCCCGGCGATAAAATGATCCTTTTTACCTTCGAAAAATATCCCCAGCTGGAGATGATTTTCGATATGAAACTGAAAACAAAAGGTTCCGGATCGGAGATCATTTCTGTTCACGAATTCATCGGGATAAAAGGGGTCAAGGCCAAAGGCAAGAAAATAACGGTGTATCCCGTGAAAAAGCTTGACTGGCTCGATCCGCTTCAGATTGCAGAACCGGAGACAAACGGGGAGGCCGCCACCACCAGACCGGAGATAACCCAGGAAATTCAGGCAATGATAATCGAGGTGCCCGAACCGGTTAAGGTGAAAAAGCTACCCGCAAAGCAAAAAACAGAAAAGAAACCTATGCCGGAGATGCCGGAGATGAAACCGGAACCCGCATCCGAACCAAAACCCAAATCCAAACCAGAACCCGGATCCAAACCAGAACCCGGATCCAAACCCAAGTCCGGATCCAAATCTGAACCTCAGAACACATCCGCTGAAAAACCTGCACCCAAAAAACCTGGTAAGAAGAAATCCGAAGATGAAATAAAAGGGGACCAGATGGAATTATTCTGTCAGAACACATCCGCTGAAAAACCTGCACCCAAAAAACCTGGTAAGAAGAAATCCGAAGATGAAATAAAAGGGGACCAGATGGAATTATTCTGATGTTTAGAACAAACCATCTGGTCCTGATTCCAAATTAACACCATGAACGACAACAAAATACTTGCTCTCACTGATGATGTTTCCTGGATAGGCGTTCTTGACCGTGATATCGTGACATTTGACGTGGTCATGGAAACGAAGTACGGAACCACCTATAATTCCTATTTCATAAATGCTGATAAGAAAGTCGTTGTTGAAACCGTCAAAGACCGTTTCTGGGATGTTTACCTGAAGAAACTGAAATCCTTGGTTGATCCTGCCGAAATCGATTACATCGTTATGGATCATACAGAACCCGATCATTCGGGCTGTCTGGCAAAGCTTCTGGAAATTGCTCCAAAGGCCAGGGTAGTCGGAAGCGGAAATGCAATCCGTTACCTGAAAGACCTCCTGGGTTTTGAATTTCAGCATCTGATTGTGAAGGATGGGAATAGCCTTGACCTGGGCAACAAGACACTTAAATTCATTGGTGCTGCAAACCTGCACTGGCCCGATTCAATGATGACTTACCTGGTGGAAGAGAAACTCCTTTTTACCTGCGATATTTTTGGTGAACATTTCTGTCAGGAAGGCATGTTCGATGATGTAGTCCCCGATTTCAGCGATGCTTTCCGCTATTATTTCGACGTGATTATGAAGCCGTACAGCCGGTTCATGCTGCAGGCCATTGAACGTATCAGGCCTCTTGAAATCAGTATGATCGCCCCCGGTCACGGGATGATCCTCAGAAAAGACTGGAAGAGATGGGTTGACCTAACCGTCAGATACAGCCAAGAATACCTCGAGAATCCATATCATAATAAAGTTTTTCTGGGATATGTTTCGGCTTATCACAATACCGGCATGATTGCCGAAAAGATAGCCGAAGGCATGCGGTCTGTGGGAAAAATCGATGTGGACCTCTGCAATATTGAGTTCATGGAATTATCGGTGATCGAGCAAAAACTGATGCAGAGTTCGGGCGTGGTTCTTGGCTGCCCAACCTTCAGCCAGAATATACTGCTACTACGGATGGAGCGGGGAAGGGGCAAAAATCATGACATCGGCCCTGATCAACCTGAAACTGAACGTGATGGATGAGGGACTGATGATTAAATTCACTCCCCATGCCGAAACCCTGCAGAAATGCTTTGACTATGGCAAGGCATACGGGGAAAGGTTCATCCGCAAGGGATAGAAGAAATTAAACAGGACCACTTGAAAAAGGAAAATCTCCTTCATACTGCCTTAATCATCATTGCAGGCATTGCAGCATATTCAAATTCATTCGGCTGTTCCTTCCATTTCGACGACTTTCCCAATATAGTCTCCAATCCTGCTGTTTACGACATTTCGAACTGGAAAGCATGGATGTTCTTTAATCCTTTCAGGCCCGTTGCATTTTTCACCTTTGCCCTTAATTATCATTTTAACGGCCTTGATGTTTTCGGCTATCATCTTGTAAACCTGGTCATTCATCTGATTAATGCCTTATTGGTATGGAAATTGATCATTTTACTTTTCAGGTCGCCTTACCTCAAAGATCATCCGCTTGCTGCTTCAGCCGGGAATATCGCCTTCTTTACCGCATTGCTTTTTGCCGTGCACCCCCTGATGACAGAATCTGTCACTTACATTGTTCAGAGGCTTGTTAGCCTTGCCTCTATGTTTTGCCTGCTTTCCATGGCGCTCTTCTTAAAAGGGCTTCTGTCACAGAGGCCTTCCCGACGATTTTGTTTTTATATTGGCTCGGGATTGTCGGCCATTCTGGGGTTTTTTACCAAAGAAACATCCTGGGCACTGCCATTGCTCATGCTTCTGGTGTATTTTTTCTTTTTCTTCAGACGGACTGCCTCGAAGCGCTTCCCTGGCATTATCTTACTGATCCTGATGCTGGCTGTTCTCTCTTTCCTTGTGGCTGCTGCTCTTAATTCCGGAAAATACTTTTCTGCAATCCCTCCGCGTGAAGGCCATCCGTATATCATTACACCGCTTCAGTATTATTATACACAGATCAATGTACTTGTTGTTTACCTCCGGCTTGTCATCCTGCCCGTAAACCAGACTCTGGATTACAATTATCCCATGGTAACGAGCCTTGCCTATCCCCATCTCGTTATTAAACTTATAGGCCTGTCCCTCCTGCTCTCGATGGCAGTATTGATGTATAAGCGGGAAAGGCTGATCTCTTTCGGAATACTGTGGTTCTTTATTGCAATTGCACCCCAGTGCCTGGTGCCGCGTTCGAATTTTATATTTGAACACAGGGCCTACCTATGTGCAGCCGGAATAATACTGGTCTGGGTTTTATTGTTTTATTACCTCTTCGGAAGGAC
>JAPLDK010000043.1 GCA_026391775.1 Bacteroidota bacterium
GATGGAGGGCGCCATAATTGTTGTTGCCGCAACTGACGGGCCTATGCCTCAAACCCGTGAACACATCCTGCTCGCACGTCAGGTAGGAGTACCTAAGCTTGTTGTTTTCATGAACAAATGCGATAGTGTTGACGATCCTGAAATTATCGAGATTGTTGAAATGGAAATTAGAGACCTGCTTACTTTCTATGGTTTCGATGGCGTAAATACTCCAGTAATCCAGGGTTCAGCATTAGGCGGACTGAACATGGAACCCAAATGGGTGGAAAAAATCATGGAACTGATGGATGCAGTTGATACCTGGATACCTTTGCCTGTTCGCGATGTTGATAAACCTTTCCTTATGCCTGTTGAAGATGTGTTTTCAATTACCGGACGCGGCACGGTTGCTACCGGGAGAATTGAAACGGGCGTTATCAATACAGGCGACCCGGTTGAAATCATTGGCATGGGCGCCGAGAAACTAAAATCGGTTGTGACCGGTGTGGAAATGTTCCGTAAGATCCTCGATCGCGGTGAAGCTGGCGACAATGCCGGTCTGCTGCTCCGCGGTATCGACAAGGATGAGATCCGCCGTGGTATGGTTATTGCCAAACCCGGTTCCATCACCCCGCACAAAAAGTTCAAGGCTGAGATATACGTACTGAAGACCCAGGAAGGTGGACGCCATACTCCGTTCCATAACAAGTATCGTCCGCAGTTCTACTTCAGAACCACCGACGTTACCGGTGAAATTCATCTCCCGGAAGGCGTTGAAATGTGCATGCCTGGTGATAATATCACTATTACAGTGGACCTGATCTCTGAAATCGCCATGAGCAAAGGTTTGCGTTTCGCTATCCGCGAAGGTGGACGTACAGTAGGCGCCGGACAGGTTACTGAAATTCTTGACTAAGACATATGGTTTTGGTGCAGGGGTCATGCCAGGTCCCTGCGCCTGCCATATACCTGTAATTATTAATTACACACGGGTGTAGCTCAACTGGTAGAGTGGCGGTCTCCAAAACCGTAGGCTGTGGGTTCGATTCCTACCACCCGTGCAAATCGGAAAATCAATGGCAAAGAACAAAGTAGTTAATTATATCAAGGAAAGCTATGATAAAGCAGCGCCATCGTGGTTTCAATAGCTACTCTCATTATTGCGATCATCGTTTTTGCAATGGATGAAGTATTCAAGAACGTCCTTGACCAGTTCTATAAACTCTTCTAGATCGGCTGCTGATCTGAATTTATCCCGGGATTCCAACAGGAAAAAATATCGGTACAGGCATGAGTGAAAGTGTAAAAAAATGGTACGTCGTCCGCGCAATCAGCGGTAACGAGAAAAAAGTCAAGCAGATACTGGAGAATGAGATCGCAATCCAGCACTTGCAGGAGTCCATTTCTCAGGTGTTGATCCCTATGGAAAAGGTTTATATGATCCGGAACGGAAAAAAAGTGAGCAAAGAAAGGAATTTCTTCCCGGGTTATGTTCTGGTTGAAGCAATACTGACCGGAGAAATTCCCCACCTTATAAGAAATATTCCCGGAGTTTTAGGCTTTCTGGGTGCCAAAGGCGAACCTCATCCGTTGCGCCCATCCGAAGTGAAACGTCTCCTCGGCAAATTTGATGAGTTATCGGAGCAGGGAGAAGAAGTTAATATTCCCTTTATCATTGGCGAAACAGTGACTGTCATCGACGGTCCTTTCAACAGCTTCAGCGGTGTGATCGAAGAGATCAACGAAGAAAAGAAAAAGCTGAAGGTCATGGTTAAGATATTCGGCCGTAAAACGCCTCTTGAGTTAAGTTTCATGCAAGTACAAAAAGAATAGAATAAATATTAATAAAATGGCAAAAGAAGTTAGTGGTATTATTAAGTTGCAGATCAAAGGCGGAGTAGCTAATCCTTCACCCCCGGTAGGACCCGCATTGGGTGCCAAGGGTGTGAACATTATGGAATTCTGCAAGCAGTTTAACGCTCGTACGCAGGACAAAGGTGGAAAGCTTATCCCCGTGATCATCACTGTTTACAAGGACAAGTCGTTTGACTTCATCCTGAAAACCCCTCCGGTAGCTGTACAACTCCTCGAAGCAACAAAGCTCCCGAAAGGTTCCCCAGAACCCAACAGGAACAAAGTAGCTGCTGTGTCCTGGGATCAGGTGAAAAAGATCGCTGAAGATAAAATGCCCGATCTGAACGCGTTCACCCTTGAGTCGGCCATGCGGATGGTTGCCGGAACGGCACGTTCCATGGGAATTACCGTGACAGGTGACACCCCTTTCAAACGTTAATCTTGCAACCGGATCAGAAATTGTATACACCTCATACATTAATTAAATAAAAGCAAATGACAAAGCTGACTAAGAAGAGGAAGGTTGCCTTATCCAAATTCGATAGGAATACCGTTTATTCACTCACAGATGCTGCTGGTATTCTCAAGGAGATTGTCAGCACAAAATTTGATTCATCCATCGATCTTGATATACGCCTTGGGGTTGACCCCCGTAAGGCCAATCAGATGGTCCGCGGAATCGTGACGCTTCCTCACGGTACCGGCAAGGTGGTTCGTACCCTCGTACTTTGTACTCCCGACAAGGAGGAAGAAGCACGTGCGGCTGGAGCCGACCATGTTGGACTTGATGAATACGTAGAAAAAATCAAAGGCGGCTGGACTGATGTTGATGTCATCATCACCATGCCCAGTGTCATGGCCAAGGTTGGTGCGCTCGGAAAAATTCTCGGACCCCGCGGGCTCATGCCTAATCCAAAGACAGGGACCGTTACCATGGAAATCGGTAAGGCCGTTAAAGATGTTAAAGCCGGTAAAATTGACTTCAAGGTTGATAAATTCGGCATTATTCACAGCTCTGTTGCAAAAGCTTCCTTCGACAGGGAAAAAATTGTGGAAAATGCTGAAACACTTATACAGACCGTGATCAAACTGAAACCTGCTTCGGCAAAAGGAACCTATGTAAAGAGCATTTATCTTTCAGGCACCATGAGCCCCAGTATCCAGATTGATCCAAAGTCGGTTTCGGCTTAAGTACTCATTTTTTTTGAGCTTGTAACAACATGAAAAAAGAAGAAAAAAGCCAGTTGATTGATACCCTGGTAGAACAGCTCAACCGCGCAAAGTCCTTTTATATTGCTGATATCGGTGATCTTAATGCCGATAATACCAGCAAACTCAGGAGGCTTTGCTTCAAACGGAATGTTACTCTTCAGGTAGTGAAGAATTCCCTGCTTAAATTAGCCATGGAGCGCACCGGAAAGACCGATTTCGAGGCCTTATATCCCCTGCTTAAAGGTTCCACTTCCATTCTGTTTTCGGAAGTGAACAACGACCCGGCTAAACTGATCAAGGAATTCCGCAGAACTGCCAAGAAACCCATTCTTAAAGGAGCATACGTGGAAGAATCCATCTACCTCGGCGATGACCAGCTGGAAGCATTAATCAACATCAAGTCTAAGAATGAACTCATCGGTGACCTGATCCTGTTGCTGCAGTCCCCGGCACGCAATGTTATCTCCGCTCTTTCATCAGGAGGCAACAAGCTTTCGGGAATTGTAAAGACCTTATCGGAAAAACCAGAGTAAACGACGATGTTAAAAAACAAAGGAAAAGTAAATTGAATTAATAACCTGTCCCGGAATGTACGGGGCGCAAATTTTAGATAAAATGGCAGATTTAAAAGCTTTTGCAGAACAGTTAGTAAACCTGACGGTAAAAGAGGTCAATGAATTGGCAAAGATCCTCAAGGACGAGTACGGGATTGAACCCGCAGCCGCTGCTGTAGCAGTAGCCGCTCCGGTTGCCGCCGTTGCTCCGGTTGCTGAAGAGAAAACATCATTCGACGTTATTCTGAAACATGCCGGTCAGGCAAAACTGGCCGTAGTTAAGCTTGTGAAAGAACTCACCAGCCTTGGCCTGAAGGAAGCAAAAGAACTCGTTGATGCTGCACCCAAAGCAATCAAAGAAGGCGTTTCCAAAGATGAAGCAAATGCATTACAGAAACAATTACAGGAGGCCGGTGCAGAGGTTGAAATTAAGTAAAACGGTACTTTCGAATTTCTCTTTATAAGTATAGATCTCCCCTTTTGCACGGGGGGTCTTTACTTATTTAATATCGATTGAAACTAACATTAATTTCTAACCTGTCTGCCTCCCAGGGCAGACGTAAAAATAAATCACCTTGGCTTCAAAAAAAATCGAAAGAATTCGCTTCGGAAAAACCAAGATCCAGGCCGAATATCCTGATTTCCTCGATCTTCAAGTCAAGTCGTTCCAGGATTTCTTCCAGCTGGAGACAAACCCTGAAAACAGGGTTAACGAGGGACTTTTCAAAGTCTTCGCCGAGAACTTCCCCATTTCTGATGCACGCAATAATTTCGTGCTGGAGTTTCTCGACTATTTCATTGACCCTCCCAGGTACTCCATTGAAGAATGTATCGAACGCGGACTTACCTACAGCGTGCCATTAAAGGCAAAGCTGAAACTGTATTGCACTGACCCGGAACATGAAGACTTTGAGACAATCATTCAGGATGTTTATCTTGGTATGATCCCCTATATGACACCCAGGGGCACTTTCATTGTCAATGGTGCCGAACGTGTTGTGGTCTCACAGCTACACCGTTCACCCGGCGTGTTTTTCAGTACAAGCTACCATGCCAATGGAGTACAGCTGTATTCTGCAAGGATCATTCCTTTCAAGGGATCCTGGATCGAATTTACAACCGACATCAATAACGTGATGTACGCGTATATCGACCGCAAGAAAAAACTACCGGTCACTACGTTGCTTCGTGCCATCGGTTATGAAACGGATAAAGATATTCTTGAGATATTCGGACTGGCGCAGGAAATCAAGGTCAGCCGTGCCGCACTAAAACGTGTTGTCGGTTCAAAACTTGCAGCCCGTGTTGTACGTGCATGGATCGAAGACTTTGTTGATGAGGACACCGGCGAGGTGGTCTCCATCGAACGTACTGAAGTGATCATTGAACGTGAGATCCTTCTGGAAGAATCTCATATCAACCAGATACTGGACGCCGGTATCAAAACCATTCTGGTTCATCGGGAAGAAGCTCAGTCGACCGACTTCGCTATCATCTTTAACACATTACAGAAAGACCCTGCAAACTCCGAGAAAGAAGCCATGGAGTTTATCTACAGGCAGCTTCGTAATGCTGAACCTCCTGATGAGGAAACTGCACGCGGGATCATCGAAAAACTTTTCTTTTCCGATAAGCGATATGACCTGGGTGATGTGGGCCGTTACAGGATCAACAGGAAATTGAACCTGAACACCCCGATGGAAACCAAGGTTCTTACCAAGGAAGACATCATTTCCATTATTAAATACCTGATCGAGCTGGTAAATTCAAAAGCTGAAGTCGATGACATCGACCATCTCAGTAACCGTCGTGTACGTACTGTAGGAGAACAGCTTTACAACCAGTTCGGCGTTGGTTTGTCGAGAATGGCCCGTACTATCCGCGAACGTATGAACGTTCGTGACAATGAGGTGTTCACCCCGATGGACCTGATTAATGCCAAGACCCTTTCCTCGGTTATCAATTCCTTCTTCGGAACAAACCAGCTGTCGCAGTTTATGGACCAGACAAACCCCTTGTCGGAGTTAACCCATAAGCGCCGTATATCTGCACTGGGCCCGGGCGGTCTTTCGCGTGAGCGTGCCGGCTTCGAGGTCCGTGATGTGCATTATACTCATTATGGGCGTCTTTGTACCATTGAAACCCCTGAAGGACCGAATATCGGTCTTATTTCTTCGCTTTGTGTCTATGCAAAGATCGACCGTCTTGGTTTCATCGAAACCCCCTATAAAAAGGTCGTTGACGGAAGGGTTCAGCTTGAAGAAGAACCTGTCTATCTGACTGCAGAAGAGGAAGAACATAAAATTATCGGCCAGGCGACTACCGAAATGGACGCTAAGGGCAATCTCAAAGATGATAAGATCAAGGTTCGTTACCTTGCTGATTATCCAATCGTCGGAAAAGATAAAGTTGACCTTGTTGACATTGCTCCCAACCAGATCGCTTCAATTGCAGCTTCATTGATTCCTTTCCTTGAACATGATGATGCTAACCGGGCACTGATGGGATCAAACATGATGCGTCAGGCAGTACCCCTTCTGACTCCCGAAGCTCCCATTGTGGGAACCGGAATTGAAGACCTTGTAGCAAGAGATTCAAGGGTTCTTATCAATGCCGAAGGTGACGGTGTGGTTGAATATGTGGATGCGAACGAGATCATGATCCGCTATCACAGGAGTGAGAAAGAGAAACTGGTAAGTTTTGAAGATGACACCAAGGTATACAGGCTTACCAAGTTCATGCGCACAAACCAGAACACCTGTGTAAACCTGCGTCCTATCGTCCGTAAAGGAGATAAAGTGCAAAAAGGGCAGGTTCTCTGCGAAGGCTATGCCACACGTGATGGTGAACTCGCCCTCGGAAGAAACCTGATGGTTGCTTTCATGCCTTGGAAGGGCTACAATTTTGAGGATGCTATCGTAATTTCCGAGAAAGTTGTTTCGGAAGATATTTTCACTTCTATCCATATAGAAGAATTCACACTTGAAGTAAGAGATACCAAGCGAGGTGTTGAAGAGCTTACCAACGATATTCCGAATGTAAGTACCGAAGCCACGAAGGACCTGGATGAAAACGGTCTAATACGTATTGGTGCGGAAGTCAACGAAGGCGATATCCTAATCGGCAAGATCACCCCTAAAGGGGAGAGCGATCCCACTCCGGAAGAAAAACTGCTGCGCGCCATCTTTGGTGATAAAGCAGGTGATGTCAAGGATGCTTCACTGAAAGCACCTCCTTCAATGAAGGGAGTGGTAATCGAAAAGAAATTGTTTTCGAGGATCATCAAGGACAAAAAAGCCAAAACCAAGGAAAAGGATGAGCTCAGGAAACTGGAAGATGAGTTCCAGTCAGATGTCAATAAACTGAAAGCAAAGCTTGTTGAGAAGCTCGGAACCCTGGTTAACAACAAGGTCTCGCAAGGAGTTTTGAACCAGTTCAAGCAGGAAATTGTTCCGAAAGGGGCAAAGTTTTCTGCCAGCCTCCTGATGGACATTGATTATATGACTGTCAACCCGAACAAATGGACGACCGATAAAGATAAAAATGACCTTATCAAGTCTCTGATCAACAATTATATCATTAAGTACAAGGAAGTCCTTGGTGTAAGCAACCGCAAGAAATTTGTTGCCGTTGTCGGAGATGACCTTCCTGCAGGAATTGTGCAGATGGCAAAAGTATATATTGCCAAGAAGCGCAAGCTGAAGGTTGGCGATAAAATGGCCGGACGCCATGGTAACAAGGGTATTGTTGCCAGGATCGTCAGGGCTGAAGATATGCCGTTCCTGGAAGACGGGACCCCCGTTGATATTGTTCTTAATCCTCTGGGTGTACCTTCTCGTATGAACCTTGGGCAGATCTATGAGACCATCCTCGGATGGGCCGGTAATAAGCTGAATCAGAGGTTTACTACTCCGATTTTCGACGGCGCTCATATTGATGAGATTAACGGATACCTGGAAAAAGCCGGGCTGCCGAGAAACGGTAAAGTATGGCTGCATGACGGCCTGTCGGGCGAGCCTTTTGACCAGCCCACTACCGTTGGTTTCATCTACATGATGAAGCTGCATCATATGGTCGACGACAAGATGCATGCACGTTCCATCGGCCCGTATTCGCTGATCACGCAACAGCCTCTTGGCGGTAAGGCGCAGTTTGGCGGCCAGAGGTTCGGTGAAATGGAAGTATGGGCGCTGGAAGCTTTCGGGGCAGCAAATATCCTGCTCGAAATTCTTACTGTCAAGTCCGACGACGTGGTTGGCCGTGCAAAGGCATATGAATCCATTGTCAAGGGAGAATCAATGCCTGTACCTGGCGTTCCCGAATCCTTTAACGTGCTTGTGCATGAATTACGCGGCCTCGGGCTGAATATTACAACAGATTAATTCAACACTTGTCAATCAGCAAAACTATGGCATATAAAAAAGAAGGTCCAATAAACAGCGCTTATTCCAAAATCACTGTTAGCCTGGCTTCTCCTGAGAAAATCCTGGAGATGTCAAGTGGTGAGGTGCTGAAACCTGAGACCATCAATTACAGGACGTACAAGCCCGAAAGGGACGGTTTGTTCTGTGAACGGATCTTTGGCCCGGTAAAAGACTGGGAATGCCACTGCGGTAAGTACAAAAGGATACGGTACAAAGGTATCGTATGCGACCGTTGTGGTGTGGAAGTGACCGAGAAGAAAGTCCGTCGCGAAAGGATGGGACATATTCAGCTCGTTGTTCCTGTTGCCCATATCTGGTTCTTCCGTTCATTGCCTAACAAGATCGGATCCCTGCTCGGACTTCCTACAAAGAAGCTGGAATCCATCATTTATTATGAAAAGTACGTAATTATCCAGCCCGGTATAAAGGCCCAGGATGGACTGAATTACCTGGATTTTCTTTCCGAAGAAGAATATTTTGACATTATTGAAAAACTGCCTCAGGAAAACCAGTACCTGGATGACAGTGATCCGAATAAATTCGTTGCCAAAATGGGTGCCGAAGCATTGTACGAACTTCTTTCCAGGATAGATCTGGACAAGGAATCTTACGATCTGCGCCACAAGGCAAACACCGAGACCTCCCAGCAGAGGAAAGCTGAAGCACTAAAAAGGCTGCAGGTTTTTGAATCATTCAGGGATGCACAGAAACGTATGGATAACCGTCCCGAATGGATGATCGTGAAAGTGGTTCCTGTAATACCTCCCGAACTCAGGCCTCTTGTGCCCCTTGATGGCGGACGTTTTGCCACTTCCGACCTGAATGATCTTTATCGCAGGGTGATCATCCGCAATAACCGTTTGAAAAGACTTATCGAGATCAAGGCTCCGGATGTCATTCTCCGTAATGAGAAGCGTATGCTTCAGGAAGCCGTTGATTCATTATTTGACAACTCCCGCAAGGCCAGTGCAGTCAAGACTGAATCGAACAGGGCGTTGAAATCCCTCTCCGACAGCCTTAAAGGCAAGCAGGGCCGTTTCCGCCAGAACCTCCTTGGTAAACGTGTTGACTATTCCGGCCGTTCCGTAATCGTAGTTGGTCCGGAACTTAGGCTTAACGAATGCGGTTTACCGAAGGAAATGGCATCCGAATTGTACAAGCCCTTCATCATCCGCAAGATGCTCGAACGCGGCATCGTCAAGACCGTGAAATCGGCCAAGAAGATTGTTGACCGAAAGGACCCGGTTGTATGGGACATCCTCGAAAATATTATGAAGGGGCACCCGGTCATGCTGAACCGTGCTCCTACGCTGCACCGCCTGGGTATCCAGGCTTTCCAGCCCAAGCTCATCGAAGGTAAGGCCATCCAGCTCCATCCCCTTGTATGTACTGCGTTCAACGCTGACTTCGACGGTGACCAGATGGCCGTGCATGTGCCGCTTGGAAACGCTGCAATTCTTGAAGCACAGCTGCTTATGCTTGCTTCCCACAATATTCTGAACCCTGCAAACGGTGCACCTATTACCGTACCTTCACAGGACATGGTTCTTGGCCTTTATTATATGACCAAGGCACGTAAAACTGACACCGACAAGAAGATCAGGGGCGAGAACATGACTTTTTATTCTCCCGAAGAGGTTATCATCGCCTTTAACGAGAAGAAGGTCGATTTGCATGCTGTCATAAAGGTACGAATGAATCTCCTGGAAGATGGAAAAGAAGTCAGCTCCATGATGGAAACCACCGTGGGCCGAGTGATCTTCAACCAGGTTGTCCCCAGGGAGTATGGTTACATCAATCAATTGCTGACCAAGAAGTCACTGCGTGACATCATCGGCGCAATCCTTAAGAAAACCGGTACTGCCAAAACTGCAAAGTTCCTCGACGATATCAAGGATCTCGGATACAGTATGGCTTTCAAGGGAGGCCTTTCGTTCAACCTTGACGACGTGATCGTTCCCCAGATTAAGGAAACCCTTGTGGGTGACGCATCAGCAGAAGTAGATGAAGTAGTGAATAACTACAACATGGGCTTCATTACCAATAATGAACGGTACAACCAGATCATCGATATCTGGACACATACCAACTCACAGCTGACAGTTTCACTTATGAATCAGCTGTCGAAAGACAAGCAGGGATTCAATCCAGTGTATATGATGCTTGACTCCGGCGCCCGTGGTTCGAAGGAACAGATCAGGCAGCTTTCCGGCATGCGCGGTCTTATGGCAAAACCCCAGAAATCAGGTGCTAGTGGAGGCGAAATTATTGAAAACCCCATCCTGTCAAATTTCAAAGAAGGCCTTTCGGTTCTCGAATACTTCATTTCAACACACGGTGCACGTAAGGGTCTGGCTGATACCGCTCTTAAAACTGCCGATGCCGGTTATCTTACCCGTCGTCTGGTTGACGTTTCCCAGGATGTGATCATTTCCGAGGAAGACTGCGGAACACTCCGTGGGCTGACCATCACTGCTCTCAAGAAGGCTGAAGAGGTTGTAGAATCTTTATATGACAGGATACTCGGCCGCGTTGCGCTACACGACGTATATCATCCGCAGACAGGAAAAGTTATTATAGTTGCAGGCCAGGAGATCACTGAAGAGATCGCTCAGATGATTGATGATTCTCCTGTAGAAGGAGTTGAAATCCGTTCGGTGCTCACCTGTGAAGCCAAGAAGGGTGTCTGCGCCAGGTGTTACGGACGAAACCTCGCAACAGGGCGCCTTGTAGAGAAAGGCGAAGCAGTAGGTGTTATCGCTGCCCAATCCATCGGCGAACCCGGGACCCAGCTTACCCTGCGTACTTTCCACGTGGGTGGTGTTGCCGGGGTAAATATTGCCAGTGCTTCGAGAATTGAAGCAAAATATGACGGAGTTCTTGAGATCGATGAATTACGATCGGTCAATTACCTGACCGAGGCCGGTGAAAAATATGAGATTGTGATCGGACGTTCAGCCGAAATGCGTATTGTTGACAAGAACACCCGCATCGCTCTGACCTCGGCGCATATCCCTTACGGTGCAAGGCTTTATTTCCGCGACGGTGTGGAAGTGAAAAAAGGCAACCTCATCAGCGACTGGGATCCATACAATGCGGTTATCCTTTCGGAAGTAAGCGGTAAGGTTAACTTCGAGAACATTCTTGAAGGTGTTACTTTCCGCGTTGAATCTGATGAACAGACTGGTTACCACGAAAAGGTTATCATTGAATCCCGTCAGAAGGGAAAGAACCCTGCCATCAACATCCTGGATTCTACAAAGGAGATTATCAAGATTTACGATATTCCTGTTGGGGCCCATATCATTATTGAAAACGGAGCCAAAATAAAGGCCGGTGAGATCCTTGTGAAGATCCCACGTGCCATTGGTAAAGCAGGCGATATCACGGGAGGTCTGCCCAGGGTTACCGAGCTATTTGAGGCACGTAACCCATCCGACCCGGCTGTGGTTTCCGAGATCGACGGTGTTGTGTCCTTTGCCAAGAAGCTGAAGAGAGGTAACCGTGAAGTAATCATCACTTCCAAGACAAACGAAGAAAAACGTTATTTGATACCGACTTCAAAGCAGATACTTGCCCAGGAGAACGACTACGTCAAAGCCGGTGTACCTTTGTCGGACGGCGCACTCACACCAAGCGACATCCTTGCTATCAAAGGCCCCATGAAGGTCCAGGAATACATCGTTAATGAGATCCAGGAAGTATACCGTCTCCAGGGTGTAAAGATCAACGACAAGCATTTTGAGACCATAGTAAGGCAGATGATGCGAAAGGTTGAAGTGGAAGATCCGGGCGACAGCCGCTTCCTCGAAGGCGAACTGGTAAATAAAGTGGATTTCCAGGATGAGAATGACTGGATTTATGCAAAGAAAGTCGTAGAGGATCCCGGAGATACAACTATATTCAAATCAGGTCAGATTATAAGCGCCCGTAAGCTTCGCGATGAAAATTCGATGCTGAAGCGTAAGGACAAGAAGCTCGTTGAGGCACGTGATGCAAAGCCGGCCACAGCACGCCAGGTACTCCAGGGGATAACAAGGGCTTCGCTGCAAACACGCAGCTGGCTCTCTGCAGCTTCCTTCCAGGAAACCACAAAGGTGCTAACCCAGGCAGCGATCAATGCACGTGAGGACGATCTGGCTGGCCTGAAAGAAAACGTTATCGTTGGACATCTTATCCCTGCAGGTACGGGGCTTCGCGAATATGAAAGCCTGATCGTAGGCAGCAAAGAAGAATACGAAGCATTAATGGCATCAAAAGAAGAGGATTAATATGCAGGATAATAAAAACCCGGTTAACCAGATCAATATCGAGATATCAGACGAAGTGGGCGAAGGCATTTATTCCAATCTTGCCATTATCACCCATTCCCCGGCAGAATTCATTATTGATTTTGTTAAGATGATGCCGGGAGTGCCCAAGGCCAAGGTAAAGTCGAGGATCATCCTCACACCCCAGCATGCGAAACGCTTGTATAAGGCTCTTAAGGAGAATGTCTCGAAATACGAGGCAACTCATGGTGAGATCCGTGATTCGGAAGGGGAAATTCCTTTCAATATGGGTATGCCAGGACAGGCCTGATCACTGACCTGATCCGTACTTCTTCAAGTTCTGTTCAATTGTTTCTGTCGAAACATTTTGCTTTCTGGCCAGCACGAGGGCATTTTTACAGTATTTTACCGCATCATCCCTTTTCCCTAGAGAATAAAGCAGGGCTGCACAGGTCTCGTTGTTGGCAACATCAGGCTTTAGCTCAACAGACCGCTTCGCCCATTGAGAGGCTTTTTCAAGATAATTGTTATCTTTAGAAAGGCTAAGCATCATGCCTGCAAGTTCATTGAGCATGTCAGGGTCGTCGTTATAATATTTATTGAGTTCCTGATAAGCAAGATCCATGAGTTTCTTTAAATTTCCCTGCATCTGCGAAATGTTCAGGTCGGCATCGAAAATCACTTTGCCTGCCCCTGTATATCCTGAAGCGTAGATCTTACGTTTGAGCCGGCTGTAGCTTGAATCATTCATCATCCCGCTACGGCCCAAATCCATGATGGCTTTGAAAAATACATTGTAAAATTTTGCATTGACCGAATCCTTTCCGTGGGCCTTAACGAACTCCTGCCGGTGGGTTAGCATGAAATTGAACTCCTTGGAATCCATGTTGTTGCAAAAGCTGAATACTATCTTCCAGTTTGCATTATTTACAAGATCAGACTCCTTTTGCGCAGAAAGATATTTAATCAAAGGGACATCCACAGGCCTGTAGGCGTCGGAAAGCACTTTCAGGTAGTTGTAAATGAAGACCGGGTTGTTCTCACCCTGGGAATAGCGTTTTTCATATGTTGCAAAGCATTCATTTGGATCCATGGCTTTCCCGGCGAGTTTGATGAAATCTGGAACGGTTTGGACTGCGCCTACTTTGATATGGACCATTCTCCCCTCGGAATTGATGAATAAAAGCGTTGGATATGCCCTGACCTGGTATTGCTGCGCGAGTTTTACACCTTCACCCTTTTCTATATCATATTTGGCACAAATAAAATTTTTATTGTAGAAGTCGGCTACAGTATCGTTGGTGAAGATATTTGCCGACATCCATTTACAGGGACCGCACCAGCTGGCATAGGCATCCATGAAAATCAGTTTGTTTTCCTTTTTTGCCATGGCCAGGATGTCAGCAAAAGGCTTGTCACTGAAGGCAATCGAACGGTTCTGGCTGATGCCATCCGCAAACAGAATAATTGTGAATATGAGAATGAGCGGGATGAGTTTTTTCATACTGGCTTATTTGAAATAGAACGAAATAGATTTGACCGAATTGTAAATGTCAGGATTTTTTAATGCCGGGAAAAAGATTGGAAAAAAAAGTATTGCTCTATATTTGCATTTGAAATTTCAAATAAGGGGTGCCGGAACATCAGAAAATACAGAATGTAGTGGTTATTGGTGCGGGCAATATGGCCACCCATCTGGCACTTGCGTTGCACCATAAGGGAGTTAACGTAATCGAGGTGCTGAACAGGACCCGGCAGGCAGGAGAAAAGCTGGCACGCAGGGTCAAAGCCGGTTATAATACTGGTCTCAATGCGGCAGATTTCAGGGCCGACCTGTTCCTGCTCGCTGTAAGCGATTCGGCGATTGAGGAGGTGGCAAAGAGCTTGCATCTTAAGGATCAGCTGCTGGTACATACCTCAGGATCTGTTGATATGGCAGCACTTTCGGGAGCCTCATCGAACATCGGGGTGTTTTATCCCCTACAGACTTTTTCAAAGGAAAAAAGGATCAACTTCAGCAATATCCCGGTTTGTATTGAAGCGAATACAAGGGAAAATGAGGAAAAACTGATACAGCTCGCCAGGCTGATCAGTAAAAAAGCCCAGCTTTTAAGCAGCGCACAACGTAAAGTGTTACATATGACTGCAGTTTTTGCCGGCAATTTTTCAAGTTTTATGTACACCATAGCGGAGGACCTTCTGAAGAAGCACGGTATCCCGTTCAGCCTTCTGAAGCCCCTGATCCTGCAGACCGCTGCAACGGCAAAACATGAAGATATTTTCAGCAGGCAGACCGGCCCTGCAGTGAGAGGGGATACCAGAATCATGGACGAACACCTGGAGATGCTTGCAAAACACGGGGTGTATATGGAAATTTATGACCTGATCAGTAAGAGTATTATCAAACATAAAACCAGAAATGACGAACTATAAGGAATTGCTCAGGCATATCACTACGTTTATTTTCGATTATGATGGTGTGCTTACCGATGGCATGGTGATCATGACCAGTCAGGGTGAGGGCTACAGGATCTCCAGTGTTAAGGACGGGTACGCGATACAGCTGGCGGTTAAAAAGGGCTATAACGTAGCTGTTATCTCCGGCGCAGTTTCCAAATCGCTTGAGCACAGGATGAAAGCCCTTAATGTAAGAGATGTCTTTATGGGCATTGAAAATAAAATTGAATGTTTCCATGATTACCTTGATGCCGGAAACATAAAGCCTGAGCAGGTTTTATACATGGGCGATGATATCCCTGATTACGGGGTGATGCTCGAAGCCGGTGTTGGCACCTGTCCGGCGGATGCAGCTGAAGAGATCAGGAAGATTGCCAAATACATTTCCCACTTCAACGGAGGGAAAGGATGCGCAAGGGATGTTATAGAACAAGTCATGAAAGTGCAGGGAAAGTGGATGAATGATGAGGGATATAGATGGTGAATTGCGAAGTAATCATGAGCACGCAAATGACAATGAGCAATCGGTGCGAATAAATGGTAAAAATAAAATTATGAAAACCGAAAACGTATCATTAATCACCAGGGTTATAAAGATCATCCGGTTTATCCGGCTTCCCAACCTGCTGATCATTGTACTTACACAGTTTCTTTTAAGGTATTGCCTTTTCGCCCCCTTTTTATACAACGGTGATACGGAGGTTATGACCTCACTGGTTGATTTTTCCCTGCTTTGTCTTGCAACTATTCTTATTACATCGGGCGGTTACGTTATCAACGATTATTTTGACGTAAGAATCGATGAGATCAATAAACCTTCGCATCTGATTGTCGGTAAAATTATTCCCGGAAGAACCGCAATTAAATGGCATATTCTTCTAACCGGTTTGGGGAGCCTCATCGGATTTTACCTTGCTTACAGGGTCAGATTGCTCAGTTTTGGCCTTATTTTCCCTGCTGTGGGATTGCTATTATGGTTCTATTCGGCAAAATATAAACGGATGCTTTTCTGGGGTAATTTTATTGTAGCCATGTTATCTGCCTTGGTTGTGCTGATTGTGTATTTATTTGAGTTTTTCTGGCTCAGGCTTCATCCCGATTTCTTTGCAGACCTTGTGCCGGATCTTTTATGGGTTGGGAAATTATTCCTGGCGTATGCACTTTTTGCTTTCCTCGTCACCTTTTACAGGGAGGTCATTAAAGACATGGAGGATGTGAAAGGCGATGCCAGGGTTGGTTGCCGCACTATTCCGATAGTATTTGGCATTAACTCCAGTAAATGGATAGTTACCGGCCTGATAGTACTGACCATGTTTCTCCTGGGCTCCGGTCTTTTTGTATTATACCGTCTGGCTCTGATGACTGTGTTCTGGTACCTTCTTCCCACTGTGCTTTTACCCATGATCTACCTGATTTACAGGGTTTTCAATTCAAATACTCAGGAAGAATACCACATCATGAGCAATATTTGCAAAATAATCATGGTGGCAGGGGTTTTATCAATGCAACTTATAGCAATCAGCAAATAATATGATAAACAAACGATTAGAAGGTTATCACCTCGTCCTGGCATCGGCTTCTCCCAGGCGGCAGTACCTGCTCAAGGAACTTGGGCTGGATTTTGAGATCTGCACCACCAGCGTTAAGGAGGAATATCCCGGTGGTCTTGCACCTCATGAGGTTGCAATCTTCCTGGCCGAGCTCAAGGCTGCAAGTTTTGACACGGCCAGGATGAATCAGAAGGCCATACTGATCGCCGCCGACACAATTGTGGTATTGGGCAACGAAATCCTCGGAAAGCCTGCCAACCACGACGAAGCTGTTATCATGCTGCAAAAACTATCGGGCAACAAACATGATGTGATCACTGCTGTATGCCTGAAATCAAGGAAAAAGAAAAAGATCTTCCATGTGCAATCGTCGGTTTATTTCAAAGAACTGAACCTGGAGGAGATAGAATATTATATCAGGAATTTCCAACCTTTTGACAAGGCGGGAGGCTATGGTGTACAGGAATGGATAGGGTATATAGGCATCAGCAAGATCGAAGGGTCGTTTTTTAATATCATGGGCTTGCCGGTCAAGGAATTATATGAAGAGCTTCTAACATTCTGACAAACCGGAAGACTGAACTGAATTTGGATCAATGACACGGAAACCCCTGATACTGGTAACCAATGACGACAGCGTTAAAGCGCCGGGTCTGAGGTTCCTGATTGAAATTGTAAGGCCATTTGGGAAAGTGGTCGTGGTGGCGCCTGACCGGCCTCAATCGGGAACTGCCCATGCCGTAACAGTGAACCATCCGCTTCGTCTGCACCAGATCGCAAAAGAGAAAGATTACGAAGAGTACAGTTGTAACGGCACTCCTGCCGATTGCGTAAAACTTGCTTTCAAAGTGGTTCTTAAAAGGAGGGCTGATTTCCTTTTTTCCGGTATCAATCATGGAACAAATTCCTCAATTAACATTATTTACTCAGGCACAATGGCTGCCGTTTTTGAAGGCGCGCTTGCCGGTGTGAGTTCGGCAGGATTTTCGCTTGCCGATTACAGTATGGATGCCGATTTCAGGCCATCAGCCGCATATATTAAAGAAATAGTGTCAGCGGTTATTAAAAATAAACTGCCTGAAGGTGTATGCCTGAATGTGAATATTCCTTCCATCCAGCGAGAAAAGATCAAAGGAATAAAAGTCTGCCGACAGGCGGAAGGAACATGGCAGGAAGATTTTATTGAAAGAACCGATCCCCAGGGCCGGAAATATTACTGGATGACAGGCGTTTTCATAAAAACCGGCCATGGTAAGGATACTGATGAATGGGCGATGGCCCACAATTATATTGCCGTAGTGCCTGTTCATTTCGATTTCACTGCAAATAAAGCCTTAAAGCCTGTTTCAAACTGGTTCTCATGAAGTATTACATCATAGCTGGGGAAGCATCAGGGGACCTTCATGCCTCGAATCTGATAAGGGAACTCAAAGCCCTGGATTATCAGGCTTCGTTTCGCTGCTGGGGAGGCGATCTGATGCAAAAGGAAGGGGCGGTGCTTGTGAGGCATATCAGGGACCTTGCTTTCATGGGTTTTCTCGAAGTGGTGGCCCATCTTCCCAAAATCATGGGAAACCTGAGATTCTGTGAACGGGATATTCTTCAATATAATCCTGATGTTGTTATACTTGTGGATTATCCCGGGTTCAACCTGAGGATCGCCCGGTTTGCGTCTTCCAAAGGCATCAGGGTATTTTATTATATATCGCCCCAGCTCTGGGCCTGGAAATCCTCCCGGGTTAAAACAATCAGGGAGTATGTCGAACATATGTTCGTGATCCTGCCATTTGAACAGAACTTTTACCTCAAATATGGTGTTCATGCCGATTTTGCAGGCCACCCTCTGCTGGATGTCATTCATGAAGATATGAAGCTGAAAGACCGCGTCTCGTTTATAAAGGAAAACGGCCTGGAGGATAAACCATTGATTGCGCTTCTGCCCGGCAGCAGGAAGATGGAAATAAAAAGCATGCTTTCGGTAATGCTCGGGATCATTCCCTCCTTCCCTGATCATCAGTTTGTTATTGCAGCAGCGCCTTCAATAAAAAAAGAATTTTATTCATCCCTGATTGGCGATGCAAGGGTTAGTATTGTTTCGGGTCAGACCTACGACCTGCTGAGTCATGCTGTCGCTGCCTTGGTCACTTCCGGAACCGCCACCCTCGAAACTGCCCTGATGAATGTGCCCCAGCTGGTTTGCTATAAAGGCAATCCATTGTCATATCAAATTGCCAGGAGGATAGTCAAAGTGGATTTCATTTCGTTGGTCAACCTTATTGCCGGTTATGCAGTAGTAAAGGAACTGATCCAGAAAGAGTTCAATACCAGAACTTTGGTATTCGAACTTGAGCAGCTAATCCTGCCCTTAAAGCAGAAAGACATCCTTGAAGGATACCTGAAAGTTAAGGAACTGCTTGGAGGAAAGGGGGCCTCTGGTAGAACAGCTTTAAAAATTATACAATATTTGAACGAGAAAGCAGTTAATAAAAAGGATAATTAATAAAAAGAGAACATGCAGAAAATTACAATTATGAATAAGACGATTTTTATTTTCTTTTGCCTGATGGTCTTTGGATTGACCACTGGCATAATGGCGCAGGATCAGAAAAAAACGACACAACCGGCAAGCCAGAAGATTCAGCTTTTTCCCGATACTCTGCACAATAAAGGTTCAAAGAGTATACAGCAACACCCTGCCGGGACTCCAGCTCATGGCGATAAGCCGGCTCAGAAGGAGCTCACACCCCAGCAAAAAGAAGCCCAGGTAAGTTTAAATGAAGGGTTGACAAAAGCCAAAAATGGCGATTATGAAGGTGCTATCACAGACTTTACAAAGTCTTTGAAGTCTTTTGAAAACGCAATGACTTATATGAACAGGGGATATTGCTACATGCTGACTGCCAAGTACAGCAAAGCGATTGTCGATGAAAACAAGTCTATAGAATTGGTACCAGCCAATCCAAAAGCATTTTATATCCGGGGGGCCTCAAAATATTACATTAACGATCTTGATGGTGCTATAAAGGATTTATTCGCATCCATTTCCTATGACCGTAAAAACCCTTTTGCATTTAATTATATTGCAGCAGTTAAGATGATGAAACAGGATTATAAGGGGGCACTTGATAATTATGATAATGTTATCAAGCTTGACTCCGCATTTGAGGATGTGTTCACAAATCGCGGCATGGTACACCATTACCTGCAGGATTACAACGGTGCCATCATCGATTATAATATCGCTTTAAAAAGGGATCCGGTGAACAGCTCCGCCTTTAATAATCGTGGTGCAGCCAAAATGATGCTTAAGGATTATGAGGGGGCGTTACAGGATTTCAACAAGGCCATTGAACTGAGACCAAAATATGCGGATGCCTTTACAAACCGAGGCAGGGTAAAGCAGTTTATAGGAGACATGGAAGGGGCTTGTAAGGACTGGAATACGGCTTTTGATCTTGGGATTACCGAGGCTAAAGATCTGATCATCAAAAACTGCAAGTAATCCTTCAATGAAGAAGGTTTTTGCATTATTCCTGCTTTTTTTTACTTTTTTCTTTCTGCTTGCGGGCCCGATTCATGCCCAGGTAAAGCCCAATAAAATTTACATTGATTCGGGAATCCTGAAAGCAAAGCTTGGAGATTACCAACCGGCCCTGAAAGACCTGAATAAAGCGGTTGCAATGGATTCGGGTAGCGCGGAGGCGTTTTATAACCGCGGCGTTGTCAGGTATGAGATAAAAGATTTTCAAGGGGCAATTGAAGATTTTAACCGTGTTCTTGAATTGCGACAGTCCTATCCCGAGCCCTGGTTTAACCGGGCTCTTGCAAAAGACGGGCTAAAAGATTATGATGGGGCAATCAGGGATTACACAAAGGCTGTAGCCCTGAAGGCCGACTTCCCAGATGCATATCATAATAAGGCCCTTGACCTGATGGAAATGGGAAATTACACTGAGGCTGTGATGAATTTCACCCGGGCCCTTCAATATAAACCGGTATTTCCCGAAGCTTATTATAACCGGGCATTATGCCATTATAATCAAAATGATTATACAGCTGCGATTCAGGACTTCAACGAGGCTATAAGGATGGATACCTCCCAGGCTGATTATTTCGCCAGCAGGGGAGCCGCCAGGGCCGCCCTGGGGCAATATCAGGATGCAATAATTGATTTCGGGTTCGTGATCAGCATAAGATCCGGTGATGTATCGGCTCGCATGAACCTGGCTCTTGCCCAGATGTATCTTAAAGAATACGAAGATGCGATAAAGACTTACACAGCAGTCATAGATCTGCAGCCCGAAAACGGCGAAGCCTATACCAACCGGGGTGTGGCAAAGCAGTATCTTGAAAAGTCAGAAGATGCCTGCAATGATTGGGAAAGGGCTGTTGAGCTCGGCAGTGATAAAGCCAGGTCGTACATCTACAAATACTGCAAAAAATAATGCCACTTTTCATCATTTCCCGGATTAAGTCCTGAGATAATGATGGAAAACTATGAATCCCTGGAGGCCCTTGCCTTTACTCAGGCTGGTTATCCCTTTTGTTGCCGGGATTATTGCAGGGCAATTATTCAATATCAGTCTGCCGGTTTTCTTTCTTTTCTCTCTGATGCTTCCTGCCTGCCTGGCGCTATTCTTGTTTCATTTGTTTGTACTGAGTTACCGGCTAAGATGGATGACTGGCTCATTGATACTGTTTGCCTTTTTTATTTCAGGTTTCCAACTTGCGCATATCAGATCAGAAGCTATGAACAGGCATTTTCAGGAATTCGGGAAAGCAGCAGTCCTACTGGTAAGAGTCAGCGATTGCCCTTCAGTCAAGCCGGCCTCGGCAAGCGTTGTAACTGATATTGTTTCATTCAGGGATTCCGGCATCTGGAAACCATTAAATACAAAACTCTATCTCAGGCTTTATGGGAAGAATGCTAATTCACTGCTTTCCTATGGCAGTTATTACATGGTTTACAGCAGGCCGGAACCCTTGAAATTCTTTCATAATACCCATTCGTTTAATTTCCGCGAATATTTATTTAGCAAAGGGGTCCGATATGAAACAGGTATCAGGGTCAGCGAATGCGTTCCGGTTTCCGGAGATCCTGGGATCGGGATAAACGGGTTTGCATTTATGGTCAGAGACCGCCTGCTGAGGATATTCAAGGATAAAGGCCTCGCCGGGCAGGAGTTTTCAGTTGCAGCAGCCCTGCTGCTGGGTTATGTGAACGAGATCGACAGCCGCCTTAAATCAGCTTTTGCGGCAAGCGGTACAATGCATATCCTTTCGGTATCAGGAATGCATGTAGGGATTATTTTTCTCTTCCTTGAGACCCTTCTCTCTTTTCTTACCAAATTCAGGCACGGTATTTACCTGAAATTGTTGATCCAGCTTCTGATTATCTGGGCCTATGCAGCAGTGACAGGCTTTTCCCCCGCAGTATTAAGGGCTGCAACATGCCTGAGTTTTTTAATTGCCGGTAAGGCCATCAAACGAAAGCCTGAGATGCTGAATGTGATCAGCGCCTCCGTGTTCTTTTTATTGATCATGGATCCGTCGATTATCAGCGATGTCGGGTTCCAGCTTTCCTACCTGGCTGTAATAGGGATAGTTCTGCTATATAAACCCATCTATGATCTTTATGTGACCCATTACTGGCTGCCCGATAAAATATGGGCGTTGGTTGCAGTGTCAATAGCTGCACAAATTGCTACTTTTCCCCTGAGTTTGTATTACTTTCACCGTTTTCCCAACTATTTCATCCTTTCAAACCTGCTTATCGTTCCTTTATCGAACGGGATCATCCTGATGGGTATCCTCGGGTTATTATGCTCCTCAATACCCTTTATCGGAGGACTTGCTATCTCAGCATTAAAACTGCTCCTGACCTGGCTCAATAAAAGTGTATTGTGGATAGGTTCCCTGCCCGGAGCCGTGACTAGCGGGTTCTTCCCGACCATGATTGAAGTATGCCTTCTGTATCTTTTATTCATGGGGGTATTTTTGTTTCTTACCGGGAAGAGGCCAAAATTTCTGTTGTTTTCCTTATCCTGCCTGATCACACTGGGGATCTCGGGGATAATCGAAAAAACAGATCTCTCTTCCCATTGCAGGCTGGCCATACACCAGGGAAGGCAGGGGTATGTAATCAGGTTTATCAAAGGGAGAAAGGAAATATGTTTTTATTCAGGTCTGCGGATGATGAAAGACCCCTTTATCGCCGGCCAGATCGGTAACGAGCGGATGGCCGGTCAGGTGAACTCAGTTCAGGAACGTTGGGTAAATTTTAATGGCTGGAAAAAGGCAGAAGGATTTCCCGAAGTCGGCAGGTTCGGGAACATGTTGATTACAGGGGGCCGGCGGGTATATATCCTGGATGTGATATTAAGTAAAAATTTTCGGATGAAGGCCCATACCGATATCCTGCTTATAAGCCGGAACACCCCATACAGTATGGAACTGCTTAAGGCTGTATTTTCTCCGGTGATAATTATAAATCTTTCAACTGCTTCCCATTCAAGGGTTTTAATCTGGTCGGACCAGGCCCGGAGGTTGGGCCTGAAATTTTATGATTTGAGAACAACCGGATTCTATGAGGAAGAATTATAATTTTTTTTGAAAATCCGGAAAATTAATATACTTTTGCAAGCTGAATGAAGGACTGGTAGTTCAGCTGGTTAGAATGCCGCCCTGTCACGGCGGAGGTCGCGAGTTCGAGTCTCGTCCAGTCCGCAAATTCAAAAAGAAAAACCCTGTAGCAGCCTATACTACAGGGTTTTTTGTTAGTTGAATGAAAAGCAGAAAGTAAGGCACGTATGTGTGGCTTAGTACTTCCCTTTCTTTTCTTTCTTTTCCTTTTTCTCCAGCCTTTTTTCTTTCAGTGTTTTTGTCGGCTCTTTCTTGACGCTCTTTTTAACATCTTTTCCTTTTGACATAACAGTAGATTTTGATGGTTAATATTTGTCTGTAATTAATTTCTCTAAGTAATACAAAAATACGGATTATGAGTTAAAAATGCAAAAGCAGTATTTAAGATAAAGCACCTCGTCAGGGCTCTTTGCTGAAATCCTCCTGTGAAATAATTATAATCTCAGCCTTTTTATCCTTTGTGAACTCCTCGTTGAGTTTTGGAAGATCATTGCTTATAAAGCTATTCATCTCAGTGATGATTTTATCGGATTCACCTGCAAGAAAGTCAAGCCCCTGAAGCTGGGAATCGGTTGGCCGGCCCGGGTATTGCATTATTGAACCATAAATGAAAGCAATCCGTTCCCTTAGCCTTTCTTCACCAGTTATTTTGCCTTCCTTTGTAGAGACTATTTTGCAATGCAGTGTGTCCATCTGTACAGAAATTGCAAGGAGTTTCTTCGAAAACGATTTTGAAACAAATTTAGCAAGGTTCTTTGTCTGATCGCGTACTTCCCTCGCCTGCCTGTCGGTATAAGCAAGTGATTGAAGCAGGTTATAGGCTTTCATGACGGCTTTCTGCCTCGTATCGCGGTCCTGCAACGAATACAATGATTTGGGGTCGGGCAGAAGGCGGATCTTTGTCTCGTAAACATCATTATTCCGGAATAACTTTACAGTATATTCACCCGGAGAATAGTTCGGGCCTGCAAATGCTGAGCCTTCTATTTGAGGGGATACAGGCACCTTGGGTGGTTTCATTTGTATAGTCCACTGCAGAACATTGATCCCTTTGCGCATACCGGCTGGGAGTCTCTTGATCATTTTTCCTTCGGCATCATAGATCTCGAGATGAATATCACCGAAAATATGGCGTTTTTTCATGTAATACACGATGGACGCAGCATCCTGGGCCACCTGACCGATATATTCATCATCCCCGTTCCATTGCTGGGTGTATGTGCCTTCCCTTATTATATAATCTTTCGGTTTCAGGAATTTTACATCAGCCTCCAGCACATCCTTTGAGATCTGTCTGAAAGGGGAGAGGTCATCAATGATCATGATGCCCCTTCCGTGGGTTGCCAGCACCAAGGATTGTTCCCGCTGATGGATAACCATGTCCATAACAGGGACCTTGGGAACATTTCCTTTGAAGAAACACCAGTTCTGTCCTCCGTCGATGGTAAGGTAAAGACCTCCTTCGGTCCCGAGGAATAGCAGATCGGGCTTTACCAGATCCTCTTTGATCACATGGCAGTATGCCTTGATCGTGGTATCGGCGAGTGATTTCCAGGTCTTTCCAAGGTCGCATGATTTGAAGATATACGGAGTTTTATCTCCCATCCTGTGACCGTCGAATGTCACATAAACCGTGTTTTTATCAAAATGACCGGGTTCAACATAGGAACACCAGGTGTTTGACGGAAGATAGGGTATATTGCTTACCACATTGGTCCATGATTTTCCCCCGTCGGCAGTGACCTGTAGGTTGCCGTCGTCAGTGCCAACCCATATAATAAGGCTGTCGAGCGGAGACTCATTGATGGTATATATTGTACAATGGTTTTCGGCGGATGAGTTATCAACGGTAAGCCCGCCTGATTTTTCCTGTTTGAGTTTTTTCGGGTCGTCGGTCGTGAGGTCGGGAGAGATGCGTAACCAGGAATCACCACGGTTGCTCGTTTTATACAGATACTGGGCCCCTGCATAGAACCTGTTACTGGTAGGACTGAATATCATAGGGGCATTCCAGTTAAACCGTAATTCTTTGGTGTCCTTGTCTTTGAATGGGATAAGAGATTTGTATTGGCCCGATTTCTGGTAATACCTGGCAATTTTTCCGCCCTGAAACTGCCAGTATAGGATATTCGAATCGAGTTTATCGCAGTACACATAAAACCCGTCTCCAAACCCCACACTTTTCCAGCTGACCTTGAAGGGCCATACCAGGATCCGTTATCCTGCAATCCCCCGTAAACATTGAACGGGTCAGCATTATCACAGCTCACATGATAGAACTGGGAAACCGGCAGGTTCCGCATCAGCCGCCATGTATTTCCTTTATCCATGGAATAATACACCCCGCCATCAGTCCCCATATAAATAAGGTTATTATCCTTTTTACTGATGTAAACCGGATGACAGTCGCCATGGTAATTCCCGCCTTCAACTGCAGCTGAACTGAAGGTTTTGCCTCCATCGGTACTTTTGCTCAGGTTGAAGCCCGGTTTATATACCACGTTAGTATCGAGGGGGTCAAGGGCCATGAAGGAAAAATAGAAGGGACGGTCGTTGACAGCCTCCGATCGGGTCATCAGTTTCCATGTGACCCCTTTGTCGGAAGAGCGATACAAGCCTGTTCTTTCAGCTTCGATCAGCGCATAGACCAGATCGGATTTTACCGGGCTTACCGAGACTGAGATCCTGCCGAGCATGCCTTCAGGCATATCAGCTGTTATTTTTGCCCATGTTTTACCTGCGTCCGAAGAACGGTAAAGCCCGCTGCCCTTGCCGCCCGAACTAAACGACCAGGGAGTCCTGCGGAATTCCCACATCCCGGCATACATAATATCAGGGTCTTTCCAGTCAATTGCAACATCACTGCAGCCCGTGTTTTCATCGACATACAAGACTTTTTCCCAGGTTGTCCCTCCGTCGCTTGTCCTGTACAAGCCCCTGTCGGAGCTGGAGCTCCAGAGATTGCCAAGAGCTGCAGCAAATACGATATCTGAATTTTTAGGATGAACCAGGATCTTAGAGATCCTCTCGGTTTTTTCCAGGCCCATTCGTTTCCAGGTTTCCCCGGCGTTATTCGTCCGGTAAATTCCATCACCGACCGATACAGAATTCCTTACCCAGACTTCGCCTGAACCGACCCAGACCGTATCGGGATGCCGCTGATCAATGGTTATAGCGCCTATCGACTGGTTGTATTTATCGAACATCGGTTTGAATGTGGTGCCATAATTCTTGGATTTCCAAAGTCCGCCGCTTGCAGCTCCAACATACAACATGGCAGGGTTCCGGTCCACTGCATCCAGGGCTGTTATACGGCCGCTCATGATCGCCGGGCCGATCTGGCGGGCCTTGATGTCACCAAAGGTATTTTCATCGACTTTCACGCGGTCCTGGGCCTGCATCCTTACTGCAACAATACAGAAAATGGAGGCGATAATGACTTTGATCACCAGTTTCATGATGGGACTTTTAATGTTCTTATTTTTTTACTGCGGGCTTTACGAAGAGGCTGTCGCTGACGGGAATATTGACTTCAGTTTTATCGATCACAATCTGTGATACGGTTTGTTCCTTAACTTTGTTGGTAATAGTTCCTGCCATAAGAACCCCGCTTACATCCTTGTAATTAGTGTACTGGCTTTCACTTTCCACTTCATTTCCCTGGATCTTCACTTTGGAGGATGTTTTCAGCAAAATAAAATTCTCAGCATCGATGAAGTATGTATCAATATCTCCACTGGCTTTAGTGAGTTTTATTTTGTATGACGAAGAACCTTCCATGTCTTCTTTACCAAGTAATTCAGCCTGGTGGCCTTTTTCTTTCCAGTTATAAATAGCCCCTTCCATATCGGCCTGGTCTTTCATACCTTTGATTTCATCGGCTGTCATGTCCTGGGGGGCCGATGACCCTGACCATGGAACTACGCTCCAACCTGCCTGTCCGTCGAAAGCCTGGATCATTTTATTTCCCTGAATTTCTGCCTCAACTCTCAGTTTTGAAGGCCGTTTCATGATCATCGTAAACGGAAACTCCATGCCCTGGGCGATGGTTTTACCGTTTGCTTTATATGAGGTCCAGTCCTTCATTTTTTCAATGCCCGTGGCTTTGTAATAAGCTTTGAGAACCTCGTCGAGTTTCATTTCCTGAGCTTTCCCGGCAACAGAGGCCATGAGGAATGCAATAATTACTAAAACAATTGATTTTTTCATATAAAATGGGTTAATTTTGGGATGTTCATTTTCATTAGAAGTGCAAAGGTGAAAATAGTTACAGCAATTTACAAATATATTCAAGGTATCTAACTGGAGAAATAACCCTTTATGTCATGACTATTTTCGGAAACCATTATCTTCAGATCATTCTCAGCGCCATCGCTGTTTATGTTTTTCTGATCCTTGCCATTCGTTTGTTCGGGAAAAAAGAACTCTCTCAGCTCTCCGTATTCGACCTCGTATTTATTCTTCTTATAAGCAATGCAGTACAGAACGCGATGGTTCTTGGTGACAATAGCCTTGTAGGCGGACTTCTGGCAGCTCTTGCATTGTTTGCCGTAAATTATGCAATGAAGTACCTGCAATACAGGTTTCCCGGATTCAGCAAAGCATTACAGGGAGAGCCTGTCATGCTGGTCTACCATGGGGTAATACTGGAATCACACCTGAAAATTGCGAAGATCACAAAGGAGGAAGTGCTTGAAGCGATCCGTGAACATGGGGTGCCTTCCGAAAAAGATGTGGACCTTGCTATCCTGGAAGTTGACGGAAACATCAGTGTCTTATCCAGTAAATTCGCAAAAACGAGCAGTCACAGGCATAAAGGGCACAAGGTGGTAAGGAAGGAAAACTAGCTACTTCGCATACTGCACCGCCCGTGTTTCCCTGATTACGGTGATCTTGATCTGGCCGGGATATGTCATCTCACTTTGAATCTTCTTTGACAGATCAAAAGCAAGCTGGTTAGCTTCGAGGTCGCTCAACTTATCCGCCCCGACAATTACGCGTAATTCGCGGCCTGCCTGAATTGCAAAGGTTTTAACGACACCCGGGTAGCTGAGTGCAAGTTCCTCAAGATGTTTGAGCCTTTCAATATAAGCTTCAACAACCTCACGCCGGGCTCCTGGCCTGGCACCGGAAATAGCATCGCAAACCTGGATAATGGGGGAGATTAGGTTGTCCATCTCGACCTCGTCATGATGGGCACCGATAGCATTGATGATCTCGGGTTTTTCCTTGAACTTCTCGGCCATTTTCATGCCCAGTATGGCATGTGGAAGATCCGGTTCATTATCGGGAACTTTGCCGATATCGTGCAGAAGTCCTGCTCTCTTGGCTTTTTTGGGATTGATCCCAAGTTCTGCGGCCATAGTAGCGCTCAGCTTGGCAACCTCAATGGAATGCTGAAGGAGGTTCTGCCCATATGATGAACGGTATTTCATCTTACCGATCATCCGAAGGAGTTCATGATGCAGGTTGTGAATGCCCAGGTCGATGCTTACACGTTTCCCGGTTTCATTGATCTCCTGTTCGAGCTGTTTCCTGGTCTTGGCCACAACTTCCTCGATACGTGCCGGGTGGATACGTCCGTCGGTGACCAGTTTATGCAGGGAAAGCCTTGCGATCTCACGCCTTACGGGATCGAAACCCGAAAGAAGTATGGCATCTGGAGAATCGTCGATGATGATCTCAACACCTGTCAGTGATTCCAGTGTACGGATATTGCGTCCCTCTCGCCCGATGATCCTTCCTTTGATTTCCTCACTTTCAATGTTGAATACCGAAACGGTATTCTCAATGGCATGCTCGGTTGCAGTCCTCTGAATGGTCTCAATGATGATCTTTTTTGCCTCGGTATTGGCCGTGATCCTGGCCTCATCAACGATATCCTTAATATGTACAAGTGCGTCGGCCTTAGCTTCTTCCTTAAGATTCTCAATGAGCTGGGTCTTGGCTTCCTGGGCGGAAAGGTTTGAAATAGTTTCAAGCTTTTCTATCTGGACTTTCTGTGCCCTGTCAAGATCAGTCTGTTTTTTATTCACGATCTCCATTTGTGTCTGGAGATTTTGCTTGATAGTACCGATCTCTTTCTGTTTCTTGGCGAGTTCGTCAACTTTCAGATTTATTGTCCCTTCTTTTTGCTTAAGCCGGTTTTCATTCTTGGAAATGTCTTCGTTCTTTTCATGAACGAATTTTTCATGTTCGGCCTTAAGCTGGAGGAACTTTTCCTTGGCCTGGAGGATCTTTTCTTTTTTAATAACTTCGGCTTTATCCATTGCCTCTTTCAGAAGGGCATCGCGTTTACGTTCCAGAGCTTTGTTTAAGATCGTACCGGTAATAAGCCCCCCGATGATTATTCCGCTTACACCAATGATCAAGAATAATAGGATGTTTGGCATCTTTGTAGTATTTATAGTTAAAATAAAAAACCCGCACTAATCAGCGAGGTAATGATAAACCTCTATAGGAAACGTATAGGGCCGCCGGGTAATTCGAACGTCCACTGTTTGGCCGTAGCCAAAATCCTGCAAGCAGGAGCGAGGCCTGTCCTACAAACCCATGAGCTTTGCCCTAATGTTTGTAATGTTAGGTTTACAAACTGTCTGAATTAGTGCGGGTAAATCTTTGATCAATTTCAAAGAACATTCTGTTCGGATAGATATTCTGCCAGGACCCGGTCAACTTCATTTAATTTGGTTTCCCATTGTCCTTCCTGTTGCTTCAGTAATTCTTCGGCCTGAAGAAAACTTGTTGCATATTCAAGAGCGACCATGGCCAGAAGGTCCTGTTTGTCTTTATAGGCATAATTCACTGAATAATCCTTTATCCTTTTTTCTATCAACCGCGTGGCTTTGCGAAACAATTCCTCATGATCCTTTTCTACAACAAGTTTGTAGGGTCTGTCCGCAATATTCAGTGAAATAGCTAATTCGTTCATAATTCAGCAGGAATATCTCTCAGGTATTTAACAACCCAATACATTTATCGATTTCCCTCACAAGTTCATTGATCTTTGCCTTAATATCCGAATTATGTTCTTTCCCTTCGGACATTTTGACAATTCTCAAAATCTGGATTTTTTCCTCTAAACCTTTAATTACCTGTTTTTGTTCTTCGTTTGCTTTTTTAAGTTGGTTTAAATCAATTGTCAGCGTCGCATTTTCATTCCGCAGTTTCTTTTGCTGGGCGATGAGTTTCCGGACCTTAAAATCGATACCTGAAACCAGGGTTGTGACATCGTCCATACATCAAAACCGTTTGGAATTTCTTGCAAAGATAATTATTTGATGGTCCGGATGCAAATAATTTCAGGCATGACTGACAGAGCAGAGATCGAGTTAAAAAAAATTGAAGAAAACCCTATCACTTTTTTCTATCACACGGATTAAGATTATAGAAGAATCAACTATTCCTGCAGTCAAACATGGGATTTATGAATGAGCAATTCCTGCAGTATATATGGAAATTCAGGCTTCTAAACCCAGACCTGCAGGCAGAAGGAGGGGAAAAACTTGCAGTATTGCACCCGGGTATACAGAACACCGACGGGGGTCCTGATTTCTTTAACGCCCGGATTCGTATAAATCAAACTGTCTGGGCAGGCAATGTTGAGTTGCATACCCGGTCGTCCGACTGGATCAGGCACAGGCACCAGAGTGATCCTGCATACGAGAATGTCATTCTTCACGTGGTTTACGAAAACGACCAGGTCATCAGACAAAAACATAAAGACATGATGACGACCCTGGTTGTGAAAAATAACTTCCCTGCATCCATTGAAGAACAATATAAGGAGATAATGCAGAACCATCTCTGGATACCCTGTTACAACCTGTTGAACGGGGCAGCTCCCCGTGTTATGCGCCTATGGGCTCCGGCTCTTGCAACGGAGAGACTGAATGCAAAATCAGGGTTCATTCTTCGTTTGCTTGATGAATATGCAGACTGGGATGAAGTACTTTATATTTTACTTGCTTCCGGATTTGGGTTTCGTATCAATGCACTGCCGTTCGAGTTGCTGGCAAGGTCTATCCCCTTGCGGATCGTCAGAAAAAATGCCGACTGCCTGTTCAAACTGGAAGCTTTGTTTTACGGACAATCGGGTTTGCTTGGCAGGCATCCCCGCGACAAATACCGCTGTTCCCTTCAGGCCGAATACAATCACCAGCAGGCTAAATATGGTTTGAAACCTTTAAAACCAGGGCTGTGGAAAAGGCTCAGGCTGCATCCCCAGAATTTCCCTGACATCAGAATCAGCCAATTTGTGCAATGCCTTTTCAGCTGTAAGGCTGAGCCGGGATTCTTACTAAATACCTCAGATACCGCCATCATGCTGGAGTTTTTCCAGCTCAGCGCATCGGATTACTGGAACACGCATTACCGGTTTGGAAAAACGGTGGGCAAAAAGGAAAAGAAGATAGGTCCCGCTTCGGCAAGGCTGCTGCTTATCAATATCCTTGCACCCTTCCTTTTTGCTTACGGATCGGCGTGGGATGTAAGCCCTTTGAGGATGAAGGCGGTTGAGTTACTTGAAAGTCTGGAAGGTGAAGCCAACCATGAGACCAGGATGTGGGGTTCACTTGGTGTTAAGGCAGGGAATGCATTGGAGTCGCAGGCACTAATACAACTTAAGAGAAAGTATTGTGATCAGAAGCGCTGCCTTGAGTGCAGGATAGGCCTGAAGCTGCTTGATAGAAAATCTACACAATGAAAAGGTTCCAGGGCATCAGGGATTACCTTACGTTTAACAGGAGCGAACTGAGAGGTGTCATTGTCCTTCTTGTCATCTTACTCTTTGTGGCAACTGCGAATCAGTTGCTTCCTGAAGGGAATATTGTCCCTTCGGTTAATTTTCCCGGACTAGAAAATGAACTCAGGGATTTTGAGGCAGGGATTCGCCGTTCGGAGATTGAGGATTCGGTGAAAAGGGCCGGTAAATACAGGACTGCATGGCTATCAGCAGACAAAATCAAAGATACTGTCAAAGGTTCAAGGTATCCTTTAAAACCGGTTTTCAGGGTGGATATCAACAAAGCCGATACCCTTGAATTTCAAAGGCTGAAGGGAATAGGCCCGTCGTATGCACGGAGGATCGTCATATACAGGAACAGGCTTGGCGGGTTCACAAACTGCGGGCAATTGCTTGAAGTGTGGGGCATGGATTCTTCATTGTACAATCTCATCAGGGAACAACTTATCATAAGTTCGGATTCGATAAGGAAGCTGGATATTAATACCGTATCATTTAAGGAACTGCTGAGGCATCCTTATTTCCCTTATGAATTAACCCGTTCTTTAATTTTGTACCGGCAAAAAAACAAGCTCTTCAGGTCGGTGGACGAGCTGAATTCGGTGGAAGGTATTAACGATTCGGTTTTCAGGAGAATTCGGCCCTATGTGAGGGTAAGCCGGTGAATGCAATCCGAAGTCAACATAATATTAAGGTTCTTCTTCAGGATCGGTGGATTTCCAGTATGCATCTTCGCCTTCTTCCTCCTCTTCATCATTCCATTGATACACTTTCTTTTGGGGGCCTGATTTCCTGTAATAGATCGCCAGAAGTACCCCCGACAGCAAGCCCATAAGATGTGATTCCCATGAAATATGCTCTTTGGGGAAGAACTGTGGAAACAGCCCCCACAACAGACTGCCGTATAAAAATGTGACCAGAAGGGTGATGATCATAAGTTTTTGTTCACGCCGTATAATCCCGCTTAAAAAAAGAAATGAAGCCAGTCCGTAGATAATCCCGCTTGCCCCGATATGAGCTGCGTTGCCCCTGGCAAAGACCCATACCCAGATACCTGTCATAAGCCAGATCAGGAAAAAAATTTTCCATGCCAGGGGGCGGTAGAAATAAAAAAGAAGGGATCCAAGAACAAGCAGTGGGATTGTGTTGGCAAAGAGATGCGAAAATCCAGCATGCAGCAGAGGGGCAGTAATAATGCCCAGTAACCCAATTGGCTTAAGAGGGTATAACCCATACTCATTTATTCCCAGGCCCCATAAGGCATCGGCCACTCTTATCAACCAAAGAAGGATAATAAAAGCAATAGGGAAGACCATGCTTTGAAGAAAACGTTTTTGTTCGGTTTTTAAGGGATCGGTATAGGATTGATCGGTCAAATGAGAAAAGTTAATGTTGTGTTAAGAGGGGTTAAAATTAGTTAAATCAGAAAGCTACGTCAAAAGGTATGCCAAAAATGGATAATTTTGGCAAATTATTGTAAACAGGCTTTAATTTTTAAATGATATGATAAAGAATAAGAGATACATGCTCCTTTCGTCTATAGTTGTTTTATTGTGGATGCTTGGTGCGATGCAGGCGGGAGCGCAGACGCAGAAAGACCTTTATGCCAATCTGAAAAAATTCAGTGCATTTATGCAGATGGTTGAATTCGCTTATGTGGATACCGTGAATGACAGTAAACTGGTGGAAAAAGCAATAATTGAAACGCTGAAGGAACTTGACCCTCATTCCATGTATATTTCCAAAAAGGATGTCCAGCGTGCCAATGAACCACTTGAAGGTAATTTCGAAGGAGTGGGAATACAGTTTGAGATACTGCGCGATACCATCAATGTTGTGCATACGATATCAGGTGGCCCCAGTGAGAAACTCGGTGTAATGCCCGGCGACAAGATCATAAAAATTGACGGGCAGGCCTCGACCGGCAAGAATGTCACAAACCAGTATGTTCTTGATCATCTCAGGGGCAAAAAAGGCACCAAGGTTGATGTGGCAATCCTCAGGGCCGGAAAGAAAGACCTGATCGATTACTCTATCATCCGTGATAAAATTCCTATCAACAGTATAGATGCCTATTACATGATCAACTCCGAAACAGGGTACATCAACCTGAACCGTTTTGCCCAGACTTCCCTGCAGGAATTCATTGATGCAACTCTCAAACTCCAGTCACAGGGGATGAAGAACCTTATCCTTGACCTTCGCAATAATTCGGGCGGTTACATGGGAACAGCCATTGACCTTTCTGACCAGTTCCTGGATGCGGGTAAACTCATCGTGTATACCGAAGGGGTGCATAGCCCAAGGGAAGATTATACTTCCACTGCAAAAGGCCTTTTTCAAATGGGCAAGCTTGTGATCATGATGAACGAAAATTCAGCTTCTGCCAGTGAGATCGTTGCCGGCGCAGTCCAGGACTGGGACCGTGCTTTGATTGTTGGCCGCAGGTCATTCGGTAAAGGACTGGTTCAGAGGCCATTTCCATTGCCCGACAGTTCACAGGTAAGGCTCACAACGGCCAGATACCATACTCCCTCGGGCAGGTGCATTCAGAAGTCGTATGCCGAAGGAGTTGATAAATATTATATGGACTTCGCCAAAAGGGTAAAGCGGGGCGAACTTATACATCCCGACAGTATAAAGTTCCCCGATTCCCTTAAATTTTTCACATCGAAAAAACGTGTTGTTTATGGAGGTGGAGGCATTATGCCTGATGTATTTATCCCCTGGGATTCAAGCATTATTTCAGATTATTACCTGGATCTCCGCAGGAAAAATGTGATCAATCTTTTTGTCGGTGAATATGTTGACAAGAACCGTCCGACCCTGCAGGCCTCGTACTCCGATTTTAAAACTTTCGCAAATAGATTTATTCTGAGTGAATCGATTATGAAACCTTTCTTTGAACTTGCTGAAAAACAGGGGGTCAAGTTTGATGAAAAAGGATATGGAACCTCAGAGAAACTTATCAAATCGCAGATCAAGGGCCTTATTGCCGAGAAACTGTGGAACCTGAATACCTTCTACCAGGTTGTTAACCAGATAGATGACGAGGTGATCAAGGCAGTTGAGGTGATTGAGGATAACGCATATTTTGACAAGCTAAAGATCGACCGGTAATTTGGATCTTCAGGAATCATTACCATTCATTCATATCGCATTGCCGGTTCTGAACGAACCGCAGTTCCTGCGCCGGGTGGTGGATTGTATCGCCGGGCAAACGTACAAACGATTCAGGGTTTATGTTTGTGTGAACCAGCCTGAGGCATGGTGGAACGACCCTGATAGGTCAGAGATTTGCCTTACCAACGAAATGACCCTTGAATGGCTCAGGAGTCTTGAAAATCAATCAATCGTAATTATTGACAGGGCTTCAAAGGGCCAGGGATGGGATCTGAAAAATTTCGGGATTGGTTGGGCCAGAAAAGTGATTATGGACATGATAAGGGACCAGGCTGTACCTGCCGACCTGATACTCAGCCTGGATGCCGACACTACTTTCAATGAGAATTACTTTCTTTCTGTAGCCCTTAACTTTTATAATAATCCGGATGCCGTCGCGCTTGCCGCTCCTTACTTTCATATGATGTCTGATGATGCCCGCGCCTACAGGGCCATTTTAAGGTATGAGATTTATTTGAGGCATTACCAGCTTAACCTCTGGCGTATTGGCAGTCCATACACTTTTACAGCACTTGGTTCTGCAATTGCCTGCCCTGTATGGGCTTACTCAGCAGTGGGTGGGATGACGCCGAAAACCAGCGGTGAGGATTTTTATTTTCTTCAGAAACTCAGGAAATACGGCAGGATATTGTTCTGGAATGATGAGAAAGTGTTTCCAGAAGCCAGATTCAGCGATCGTGTGTTTTTCGGCACCGGGCCTGCCATGATCAAAGGGGATTCTGGTGACTGGACCAGCTATCCCATTTACCCTGCCGAATTGTTTGATGAGATATGGGAAACTTATGAGCTTTTTCCTTCCTTCTTAATCAAGACACATCAAACCCAAGTGGTTAATTTTCTTGAAGACTTGCTAAGGGAGAAAGACCCATTTGCTCCCTTGAGGCAAAATTTCAAAACAGTGGAAAATTTTATCAGGGCTTGTCATGAGAAATTTGATGGATTAAGGATACTTCAATACCTGAAATTCAATCAAAAGAAATATCCCGGTACTGATGAAGAACATTTACTGAAGTTTCTTCATGGAAACTATGATCAGTCCCAGCTCAGGAACCTTGACATTGACTTCAACACATTCTCATTTGAGAAATCTTCCCTTATTGATCTTGAAAAGATCAGGCTTCTGCTTTTTGAGAAAGAAGAAGAGTCAAGGTTTATTTCAGCACTGTATTGACCAGGTTTGCAGCGTCTTCAAGGGTAATTGCAGAGTGCACTTTCAGTCCTGATTCATCGATCAGTTTTTTGGCTTCAACCGCATTGGTACCCTGAAGCCTGACGATAATAGGGACCTTAATATCACCGATATTTTTGTATGCATCGACAATCCCCTGGGCAACGCGGTCGCAGCGTACAATCCCCCCAAAAATATTGACCAGGATGGCTTTAACGGCGGGATCCTTGAGAATGATCCTGAACCCTTCCTCAACACGTTTGGCATTTGCATTGCCGCCAACATCAAGGAAATTGGCAGGATCGCCTCCGGAAAGCTTTATGATATCCATGGTTGCCATGGCAAGCCCGGCGCCATTCACCATACAGCCGACATTCCCGTTAAGCTTCACATAGTTGAGATCATGACGGGAAGCTTCAACTTCAATTGGATCTTCCTCATCCAGGTCACGCATTGCCGCAATATCGGGATGACGAAATAAAGCGTTATTATCGATCACGACTTTGGCATCGGCGGCAAGGATTTTGTCATCGGAGGTCTTGAATAAAGGATTGATTTCAATGAGGGAGGCATCCGATTTAATATATGCCTGATAGATGGAATTCAGGAACCGGATCATGTTTTTATAGGCATCCCCTTTCAGGTTCAGGTTGAATGAAACCTTCCTTGCCTGGTATTGCTGAAGCCCGAGCCGGGGATCTATCTCCTCGGTAAATATCTGGTTGGGGGTCTCTTCGGCAACTTTCTCTATATCCATGCCTCCCCGTGGGGAATAGATGATTATTATATGGCCTGATTTTCGGTTTAAGAGTAAGCTGAGATAGATCTCTGAAGGTTCTGAAGGCCCGGGATAGAAAATATTCTGCTCAACATAAACCTTTCTGACCAGCTTGCCTTCGGCGCTTGTCTGGGGTGTGACCAGTCTCATCCCGATAATCTGTTCGGCATACTGCCTGACTTCATCGAAATTTTTTGCAATCTTAACCCCGCCGCCTTTTCCGCGACCGCCTGCATGTACCTGGGCTTTGATCACAAATTTATCGGTTCCTGTAGAGGATTGAAGCACCTCAGCAACTTTAATCGCTTCTTCAGGCGTGTTTGCAAGCCCCCCCTCGGGAACAGGTACTCCGTGTTGCTTTAGTATTATTTTGCTTTGATATTCATGCAGGTTCATAGTTCAATATACTATTTGTGATTCTTGTAAGTATAATAAGATCAGTAAGAAAGCTCACGGATAATACTGAAAATCAATTTTTATATCCAGTTACCAAAAGTAACCCTTTGATTCGGGATTACAAAATATTTCGGGACCCGGGATTTTTATAACTTTGCCTTTTCCTTTTTCATGATCATTGCGAGGGATATAGTTAAGTCATTCGGTGAGCTGAATGTTTTGAAAGGTATAAGCCTTGAGATACAAGACGGTGAAATTATCTCGATTGTCGGGGCTTCCGGTGCCGGGAAATCCACCTTACTTCATATTTTAGGTACACTTGATAAGGCCGATTCAGGCTTTATTGAGATTGATACTATAAGAGTTGACGGACTGTCGGACAAAAAGATCTCCGAATTCAGGAATAAGCATATAGGGTTTGTTTTCCAGTTCCATCATCTTCTACCTGAATTTTCGGCCCTTGAAAACGTTTGTATTCCCGGATTTATCAGGGGCGGTTCGAGAATTGAGACCGTTGACAAGGCTAAGGAACTAATGGAAATACTGGGGCTTTCGGCACGCCTGAAGCACAGACCTTCCGAATTGTCGGGGGGGGAGCAGCAAAGGGTGGCAATTGCAAGGGCATTGATCAATGACCCGGGTGTAATTCTTGCCGATGAACCATCAGGTAATCTTGACAGCAACTCCGCCATGGAGTTGCATAAGCTCTTTTTCAGTTTACGGGAAAGATTCCGCCAGACTTACGTCATAGTCACTCATAATACGGAACTGGCTGGAATGGCTGACAGAAAGCTGACGATCCGCGATGGTGTGATAATTCAATGAAGTAAAATTATTTCCAGATTTTTACGTTATAATATGCCAGGATCTTATATTCCGCTTAAAACTGAAATTATTGCATGAAATTACATCCCCGGAGATCTAAATACTTAACCTTTATTCTTTTTATAGCTTCGCTTACAGCCTTGGCCTTTGTTGTATATACAATTACAGGTCCGGTTCATAATGATTTTCCCGGCAATACGCCCGGATTTACGGGCTTTGGCGACACCCTGGTTAAAGGCAAACCCCCTGTGACCGATACTGCCTTTCATAATCTGTTACAAAGGGCGGATGTGTTTTTCAGTACAAATAAACTTTCAGAATGCCTTGCTGAGCTTGAAATGGCGCAGAAGCTGAAACCCACCGACAAATCTGTCAATACACGTATCGTTCAAATCAAAGGAATATTAGCTGCCAACAAGAAAAAGCAGCCTGATTTTGACAACTCAATTGTTTCGGGAGATGCAGCTTTTCAGAAAAAGGACTACCTGAATGCAAAGGCATATTACCAGCTGGCCCTGAATATATTCCCAACCGATTCTGTGGCTAAGGCCAAACTCAGGAAGACGATGGACCTTATCAGGTCCCAGAAAGCGCAGAATACCCTGTATGATGTTGCTGTTGCCAACGCCGACAGGCTTCTCCAGGCGGGGGAATACGACCGTGCCAACGAAGAATATGATAATGCTGCCCGGATCCTTCCCTCTGAACAGTATCCGAAACAAAAGATAAATGAGATCATTAAAATCAAGGTAGACCTGCAGTTGCAGGATGGACTGTACGCTGAGGCAATAAAGAATGCCGACCAGTACTACAATGCCAAAAACTGGCAACCGTCCCTTCTGGAATACCAGAATGCATCGAAGATAAGGCCCCAGGAGAAGTATCCCAAGGACAGGATTGCTGAACTTACAACACTCATTGCAGCTCAACGCAGCAAGGATGAGGCATATATTAAACTTATTGCAAGTGCCGACCAGTTTTTTACCGTTAAATCATACGCTTCTTCCAGGAAAGACTATGAGAGTGCTTCAAAGATAAAGCCGGAACAGCCTTATCCTAAAAATAAAATCGCAGAAATTGACGGATTGCTTGCGAAGGGTGCAAAGACCCAGAAGGATTACGAACAATACATCAGTCTGGCCGACAGCTTTTACATTGATAAAAATTTCATCCGGGCCAGGGATTATTATACACTTGCACTGGATGTGAGACCCGGAGAAAGCTATCCGAAGGAGATGCTTGAAAAGGTCAAGCCAAATATTGCCGGCCAGGCAGCAGGGGAAAAGGCAAGAGAGGAATCCTACCTGAGTGCCATTGCTGTAGCCGACAAGGAGTTTATCAACAAGGCCTATGACCAGGCTAAGAAAGAATATCAGAGAGCGTCGGGCATCAAGCCGGCTGAGGTTTATCCTATAGAAAGGATTGCAGATATAGATAAACTAGTTACTGATCAGCAGCAGGCGGTGGATAAACCATACCTGGCAGCTATAACCTCTGCCGATAAATTGCTGGCCGGCAAATCCTATACCGAGGCCAAGGCCCAATATGCTGCAGCCCTTGCACTTAAACCGGGGGAAGCCTACCCTGGTATAAAAATTGCGGAGATCGATAAACAGCTTGAGGAAATCGCAAAGAAGAAAGCCCTTAACGGAGAGTTTTTAATTCTCATGACATCGGGGGAAAAGTTGTATAAGGCAAAGTCGTGGGAGCAGGCAAAAGCCGAGTACCAAAAAGCATTGATACTAAAACCGGATGAGCTGCTTCCTAAAAGACGTATTACGAGTATAGACAGTATCTCAGAGGTACTGCTCAGACAAAAATCTGTCGAAGAGCAATATACTGGTATCATTACCAATGCCGACATGCTTTTTGCCTCAAAAACGTATAACCAGGCCCGTTCAGAATATCAGAAAGCTGTTGCACTGAAACCTTTGGAAGGATACCCCAAAACGAGGATCCAGGAAATTGATAAACAGCTTGCCGAGCTGGCCCGCCTTAAACAGCTTGACGAGGACTATCGGGCAGCAGTTAAAAAAGGTGATTCATTGCTTGGGCTGCACCAGTATGCCCAGGCGAAGGCTCCGTATACAGAGGCTTCGGCTTTAATACCGGCTGAAACCTATCCAAAAGAAAAACTGACCGTTATCAATATCGCTTTGGCCGACCTGGCCAAACAGCAAGCCCTGGATAAGCAATACCTGGCTGCTATTACGACTGCCGACAAACTACTGGCTTCCAAATATTTTTCTGAGGCCAAAACCCAGTATAATGAGGCCCTCGCCATTAAGCCCGGGGAAGTTTATCCCGGAACAAAAATTGCAGAAATTGACAAAGTTCTGGAAGAGATTGCAAGACAAAAGGCCATCGACAGCGAATTTTCCAGCCTGATAGCTTCAGCAGAAAAATTGTTTGGATCAAAATCTTTTGACCTGGCAAAATCGGAATACCAGAAAGCCCTGGCATTAAAACCTGCCGAATTTCTTCCGAAAAAACGAATCACAAGCATTGACAGCATTGCTGAAGTGATTTTACGACAGAAATCCTTGGATGATCAGTATACAAGCATAATAGGTAATGCCGACAATCTGCTTGCTTCCAGGATCTATGAACAGGCAAAATCCGGATATCAGAAAGCCGTTGAACTGAAGCCTTCAGAAGCGTATCCGAAAACAAAGATCCAGGAGATTGATAAACAGCTTGCCGAAATGGCGCGCCTTAAAAAGCTGGACGATGACTATCAGACGGCAATTAAAGCAGGAGATTCCTTATTTAAAGTCAGACAGTATACTCCGGCTAAAGTGGCATATACGGATGCATCGGAGTTGAAACCTGCCGAAAACTATCCGAAAGAAAAACTTTCTCAAGTCAACAAAGCCTTGGAAGACCTGGAAAAACAGCAGGCCCTTGACAAGATATACGCGACCGTGGTAGCCACTGCCGACAGACTGTTCGAAGCGAAATCCTACACCGAAGCCAAGGCACAGTATACTGCCGCATCGGCCCTTAAGCCCGGGGAAGCATACCCAGGTACCAAAATTGCAGATATCAACATACTTCTTGAAGCAATCGCGAAACAAAAGGCGTTGGATGAACAGTATGCCGGAATACTTACATCAGGAGAGAAATTATTTATTGCAAAGTCCTGGGTTGAAGCGAAGACTGATTACCAGAAGGCATTAACTTTAAAACCCGGAGAATCCATTCCGAAGCAAAGGATTTCGAGTATCGACAGCATTGGCGAGGTCATTCAGAAACAGAAAACTCTGGATGCACAGTATAACGGACTCATCGCAAATGCTGACAAGTTATTGTCAGGAAAGACCTATGAATCTGCGAAGTCGGAGTACGGGAAAGCATCTGCATTAAAACCAGCTGAAGTTTATCCAAGAACAAAAATCGCTGAAATTGAAAAGTCCCTTGCCGACCTTGCCGCACGAAAAGCCAGGGACAGTGCCTATACTGCGACTATTACAAATGCCAATATGCTGCTAACCGCCAAGTCATACGAAGAAGCAAAAGCGGAGTATCAAAAAGCCTTGCAGTTTAAGGCGGATGATCTTTATACCAAGACCAAAATAAGTGAAATTGACAAGGCTGTTTCCGACATTACAAGGCAAAAAGCCATGGTAGAAAGCAATTTCAAAGCTTCTGTTACCAGAGCAGATCAGTTACTCGCATCAAAATCGTATGATCAGGCTAAGGTCGAATATGCCAAAGCCCTGAGTATCAAATCGGGAGAACAATATCCGCAAGATAAAATAAAAGAAATTGATAATATTCTTGCTGAATTAAAGGCAAAAGATGACGCTTATAAAGCCTCCCTGGCCCAAGCCGACCAGATGCTGTTTGAAAAGAAATACGAGGATGCACGCACCGAATATGAAAATTCGCTTACCATAAAGCCCGCCGAGCAGTATCCAAAAAACAAGATTGATGAGATCAACAGGAAACTCACCGATATCCAAGGCAGGAAAAAAACTTTTGATGATCTTGTGATCAAAGGAGATAACGCATTTGGCGGCAGGGATTACAGTAAGGCCAGGGAATATTTGCAGCAGGCTACGGCCTTGTTCCCCGAAGATAAATATGCCAGGGACCGGCTTGGCAGGGTTAATACGGTTATCGACAGCCTTTATCTCGCAAATAAAGGAAAATA
>JAPLDK010000037.1 GCA_026391775.1 Bacteroidota bacterium
CATCAGCGACATCCGGGAAAAGATCAGGAAAGCAGGTTTCAGCCGCAGCGAGGCAAGTTACACCTATGGAAAACCCGGTCAGCTGGGCTGGAAACTTTCGATGACATATCCCATCCTGATGCTGAATGCCAGCAGGCTGCTGTTTATCATTCTCCCTTTCTACTACCTTATCACTTTCCCTTTTGCCTTGCTGTTCAATTATATCGATCTGCATAGTAAGCATGAAAGCGGGACAGGGTTGTTGGTTAAAGCGTGGAAGTAGCGAGGCAGCGAAATCAATATGAACTTCCCGTTATACATAGCGCGCCGTTATCTCTTCTCCAGGAAGTCCCATAACATCATCAACATCATCTCCCTGATATCTGCGGCTGGTGTGATGATAGTGACTGCTGCCCTGGTGATCGTGCTCTCAGTATTCAACGGATTTGCACGCTTGTCGGAATCGCTTTTCAATTCATTCAATCCCGATATGGCCATCACCCTGAAGCAGGGAAAAACATTCAGAACCGACGAACTGGACATCCGCAGATTAAAAAAAATAAAGGGTGTAAAATACGTGACTGAGGTGGTTGAAGAGAACGCCCTGATGAAATATCTCGACAAGCAATCCATTGTTACCCTGAAGGGTGTAAGCAGCGGTTATGAGAAGATGTGCGGCATAGATACCATGATGGCTGCGGGGCATTTTATCCTGGAGCAGGGTGACATGAATTATGCAGTGCTTGGATATGGGATTGCCGATTACCTGGGGGCAAATCTGAGTGATTTTAAAAACCCGATCACTGTATATGTAGCCCGCCGTGATGCAGATTTTTCAAATGTCTTTGACAATGCCTTCAATACGGCTTCCATATTCCCATCGGGCACCTTTTCAATACAAACCGATTTTGACGTGAAATATGTGCTCCTGCCCATCCGCTTTTTAAGGCAGATCCTGGGATACCATGAGGAGCTTACTTCCCTTGAGATTGGCCTTGATAAGTTTGCCGACCCCGGGAAAGTTCAGAAAGAGATTCAGGAAGCCGCCGGTGGTAAATTCATGGTGAAGAACCGCTATGAACAGCAGGAATTGATTTATAAGATCTTCCGTACCGAAAAATGGGCTATTGTGATGATACTTGCGTTTATTTTGCTTATCGCAACATTCAATGTGATTGCCTCGATTTCCATGCTAATCCTTGAAAAGAAGAAGGACATTGCAGTGCTTCAAAGCCTCGGTGCCAGTAAGACCCTTGTACAGCGCATTTTCATGATCGAAGGCATGCTGATATCATTCTGCGGAGCCGTGACCGGCCTGGTACTCGGAGCAGTAATCTGCTGGGCCCAGATGCGCTTTGGCCTGATCAGACTGGGGGATATTAACAGCACATTCGTGGTAAATAGCTACCCTGTTCATATGATCCCTATTGATTTTCTAATTATATTTGTAATCGTTATGGTCATTGGTTTTATAGTTGGATGGTACCAGATTTATAACATCCGGAAGATCGATGCAACCATGATGCGGGCAGAATAGTCTATACTGTAGTTCATCCCTAACCAAAAAAATATGTTATCCAAACAACTTATCAGGCTCATTCTTGTGCTGGGCTTTGTGCAGCTTTCTTCAGTATTGCTGGCAGGCAGCATCAATATCAAATCGGGCAATAATGCCGTTAATTTCACTTCGGTCCCCTTTCAGTCGCTGAATGTTACAGTGGACGTCAGCACCTTGGATTTCCGTGATGTTCAGACCAGGCTGGGGCCCTTCACCGAACTTTTTGCAGAGAGTTTTGGTTTCAATAACAATGCAGGGGAACCAAAACTACCGGTTTATCACAAATTGATCCAGGTTCCCGTGGATGCAGGCTATGATATTGAGATTACCTATTCTCATTTCCAGGAGTTCAGGCTCATCGACTACGGCATAGGTTCGGCCATTATCCCGGCCCAGGCCCCTTTATCAAAGAACATCACAGATCCTGACCAGATCCCATTTGTGATGAATCAGGTGGTATATCAGCAAAATAAGTTTACGGATGCACCCCTGCTGAATGTCACCTATGAGGGCATCATGAGGTCCGTAGTTCTTGCAAGGCTCGACATATCTCCTGTTCAATATAATCCTGTCACGGGAATGCTTCGGGTTTATGACCGCATTGAAGCCAGGGTGGTATTCACCCATCCCGACCTCCAGGCTACAAAAAGGCTTCTCGACAAGTATACTTCGCCTTATTATCAGGCATTTTACAGCAGGATCCCGAATTATACGAAATCGGCTGATTCGCTGATCACTTCATCGCCTGCAACCTATTTAATTGTCTCACATTCTTCCTTTAAAGAAACCCTGAAACCGTTTATCGCATGGAAAACAAGGAAGGGTTTCAAGGTAATCGCAGGATATACCGACAATGCCGCTGTGGGGACCACTAACGCTTCAATCAAAGCATACATTCAGGGGATCTATAATAACCCGCCCTCCGGATATAACCCCCCAAGTTTTGTCTTGTTTGTGGGCGATGTAGGGCAGATCCCGGCCTGGAACACAGGAGGCCATCCTTCCGACATGTATTACTGCGAGTTTACCAATGACCATATACCTGAGATCACCTATGGACGCTTTGCCGCCCAGAACGCCACCCAACTGAATGCATATATTGACAAGACGCTGGAGTATGAGCAATATACTATGCCCACGGATGATTTCCTGGGTGAGGTCGTAATGGTGGCCGGCGCAGATGCCACAAACGGCCCTATATACGGAAACGGCCAGATCAACTATGGAACCAACAACTATTTTAATACTGCTCACAATCTTTTATCCCATACCTATCTTCAACCCGAGCCAGGTGGCGCGAATTATGCAACAAACATTCGCCAGAACGTTTCCAATGGGGTTGGATTTGCAAACTATACAGCCCATGGCAGCGAATCGGGATGGGCCGATCCTTCATTCCAGATATCCCATATTCCTGCATTGCAAAATGCCCATAAATACCCACTAATGATCGGTAACTGCTGCAAAGCTGCAAACTACAGCACCACCTGTTTTTCAAAGGAAATAACCCGGGTTGCAAACAAAGGTGCTCTGGGTTATATTGGTTGTTCCGATTATTCCTACTGGGATGAAGATTACTGGTGGGCTTGCGGGTACAAAACCGTGATAGCTGCCGGCCCTCCCTATGATCCTGCTCATCTTGGCGCCTATGATAAAACTTTTCATGATAACGGAGAACCTTTATCCGAGTATTTTGTGACTATGGGTCAAATGGTACAGGGAGGAAACCTGGCCGTTCAGGAGTCAAGTTCCGGCATGAAAGTATATTACTGGGAAACATACTGCCTTATGGGCGATCCTTCATTATGTATATATTATTCAGTGCCTCCCGCACTCCAGGCCACATTCGAGCACACCAGGCTGTTAACGATGACAACCCTCAGCGTGACCACCGAGCCTTATTCCTACGTGGCTTTATCACTTAATGACAGCACCCTTCTGGATGCCCGTTTTGTTGATGCTACAGGCATTGCGGTATTGAATTTTCCAGCTGTTCCTAATCCTGGTTATGCCAGGATGATCATTACCAGGCAAAACCGCAAACCCGTTATTGACAGCGTTTACTTCATCCCGGCTGAAGGTCCTTATATTGAACTGGATAATTATACGATCAGTGACTCTGTCGGCGGAAACAACAACCACCTTGGCGATTATAATGAAAATATCAGCCTGAATGTAACCCTGAAAAATCTTGGGGTTGCTGCATCCGGCAATGTCAGCGGGACGCTGACCTCAAACGATACAAATGTTGTGATCACCCATTCCACTTTCAATTTCGGAGTAGTGCCGGCTGGCGGCAACGTTACGGGAAACACTGCTTTCGGCCTGTTTATCAGGGATAATGTCACCGACCAGCATAAGGCGATATGCAGCCTTTTACTAACCGACGGATCGCATTCATGGACACAGGAACTCGATATAATCCTGAACGCACCATCGCTGAATGTTACCCTTATCCAGGTGATTGATCCGGCTCCCGGTGGAAATAATAACGGTATGCTTGATCCCGGCGAAACGGCAACTCTTAAAATAACCATGATGAACAGCGGCCATGCCTCGGCTGTGAATTGCACGGCCCACCTCTTTCCCGATCCCCAGTCAGCCATGTATATCCTCGTAACAAATCCGAACATCTACCTTGGTTATCTTCCTGAAATGGCTCCTACCCTGGCATATTTCAATGTATCGGTGAATGGTATCACACCTTTGGGAACGGATGTTTTTCTGAATTTTACCGGAACAGCAGGCCTGAACAACCAATATTTTGTGAACAAGCAATGCACCGTGGAAGTAGGTGAGATCCCTGTTGTTAAAATGCATATCGGCACTGAAACAACATGTAGCAGCTGGTTTTTAGATTCAGGTGGTATTGATTTCAATTATTCAAATTCTGAAAACATGACCCTGACATTCTACCCGGGGACAACAGGGGCCAGCATGAAAGTTAAATTCCATCTCTTTGATGTGGAATCTTCGACAAACTGCATTAACGACTATCTCAGGGTGTATAACGGAATTTCCACCACCGCTCCTCTCATGGGCACATACTGTGGAAATACTCTGCCCGACAGCCTGGTTTCCACTGACGCTACAGGTGCACTGACTTTTCTCTGGCGTTCGAATCCAACGGTAACCAAACCCGGCTGGAAAGCACTTATGAGTTGCGTTGGAGGGACAATGAGCATCCAGTACAATGCCTTCCCATCCATCGTTTGCCTGGGTGGGTCATCCCAGCTGGCTGTAATTCCAAGCGGAGGAACCGGTGTTTATACATATCAATGGGTTCCCTCTACTTATCTTGATGACCCCGGCAGCCAATTCCCAGTATCAGTACCTCAGGCCGATATCAGTTACATTGTGACTGTCTCGGACGGGACTTCCCAACTTACCTCATCCCCTATTCCGGTCACCCTCGCTCCGGTCCCTGCTGCCCCTGTCATAACTCTTAACGGGAGCCAGCTTGAGTCGAACCTTGGAACAGGGAACCAGTGGTACCTGAACGGTAATGCGATTCCCGGTGCTACCGGCCAGACTTACCAGCTCTCTGCGTACGGCAACTATACCGATATATATACCGACCCGGTCAGCTTCTGTACATCGGTTCCTTCCAATACGATTATGTATTATCCGGTGGGGACAGGAGATCAGGTTAGCGGCAGATCCATTGCGGTTTATCCCAATCCCTTCAGTGAAATGTTTACAATTGTTGTGGATGCAGGAAAACAGGATTTGGTGCGTGTAAGCATGTACGACACTTATGGCAACAGGGTGCTCTTAATGAATCAGCAAGGTTCGCCACAGGCTGGCAGGCAGATGATCACTGTTGATGCAAGCAGGCTGAATCCCGGGATGTATTTCTGCAGGATACAGACTGACAACTGGACTGAGATCAGGAAGGTAATCCTGAGCAAGTAGAAATTCATAGACTTTCATTAACAAGAGGGTGTCTCAAAAGTCGAGACACTCTCTTTTTTTTATTTATAACTCTCTGATTGTTAATAAATTAGTTCATAAGTTTTAAGTGTAATCGTCTGATATTCTGCAAGATGTACTTATCTTGCAGCATGAAACAGATCAA
>JAPLDK010000060.1 GCA_026391775.1 Bacteroidota bacterium
GGCAAAACCTGATCCGGCGAAGCCGATAGAATTATGGCCAAGAATGATGGAAAGGCAGCCCCACATCTCTATTTTGAAACATTTTGTTTCGGAACATGACCGTTACAAACACCTCACCGCTTTCAACCTGATGACCCTGCTAGATGTTTGGGAGCTTTTGGAAATACTTTCGCTGGAGAAAGACTTTGCCCGTCACCTGATCAGGATAAAGAAAGATGCAAGCCTCGAAGATTGGCTTGGCATCCTCCATGAACGCACATACCAGCCCGGCCTGGCAAACAGGGCAAAGGTTTTTATTGAAAGTATTTTGAAAGATAATGATGCCAGTCTTGAGCCTCTGACCTTTCAGGTCACCGCTACCAGGACATACGAGGAGAATTTCTGGAATGGATGTAGTGCAGGACCACCCCACCCTCAGTGAAACAAGGCATAAAGGAAGGGACCTCCACCGTTTGGGAGAGTACCTCCTTGCGAGCCACAGGAAAACAATTTCTGAAAGTGGTATGCAAGGTAAGGCCGAGGTCGGGGAGCTGCCATTTAAATGGGAAACCGATTTTGACTTTACCCAGTTCGGCGGTTGGAAGGCCAACCAGGAAGGCAGCGAATACGAAAGGAATATTCTTGTCATAATACCCGGAAAGAACAGGAAAGAGGCAGTCATTATGGGCGACCATTATGATACGGCTTATATGGAAGATGTGTATGACAAGTCGGAAGGAGGTACGGGCGCAAGGCTTGCAGCCGCAGGAGCCGATGATAACCATTCGGCTACCTCCACCTTGCTGCTGGCAGCACCGGCATTTTTACGGCTTGCCAAAGAAGGTAAGCTGGAAAGGGATATCTGGCTGATCCACCTTACCGGGGAGGAATTTCCTTCGGATTGCATGGGGGCCAGGAATTTCTGCCGAAACTACGTACAGAAGACTTTGAAAATGCGAAGGGATGACGGGAGTTTTAAAGATCTCAGCGGGGTGGAAATAAAAGGAGTTTTCGTGATGGACATGATCGCCCATAACCGAGACAATGCAAAGGATATCTTCCAGATCTCACCGGGGCGGACCCTTGAATCGATAAACCTGGGTTACAAGGCCCATCTTGTTAACCGAACCTGGAACAAACTTGCTGCGGAATGGAATTTGGCGCCTGAAAGGGCAGGTTGCAAGCGGGGAAAAAGAACCAAGGACGAAAAAACAATGCCTGCAAAATCATTATTCCTCCCTCTTGAAGGGGAAGTCCGTACCTGGGAAGATCCCACCAGTTCATTGTATAATACCGATGTAATGATCTTTTCGGATATCGGCATCCCCTGTGTGCTTTTCATGGAGAATTATGATATTCACCGCCAGGGATATCATGACACTCATGATACCATGGAAAACATCGACCTGGATTACGGCGCTGCATGTTCGGCCATTGCAATTGAAACCGTGGCCCAGGTTGCAGCGGAAAAGTGATCAGAACAGGCGCCGGGATTTTTTAAACATATATTTCAAGATCACCTGGTCAAAGATAAAAGTGAACAAGCCGACGCCAATACTACCACAAACGATGAAACGGTGGTTGGCAACCCACTGAATCAGGGGAGCGGGATCGGTCTTTGCAGGAAAGATCAGGCAGATTCCTATGATAAGGAGGGCAAGCAGCACCAGCCCGGTTTTTAATCCGAACTCGGTAAGCAGCTCTTTCCAGGCAAGTTGTTTCTCCAGTCTTTTAACCAGGTCGTCGGTAAAGGAGTCGGGAATAATAAAATCGGGAGGCTCACGAAGTGAATCGGCTATCATGCCATCCAGGTTTTCATTAAATTCTTTCATTACCATGTCTGCAAATTTAATAGTATTAAGCCTCAAAGAGTACAGGCTGTATATCCGGGACCAGTTCCGTCATTTTCTGCCGTATGATCTCCCGGCCACGGCTCAGGTAACTCTTCACCGTGCCCTCCGGCATCCCTGTGATCTCTTCTATTTCCCGGTACGAAAACTCTTCCAGGTGAAACAGGGTGATGACCGTGCGGTACTGAAGCGGCATTTGTTCTATGATACGGTGGACCAGTTTTTTCATTGTATTCCGGTCTATCTTGTTAAGTAATGGTGACACATCCGACTGTGCCAGGTTGATCGCCACGATGGGATCAGCAGAGGACAGTACTTCCCGCTTGCTTTTCCGAACATGGTCAACACAAGCATTGTAGGCAATTGAGCCAATCCATGTCGAAAGCTTTGAATCCCCCCTGAACTTATCTATCTGTTTGAAAACCCTGATAAATACTTCCTGGCAAAGATCCTCCGCATCTTCCTGCCTGTTCGTCATCCGCAACACTATATGCCATACCAGGTTCCGGTATTTATCGACCAGGAACCTGAATGCATTTGTATTTCCTGCCTTCAGGGCGTTGACGAGCGCAACATCATCCATCGTACTATATGTCGCTGATCTTTATCAAAGGTTGCAATTTTATAAAGGAAAAACTTAATTTTTCCTTAAAAGCGGTTGTTCGTCCGGAAACTTAAAAAAAATTTAATCTTTTCTGCAACCTTTCAACGAGCCATTCGACCTATTAAGCAAATGTTAAACTTTTAAACCCTTGCAATATGAGTGATACAATTGGAGCCGCAATTATAGTTGCGATAGTATTTTTCGGATTATATTCACTATTGAAAACGTTGACAGACTATCTGTTACGTCGTAAAATTGTGAGAAACGGGCATGTCGAAAAAGCCGGAATTCTTGAGGATGTCGAAGGTGAAACCAGAAGGTATCCCACGCTTAAATGGGGCCTTGTGACCCTGTTTGCAGGCGCCGGAATGATACTTATACAGATCCTTTCGAGGGCAGGCCGTCTGAACTGGGACCAGGGCGCTGATGCTTTTCTGCCAGTGGGTATAGAACTGGTGTTCATTTCCGCAGGCTTCCTGCTTTTCTTCTTCATTGCAACGACAAAGAAAAACTGATTCTGCCAAATGTTGCTCTTCAGGCACGGGGAAAGCAAGTATGCTGTATCTCCGGCCTGACGTTTTTCAGAAGGCACCCTCCCCTTTCCCCGCCTTCAGGCCCAAGTTCTATAATGAAATCTGCTTCCGAAATGATCTGCTGGTCATGTTCGATGATCACCAGTGTGTTCCCCTGATCGGCAAGCCTGTGAAACAGCTTCATAAGGTTTTCAATATCTGCGAAATGAAGACCCGTGGAGGGTTCGTCGAAGAGGAATAAGGCGTGATGGTCGTGATGAAGCAATTCTTTACAAAGATTAAGCCGCTGTGCTTCGCCTCCAGAAAGGGTGTTGAGTGGCTGGCCAAGTTTCAGGTAACCGAGGCCGGCCTGCTCAAGATTGTTTAAAATCGCATGAAGATGCTTTTGACCGGCAAAGAATATTGCTGCTTCCGAAACGCCTGATTCCAGCACTTCCGCTATGTTTGTTTCCTGATAATGCATATCCAGGATCCCGGGACTGTACCTTTTTCCAAGGCAAACCTCGCATTCCTGGTAAACATCGGGCATAAAATCCATGCTGATCCTGATTTTGCCCATGCCCTCACAGTGCGGGCAGTGCGATTGCTGATTCAGAAAAGAGAAATGGTTTTTGCCAAAACCACGGTTTTTTGCATCCTCTGTTGAAGCAAAGAGATTCCTTATCAGGTCGAAGGCTCCCGAATAGGTTGCAACCACTGCAAGAGGGGAATTGAATTCCTCTCTGTGTTCAACAGTGACCAGGTTTGTAAAATTTTCGAATCCATTGATTCCACTGCAGCCAATAGCTTTCCCCTCCTGCCATGAGGCATGAATGAGATCAAATACCAGGCTGGATTTCCCGCTGCCCGAGACCCCGGTAACACAAATGATCCCACCAGACGGAATTTCAAGGTCGAAATTTTTCAGGTTATGGATGAAGGCGTTTTTTAACTGAAGGCCGGATGACATTTGCCGTTTCATCTGATTTTGCCGGTCAGGCAAGGTTTTCAGATACTTCCCTGTCACAGAGCTTATGGAATTCATTATTTTATCAGGACTGCCTTCAGCAACAATTTCACCACCCCAGGAGCCTGCCCCCGGCCCCATATCGATGACATGATCGGCTCCGAGGATCACTTCACGATCATGTTCCACAGCAATTACTGTATTTCCCGAGTTGATCAACTCCCTCATATGCTTAAGGAGTTTAAAAGTGTCCTGTGAATGCAGGCCGGCGGTGGGTTCGTCGAGAACATAGATCATCCCCGATAAACCTGAGCCTGTCTGGGCTGCCAGTTGAAGACGGCGGGCTTCGCCATGGGAAAGAGAGCCCACGCTCCTGGAAACGCTGAGATAGGAAAGCCCAAGTGTGTCCAGGGTATTCAGCCTTCTCAGGATTTCCGATACCAAAGGTCCGGTAATGGCCGGGTTAACATCTCCAGGTGAAACTGTCACCTGCCCGGAAATATCAGTCCTGCCATATGTGCCAATCTCCGGACCCGGCTTGTGGAAATTGCTGAAAAAGCTGATGCTTTCCGAAATATTCAGAGCCGATATTTGCGCTATATTTTTATGGCGGATGAGCCAGGACAAAGCTCCTGCATTCAACCGACTGCCCCGGCAGACAGTACATTCCATCCTGTTCATCACATTCATCATGCTTTCACCCCGGTGATCGGCATGCTTGCGTGTGTATTCCTCATTTACCAGGGAAAGAAGTCCCTGCCATTTGCCTTTGAAATGATGGGTGCCGCTTCGTTTGTTCCTGAGAAATTCCCATTTTACGTCGTACATCTCATCACCGCATCCATTCAGCGCATGCTCTTTTCCTTCAGATGAAATTTTATTCCATGCCCTGATGTAGTCAATCCCGAATTTTTCTCCAATTGCCTTCAGTGTTGCCGCATATTGTCCGTAAGGATCACCGTAGAATTTCCCTGTTTTCGTTCCGTCCATTGCCCCCTGAAGTATCGATAGCTCAGGATTTGTTATCAGTTTGTCTGGATCGCAGAGTGTAAGCATCCCGAGTCCCTCGCATTCGGGGCAGGCGCCTTGTATGCTGTTAAAGGAAAAACCTGTTGAGATGGGCCTTTCGGCATGGCCATTTACCCCGGCCCTTGAAAACAGTAAACGGTATAGGTCATAGATCCCGGTATATGTGCCGACTGTTGATCTTGGATTAGATTGTACTCCGGATTGTTCAACTGCGAATGTTGGCCGCAATCCATGTATTTCTTCAAAATCAGGCTTGTCCTTCATGCCGATCTGTGAACGGGCATAAGCTGAGAAATTGCTCAGAAAGCGGTTCCTGGCTTCGGCATGTATCGTATCAAATGCCAGTGAAGACTTACCGCTGCCCGAAACACCGGTGATAACGGTGAGCCGGCCGTGAGGGATGCTTACATCTATGCTTTTGAGATTATGGGTAGTGACGCTTTTCAGGATTAAGGATGCGGGATGTGAGGCGCTGGATACGGGTTGCGGGATATGGGATGCAGTATATCCTGCATCCTGCAGTATGTATCTTGCGTCACGCTCATCAAGAACATAGCGACCCTCACTATAATACCCCCCCGGGCTTCCTGAGAATACCAGCTCCCCACCTTCCTTTCCGCTGCCGGGACCAAGCTCAATGATCCTATCTGCTGACCGCAATAATGCCGGATGATGTTCTATGCAGATCAAAGTATGGCCACGGTTGGCAAGGCCGTTCAGGCATACAAGGAGCTTTTTCACATCATCGTTATGCAGTCCGGTGGTCGGTTCATCCAGGATATACAGGGATGTCTGATGCCGGATGTTGGATGCTGGATCCTGGATCCTGGATGCAGGGTGCCTGAGGAGTTCGGCAGCAAGTTTGATCCTTTGGGCTTCTCCCCCGCTGAGTGTGGAGGAACGCTGACCAAGAGAAAGGTATCCCAAACCAAGTTCATCCATAGTCTGAAGGTAACGGAGGATCTTGCTCTCTCCTTCAAAAAACACAAGGGCTTCTGACACCGGCATCTCGAGTATCTCATAAATGTTTTTTTCCTTCCATTTTATTTCCAGGGTTTCATTGTCGAAGCGGCGGCCGTTGCAAATCTCGCATAGAGTTTCCACGTTTCCCATAAAATGCATTCCGGTCTGTTTGAAGCCGGCTCCCTGGCAGTCCTCGCAACGGCCGCCTTGCGTATTGAATGAGAAACGGCTTTTACTGTAACCACGGGCAAAAGATTCAGGCAGGGATGCAAACAGGTCCCGGATATGATCGAACAGTCCGGTATAAGTGGCAGGATTGCTGCGGGGAGTGCGGCCGATAGGCGACTGGTCGATTTCAATAAGCCGTTTTATTCCTTCCCAACCCAAGATTGAATCATGTTTCCCCGGTTCTTCATTGCTTCCATTCAACTGCTTTCTGAGAAAACTCCCCAGGGACTGGTGGACCAGGCTTGCCTTTCCCGCTCCTGAAACACCGGTCACCACGTTCAATGCCTGCAAAAGGAAAGAAACATCGATATTCTTCAGGTTATGATGGGAAGCTCCTGAAATCTTCAGTTCACCCTTGCCTTCCCTGCTGAAGACCGGCGAATCCATGAGTTCATGTCCGAAGAAATAAGATAAAGTCTTGCTCTTATTTACAGTTTCTTCGGGTAGTTTCTCAAGTTCATCCACTGCAGAGTTCAACAGCACATTTCCCCCGTAAACACCAGGTCCGGGCCCTATATCAATAAGATGATCGGCATGCCTGATAAATTCCTCATCATGTTCCACAACGATCACGGTGTTTCCCTGGTCGCGCAGTTGCTTCAGGACAGCAATAAGCGCCAGAGTTTCAGTATCATGCAGCCCTATGGATGGTTCATCAAAAACATAGATCATCCCGCTCAGGCCCGAGCCCAGCTGGGTTGCAAGCTTAAGGCGGCGGGATTCGCCGGCCGACAAACTGCCCGATTCCCTGTTTGGGGACAGGTGCCCCAGGCCCAGTTTGTTCATCTCAATGACCAGGGAGGCAATACTATGTATGATCTCAGTTGCTACTTCCTTATGTTGAGCAGGAAATTCAATGGCCATTAATGCAACAGCCATTTCCGTGACTGGCAGAGCCGATAATGCAGCAATATCCCATTCGCCGATCTTAACCGAAAGTGCACGGGGATTCAGTCTTTTCCCGCTGCAGGAAGAACATAAGGCGGTACGGACAAAGCGAAGGATATTTTTATTACGGTCCCTTTTCAAAATTTCTTCCATTACCGGGACAATCCCTTTGTAGACTCCCATTTCACGGGGTTTTGCAATGATCCCGCTCCATTTCATCCTCGATTCCAGCGGATGTTTGCCAAAGGGGATCTCAATTTTATTACTCCCGTAAAAGATCACATGCTTGTTTTCGGGGGTCAGTTCTTTCCAGGGGATATCGATAGTAAAGCCTTCGGCCCGGCACACCTGGTCAAGTACATCCAGTGTAACCTGTGAATACATGATATAGCCGTTGGGTGTGGTTATTGTCATTGCCCTCTGGCGGATGGACTGTGTAGCATCCTCTATCAGAAGTGCGGGATCAAGCCGGTCTTCAACCCCCAGGCCTTTGCATTGCGGGCAGGCGCCATCCGCAGAATTAAAAGAGAATAAACTTCGGTTGATCTTAAAGTCTTCAACACCGGATACCTGTCCGGTCCTCGCAATCAACAGTCGCAGCGCATCATGTATCCCGCTGATCGTCCCAACTGTGGACCTGGGATTGTTGATCACCGAACCCTGGCCAACCGCCACAGCCGGAGAAAGGCCTTCAATACGTTCTACCTCCGGACGCTTCATTTTACCGAGGAACAGGCGGGCATAGGCCGAGAAGGAGCCAAAATACCTGAATTCAGCTTCCCGGTATAACACATCGAAAATGAGGGATGACTTGCCCGAACCGGAAACGCCTGTGACAACAACAAGTTTGTTCTTCGGAATATCCAGAGTGACCGAATTCAGGTTGTTTTCGGTCGCGTTCACAATCCTGATCACATTGCTGCTATCCATCCGCCTTAATCATTGCCTGTAAAAATCCAAAATCCCATACGCAGACATTAAGAAAAGCAAAAATAATTCATTTCTAACTTGACAAAAGACAATTTCTTCGCCATCTTTGTATTATGAAAACAAAAAGATGGGCTTGGATACTGGGCGGCCTGCTGGCAGCCCTGGTCTTTATCGTGATCGCGGTAATGCTTTATATCCGCTTTGCACTTCCAAATGTTCCCTTGCAAAATATTACGGTGCAAATCACGCCTGAACGCGTCGCACGAGGGCAGTACTTTGCAAATCACGTTACCGTTTGCATGGATTGCCATTCAAAACGGGCCTGGGACAGGTTCTCCGGTCCGCCCGTCACTGGAACCATTGGGAAAGGCGGGGAAATATTTGACCGGAAAATGGGATTCCCTGGGGCTTTCTCATCTCCAAACATCACTCCCTTCAAGCTCAACGAATGGACTGATGCCGAGATTTACAGGGCCATCACCAGCGGTGAAAACAAAGACGGAAATGCCATGTTTCCCATTATGCCCTACTTTGCCTACGGTACTCTTGATAATGAAGACATTTTTTCAATCATCGCATACATTCGTTCAATCCCTTCTATTCACAACACACCTCCCCCTTCAAATCCGGCTTTCCCTATGAACCTGGTAGTGCGCACATTTCCCAGGAAAGCCAATCCCGCAACCAGGCCTCCTGAATCCGATACGATGAAATATGGCGAATATCTGGTAAGAGCATCGGGCTGTATCGAATGTCATACTACTGCAGAACACGGACAGATAGTGAAAGAACTGGCTTTTTCGGGTGGAAGGGAGTTTATTATGCCTAATGGAGTGCTTACCTCTCCGAATATCACGCCCGACATGGAAACCGGTATAGGCAAGATGGGCAGGGAAGATTTCATCAAACGATTCAAGGGTTATGACCCGGCTACGTATAATGCCCCAAAGCTTGGAAACAAGGATATGCCTACCATCATGCCATGGACCATGTACGCGGGGATGAATATAAAAGACCTCGGCGCTATTTATGCATACCTGCATTCCCTGCCGGCAAAAATGAATGTTGTTGTAAAGTGGAAGCCTTTGCAGTAAGCCCTAATGCGTTGCACCGAACACCATCCCGCTGATCATCGGGATGAGCCAGATCACCCATACCAGGAGGCTGAACTTGTGAAAGCTGGCTATTTGTTTTTCGTTTTTCTTTACCAGTACGATAGTAGCCCAAACTGCATGGAAGAGCATTAGCAGAATTGCAGTGTTCCCTGTCATTCCATGAAAGGTTGCCCTGAAGAGGCTGCCACTCATCACGCTCATGGCTGTCGTACCTGTAGTATCGGCCACCAGTCCTCCCCAGAAAAACACAAGATGCCACCATTTCAGACGGCGCTGGATCCTTTCGGCCCAAACGCCGAAAGTGTAAAGCACCAAAGCAATATTGATAAAGACGATTGCAATGATCAGGGTTGTACTCATGCTGTAAAAGCGGTTTGGTGATTCACTAAATTTTCAGTCCTTTGACAAGGCACGGGAGATAACAATACGCTGGATCTCTGCTGTACCCTCGTATATCTGGGTGATCTTGGCTTCACGCATCAGGCGTTCCACATGGTATTCCTTCACATAACCGTAGCCTCCGTGTATCTGGACAGCTTCGGTGGTTACCCACATGGCTGTGTCGGCGGCGTATAGCTTGGCCATGGAGCTTGCCATTCCGTATGGCTGGATAGTATCTTTCAGCCATGCAGCTTTATAAACCAGGTTCTTCGCGGCTTCAATACGTGTAGCCATATCTGCGATCTTAAATGCAATGGCTTGGTGATTGATGATCTCGGTACCAAAGGCTTTTCGTTCTTTGGAGTATTTCAGGGCTCTTTCATAGGCTCCTTCTGCTATTCCAAGAGCCTGGGCAGCTATACCAGTCCTTCCGCCTTCGAGCAATTTCATTGCAAACTTAAAACCGAAGCCATCCTCTCCTATCCTGTTTTCCTTTGGTATTATAACGTCGGTAAACATCACCGAATGTGTATCGGAGCTGCGCATTCCCATTTTATCTTCATGCTGTCCAAGGCTGATACCCGGAGCGTGACGGTCGACAATGAAAGCATTGATACCTTTGGTTTTAATCCCCGGGTTGGTCTGTGCAATTACAAGGTAAGTAGATCCTTTATCGGCGCTGGTGATCCAGTTTTTCACCCCGTTAAGTACATAATGGTCTCCTTTATCGACAGCCGTTGTACGTTGGGAAGAAGCGTCGGATCCTGCTTCAGGTTCAGAGAGTAAAAAGGCCCCGAGTTTCTCCCCCGTGGCCAGGGGCCTGAGATATTTCTCCTTTTGTTCGTTTGTCCCGTAACGCTCAATGCCGTAGCAGGCAAGGGAATTATGCACTGCGAGGATAACAGCGACTGAAGCATCACATTTTGATATCTCTTCAACAGCTATTGCATAAGAGATAGTATCCATGCCGCCTCCGCCCCATTCCGGTGAAACGTTCATCCCAAGGAAACCAAGCTCGGCAAGACGACGGATATGCTGAGCCGGATAGATGCATTTGGCATCACGTTCGAGCACATCGGTAAGGAGTTCGCGATGGGCAAAATCCCTTGCCGAGTCCCGGATCATTTTCTGTTCTTCAGTTAGTTCGAAATTCATGTCGTATATAGTTAAATTCTTCAATAATCTCCTTAACAATACCACCTGCAGGATGGTATACCGTCTTTTGCTTCCAGAATTTTTTGTTTAAAGGCAGGATGGGCAGATGATTCCAGTGATGCGGTTATTCACGTTTTAAATACTATCGACACCAGCGTCTTATCATCCCCTCCCATATTCGCCATCAGGCCGTAAGGGCGGTCGGCAGGAATTTTAATCTGGGCAGCGCCTGCTTTGCCTTTCAGCTGTTCCCAAAGGGTCACGGCCATATGAACACCGGTTCCTCCTGTAGGATGCCCCCAGCCTACCAACCCGCCGGTTGTGTTGATCGGGAACTTCCCGTCCCGGGCCGTATTCCCTGCAATCACATACCCGGGGCCCTTACCGTGAGCAGCCAGGCCCAGGGCTTCAACTGCCATGATACCTGCAACAGTAAAACAGTCGTGTATCTCGGCAGTAGCTACCTGATTGATTGTTATCCCTGCAAATTCAAGAGCGTTCTCAATGGCTTTTTGCATAGTTGTAAGAGCAGTCTTGTCGATCGGAGGCTTGGTGATGTCTTCCTCTACCTGGCCGTAGCCCACTACTTCAACAGCCCCGGAAACCGGGATGCCGCAACGCTTCAACCCTTCTTCACTCATGATTGCGATAGCAGATGCCCCGTCGGAAACCTTGGAACAATCCAAAGCAGTCAGGTTTTCAAGAAATACATTGGCATTCGGTTCAACCATTGCTGCTGCTTCCAGGTCCTTTGTAGTATTATGGTATTCCTGGGCCGTGGGACAAAGTCTTGCATTTTCAATCGCATTCCTGTACCAGCGGGCAAAAGCTTTACGGGTAGTCTCCCTGCCGAATTTTTCAAAATAAGCGCCGGCCCTTTCACTGAACTGGCCGGGGAAAAAATAGGCATGCCCGTCCTTACGGTTCGGGGCCCAGCCTGCCGGCGCCAGAAAATCGGCACAATAAATTGCTTTCACTGTGTTCTGGACCTCGAAACCAATTGCCAGCACAACCTCGGCTGTCTCGGCCAGTATGCTTTTTATCCCGCTCATCAATGCCAGTCCGCCGGTCCCGCATGCACCTTCCACCCGGATAGCCGGCTTGTAACGCAAGCCTTCGTCAATATAAGGGAAAAATGCCGCCAGGTTGGCCTGCCTGTTGAAACGCGAAGCCATGAAGTTCCCTATAACGCATTCATCCACATTCTGCGCCCCACCGATCATTTTCAGTGTGCCCTGCCCGGCTTCCTTTATGTAATCCTCAAGCCCCGGGCGTTCCTTTTTCGGATGGAATTCCTTACGGCCGCTACCCATCGAAATGGTATTGTACCCGGCCACCATATATACTTTTCTTCTCAGTTTTTTCATCTTGTTCAATGTTTTAAATGATCACCTGAAACCTCTGTTAATCAAGATACTCATTGATCGGGCCATAGGCATGGAAAAATCCTGTGAGCAGCACTGTGTTCACATCTGCATCGTTAAACGCAACCCCGCTTGAAACAAGGTGTTTCCCGATTTCTTTCGACTTCTTTGCATAGTCCCTTGCAAGCCCGGCACCCAGTGAGGCAGCCGACTTGAGCTGTCCAAAATAGGGTTTCAGAATATCGTCCTTGGCCTTGTTTCCCACAACGGTTTTCCATGCAGGAGGTGCAGGCATGGCCCCCAGTTTTTCGTCCACCTTCGCCTGGAACAGGCTGATAGCAATATATTCATTTTTATCGGGATCGAAGACGGCAACCACCTTCCCTTTCTCATATTTCAGGATCCCATCCTTCTGTGAACCGTCGGAATACTGACCTCCTTTTACTCCCATTTCCATCAGCTTGTCAAGCAGGGAGCTCCGGATCTCCTCATCTTTGGTATAGGGGTTCATTACAAACATAATAAAGCTGCACACATCAACGCCCACATAGTCGATAAGCTGGAAAATGCCCATAGGCCTGACCAGGTAATCCTGGCTGATCTTGTTAATGGCATACACCGCTTCGACAAACGATATCTCTTTCGTCAGCTTTTCAGCCTCGGATGCGGCATGCAGGATGTCGCGCATGAAATGCCCGTTGCCGATAAATCCTGCGATGTCATGAGCCGGAACCACAACCTTCCTGAGGCTCCGGGCATAGGCAAGCGCGAATTCATATACTTCCTGCAATGTGTGTTTACTGCGGATGACTTCCACCAGTTTCTGAACGGCAGGCGGATTGTAGAAATGGAATCCGATAATGCGCCCTCCAATCCCGGCACCCTCATCCAATACGGTAATAGGAATTGAAGAAGTATTTGTGAAGAACCACGGTTGCTTAGAGTTCTTTGTATTGATTTCAGAAAAGATTTTGATCTTCAAAGCCGCGTCTTCCTTTATCGCCTCAAATATCATGTTTGAATCATATGAAGCTTCGAGGCGTGTTGTGGGCCTTACCACATTCATCACATCGAATATATACTGGGCAATGATCTCGTCATTATCGATCAGATCGCGGCGACCGGAATAGATATGCCTCAGGGTAACGATCTTTTTCTCGGCAATTTTAAGTATCTGGGCTTTCAGATAGCGCATGACGCCTGCAAGCGCCTCATCTGAAACATCGATGGCATTCAATACAAAAGTTTTGCCTTGGTTCACGGCTTTCAAACTCAGGTCGGCCATTTCAACCGCCGTGAGCAGCAGGATGCCGCTTCCCATTTTTCCTGCGGCACCAAGCACCGAGACATGCTGTAATCTTTCTTCGTAAGTCATTGGTTTGCTATTTTTGGTTTAATACTTTATGATGTGGGGTGCTGGATACCTATATATCCAGGATCGGCAGCGCGAAACGCTGCCCTACCATACCGGCTTCCTCTTCTCCATAAACGCCTTCATCCCTTCCTTAGTTTCAGGCTGGCTGAAAAGTTTTGAGAATTCGTTTGCCTCCAGTATAGAAGCCTCTTCAAAGGGAAGTGCTATCCCTTCCCTGATGATCTTCTTTGAGACCGGAACCGCCTGTGATCCATTGGAAGCTATCTTCGATGCCAGCTTCATCACTTCCTCCATCAGAGTTTCGGGTTCGCATAACTTTTGAACCAGGCCTATCCTCAAAGCGTCTTCAGCCGAAATAGTTTCTGCGGTAAGAATCAGGTATAACGCATTGCCAATCCCGGTGATCCTCGACAAACGCTGGGTTCCTGCGTATCCCGGGATAAGCCCGAGGCTTATCTCCGGTTGTCCGAATTTAGCCAGCCTGCTTGCGATCCTGAAGTCACAGGCCATGGCCAGCTCGCAGCCTCCGCCCAGGGCGTATCCATTAACGGCTGCAATAACGGGGATACGAAGATTTTCGAGCCGGAGAAAAATGTCCTGCCCTTCTCTGGAAAAATCAAATGACTGTTCCTCGGTCATGTCCGACATCCCGGCTATATCCGCCCCGGCTACAAATGCCTTTCCCTCACCGGTTATAATTAAAACCCTTATATCATCCCGGGGTTCGAGATCATCGAGAAAATGATTGAATTCTTTGAAAAACTCCGGATTGAGGGCATTTAATACGGCAGGACGGCTGATAGTCATCGTTGCAATACGGTCGGCAATAAAAATTTTAAGAATTTTATATTCCATCTTTCATTAATTAACAATTAATCATTTTTGAGGACTTAAATGTACTAAAAATAGCCTGAGAAAATGATTTTTCGAAAAAAATGTTAGGTTTACACCTTGATTTGGAACCAATCCAGATATCGCAAATAAAACAAACAGGAGAAAGCCATCACTGATCTTAATCCTCACATTAATGGACTCATTCCGGATTTCCCTAAAAGGCAGCAGCCCTGAGGATTAAAGCTATTTCCCGAACCTGTAGGCAATGTACAAACCGGCACCGGCTGTTGCCAGTGAAAAAGCGATACTTTTGGTTTTCAACTCAAATTCCTGTGTCTGTTTGTGCTTTGTTACATCGTTAACGTAGGAAACGGTCGGATTGATCTCGGCACCCAACACAAGATGGTCTTTAACAACATAGTTAACCCCGAAAATGAACGAAAGTCCCGGCGCAAGGGATGTTTCGGTTTGATCAAGGTTTGTAGTACCGGAGGGGTCGGTCTGGATTAAATGACTGTAATTATAATTTAAGCCCGCTTCAGCGCCCAGCAATAAGGAGAACGATCCGAACAAGGGGACTTTGTTATCAAACCCGATACGGAACCCTGCCCCATATCCTGTTTGTTTGATTGTACCTGAACTGCTCTGATCACTGGATAAGTTTGACGACAACAGGTTCATTGTAAGCAGGCTGAAACGGAACCTGGACTTATCGCCCCCATATTTATACCTGAGGCCAAAGTTGTTCAGGTCGGAAAAAATGATTCCGAATTCATGAAACCTGGGGGAAGGGTTCTGCTGAGCCAGAGCAGGGCTGATTAAACAGCCTGCAAGCAGGATGACGATGATTAATTTTTTCATTACATTGTAGTTTTAGGGTTATAGATTTTGTGGAATTAATTGTTCATCATTTACCATACAATGGAAAAACCGGCATATCCAGAACCTTGAGTTTCCACCTTGGCCCGATCTTCATTCTCTCCCTCGACAAGGAAAGGCTTATAACACCAGCTCCCAGGAAAGGCAGACATAAATAGGCCATATCGGAAGTGAAAACCTGCTCATTGTTTAGCAGGTGGTTTACAGTTATCACTCCGGCTGTAATCCCGGCAAAAATCGTGCAGTAAATCCCAAATTTCCTTGGGAACAGATACCTTTTATATACAAATTTAATATTTTCATACTGAACAGTGACAGGGATATATGTTTGCAGTGTGATGCTTTTTTCACCGATATCCCATAGTCGCCCGACAAGAAAAGTATCAGGTTTATTGGTCCTGAGAATGAATTTATCTTCGGTACGGAAAAAGAATTTCCTCTTTGTCCCTACTTTTTCAAGAAGCAGGGTTTTCTGTGGCAATGCTTCAACACTGAAAAGGAAAATTAAACACCAGAAAACTATGCTTTTCAGAATAGGGATCTTTGATGGTACCCGAAACGGCATCCTATTGTCCGAATTTAATACTCACCCCAAGATTAAGAATTGACAATGTCCCAATACCAAATTCACCGCAGAATGCTCCTCCTCTGCCAACCCTGAATCCAAGAAGGGTCAGCTGGCCGGCAGGTACTATTTCCTGCGTGTTGCTACTGGTTGATCCGCTTGATCCGGTTTCACTTTTATAATCCATGGCTACCCCGATCGCAATCCCTGAATACATCGCAAAGGTTGGTTTATTAAGGTACTGGAATTTAATCCTTGCCAGAGCCTGTATATAATTATAGTTCCTGGTGCTGGATGAAGACCCGTTATACTTGGCGCTGATTGGTGTATAACCGATCTGGAAACCCACCCCTATCACCTTATTCATTGAACGCGTGTAACCCAGAATGAAGGTGCCGATGCTTGTATAGGACCAGTTGCTGTTCGAGTTCATGTCTATGTAATAATACAGGGAACCGATCCCATAAGTGACATAGACTTCATTCAGCAATTCCTTCTGATGAGGTTTTTCATTGTTTACAGTTTGTTCCTTCTGGGCAAATGTGATGCCGGTTGCAAGGAACAGAAAGAGAAGAGTGAATACTGCGTTTTTCATGGCTTAAATATTAAGGTTGTTCATTATACATTCATGATTCATGCGGTATTACAAATTTACATAAATAATGTTTAAATTTGATCAGGGGTTTGAATTTAATTTTTTTTTAGCATGGGTAATTTCAACAGGCGGGAAGGGTTTTCTTCCGGCACGCTAAGTATTATTTTAAACGCTTGTTTGACGCTGATACTGTTAACATGCCTTACAAGCTTATGACCGACAAATCCATCTCTTAATAATTTTAAATTATATATATTTGCCCTTAGAAATATCCAAATGCTATGAAAAAATTCTTCAAGGTTAGCGGCATAAGCCTGGGGGTTGTGATGCTGATTCTGGTGATACTATTTGTTCTCCCTTTTATATTCAAAGATAAACTCGCGGGGATCGTCAAAGCAACTGCAAACAAAACCCTCAAAACCGAAGTGAATTTTTCGGCAATTGACGTTTCATTCTTTAATTTCTTCCCCAATCTGACGATTACACTTACAAATTTCTCGCTTAAGTCGTCAGCTCCGTTTAAGCAGGACACACTCATTAAAGCAAAGGATATTTCATTCGGGGTCGACCTTTTGAGCGTTTTCAAAGGGCCACTGAAGATCACAAGGGTTTATCTCGTGAAAGCAAAGGTCGTCCTCCAATACAATGAGAAAGGTGCTTCTAACTTCGACGTCTACGCTTCTCCAACTGATACCCTTCAGAAAAAAGAGACTCCGCCATCCGGCGAAGCCGAGATCAAAATAGAAAATATTGCATTTATAAAAACAGATTTTATCTATTCCGATGCCTCTATTCCCATGAAGATCATAGCTCATGGCATCAATTACAGGGGGAAAAGCAAGCTCAGCAAGGATATCCTTAAACTGTCGTCAAACGTTCAGATCGACTCCCTGGACCTTGAATACAATCATATCCCTTATTTGAAATCCAAGCCGGTCAAGGCAAAGCTGGAGACATCCATCAATATCAACTCGCTTGACATGAAGTTCGAAAAGAACGACCTCACACTTAAAAACATTCCTTTCCAGTTCAGGGGAGAAATTGGTTTCAGGAAAGAGGGGTATGATTTTTTCCTTTCCCTCTTTTCGATGTACAACAATGAATACGTAAGTGGGTCACTGCGGATTATCAGCACCAAAAAACTATGGATTGCCGCAAAGGCAGATGTCAATATGAACCTTCAGAACTGGGGCATAGGACTGGGGATCAGGGATTTTGAATTAAAAGGAATGTATTCTTTAAAGCTCGATGCCCAGGGGGACTATTTCTCAGGCCAGAATCCGCGCAGCAGGAAGCCTGATACTGTTCTCCTGAGCATTCCCAATTTTACCGTTACATCCACTCTGAAGGATGGATATATCAGGTACAAACAATATCCCCAGGCCCTTAGCGGGATCTCGGGAAAGCTTACAGCTTCATGCAAGGACCATGATTACCGTTCGGTCAATGTAAGTTTGGATAACCTGAAAGCTGGTTTCCTGAAGAATAAGATCGAAGGATATTTCAGGCTGAACGGCCTGGAGGACCTGCCGGTTGAAGGTAAAATAACAACCAGCCTCAACCTCTCTGAAGTGAGGCAGCTTATCCCCATGGACAGCCTTGACCTGGGGGGATTTCTTGACCTGAACCTTGAAGTGAAAGGCAATTATGCCCCGGAGAAAAAATTCTTTCCCCTTGCTACTCTAAGCGTAAAACTCAGCAATGGCGACATACAGACAAAATACTACCCCCAGCCTGTGGACAGGATCAATATGCTGGTTACCTTGACAAACAATACCGGTAAACTCTCCGGTACTAAAGTAATACTGGACCCCTTTTCATTCCGCTTCGAGGGAAAACCATTTGAAATTAAAGCGGCATTCAGCAATCCGGATAACCTGAGCTATGATGTAGTTTCTAAAGGCTCCATCGACCTGGCAAAAGTGTATAAGGTATTCTCTCGCAAGGGGATGGACCTAAACGGGTATATCGAAACTGACCTGAAGCTCAAAGGCAATCAAAGCGACGCCATGGCCGGGAAGATTGACAAACTGTACAATTCAGGGCGGCTTACCCTTCGCAATATTGCTTTTACATCAGAATACCTTCCGAAACCATTTGTTATCAAATCGGGCGTTTTTCGCTTCGAGCAGGACAAGGTATGGTTTGAAAAATTCGACGGCCGTTATGGAGCTTCGGATATCATGATGGATGGCAAACTCAGCAATGTTGTCAATTATGTGCTTTCTGAGAAACAGGTCCTGAAAGGCAGTTTCAATTTTAATTCAAATTATCTGCTTGTGGATGAGCTTATCCCGGCAAACGAAAAGTCACCGGTCAACGATCCAGGATCCAGGAACCAGGATCAGGCTCCAGGTGTGGTAATAATTCCTGAGAATCTGGAAATCGGTTTAAAAGCCAATCTTAAGAAGGTTGGTTACAGCAAACTTGAGATGCATGATCTGAATGCGGCTGTCGAGATTAAACAAGGCATGCTCCTCTTAAAGGATATGAAATTTGAGCTTATCGGATGCAAGGTAACCATGGATGCGACCTACGGCAGCATCAACCCATCCAATGCTTTTTTTGATTTTCATGTGGTTGCGAATGATTTCGACATCAAGAGGGCCTATAACGAAGTGGAGATGTTCAGGAACCTTTCCACTTCGGCCGGCAGATGCGAGGGCATCGTATCCCTTGATTATAATCTCAAGGGAAAGCTGGATGCAGGAATGAACCCGGTTTATCCTTCCCTGGAAGGAGGAGGTGTGCTTAGCCTTAAAACGATCAAGGTGATGGGGCTGAAGCTTTTTACCGACATGAGTAAGAACCTGGAAAAGGAAAAGATCAAGGACCCCAACCTTTCAAAAGTGGACTTGAAAACATCTATCAAAAGCAACGTGATCACCCTGGAAAAAACCAAAATGAAGATCTCCGGGTTCAGGCTTAGGATTGCAGGTGAAAGCAATTTTAACGGCAGTATCAACCTGAAAGCCCGGCTGGGCCTTCCTCCTTTGGGTATTTTCGGAATAAACATGAGGCTGCTGGGAACTATGGATAATCCGAAATTCAGATACGGGAAAGGCAGTGGTGACGGGGATGTTGAAGAGACCCAATACAGCGATGAGATCCCCAAAGACATGCTTGAAAAGATCAAAAATGCCAAAGAGGAGGATCTCAAGGACGAGCCTCAGTGATCACTGGGCTTTCGACAACCCGATCACACCGCAGGCAATTCGCGGGCCTGCATTCCCGGTGGGCTGGGTTTTCATGTCGTCTTCCTTTGCATGAACTATGACAGACCTTCCAAGAATTGAAGCAGGGCCGTCAAAGCTCATGTGAGGGTCAATATATTCCATATGGGCTTTTCCGTTTGCATCGGCTTCAATATTGCCCATATCGCCGGCATGCCTGCTCATATCCATAGGTGAGCCATGCGGCGATCCTGAAGGATTGAAATGCCCGCCGGCCGAGGAACCGTCGGGTGAGCTGCAGTCGCCGAATTCATGGATATGAAACCCGTGCTTGCCGGGTGTCAGTCCGTTAAGGTCGGCTACAACCCTGACTCCTTCGGGCAGCCTGGTAAAAATAACAGTGCCGCTGACCGTATTCCCCTGGGTTGCATACAACACACAGATTGCTTTCCGTGCAGGGGCAGCTGCCGTCATGTTCATATGCTGGTGGTCCTGGGCAAGGGCCGTACTGAGGCCCAATGCCAGTACCAGACTTATTGTTGAAATAAATGTTTTTGTTTGCATGATCCTGATAATTGGATCACAAAGGTAATTAAAAATGATTCTAAATAACGAATCGGGGAAGAAATAGTTTATCGCAGGCGGGCAAAAAAAAACGAGCCATTCGCCCTTCATGCAGGGCGAATGGCTCGAAATGAAATCATGAATTAATATACCACCAGTTTAGTCCTGGCAAGTCCCAGTGAACTTCTTACCGATACAATGTACACTCCAGCCGGGAATTCAGAGATGTCAATAGTTGAAAGGCCTGATGACAACTCCTTCACGGCAATTCGCATAATACTTCCGGTTTGATTATAAATCGTTATTTCCGGAGACTGGACTGAAGTTTTCAGCCATAATCTTCCGTGAGCCGGATTCGGGTAGATAAACAATGAGGGCTGATCGCCTGAATGTGCAAGTCCTACTGCAACATCCACCGTCTTGCAACTGCCCTGGGATTCCCCAATGTTGTACACAGCCGAGATGCAATAAGTATGCTGACCGCTTGGCACAGCATTATCAGTATAGGCAAGTCCCACGACAATGGCGGTATTGATCTTTGTACCGTCCCTGCTGATATTATAACCCTGCAGTGTCATCTGGGTGGGGTCATAAGCCGGTATGACCCAGGTAACATCAACGTTATGAAGGTTGGCAACAGCCTGAACGTTTTGCGGTGATGGCAGCGGGAGCTGAAGCAGGCCAATAAATTTATATGCTCCGTTCTCGGTCGGATTGGCATTTTCGCCACCTGACCAGCCGCAGTGATTATTCACCCATGCCATCTGGAAATACAGGGCACCGGTTGTCCCGATGAAGTCGGCCCATGTATGCCCGCCGTCAAAGGAATAGGCGCAGCCCAGGTTGGTCTGAGAGCCTGAACGTACCCAGGTATTCAGAGTGCCGGGAACATACGCGATATCGCCCGAATAGTTCGGCCCGGTATACGATACCTGTGCCCAGGTGGCTCCACCGTCGAATGATTCGCACATAAGGCCATTGGTCGAGCTTTCATCCAGCAGCAGGCCGTGGTTCCCATTCTGAAACATCGGTTTGACATATTGCCCGCTCAACGCGGTTGCCGAGGAAACGGTCCAGGCAAGGCCTTTATTGACCGATTTATATACCCTACCTTTATTTGTGCCGAACCAGATAGTGTCATGAACTGCGCAATAATATCCTACAACACCAAACTCTCCGCTAAGCGGATTCGGGTTTCCGGAACCAGGGATCAAAGCCCAGTTTGTTCCTCCGTTAGTTGTAGTATAAGTTTCGAATTTACCGCTGATCGGGTCTCCGATACACACACCGTCAGTACTATTGAAGAAATGAACAACATCGGGGAAAGAGGCGGAGTTGCTGAATGAAGCGGTAGTTTGCCGGGCCCAGGTAGCTCCTCCATCCGAAGTCATATAAATACCCATTGGCTTTGTGCCGGAGACTTTGTACATGGCAACATAAGCTGTATTGGAGTCCGTTGCAAATATCATGGCTGATGCCAGGCCTGTTGTGTTTGTAATTACACCAGGGGTCCATGTATTTCCTCCGTCAAGGGTCCTTGTAAAATCGGAGCAGGCTCCCTGTAAATTATTACCGTCGGCGGCAGTGCCCCATACAACATTGCTGTCGATGGCGCTTAGATAGGTGATGGCCCTGGAAGGGGTTGTGAACCCGCTGGCCTGGGAAATCCATTCAGCCACGTTGACCATTTCCTTGTAATATACAGTATCGGTTGCATTAATGGCATAAGCCCTGACGATATGCGATCCGAGATCGGCAGGAGAGGTGTTCCATGTATAGGTGATGGAATCCCCGGCATACGAAAATTTTTCAACGCTGTCAATAAAGATCTTCATTATGGTGGCCGTACCCCTGACCACTTTGGCTTTGATATCTACTGAGTAACCAACTCCGATCACGGCTTTGTCGACAGGATGGTTGATCCTGACAATGAGATTTGCATTATAAGGCTTTATATGCAGCACAATTGAATTGTTGAGATTAAATGTATATCCCCCGGGATTGAGGTTGCCGATCGCATAATAGCCGTTGGATGACCCTGACCAACCCCAGTTGAAATGGAACTTGCCGTCGCTCATACGATAACCGTCGCATACCCATGCATGTCCTTCGGTCGTATTCGAACCACTGTAATAGAGCGGGAGATGCGCGTCAAGATCGGTCCTGAGCAAAGTTTTGAAATCCTCAACATTGGTATAATTGTCCTTGTACTTGATTTCGATCTCGGGGCTGTAATTGAAATAATTAAGCAATGCTCCGGGAACGGTCTCACTGTATGCGCCCGAGCCGCTGGTTCCGTAGTTCATATCCACCGAAACACCGGCATGGAACATAAGAGTGGCAACCGCAGTGTTGCTGCTGTTGACCGAATTTGGCATGGACGCCCAGTTGTAGGTAGTATTTCCAAAATTTGCCGATTGCGATCCGTAGCTCGGGGAAACATAGGTATGCTGGCCAACTCCCTGGGGAGGGAAATTATGGAATTTCATGATCTGTGCCATGGCGGTTGCCACACAACCGGTCCATACGTGACCGCATTGCCCGCCCCCGTCGGCAGGGCAAAGAGTATTGTAATAACAACCCTGGTCCCATGTGGAACTTAACAGGGGCGCAACATCAGCGGTAGGGGCCAGAGCTTCACCGTTCTGGATTGAATTCCATTGTTTCAGGGTTTCAGTATTATCAAGATTATTGCTTATGATATAACTGATTTCCCGGCAGTAATTGTCGAGCCATTCTTTAGTTGACGGATTGTCAATTTGCCCGGGCATATCATTTTCGAAAGAATAACCCAGAACAGGGATGGATGCATCGTCGGCAGCCACCAGTACAAATCCTCCGGAAACATAACGGAAAATATAAAATGAAGGAACATTCTCCCATGACCTTACGGCCTGGGAAAGTAACCGGGGATCAGAAACACCCATGGGATTATTCAGTCGATAAAAGGTGGTTGCCACTTTAGCGGCATCCTGCTGGGGCACATGTTTAGCCCACACTGCCGGGATGATGAGCATCAGGCAGAGAATAGTATAGATTTTTTTCATGTTTTAAAATTTGGAGGTCACGAAAGTACAAATATTATTCAATAACTCTGCGTAACGTCCTGAAGAAAAGAAAGTAGAACCAGATAGTATAAACGAGAAGGTATAAAATGAGGTTCGCGGTCATTACCATAAGGAATCCCCAGCCGTAGACGAAAAGCAGGCAAAACAGCAGGATGGCGGTGTGAGTATATAAAG
>JAPLDK010000015.1 GCA_026391775.1 Bacteroidota bacterium
AGCCAGGATCGGGGTGAACTGAAATAACCAGAACGGAATGCTTTTTTGCAAGGGCCCCGGCCTGCCTCTGGATGAAAAGCCCGGACATGGGATCGATACGGTTGGGATACCATTTGGGAACAAACAGAATTTTCAATGTTTTATCCAATAGCCCTGAATTTTAAACTGAATAAAACTTATTTGTCTTTAAATTGTTCATGGATAATTCTGATCGCATTCCTGAGGCGGTCACTGCCAAGGCCCGTAACCACATGAAATGGGAATGTGCGTGACTTTAATTCCCTGCAATATAGCTCAAAAAGTTCTTTCCTCATCCCTGGATGTTCCCTCAAGGGATCAAATTCCCAGGGCAGATCGATATCGCACAAAAAGTAAAGATCATATGTATGCCGTTCGACCTGTTCTAATATCCAGGGATGGCATCTCCCGTATTTCACCTCGCTCCAGATTTTTGTTACAATAAATTCAGTATCGCAGAAAAGATAGCCTGAAGCATGTGACAATGCCTTCGTTTCCCGTTCGAGCTGCCCCTTTGCAATGGCGAGTATATCCTTCTCCTCATATGACGGGCCTTTCAGCTCAAGGTATTCGCGGGCATATTCGGGGACCCAGACAGTGTTGAAATTTGCGGCAAGCTGTTCAGCAAGCACTGATTTGCCTGTCGATTCAGGGCCGGTGATTGCAATCTTCTTAATTGTTTTCAGTGGTCCCTGCTTTTAATCTCTTGTTTAACTTTCTCCTCCATTCAATCCATCCTAAGCTTGCAATAAGGGTAAATACCAGGTACTGAAAGCTGCTGAAATAAAGTTTTTCATACGCGAAAAGCCATATCGAGATCACATCACCTATGATCCAGAGAACCCAGTGCTCAATTTTTTTCCTTGCCATCAGCCACATGGCGATGATATAAATAGCAGTTGTGACGGCATCTATGACAGGGACCTGGCTGTCGGTGAATTTTACCAGTAAAAAATATATCAGTAGAAAAAACAGTATAATTAAACCAGCATATATCAGCCGTTCCCGATCCGGACATCTTGTGATGGTGATATGGTCATCAGTGCCGGCTTTCCTGAGCCAGTTATACCAACCGTACATCCCCATCAGGAAATAGAAAACATTGATGCCGGCATAGGCATACAGCCTCGTTGCAAAGCAGATGTAAACGTAAATAAGTACATTGATGGCCCCTACCGGGAAAGCCCAGACGACCTCCTTTTTTATAAGCCACACACTGACCAGTCCGAATAAAACGGCGGTCAGTTCTATTGGAGAAGTCTGAAAGAATCCGAAATTGATTAAAAAATCCTGATTCACCGGGCAAAGGTAAATTAATACAGCGGTTTGCAAATCAGAAAAGACTAATTTTGCAATCAGTAAGGATCATGTTAGAGTATGTTCCATCTTTTTCACACCCAGCTGCCGTTTATCGTTAACCTCCTGATCCTGTTATTATCGGCAAAAATCCTGGGTGAAGTCGCCGAACGTCTCGGCCAGCCTGCAATGATAGGCGAAGTACTCGCCGGTGTGATCCTCGGCCCTTCCCTCTTCAACATTATTCCTGTAGTAGGGGATATTAAACCCATTGCCGATCTTGGTGTTTTCCTGCTGATTTTCATGGCCGGGATGGAAATTGAAGCGGAGGAAATCAGGAATTCAATACGGGGAAAAAATTTCTGGATTGCCCTGCTTGGTTTTTTAATTCCAATGGGAAGCGGTCTCCTGATCGGACATCTCTTTCACTTCAGCAACATTTTCACCATTTTCCTTGGGCTCTGCATTGCCATTACTGCTCTTCCCGTGAGTATACGTATCCTGATGGACCTTGGCAAACTGCAAACGGATGTTGGCCGGAGAATAATCTCGGCCGCCATTTTCAACGATATTGTTTCCCTGATGGTACTGGGAGTTATTCTCGATTACAATGGAGCGTCGGGTAACCTTAAAGAGGTAACCTTCTCGATACTTTTTACAAGCGGGAAGGTGATATTTTTCATTTTCTTCCTGGTTGCAGCCTACAGGCTGATCGGTATTTCCAAGAAAAGGGTCAGCACCCTGAACCCGAAAATGGAGAAGTTCCTGCATTACCTGAAGGGGAAGGAATCCCTGTTTGCCCTGGTTATTTTGTTTGTCCTTATCTTTTCAAGCATTGCCGAACTGCTGGGCCTTCATTTCATCGTCGGGGCATTTTTCGGAGCCATGCTGTTCCCAAGGACGCTGTTCCAGAAATCCGAATTTGAACAGGTAAAACATTCCACTGCAAGTTTCACGATGGGCTTCCTTGCCCCAATCTTTTTTGCCATCATGGGAGTGCAATTTGATGCAACCGCCCTGACCAACGGATTGCTGCTTACAGTAGTGCTGTTTGCGTCCTTCCTTAGCAAGATCCTTGGAGGTTATTTCGGCTCGAGGCTTGCCGGATTTGATAACCTGAAGGCCATCACGATCGGGTTAGGGCTTAATGCACGTGGTATCATGGAACTGGTCATCGCCAACATCGCACTCCAGAAGGGCTTCATCGACGTTCCAATCTTTTCAATCCTGGTCGTAATGGCCCTTCTTACTACACTCATCACACCCTTCCTTCTGAAAGATGCCTTCATCCGCATTGAGAAAACCGGGAGCACTTAGCCAAGTAAAAAACGACTACCTTTGCCATCCATTATAAATGGCCACCTATGGAAATTATCCGGTATTTAACCGATTTTATCCTGCATATCGACAAACACCTTCTTGAGATTGTAAGCAATTATCAGACCTGGACCTATCTGATACTGTTCCTGATCATTTTTATGGAGACAGGCCTGGTGATCACACCTTTCCTTCCCGGTGATTCCCTGCTGTTTGCCGCCGGGACCATTGCCGCCATGCCAGGCGAGCCCCTGCAGATGCTGCCTCTGGTCATACTGCTGATCTGTGCAGCCTTCGGAGGCGACAACACCAATTATTTCATCGGCAGGTTCCTGGGGAAAAAAGTGTATGATAAAAATTACCGACTCATCAGGAGGGAATATCTTGACAAAACACATGCTTTTTACGAAAAGCACGGGGGAAAGACACTTATCATTGCCAGGTTCATGCCCATCATCAGGACTTTCGCCCCCTTCGTTGCCGGAGTAGGCAGGATGACCTACATCAGGTTTATCAGCTTCAGTATTTTCGGGAACGTGATATGGGTGGTATTATTTACCCTTGCCGGCTATTTCTTCGGGAATATCCCGTTCATTAAAAACAATTTCACCCTGGCCATTCTCGCCATCATCTTCATCTCCCTTTTGCCGATGATAATAGCCTTTGTTCAAAAGCTTTTCAAAAGGAGTGCCTGATATCAGGATTTTTTTCTTGCCAGGACGGCTTTTACCGCACTGATTACGTCGGCCGTATCGAGACCGAACTTTTTTATGAGTTCTTCGGGGGTTCCGCTTTCACCAAAGGAATCGTCAACAGCAACCATTTCCACAGGTACAGGGTATTTCCTTACAAGCAGCTGCGCTATGCTGTCGCCAAGTCCGCCGTTTCTCTCGTGTTCTTCGGCAGTGACCGCGCACCCGGTCTTGCGAACTGAAGCAAGCACCACCTTCTCATCCAGGGGTTTAATCGTATGTATATTGATGACTTCGGATGAGACCCCTTGTTCTTCCAGTATGCGACAGGCTTCAAGGGCCTTCCACACCAGGTGGCCTGTGGCAAAAATGCTAACATCCCTGCCTTCGCTGAGCAGCAGGGCTTTGCCAATCTCAAACTTCTGGTCAGCCGGGGTAAAATTGGGGACCTTGGGACGGCCGAACCTGAGATAAACAGGGCCTTTATAATGGGCAACAGCTAAGGTTGCTGCCCTGGTCTGGTTGAAATCGCAAGGGTTAATGACCGTCATATTGGGCAACATCTTCATCATTCCGATATCTTCCATATTCTGGTGAGTCGCTCCGTCTTCGCCAAGTGTTATGCCTGCATGCGAAGCACATATCTTGACGTTTTTATTTGAATACGCCACCGATTGCCTGATCTGGTCGTATACCCTGCCGGTGGAAAAATTGGCAAAGGTGCCGGTAAACGGGATCTTCCCTCCTATTGTAAGCCCGGCAGCTATACCTATCATGTTTGCTTCAGCAATTCCAATTTCGATAAACCTTTCAGGGAAATCCCTGGCGAAAGCGTCAAGTTTCATGGAACCCGTGAGGTCAGCACAAAGAGCCACCACATCAGGGTTAGTCTTCCCCAGTTCATGCATAGCTTCTCCAAATCCCGAACGGGTATCTTTGGAACCTGAATTGGTATATTCTTTCATTACTTATCTCAATTGGGCCTTTGTTAATAATTTTTTTATCGCTGCTTCGCTATTTAATTCGAATACATTTTCACATTCGTCGTCTGCCCTGATTCCACTTTAAACGACTTCTCCTCAGTATAAGAAGATGAGTTTGAATATTTCGGCCTGAAGACCACCCTGTAGTTCCCGGGCTGGAGGTAAAGGGTCTCCTGTTGCTGCTGGTTGTCCTTGAGGTTGTAGAGCCAGGTCAGGCTTTTTTTCTCTTCAATGTAGATGCTTCCATAGCCGTTCGTTGCCCTTTGAATTACGGCAATCCCGGGTGTGGGTATTTCCACAAACGTAGTATGGCTTTGTGTAACCTCAACATCTTTGACAAGGATTCTGGGCATGCACAGTATTTCGATATCATATTTACCGATAAGATACTTCTCCACCTGGTCAAACTGCTGGACGTTCAGGGTTTGGTTCTGGCCGGTTCTCCTGATAATGCATGGTAAATATTTAAGCGTGGCGTTCCCGGTGGCTTTAAATGTGAGATAGCCCTGTGGAGCATCGATGCCGACAACGGTATGTTTGCCGGGTGTGAGCTTAACAGAATCCTTGCTTACAGCAGGGATAGTGTGTACAACAATATCGTAAGTGGCCAGGGGATCCACGTCCAGGGTGTCGGGTAGACCCTTCGCATTAAGGGAATGTATAAAATTGTATTTGATCAAGCCGCTTTTGCTGTCATGAAAAGTCATGTCAACGTTCGTTTCTGTAGGGTCGTGATTCTGGTCAAGCAGGTTGACCTGCATGGTAGTTGGGTTCAGCGTCCGGCTAATAATTACTTTCAGGGCATTCGTAAATTCTTTTTCGTTACTGGCATCAAAATAAGTACCCACGCAGTCAAACTGGTCTTTGAAATTTTTCCCAAGCCCGACTATAAACGGTTTGAGTGCGATGCCTTTCTGCTGAAGTTCGGCCGAGGCAGCACAAGGGTCTCCCCCGCATTCCTCCAAACCGTCGGTAATAAGAATGATCACATTACGGCAATGATCGCATGGTGTGAAATCCTTTGCCGAAAGGGAGAGGGAATAAGCAATGGGTGTAGTGCCGTTCGGGCTTATGATTTTCAATACATGCTTGATCCTTGCGATATTGTCTTTGGCAAACGGAACTTCAAGCCTTGAATCGCTGCAGTCCTGGGGCGGAAAGGGTTTCTGATGCCCGTAGACCCTGAGTGCCAGTTCCAGGTCCGGAAGGTTGCGCAGGCTGTCGAGAAGCCCTGAGAGCAGGCGCGTGGCAATATTGAACTTGGTATCGCTTTGCCATCTCCCGTACATGCTCTGGGATGCATCAAATACGAATAAAATACGGGTTATGGGTTTGGGTTTTTCAGGTTCCTTCCTGGCCTGGCCTGATACAGTCTGGAAAGAGACAAACAGGCTGAAGAACAGGAACATTACTGTTACCTGCCGCAGTATCTGAATTACTTCAATCTTGTTTTTCACGCGGGACAGCATATTCTCTTAATAATCGCCCAGGGTTTCCTGCAGCTGGTTTAAGGCCTTTGCAGCCTGCTCATTAGTGGGAGGAACCCCGTGCCATTCATGGTTATCCATCATAAAATCCACACCATAACCCATATGGGTATGCATAATGATCATATTGGGCTTTCCTTTTCCCGTCCTGGATTTGACTGTATTAAGAACGTTCACAACCTCTGCTATATTATTCCCGTCCATCTCCGTCACTTCCCATCCGAAGGCTTCAAACTTGGCTCTCAGGTTTCCTAAGGGCATGACTTTATCGACAGGCCCGTCAATCTGTTTTCCGTTATAATCCACTACAGCAACCAGTTTGTCAATTTTCTTTGCAGGTGCAAACATAAGGGCTTCCCAGTTGGAGCCTTCCTGAAGTTCGCCGTCACCGCAAAGAGTGAACACAAGGTGATTGTCCCCATTCATTTTTTTTGCAATTGCAGCCCCTATGGAGACCGAAAGGCCCTGTCCCAGGGAACCGGAAGCCACACGTACACCAGGAAGTTTTTCCAAGGTTGCGGGATGGCCCTGGAGACGGCTGCCGAGTTTACGAAATGTACCCAGTTCAGTAACAGGGAAGAAACCGTACCTGGCAAGGACGCTGTACCATGCCGGACAAACATGTCCGTTTGAGAGGAAGAAGAGATCTTCATTTTTTCCGTTCATGTCAAATTTCGCATGATCGGGCTGCATTATCCCGAAGTACAAAACTGTCATAAAATCAGCTACTCCCAGGGATCCTCCGGGATGACCTGAGGCAGCTCCGTTGACCATTCTTATAATATCTCTTCTGACCTGCGTGGAAATTCGCTGCAGTTCTTCTGTTGTAGGCATCTCGAAAATTTAAATTTACTTATTCCGGCCAAAGATATGGGAATCCACTCTGCAAGCTAAGTTGATGTTAATAAAATTGGATAAGATTTAATCCGTCTCATGGCATTTTTAGCTTCTTTTGTTTTGCCGGATCTGTAAGGTATTAAACATGAGCATAAAATGAAACGCCTGATCTTAATATTTCCCTTATTTCTCAAGATAGGCCTTATGCTTCACGCCCAGGGGATACAGCGGCCCGACAGCCTCTGGGCCGACTCGGTATTCAGTCAACTGAGCCCGGAGCAGAAGATTGCCCAGTTGTTTATCATCAGGGCCTTTTCATATAAAGATTCGACCTACAAGGACAGTTTAACGTCAGTCATTGCAAGAAATCAGCCTGGCGGCATTTGTTTCTTCAAGGGGATGCCTTATGCCCAAGCCGTTTTCACCAACAGGCTGCAGAGTGTAAGCAAGGTTCCGATGCTGATAGCCATCGATGCGGAATGGGGCCTCGGCATGCGTCTCGACAGTGCCATCGCCTTCCCAAGACCGATAACCCTCGGAGCCATTTCAAACGATACCCTGATCTATAAGATCGCATCCAGGATAGCGGAAGATTGCAGGCGGCTGGGTATTCATATAAATTTCGCCCCTGTGGCCGACATTAACTGCAATCCCGATAATCCCGTGATCAATTTCAGGTCTTTCGGTGAGAACAAATTCAGGGTGGCTTCCAAAAGCCTGATGTTTACAAAAGGTTTGCAGGATAATGGTGTAATGGCTGTTGCAAAACATTTTCCGGGGCATGGGGATACAGATTCCGACTCACACCTCACTATGCCCATCATCAGGCATACCAGGGAAAGAATGGACTCGGTGGAGCTGTATCCATTCAAAGTGCTTATCAATAATGGCATACAAGGTATCATGATCGCCCATCTCTACCTTCCATGTTATGATTCCGGGTCAAATGCCGCGGCCACCCTTTCACAACCAATTGTAAGCCAGTTGTTGAAAGGGGAACTGGGATTCAGGGGTTTTGTGATCACCGATGCCCTCGACATGCAGGGCGTCGTAAAATATTATAAACCCGGCGAGATCGAACTCAAAGCCCTGCAGGCCGGTAACGATATCCTTCTTCTTCCCCAGTACGTTGAGGAAGCGATTAAGGTAATTAAAGAGGCTGCCGACAGCAACCTGGTTTCATGGCCGGAGATTGATAAAAAATGTTTCCGCATACTGATGTTAAAAAGCGGTTTGGGTGTCGGCAAAACGCCTGTCAGCACACAAAACCTATACAACGACCTGAACCCCAGGGCATCGTTGGAGTTGCAGAAAGAAGGCTTTGCTTCGGCCCTCACCCTGGTTAAAAACGAACTCGGCCTCATCCCTTTTATCTCCCTTGATAAAAGGCATATCGCCTATCTGGGTATTGGTGATAAGCCGGGCAACGGGTTTTCAGATGCTTTGAATGCCTATAGCAGGGTGAGCCCGTTTTACCTTCCCCATAAGTTCAGCAAAACCGAACAGGACAGTATTGTTAACAAGCTGAAGAAATTCGAGGTCCTTATCATTGGCCTTCACAACATGACCGGGTACCCTGCCGACAGCTTCAATCTCTCAAAACAGGCCCTGCATATAGCCGATACACTATCCGGAATTGTAAGGACAGTTCTCGTGGTCTTCGGCAACCCATATTCCTTACGGCTGCTTTCCAAACCGGTCAACTCAGAATCTATTCTTGTTGCCTACCAGGATTTTCCGGTGACCCAGCTTCTTGCTGCGGAGATCCTTTTCGGGGGGATCACTTCTCAGGGGCACCTTCCTGTAAGCTCGGCAACTTTCCCATACGGCACAGGGGAGGAAACGGATAAAACAAGGGTTTCCTTTGTAATGCCGGAAGAGATCGGGTTAACGGAAACTTCGCTCCTGCTTATAGATTCCATTGCGTTGGAGGGGATTGCGCAAGGTGCCTATCCCGGATGTCAGGTGCTGCTTGCCAAGGACGGCAAAGTCTTCTATAACAAGGCATTCGGCCATCCACAGTATACCGACACTATAAAAGTGAGTAACAATGACATTTATGATATTGCTTCGGTAACCAAGATAGCAGCAACCACATTGGCTGTCATGAAACTATATGACCAGGGAAAGTTAAGTATCGATGACAGCCTGGGCAAATTCCTGCCGGCTTTGATCGGATCCAACAAATCGGCACTGAGTATCCGCGACATTATGACACACAGGGCGGGCCTGCAGTCATGGATCCCCTTTTATAAATCGGTGGTCAGTGCCAATGGTTACGACATACAGGTTCTCAGCAGGGATTCGAGCTCAGGGTTCCCTTCTAAAGTCGCGGAAAGTTTATTTATCAGTACAGCCTACCAGGACTCCATATATAAGCTGATCATCAGGTCGGCTCCGGGCGAAAAAGGGAAATACCTTTACAGCGACCTTGGCTTCTATCTGCTGAGGCTGGTAGTGGAAAAAATAAGCGGAAAACGTTTTGAGGTTTACCTTGATGAATCCTTTTACAGACCTCTTGGGCTGAATCATACAAGTTTTAATCCATATAAAAACTTCCCGCTGGAAATGATCATGCCAACAGAGGACGATACTGAATTCCGCCGGCAGCTCATCAGGGGTTATGTGCATGATCCCGGGGCCGCAATGCTGGGAGGCATTTCGGGGCATGCCGGCCTGTTTACCAACTCCCGGGAGCTTGGCGTGATCATGCAGATGCTGATGAACCAGGGTAGTTACGGAGGGAAGCAGTTCTTCTCCCCATCCACTGTAAGGACATTCACAAGCTGCCAGTTCCCCGGAAGCGGGAACCGCAGGGCACTTGGATTTGACAAGCCTCTCCAAAACTACAAACCAGATAGCCCCAGCTGTAAAAGCGCTTCACCTGAAAGTTTCGGACATAGCGGATTTACGGGAACCTATACATGGGCCGATCCCGCGAACGGCCTGGTATACGTCTTTCTTTCCAACCGCGTCTGCCCTTCAGCTGCAAACCAGAAACTCAGGGATTTGAACATCCGCACAAATATACAGCAGGCTGTATATGATCTCTTTGAAAAGTTTGGAGTCAAATAATTAACTTTGCAGGCAAACCAAAAAACAAAAACCGAAAATGAAAAAATACCAATCCGCATTAATCTGGGTGTTTGCCTTTCTTTTTACGGCTGGCCTCGCCGTTTATCAGAAAATGACCGGGCCGACGTATCCTATACGCAGTAAAATACAGCTTGAATCAAGCCTGATCAAATACAAACTTCCGCGTTCGGGTGAATGCGGGCAGGACATGCCGGTGAAAATTACAATCGCCGACACCTCTGTTCACGGAGAATTTACTTATAAAAGGTATAAAAGCAATGATGAGTGGACTGCTGTTCCCATGATCCGCCAGGGCAATGAACTCGTGTCGATGATACCCATGCAGCCTGCGGCCGGCAAAGTCTCCTATAAGGTTACCCTTCTTAAAAACGGACAGCAATACAAGCTTAACGAAAACCAAGACGTTGTGCTGAGGTTCAAGGGCAGCGTACCCCTGATAGTACTGATTTTCCACATTATCGCCATCTTTGGGGCCATGCTGCTTTCAACGGTTACCTGCCTCGAGGCGATTTTCCAGGGTAAGAATGTGCTTCGTTACATCTGGCTTACGGTGATCTTTTTTCTGGTGGGCGGGCTTATCCTCGGCCCTGTCGTGCAGAAATACGCTTTCGATGCATTTTGGACGGGATGGCCTTTCGGACATGATCTCACCGATAATAAAACTCTGATTGGATTGATTTTCTGGATTATTGCGCTGATAGTACAATACCGCAAACCGGGCAACCGTTCATGGCCGGTAATAGCAGGAATTGTGTTCCTTGTCGTATTCCTTATCCCCCACAGCGCACTTGGCTCGGAGATCGATTATACCAAACAGACTCCTGCCCGGCAAAGCAAATAATCAAAGATGTTTTAAGCGGACTACTTCTTACGTTCGATCCTGATCCTTGCATCCACTGCGAGGATCATTTCTTCTTTTCCGAGAAGGGGGTTGAAATCAAGTTCGACAATTTCGGGAGCCGTCTCAAGAAGTGCGGAAAGACGGACCAGGATACCGGCAAAAGCTTCTTCACTGATGCCCTTTTGTCCTCTTACACCCTGGATGATTTTGTAACTTTTCAGGCTGCGGATCATGAGCAGGGCTTCATCTTTTGACAAGGGGGACAGGCCTGCTGCCACATCCTTGAGGACTTCGATAAAGATGCCGCCCATCCCGCAGAGTATCATATGCCCGAATTTGGGCTCAAATTTAGCCCCGGCAAACAGCTCTGTACCTGAAAGCATAGGCTGTATGAGGATGGCTGTCGTGTCTTTGATCTGCATCATCGGGTCAAATTCAGCCATCACAGCAGCCTGATCCTTAATGTTCAGGACCACGCCACCCACATCGGATTTGTGTACAGGGCCAACGACTTTCATCACCACGGGGAATCCCAGCCTGGCAGCCGCCTTTGCAGCGTCTTCACGGGTCGTTACAACGGCTTCTCCGGCCCTGGGAATACCACATGCATCCATCAGGGCCTGGATTGATGCCGGAGGCAGGTAACCGTCGGCCGATGCATCTATGATGCTGCGTATTTCCGAAGTTTTCACTACCGGAAGTTCGGGTTCGGAAGGAGCAGGCCCGGGGGTATAATATACTCTTGAAAGTGCAGTTCCGAAAGTTACCTCATCAGGGAAGAAAGTTTTGCCTTTCTGAAGGAAATCCGAGATTTCTTCCCTGGCAGTCATAACCGAAGGGAGAATGGGGAAGATCGGTTTCCTGGATGTCATCATTTTTTCGTCGATGACGTTGTAAACGTCAAATACCTTCGTGAGGCCTGGCGTGCCAAAGATTACCGCAATGCCGTCTATCTCTTCGAATTTCTTGTCGCAATAGTCAATTATTATGCCCAATTGCTCAGCCGTTCCTGTGGCCAGGAAATCAATGGGGTTGGCAACCGAAGAACCCGGAAAAAGCCGGGCCAGCAATTCCTTTGCTGAAGAGTCTTCAATCCTGGGAACCGATAATCCATTGTTAGATAAGGCGTCAGTAAGCATAACGGCCGGGCCGCCGGCATGTGTAATAACGGCTAAATTTTTTCCCCGCAGCTGGGGATACATAAAGACCGAGGCGACACTGATCAGGTCTTCCCGCCCGTAACAACGCACTATCCCGGCTTTACGGAACAGAGCATTCACAGCATCGTCCGGACTGGCAAGAGCACCGGTATGGGATGATGCAGCCCTGCTTCCGGCTTCGGAAGACCCTGCTTTTACAGCAGCAATCCGGCAGCCTTTGCGGATCAGGGAAGAAGCGTGCTTCAGAAGCATCCCGGGTTTTGAGATATTTTCAAGGTACAGAAGTTTGACCTTCGAACTCCTCTCCGGGTCAAAGCTCTCGTCAAGATATGCAAGGATTTCCTCCACGCCTATCTGGGCACTGTTTCCAACTGAGAAGACATTGGCAAAGGTCAGACCGTTGGGGATCCCTGCTTCCATGATAAAACAGGCTGTGGCACCTGAGCCCGAAATAAAGTCGCAACCTTTAGGATCCAGTTTTGGGATAGGTTTTGTAAACACTCCTGCATAATCCGGAGTCAAAACACCAATACAATTTGGCCCTATTAATGTTCCGTTAACACTGTTGACAATTGAAACAAGTTTATCCTCAAGTTCCTTCCCTTCATGGCTTTCCTCGCTGAAGCCGGCTGAAAGCACAATAAATGCCCTGGTATTTTTCTGCCGGGCAAGCATCCCAACAGTTTCGGGAATGTATTTGGCTGCAATGGCAAGTATTGCCAGATCCACATCGGGAAGCTGGGCAGGGTCCTGGTAACTTCTGATGCCCTGAACCTCAGATTCCTTCAGGTTTGTCACATAAAGACGGCCTTTGAACTTGTTTTCGATCAGGTTCCGGAGGATGGCTCCTCCAGGTTTCTGGGTATCATTCGACCCTCCGACTACAACAATACTTTCGGGATATAATAGTGATTTGTTCAGCATAGGCAGTGTTATAAGATTTTGACAAAGGGTATAAAAACCGCAGTCTTTCGCTTGTATTCTTCCCAGTCAGGCCTGCCGCTGTATTTTTTCTCAAGCATCGGGACACCGGAAACAAAACGCAGCAACAGGGTTATGATCACAGGGCTGATGAGTGTCATCCAACCGTTCGGCAGGTTTAAGGCATAGAAACTGATACCCCACCAAACCAGGGCTTCCCCGAAATAATTCGGGTGACGGCTCATCTCCCAGAGACCGGAAGTTATGATCTTTCCATGGTTTTCAGGTTTCTTTTTAAAGTCCATAAGCTGGTAATCGGCAACTGCTTCAAAAAGAAAACCGATTCCGAACACAACCAGCCCCAGAGTATCCAGGAAGCCAAGAGGTTCCTTTGAATAAAAGTTAATATAGTATACAGGAGAGGATATGATGAACATGAACAAACCCTGTAACAAAAAAATCTGAACAAAGCTTCGCAGGACGAAATACTTCCATGTTTCCCTCCAATGCCTGTACCTGAAATCCTCTCCCCTTCCCCTGTTCCTTAAAAATATATGCACCGAAAGCCTGACTCCCCATAACGCTACAAGGAAAGTGACTATCCACTTCCGGAGGTCAGGTTCTGTATCCTGGATGAATGAATAAATGGCGATCAGTATAAAACCCAGGCCCCAGAATATGTCCACAATGGAATTGTCCTTTGCAATCTGTGCAAGGATAAAAACAAGGGACATATAAATCAATATAAGAAGCGCGATTTCTGTAAACATACAATCAGGCTTTAGGTGAATTTAAGCTGAATCAAAGGTAGGAAAATTATTGCAGCAAGTAGGAAATACATACTACCCCGGGGCCAGCCTGGGCTACAAGGACAGGGGAAACATGTTCCAGGTAAAGTGGTTTTTTCCCGGTAATCCTTTCCATTTCTGAAGCAAAGTAATTTGCTGTTCCGGGATTCGCGGCATGGGTGATCGTGTATTCCCAGATCTTGTTTTTGCGAAGCATCCGCTCTATATCACGGATCAATTTTTTGCTACAGCCTTTCTCGGTAAAAGACTTGCTGAAAAGGACAGCCTTTCCCTGATCATCCAAAGCGATTATAGGCTTGAGGTCGAGTGTTCTGGCAATGAAACTTTTCATTGGGCTCACACGGCCGCTTCGGATGATATATTTCAGAGTTTGTACACTTACCCTTATGCCTGCTTTCGGGATCCATTCTTTTAACCTGGCCGCAAGCTCATCCGCCGACATACCCACTTCAATAGCACGTGCAGCGCGAATTGTGAGAAGGCCAAGAGCGCCTGTAAGCACCTTGGAATCAAATACCTGTATAGGTTTTCCAACACGTGAAGCGACTTCTTTTCCTGCGATGTCGGCATGACCGAATGTTCCGCTAAGACCGCTGGAGAGATGAATGCCAAATATATTTTTATAATGTGTACTGAGGTATTCAAATTTATTCTGAAAAATAAGTCTCCCCGAAATGAAGATTCAGCGGTATCACATGGATCTGGTAACGTTCGATGAACTCCTGGGGAATATCACTTGTTGAATCCGTCATCAGTGCTATATCTGATTTGCGTTCCAGAAGGATCTTATTCTGGAAGATCATATCGTCGACTTTCTGGTACGTGATCTCGCCAAACCGGTGTAGCTGTGACATCACTTCTATCGGATGATCGGTATGGATATGAACCCGTAGTTTGGTCCTTGAGCCTGCAACAACAAGTGAATCACCTGAATGTTCAAGGAAGGAACGGATTTTTTTCAACTCAAGATTTTGCCCGTTCAGCAGGGCTTCGGTACAATAACGAAATGTAACAACATCGTGCTGAACCTCAACCTGTTCCCCATCAGATTGGTCGGCATGTGCTGTAATAGCCACCTCGGGCTGACCGAGTGTAAAAAAGTCCTTAATCCCTTCAAGGAAATATACAAAACCCTTGGCACCTGCATCAACAACATGCGCTTTGGCAAGTACTTCGAGTTTTTTTGTTGTCCCTGCAAGGGCTTCCAGGGCTTTATTATAAGCTTCGATAAGTAATTTTATAAAATCGTCTATCCGGTCCTTGATCTTGTCGAGATGTTCGGCCCATTCCTTAATAACCGTAAGGATCGTGCCTTCGACGGGGTTGGCGATGGCGTCATAAGCATAGGCCACGGCCTTTTTCATACTTTCGGCGAAGGATTTGATATCAAGTGTCTTGTCTGAACTCAGCTCATTGCTGAAACCATAGAGAAACTGTGCAAAGATTATGCCCGAATTGCCCCTTGCACCGCTCAATGCGGCATCGGCCATGGCGACAGCAGTCTGCTTGAGGTTATCGGTAGGTATAATGGCATCCATGATAGATCTCATGGTAGAGGCCAAGTTGGTGCCTGTATCAGCGTCGGCTACAGGAAAAACATTGATTTTATTTAACAGCTTCTGCTGTTCGAAGATCCGTTGGGCGCCGGCAAGAAATGAGTAGTAAAGCTGCTTGCCGTCCAATTCCTTTATTTTCTGAGTTATTTCAGTCAATAGCGGGAATTTTAAAATAAGGCGCAAAGGTAATCAAAAAGAGGGAATGGATTTCTGACATTCCTGTTTCAGTAACACATCATGTCATTTTTAACATTTTTTAAGAGAACCGGATTGCTTTAACAGGGTTTATCCTTGTAATAATAAGAGAGGGAATTATCAGCATCAGATAGCAGGCGATTATCGATAACAGGTTGAGCAGGAGGATATTGAAAAGATCTAGATGGATGGGGACCACGGGGACATAATAGGATTCCTGCGGCAAACCGATAATTCCCCATTGCTGCTGTACCAAACAAAGTGTGAACCCGATAAGGTTCCCGATACCGATTCCCCATCCGAGGATATACAGGGCGTGGTACACAAAGATCTTGCGGATACGCCGGTTCGGCAGGCCAAGGGCTTTAAGCACACCGATCATTGATGTCCTTTCCAGGATCAGTATCAGCAAGGTGGAGATCATTGTGATAGCAGAGACAGCAATCATCAGAGAAAGGATGATAACCACATTCATATCCTGCAAAGCAAGCCAGTCAAAAATCTGGGGATATAACTGGTAAATAGTGGAAGCATCAAGCTGAAATCCTATCTGGTGATAGACATATTTCCCCATTTCTTCAATATCCCTGAAATCTTTAAGCACTACCTCAAACCCGCCAATCTGTCCGCTGTTCCAACCGTTGATCTTCTGAATATGAACCAGGTTTCCGATAACATAAAGCCTGTCGAATTCCTCCAGACCCGTTTCAAAGATCCCGGCTATCCTGAACTTCCTGCCTACCGTATGTTCTCCATAGATGAAGTACATCCTCACCGGGTCATTGATCTTCAGGTTCAGCAGCTTGGCCAGGACCAGGGAAATGATCACATCGTTCTTCTGAGCCGAATCTGAATAATCGGGAATATTACCCCGGGCCATCCTCTTACGGAAAAAACCCCAGTCATAATCCTCTCCTACTCCTTTAAGCACAACTCCCTGAATCTGATCGGAAGTACGGATTATACCTGCTTTACTGGCATAAACCTGGATATTTTTTATCTTCGGATGAGCGCGGAGGGCCGAAAGAAAGGGTTGTTGTTTTTCAACCGGGTATGGGACCAGGTTTGTATTCTCAGAAAACCTTGTGACCTGGATATGTCCTGTAAATCCGATAACTTTATCGCGGATCTCCTGCTGGAAACCTGTGAGAATGGCGATCGAGACGAACATGATAGTCAAGCTCAGGGCAATGGCCAGGATCGATATCCGGATCACAGGGCGGGAGTAATGCCCCCCGCTGCCCTTTATCATTCTGTGGGCTATAAAGAGATCGGTGTTCAAGCAATTTGATATATCTTTACAAAAATAGAAAACTTATTCCATGCTGAACAGAATCAAACTCCAACATATCCTTTCTGCATTGCTTATTCTTGGTTTCAACCTGATGGCTTTTGCCCAGGTAAGGCCTGCTGCTTATGAGACTGATAAATATTTCAAAATCCTGCATGGCAAGAAAATAGGTGTTGTTGCCAACGCTTCTTCGGTTATTGGTAAAACAAATATCGTTGACACACTTATAAATTCCGGGATTGACCTGAGGGTGGTTTTCTCTCCTGAGCATGGGTTTAGACTTAAGGATGATGCCGGGCAACTTTCCACCGATTACACAGACCCGAATTCCGGCCTCAGGATTATTAGCCTTTATGGCCTTAAGAAAAAGCCTGCGGCTATGGACCTTACAGGGCTCGACATGGTAGTGTTTGACATTCAGGATGTTGGAGCCCGCTTTTATACTTATATAAGTACTCTAAGCCTGGTAATGGAAGCCTGCGCCGAGAATAATGTTTCGGTGCTGGTACTTGACAGGCCCAACCCCAATGCGTTCTATATTGACGGCCCGGTGCTTGATCTGAAATACAAATCATTTGTAGGTATGCATCCTGTACCCGTTGTGTATGGGATGACCATTGGCGAATATGCCAAAATGGTGAACGGTGAAGGATGGCTTAAAGGGGGAGTAAGCTGCGACCTCAGCGTTCTCCCATTAGAGAATTACACTCACCATACAGCATGGTTCCCGGTGGCGAAACCTTCTCCTAACCTTCCTGATGCGAACTCTATCCTGCTTTATCCATCGCTTTGCTTTTTCGAAGGTACAGTGATCAGTGTCGGACGTGGGACTTCCACTCCCTTCGAGGTATACGGCCATCCCGGTTTGCAGGGATACAATTTCAGTTTCACTCCGGAGGCAATTCAGGGGATGGACTCCAAACCCATGTACAAAGACAAAACCTGTTTCGGGGAAAATCTTCAGAAGTATTATGAGCAGCATCCGGCCGACAAAGGCAGGATCAATCTTTCCTGGCTCATCAGGGCTTTTAGTGCGCTTGGCAGCAGGCCCGATTTTTTCAATCCCTATTTTGATCAGCTTGCCGGGACAGCCTCAATGCAGGAGCAGATCATCAAAGGTATGAAGGAAGAAGATATTCGGAACAGCTGGAAAGCCGGTATAGAGGCTTTCAAAAAGATAAGGGAAAGATACCTGTTGTATCCCTGAACGAAACGAAGGATGTACAATGTTCGATGTACGACTTACGATTTCCTCCCCGGATAGACCTTGAGGGCTGCCTCAAGGCACTTCATGGATTCGCGTAAATCGTTTACATTCAGTACATAGCTTATGCGTACTTCATCAATCCCACGTCCTTTTGTCGAAT
>JAPLDK010000026.1 GCA_026391775.1 Bacteroidota bacterium
CTCCCACAATGATGTCTTCATCGTAACCGTTGGCGTCGGTTGCACTGCTGCTGGCATAATAACTTATCCTGCCGGCACCGTATTTATAATCTATATCCTTGGGCACAATGAAAGTAAATGAGAACCTGCCGTTTGTGACATTTGATTTCCCACTGTAAACCACGTTATTACGTATATAGAAATTATACGGGGGAGCTTCATGATCATTGGCCTTGCAGGTGACCATGGATATTTTATCGTAGATCGTAGGAAGGAGAGTTCCGTTAAAATCCGAAGCCAGGTTGCTGCCTTCTCTTATTTCTCCCTCTACGGTCACTTGTGCGAGTGCCTTCAGTGTGTCATTTTCAGCTTGGGGAGTGCCTGTTTTAACTAAAGTAGTAACCACATTCAGGTTCGGATGGGCGATCATCAGGGCAGGGTCGCCAAGTAAAACGAATTTCCTTGTATTGGCATCATTATCGGTCTTGGAAAGCCTGATAAGGTCACCCATACGGTAGTATTCTCCATTTGTTTTTTCGAACAGATGGTTGTAAAAATTCAGCATAAGATCTCTGTTTCCTCCTGAAAATGTGGCTCTTGTTGTTGTAAAAAGTGCAATTCCGCCTCCTTTGGGGTTCAGGAAAACATATTCCCCGGCCGATATCCTTGCGGGATCATCCATCCTGCTAAATTCACAGGTCCCAGTAACAAAAACGGGAAGTTTGTTATAATTTGTCCAGTTCTGGATATCAGGAATTTCAAGAACACGCTCATGCGCCCATCCAAGTTCGCCTCCATGGCCGATGTAATTGATCAGCAGGGTTCCTTTGGCAATCCGTTTGTTTATGGCATCGTTGACTTCGGGATAACGTGCCCCGCCCGGCGTTGAAACCTGCGTATAGGCATCAAGGTATATCTTGTCAACATTATACGCTTTATTAACCCTTCCCGCCAGGAGGTCGGCATCTGCCATAAATGAATTTCCACCTCCATTATCCTGGTCATCGGCAACAAATGTGACCATATTCCTCCAGTCTGATTTAACCGAATCGGAATTAGTCGAATAATGTATCACCTTGTCCACGGCATTCATGGCATCCTCTGCAGTCCTGATCGGGAACCTTCCTATACCGATATACAATGTATCGGCACGGTTGCCGCCTTTAACCAACCCGTAATAGTCGTCCGAAACATAGGAACTTATCGGATCAAGCGATTCCCAGGACTGATAGGAAGGAACAAAATTAGTGTTACCGTCAACACGGTTTTTATAATCATAGGATGCATCGCCCAGCAATAACAGGTATTTAATATTATGGGCTGATGAGGTCCTGTTATAGAGCATACGCATGAAATCCCTGATGGCAGTGATATCCTGAACACCGGAGGAAAATTCATTGTAAACTTTTTCAGGAGTTGTTACAAAAACATTCAAACCCGAATGGGCCCTGTGAAACTCTGCAAGCCGTTCTGCCTGGTCGGTGAAAGAGGGAAAGGATATCATCACATAATCGATACCCCCCAGACTATGCAGATTCTGATTAGGGACAGTCCCGGAGAAAGCCGGAGTATTAAAAGCCGAACCGTCGAATGCAACAAACTCCCGGAGGGAATCCGTAAGGAGCCTGACAGAAAAAACAGCACCGCTTTGCTGGGTTTCAAGATTCCTTACATTATATGGAGTTGTAACATCCCATATTGTTAAGGCCTGTCCCTGGCCGGTAAGCTGAAATTCGCTGATCCGGTTTTTTGCCCAGGAGGCTGCATTCCTGAAATTCATCTGGCTTCCGGTCATTGTAAGAAGGCGCAGTGCATTAAGTTCATAATAATTCAGCCACCCCACAGCGCCGGAAACCATCTGATTGTAAACCAGGTTAAGATTTATGGTCTGGTTTGAAGTGGTATATTGCTTGCTGATCATACCTTCATGAGCAAAAGTATCCTCAAAATTAGTCGTAACAGGATCAATGGAAAGTGATACCAGCAGTTTGCCGTCGGCATTCAAATTAAAATATGATGAAACTCCTATCGATCTTGAAGCTGCATTAAGGGTAATAGTCATCGGGGACCGGGAATCAAAGTTGGGAAATGTAAAAGAATAATTTCTTGACGTAGTCACATCAAACGTTTCCTTGTCATACCATACCCTTCCGGATTGGATGAGGTTGATACCATCCCTGTCATAGGTAATATAGTCGTTAAAATTAGTATAGGTTGAATTAGCGGGAGTATTGATGAAAGCCTGGGTCTTGATACGTTTTCCTTCTCCGAGGTCACAATTCAGAAAATAACAGGCAACATCAGAATAGATGTTCCTGACATGATGGAACAGGTTGTCGCTTTTGTTGTATTTCCATCGATCCGGCCCGCTGCTGTAAAACAATATGTAATCCCCCTCATTGAATACCCCGTCATCCTGCCCGTATACAAAAATTGTATTCTCGATAAGGTCATCAATCCTGGCACTGTCGTTTGATTCGGGCAACATGCCTCCGCCGTTACCATAGATGCGGATATTTTTCGGGTTGATGGATGCAACAGGGACGCCGGCATTTTTCAAATCAGTGTAAGTAAGCCGGTAAATCCCATTGGATGAAACGGAGAATTTATACCAGTTTCCCGTTGAAAGAACCGAAGCGGACGCAAAGGAGTTTTGAGCCAGGCTTATGACTGCCGGACTGAAAATAAAAAAAACCAGGGTTAATATAAAAAGCCTTGGAATTGAATGTTTTTGTATCATTTGTTGCATTTTACTGCCTGAATATACATAAGACCGTAATGAACATCTAAGGGTTTGCTGACGTTGAAAATTTATCCTGATACGAAATTATCATTGTTAACGTTTTATTCTCCCTTATATTGTAAATAAGATTGAGCCTTATTGCTGTTATTTTATCTAAATTTGCGGTCATTGCATCCTTTGTACAGAAAATCAGGATTGTGAAGCGAAGATCATGTTTTACGGTAATTTTATTTTTTGCCTCCCTGTGGACTACCTTTGCCCAGGATCCTGAATTTTCACAGTTTTATGCCAACCCCCTTTACCTGAACCCTGCACTAACCGGTGCAACAATCTGCCCAAGGATCATTGGAAATTACAGGAATCAATGGCCGGGCCTCGGAAAAGCTTATAATACTTACAGTTTCTCATATGACCAGTACTTTGGCATATTGCACGGGGGCCTGGGACTCCTCGTCACTGCTGACCGTGCGGGTGGTGGTAGCCTGAATACTACTACGATAGGGCTTTCCTACGCCTATATGTTCAATATTACCGAAAAACTGAGTGCCAGCCTGGCCCTTAAGGGTTCATATTACCAAAGGCGGATTGTTTGGGAGAATTTTGTTTTCGAAGACCAGATCGATCCGAGGAGTGGTGAAGTTGTAAGGCCTACAAATGAAAAAGAGCCGGATAACCCTTCCATAATAGCCCCTGATTTTTCGGCCGGATTATTTCTTGACTATAACGGGCTGATTTACGGAGGATTTGCTGTTGACCATCTGACTCAGCCAAGGAACGGATTTTATAATGACAACACCTCTCATCTGTATATGAAGTATACGGCTCATGCAGGTTCGGTCATCAACCTTAAACAAGGATACGGGGGTGACGAGGAAAAGGAGTTTTCTATTTCCCCGAATGTACTTTACCAGCAACAGGGCAGTTTTCACCAGCTGAACATAGGGGCCTACCTTACATTTGACCCGCTTGTATGCGGGTTATGGTTCCGCCATAACTTTGAAAATGCCGACGCTTTGATCATATTGGCCGGGATTCACTATAAAAATCTAAGGGTGGGGTACAGTTATGATCTCAACGTATCACGCTTATTCTCAGTGTCGGGCGGGGCGCATGAGGTTTCAGCCTCATGGCAATTTCCCTGCTTTGAAAGAAAAAGAAAGATCAGGGCAATAAAATGCCCAAGATTTTAGTTATAATAAAGTATATTTGCAAAAAATTTTCACGGATGAAGGTTCAAAAATGGTTTCATGTAAGCGCTATCGTAACAGCCTTACTGCTTACAGGCGCCTGCAAAAAAGAAGTTTCCCGCACTACAGGATGGGAGTATAACAACTCCAAGAATGGCGGTTTTGAAGTTCGTTCATTCCAGGACCAGGGCACAGGCCCCGGGCTGGTGTTCATCGAGGGTGGCACATTTACTATGGGCCAAACCCAGGATGACGTATTGTTCGAGTGGAACAACCAGCCCAAACGGGTTACTGTCACCAGCTTCTATATGGATCAGACCGAAACACGCAACCTGGATTATCTGGAATACCTTTACTGGCTTGCACGTGTTTACGGAGCCGATTATCCCGGTGTTTACCGCAAAGCGCTTCCCGACACCCTGGTGTGGCGCGACCGCCTTGCTTATAATGAGCCCTTGGTGGAATATTATTTCCGCCACCCGGCCTACAGGAACTATCCGGTTGTTGGTGTAACCTGGCTGCAGGCAAACGATTATTGCGCATGGAGAAGCGACAGGGTGAACGAAATGCTCCTTATCCGCAAAGGCATCCTTGCCATGGACCCTGCCCAGAAAAACGAAAACAACTTCAATACCGAAGCCTACCTGGCAGGGCAGTATGAAGGGCTTGTTGATAAACCTATGCCCGATCTGAACCCCAATGGTACGGGTACCAGGAAAGTTAAAATGGAAGACGGAATTATGCTTCCAAAATATCGTCTGCCGACTGAAGCCGAATGGGAATTTGCAGCGCTCGGCCTTATCGGAAACACCGTTTATGAAAGGGTTGTCGAACACAAGAATTATCCCTGGAACGGTACCTATGTCCGTACCAACCAGTCGCGCTATTATGGCACATTCATGGACAACTTCAAACGCGGAAAAGGTGACTATATGGGCGTTGCCGGCAACCTGAACGACGGCGCCGACATACCTGCAGCCTGCGGATCCTATTTCCCCAACGATTATGGCCTGTATAATATGGCAGGTAATGTAAGCGAATGGGTTGCCGATGTATATCGTCCCCTTTCATTCAACGATATGTCGGACATGCGCCCTTACCGCGGGAACGTTTTCACGACCCCCGTCAGGGATGCCGAAGGGTTTCTTGCTGAAAAAGACAGCCTGGGCCATCTTAAATACAGGGATGTCACGACAGCTGAAGCCAAGAACCGCAAGAATTACCGCCAGGCCGACAATATCAATTACCTCGATGGCGACTACCAGTCAAATATCAGTACAGAATACTGGAAGGAATTTACACGTGATACATCCGGTACTAACCTGATGTACCAGTATGGTGTAAGCTCGCTTATCAGCGATAAAGCCCGCGTTTATAAAGGAGGCAGCTGGAAAGACCCTGCTTATTACATGAGCCCCGGTATGCGCCGTTATCTTGACGAAACCGACGCTTCCGATGCTATCGGCTTCCGCTGCGCTATGACCCGTGTTGGTGGAGCGATCCCGGGAAAATAAATTCTGATGTTCAGCAGCCTTACTGACATTTATACTATTTTCCTTCAGCATTCTCACGTTGTTACCGACAGCCGCAACCTGAGCCCTTCATGCATCTTTTTCGCACTGAAGGGAGACCGGTTCAACGGCAATCACTTTGCTGCAGATGCTCTTAACAAGGGAGCCTCCTGGGTAGTGGTAGACGAGCCGGAATACAAAATCAGCCCTCAATGCCTCCTCGTTGAAGACGTACTGAGAACATTACAGGATCTCGCCCTTCACCATCGCAGCAGCTTTAACATCCCGGTGATCGCAGTGACAGGCACGAATGGCAAGACTACGACCAAAGAACTGATCAGCAAGGTCCTGGCGAAAAAGTACAAAGTTTTAAGTACTGAAGGTAATCTGAATAATCATATCGGGGTTCCCATGACCCTGCTCAGGCTTAACAACGACACAGAAATTGCTGTGATCGAAATGGGCGCCAACCATCCGGGTGAAATAGATTTCCTTTGCAGGATCGCTTTGCCTTACTATGGTATCATAACCAATATTGGAAAGGCCCATCTCGAAGGGTTTGGAGGTTTTGAAGGAGTTCTCCGCACCAAGACCGAGTTGTACCGCTTCCTGGCAGGTAGAAATGGAACTGTATTTGTGAATGCTGATGACAGCCTGCTGATTCAGCATTCGGAAGGGATTGAAAGGATTACTTACGGATTTGGAGATACTGCCTCGATAAAGGGATCAATAGATAATTCAAGGGACTTTATCAATATAAGTATCACTCAGTCAAACGGGCAGGCCCTGGATGTACAATCGAAGCTTTTCGGAGATTATAATGCGGTCAACATTCTGGCGTCGGCATGTATCGGCAGGTATTTTAACATAAGCGATGAAGAAATTAAACTGGCTGTTGAATCTTACCAGCCTTCCAATAACCGTTCCCAGGTCAGGACCACCGAGAAGAACCTGCTAGTGCTGGATGCATATAATGCAAATCCAAGCAGCATGGAGGCAGCCCTGCGGTTTTTCGCATCTTCAGTTTATGGGAATAAAGTGGTGATCATTGGCGATATGCTCGAGTTGGGAGCCGAATCAGATGCATTGCACAAACACATCCTTAAGCTTTTGGAAGAACTTTCGTTTGCTGAAGTATACCTGGTCGGGCCAACCTTCACCCGTATCAATACAAAAAGAGAGTTCCTCTGTTTTGGCGACAGTGAACTGGCAAGGCTATGGTTTGAACACCATCTCCCTGAAGGTAAATCGGTGTTGCTAAAAGGCAGCCGTGGAATGAAACTTGAAACTGTTGCGGAGATACTGTAGATGACAGAGTATACAGTGATCGGGTTGATGTCGGGGACTTCTTTGGATGGCCTGGATATAGCCTGTTGCGTGTTCAGGTATGAAAACGGGCATTGGGACTATACGTTAACATTTGCTGAAACTATTCCGTATTCAGAAGAATGGTTCATTCGATTATCAGGCCTTCCGGGATCAACTGCGGCTGAATTTGTTTTTACCGACCACTTATTTGGTCACCTTCTGGGAAAACTCAGCCGGGAATTCATTGAGAAATATAATATCAGGGCAGATTTCATTTCATCACACGGGCATACAGTTTTTCACCAGCCGGGGAAGGGGTTTACAGCTCAGATTGGAAATGGCGCTGCTATCAAAGCCGAGACCGGTCTTCCGGTTATCTGCGACTTCCGTTCGGGTGATGTTGCTGAAGGAGGACAAGGAGCCCCCCTCGTGCCGGCAGGGGACAGGTTGCTTTTCAGCGGGTATGATTATTGCCTGAACCTGGGAGGATTTGCGAATATCTCTTTCGATCGCCAGGGAGACCGGATCGCATATGATATCTGCCCGGTAAATATCGTCCTGAACAACCTGGCAAGGATGGCAGGACTGCCTTATGACAAGGATGGAGCGCTTGCTTCCAAAGGCAAAGTAAACACTGAGTTGCTGAATACCCTTAACAAGCTGGCATATTACAACCAAACCGGTCCTAAATCCCTGGGAAAAGAATGGGTCGATGAGATCATCTCCCCGGTTCTTGATTGCTCCGGGCTTAATACCGAAGATATTTTGAGTACTTTTTGTACTCATATTGCATATCAGATTTCTTTACAAACAGGAACTGACGGCAGTAAAAAATTGCTTGCAACCGGAGGTGGGACGCTTAATAAATATCTGGTATCTGAGATCCGGTCCCGGATCAGACCCCAGCTGATAAAACCCGACCTTCTTACAATAAATTTTAAAGAAGCTCTCATTTTTGCATTTCTTGGAGTTCTGCGCTGGAGAAATGAAATAAATTGCCTGAAAACAGTCACTGGAGCGAAACAGGACGGTTCTTTTGGGGCGATATATTGACTTTTGAATTTAATTGTTTTATCTTTGTTCGGATTGAGCAAAATCATTATATAATGAGTTGATTGTTTATTACTTAGTAAAACCAAAATTTATGAGTTACAAAGAAGCGATAGAATACATGAATGCGCAACTCCCGATGTTCCACAGGGTTGGAGCTGCAGCGTATAAAGCAAACCTTGACAACACCCTGGCTTTGTGTTCGGTACTGGGAAATCCGCAGACCAACTTCAAATGCATACACATTGCAGGGACAAATGGTAAAGGTTCGGTTGCTCACATGCTTGCATCCATACTCCAGCAAGCAGGGATACGGGCAGGCCTTTATACTTCACCTCATCTCAAAGACTTCCGTGAACGGATACGTGTTAACGGTAAAAAGATCTCAAAAGCCTATGTTCCGGCTTTCATATCAAAGCATATGGAGGAATTTGAGAAGATCAGCCCTTCATTTTTCGAACTGGCAGTGGCGATGGCATTTCAGTATTTTAAGGAACAGCATGTACATGTTGCAATTGTTGAAGTTGGCATGGGGGGAAGACTTGATTCTACTAATATTATCGCCCCGCTTTTATCGGTAATCACAAACATCAGCCTGGATCATATGCAGTTCCTGGGAGAAACCGTGCCAAAGATCGCTCAGGAAAAGGCCGGCATTATTAAACCCGGTGTTCCGGTGCTTATCGGAGAAAGGCAGGATACTGTCGATGCTGTTTTCAGGAAACAGGCAAAACTCATGAAATCGGAGATCAACTTTGCTTCCGATCATTATTCGGTTGTCAAGATCAGGAACTGGGGCCGTAAAGCAATTCACCTGAACGTGGATGTTTACAAGGATGATGCTGTATTTATTAAAAAGATCCCCTGCCCTCTGGGAGGTGATTACCAGATGAAGAACCTGGTCACACTGATGGGGATTATCGAGGAATTGAACAAGCAGGGGTTTGGGATAACTGCCGAACAAATTAAAAAGGGGATACGTTACTCAGCTATCAGGACAGGGTTCAAGGGGCGCTGGCATGTTTTAAACCTGAAACCACTTACCATCTGCGATACCGGGCACAATGAAGCAGGTATCCTGGAAGTTATTGCCCAGATTGCAAATATCCCTTACAATAAACTTCATTTTGTTTTCGGTACCGTCAGCGATAAAAATCCGGACCTGATACTGAAACATCTGCCTGTAAAAGCGAATTTTTATTTCTGCAAGGCAGATATTCCAAGAGGGATGGATGCAGACTCATTAAAACAATTAGCATCGGAGTATAAACTCAAAGGAAAAAGTTTTAAAAGCGTAACTCTGGCTTACCAGGCTGCAAAACAGGCAGCTAAAGAGGATGACCTCATCTTTATCGGGGGGAGCACATTTGTGGTGGGGGAAGTGATTTGACGACTCGTGATTCGTGAACCGTGACCCGGTTATCGGATCACGGTTCACAGATCACGGTTTCATCCCCCACTGACTAAGTGAAGTACCATCACATCGTCCTTGTCCTTAATTACAGCAGTACTGTACTCATCCTTTTTCACAAGGATTCCGTTGATCCTGACAACCAGCATTTTGAAGGTAAAGGTTTTTACTTTCAACAGTTCATTAACTGTCATTACGTCCTGACCAAATTCTTCGGATGTATTATTAAGTGTTATCTTCATTCCCTGGTTTTTTCTTCATCACGACCATCACGACCATCAAGTCATCAGGATTTCAATAATATTTCCAAAACGACATTCGCCTGCATATTAGCGACCATTCCCACTCTTGGTGCAAGAGGAGGAACATTTTCGCTGATTTCTGTGACTTCATCCCCACAGATATGCAGGTTTCCTGCATGACGGTAATGAATACAATCGTTCATCCCCCACCCGGCCATGCCAACGCCCACTACCAGGGGTTTTTCGGGAAAAGCCGACAGCACTGTCTCTATAAGCATTTCCTTTTGGCCGGCCTCGTCAAAAGCTTCCACAATGACATCGCAATCCTTGAAATATCTTAAGATGTGCTCAGGGTCAAGTTTGATTTCATAGGCAATCACACTAACTGACGGGTTGATCTGATGAATGACCCGTTTAAGCGCAGGAGCTTTGGGTTCCCCTACCTGGCTGAGGAAATAATACTGCCGGTTCAGGTTGGATTCACTCACCACATCAAAATCAGTAAGGATCAGGGTGCCAATTCCTACCCTTGCCAGCGCAACAGCGCAATTTGAACCGAGTCCGCCGCATCCGGCTATGCCAACTGTCCTGGTTTTAAGCTTAACTTTAATTTCCCCGAATGTCATTATAAAAAATTTATGTTCAGGATATTTACTTAATACAAATTTACAAAAGATTTTTCTTTTGCCTGCTTGAGGCTTTCCGGGAATACTTTCAAACCCAGCCCATGGTTATCAGCAGCATCGTTATGCAGATCAAAGCATATCGAACTTTTTGATTGACGGGGTTTTGCGATGATTTTTTCTTTATTTTTGCAGCGTTAATTGTTTAACAGATATAGATCCGGGATCCAGGATCAAATATATAGTCCCTAACCCCATACATATGACTTTCTCAGAATTCAAACAGACCCACAAACTCCTGGCTCAGTACAAATATACCTGGGCCCCGATTGATAAGGGATATAACAACCGTACAATTTATGTTAACGTCGGAGACTTTACAATTAAGGAAAAACCTGTCAGCCAGCAGATGAAAGAAAAATTCATAGGCGGCAAGGGTTTTGACTTACGCCTTCTTTGGGATGCGACGAAACCGGATACCAAGTGGAATGATCCTGAGAATGAAATTGTGATTTCCGGCGGACCATGTTGCGGGATAACACAGTATTCCGGTGCCGGCAAGGCTATCTGCTGCGCCATCAGTCCGCAAACAGATATTATTGTAGATTCCAATGTGGGCGGATTTTTTGGTCCGTTCCTCAAATTTTGCGGGTTTGATGCGCTGGAGATCCAGGGAAAGTCAAATCAGGAAATAATGGTGTTGTTTGAGGAAGAACGCGAGGTGATCGAGATCTATGAAGCCGGAGACCTGCCTGTCGACAGTCATGTTCTCGCAGAAAAGCTTCATGACATGATGGCCAATCCTGAAAATGAAAAAGACAAATATAATGTATCCGTTGTTTCAGCCGGTACTGCAGCAGATCATTCGCTTATAGGCATGCTTAATTTTTCTTTCTATGACATCAAGCGTAAAAAGGTCCGCCTGAAGCAGGCTGGGCGTGGCGGTATTGGTACCGTGCTTCGTGACAAGAAGATCAAGGCCCTGGTAGCCCATGTAAAAACCATTGGAGGCAACCGCAACAACGTGGTCAGCCTGGAAGCCATCCAGGAGCGCGGACGCAAGTTCAACAAAGAAATGAGGGAACTTGACGACAAGCAGTGTGAAATGCGGTCGAAAGGAACTGCCCACCTTACTCATATCATGAATGACTATGACCTGCTTCCTGTCCATAATTTTAAATTCGGAAGCCATCCCGATGCTTTTAAAATCCGCGGTGATGTATGGAAATCATACTTCACCCAGAATGTTCCCGACGGATGCTGGGTTGGCTGTAACATGGCTTGTGCAAAGGGTGTCGATAATTATGAACTCCGCAGTGGTCCATATAAGGGAGACAAAGTCATCGTTGACGGACCCGAATACGAAACCACTTCCTCACTTGGCTCAATCGCAGGCATCTTTAACCCTGATTTCACCATTGAAGCAAACTTTTATTGCGACACATACGGCATTTGTACTATTTCCTGGGGAACAATCCTCGGTTTTGTCATGGAATGTTATGAGAATGGCATTCTCAATGAAGAGCGCACGGGCGGACTGAAGCTGAACTTCGGAAATGCTGATGTAGCCATGGAATTACTGCACCAGGTTTCCCGGGGCGAAGGATTTGGCCTGATAGCAGGTCAGGGGGTACGTAAAATGAAAGGGATCTTTGCCGGGAACGGCTGGGGCGATCCGAACTTCATGCAGGATATCGGTATGGAAAACAAAGGCCTTGAATATTCCCAATACGTTTCCAAGGAATCACTGGCCCAGCAGGGTGGTTATGCCATGACCAACAAAGGCCCCCAGCATGACGAAGCATGGCTGATTTTCATGGACATGGTAAACAACCAGATCCCTACTTTTGAGAAAAAAGCAGAAGCATTGCATTACTTCCCCATGTTCCGTACCTGGTTCGGGCTTGCCGGATTCTGCAAGCTTCCATGGAACGATGTGGAACCTGATGACAATGCCCAAAATGCCGAGCCTGCTAAAGTGCCTGAGCATGTCGACAACTATGTTACCATTTTCAATGCAGTCACCGGATTAAGCATTGACAAAACTGAGTTGGTCCGTATGTCGGAGCGGGTATATAATTTCCAGAGGATATTCAGCATTCGCAGGGGTTATGGCCTCAGGAAGCATGATGCACAGCCATACCGTGCCTGCGGTCCTGTAACAAAGGAAGAATACGAATCAAGAGCCGACCGTTACGACAAACAGTTGCTCGAGAAAGTAGGATTCGACCCCACAGGAAAATCCACAGAAGAAAAAATGGCCGTTCTCAGGAAGCACCGTGAAGACCAGTACGAAAAGCTTCTGGATGCCGTTTATGAACGACGCGGATGGACGAAAAACGGAGTTCCGAAGCTTGAACATCTTAAGAACATCGGGATGGATTTGCCGGAGGTTATTGAGGTGGTAGCGCCACTTCAGTAATTAAATATAGCTAAACCTGTACCCTATCCCCGACTCCGTATTGAGCATCCTTGGCCTGGCCGGGTCGTCTTCAAGTTTTTTACGTAATTGTGCTATAAACACACGCAAATACTGGGATTGTTCAATATAACCCATCCCCCATACTTCCTTTAAGATATACTGGTGTGTCAAAACCCTGCCTTCGTTCTTTGCCAGCAGTGACAGAAGGGAAAACTCGGTTGATGTAAGTTTGATCATCTCCTTGTTCTTCCTCACGATATGGTTCACTATATCGATGGTTAAGGAACCAAATTCAAGGACAGGGTTGTCTTTGATGCCTTGGCTTTGCCTTATGGAAACCCTGATCCGGGCCAGTAATTCACCTGTGCGAAAGGGTTTGGTAAGGTAATCGTTGGCACCGTTGTCGAGAGCTTTAATAATATCTTCTTCCGAATTCCGCACCGAAAGGATAATGATCGGCTTCTCGTACCATTCCCTTAACTTCTTAAGAATGTCAAGACCATCGGCATCAGGCAAACCCAGATCAAGGATTATCAAAGTGGGCTGCAAGGATGCTGCCAGCGCAAGTCCTTCTTTGCCTGTTGATGCTTCTGAAATTTTATACCCGTCTGCAGAAAGAGTGATCGCCAGCAACCGGCGGATCTGAACTTCGTCATCAATTACAAGTATGTTACCTGAGTTTCCCATTTATTCTTCAAGCTGTCCGAATTGGTTCATTTCAGAAATACTGACCGGAATTTTTATTGTAAAAATAGCCCCTTCGTTTTGACGGTTCCCGGCAGTCACTGTCCCCTGGTGAGCTTCTACAAAACCTTTTACAATTGACAAGCCCAGGCCGGTACCTCCTGCCTTGGCATCTTTCCCGCGATAAAATTTATTAAATACCGAAGATAACTCAGATTCAGGAAACCCCTGGCCCCTGTCCATCACCTGGATTGTAAGAAAACCATTATCATAAAAAAATTTGAGCCTGATCCTGCTGCCGGCAGGTGCGTTCTGAGTAGCATTTAGTATAAGATTATAAAGTGCCTGTTCAATAAGTCCAAAATCAATGTTAACCAGAGGCATGTCATCCGGAATGACAACTGATAGTTTGAATGGCAGCAGCTCCTGTCTGAGGGTTTCAGACATCCTGTGTGCCAGATCACGAACATCACACCAGTTTGGACGCAGGGTTATCCGGCCCGATTCAAGCCTGGACATATTAAGCAGATTTTCGATAAGCCGGTTTAGCCTGACAGAGGAGATATTAATTTCAGAATACAATTTCTGTTTTGTTTCTTCCGGATACTTCTGGGATATGAGGGTGTCAGATGCTCCCATGATGGATGCAACAGGAATACGCAACTCGTGCGAAATCGAATTGAAAAGGGTTTTATAAAGTTTATCCGATTCATTTAATATGAGCGCTGTTTTGGAAACATTCCGTAAAAACTCCCGTTCATATTTGCCTGATATCTGTGAGATAAAAGCTTCCCAGAATTGCTCTTCACCTTGTGTAAACACATTGACATGCCTTACAGCAATAACACCCATATTATCGATATTTCCGGTTAGTGGATAAAATGTATATTCGGTGGATGGCAAGGTATCGGTGTGTTTCCCCGCTTTAGCCGAATGACGGAAAACCCATGCGGCAATACTTAATTCGTTTTCCGAGAATTTAATTTTAGTTTCGTTTGTCACATGATCATCGAATTGGTTCAACTCGTTTTTATGGAATATGGCACAATCGAGGTTGAAATACTTTTGAATGTACCTGACTGCAATATTCGAAACTTCCTCAATTCCTGTTGCATTGGATAATTCCCTGGTCAGTTGATACAGTGCATTGGTCCGTTCTTCACGGATCCTTATCCTCTTTTCCTGCCTCCTTACCCTCGAAGTCAGTATTCCATTAAGCAGTGCAATGATAAAGAACATGATAAGCATCAGAATGTCCTCTGCCTTTTCAATGTGCAAGGTAAATTGAGGAGGAATAAAAAAGTAATCCCAGGTTAAGGCGCTTAAGGTTGCCGCAAGTAAAATAGGGCCTGTTCCATAAAAGAGTGAAAGGATGGATACCAAAAATAAAAGGACAAAAGAAACAACCTGGTATCCAACATAATCCCGCAAAAAGAAAAAAATAGCGGAGGACAGAATGACCAGGAAGGAAGTAATCAGATACTGGGGTATATGAGAGGTAAAGTCCGGAATAGAAAAACGGTTCCTGAAACTATTTTTTGACAGCCGGTCGGACCCGAGAATGTATACATCAATATTACCGCTATACTGAATCAACCTGTTCACAAAATTTCCAAGTTGCAACATTGAAAGAAAGTTACGGACACGGGGTTTGCCGACTACGATGTGGGTGATATTCTCTTTCTGGGCAAAATCGACGATTGCTTTAACAATATCAGCGTTGGTAATAATGCGGACTTTTATTCCAAGTTGCTTCGCAAGGTTTATGTTTTTATCAAGCTGTTCATGTTCCCGGGATGTAAGCCTGTGCAATGTCTCCACGTAAACAGCTTGAATATTTGCGCCCATGGCATATGCCAGATTTTTAGACCATCGCAACAATTTCCCTGAATAGGGGCTTGGTCCCACGGCAACTAAAAGATGCATCCCTGTTTTCCAGGGGCCGCGGATACGTTTATGCAGCATATAATCATGCAACTGTTTGTCAACCCTGTCGGCCACAATGCGTAATGCCATTTCACGTAAGGCTGTGATATTTCCCTTCCGGAAAAAGTTTTCTTTTGCATCTCTTGAACGTTCGGGTGTATAGACCTTTCCCTCGGAAAGTCTTTGCAGCAATTCATCAGGTGTAAGGTCTACCAGTTCAACTTCATCAGCATTTTCAAAAATCTCATCGGGCAATGATTCACGGACAAGGATACCGGTGATCTGTGCAACTGTTTCAGTGCGGCTTTCAAGATGCTGTACGTTTAAGGTTGTATATACATTGATGCCATTTTCGAGAATTTCCTGGACATCCTGATAGCGTTTTGCATGCCTGCTCCCGGGCGCATTTGTATGTGCAAGTTCATCAACCAGGACAATCTGGGGCTTCCGGGCAATGATAGCATCCAGATCCATTTCCTGGACACTGGTCGATTTGTACTCGGATATTTTACGGGGTATTAATTCAAAACCATTTGCCAGATCGGCCGTTTCCTTTCGGTTATGTGTTTCGATATAACCAATGATGATATCACTGCCTTTTATTTTTTCGGCATGGGCAGCTTCCAGCATAGTATAGGTCTTGCCTACGCCTGCACACATACCGAAAAATATTTTCAGCGTACCCCGTTTGCTCTTTTCTTCTTCATTAATCAAAGAAGCTAACAGTTCATCCGGATCCGGCCTGTTGTCAGTGAAACTGTTCATTTGATCTGATCGGTAGCTAAATTAAGCAATAATACATTTATCCGTTCTTCGCCAAGGCATAAAAACTGCGGCGGTTCTGTAAGGACTTTTATACATTGAACCAGTTTCTGTTTTTGAATGGCGTTGAACCTGCGGGCTTCAGTGATCCTGTCAACCTGTAACAAAGCTGCTCCCGGCGAGATGTGAGGATCGAGACCGCTTGCCGATGCAAAAATCATTTCAGATGGGATTTCAGTCCGGCTGTCTAACTGGTTAAATGCAATGAATTGCTTTTCGCAGGAGTCTGCAATTTTTTTCAGCTTCATATTGGTCAACCCAAAATTTGAACCACCGGATGGTAAAGGATTATATGAAACAGCCGAAGGCCGGGACGAGAAATATAACGGACTGTTAAACTGTTGGCCGATTAATTCACTTCCTACTTTTTTACCACCCCGGATTATTAAACTGCCGTTAGCTTTTGAAGGTAAAATAACCTGCGTAATGCCTGTAACGAGAAGAGGGTAAATTATGCCTGTTAATATGGTGAAAAACAAGAATATTTTTAATGAGATGACAAGTGTTTTCATTGCACCGCTTATTTATAGGTTGATTAAGATATCAATCAGTTTAATTCCAATGAAAGGCGCAATAATACCACCCAAACCAAACATCAGCAGGTTCCTGGTCAGTGCCGCATTGGCGGAAACAGGTTTGTAACGTACACCTTTCAATGCCAAAGGTATTAATAGAACAATGATAATTGCATTGAAGATAACCGCACTCAGAATAGCGCTCTGGGGAGAAACCAGGTGCATTACATTCATGGCTGAAAGGGGGCCGACACCATTTTTACCGGAATACAGTGAAATGGCAATGGCAGGGATTATTGCAAAATATTTTGCAACATCATTTGCAATGCTGAAAGTTGTAAGAGATCCACGGGTCATGAGCAATTGTTTTCCCACTTCAACTACTTCAATTAATTTTGTGGGATTGCTGTCGAGGTCGACCATGTTACCTGCTTCACGGGCAGCCTGGGTGCCGGTGTTCATAGCCAGGCCAACATCGGCCTGTGCAAGTGCCGGCGCATCATTAGTGCCATCTCCAATCATACCCACGAGGTGGCCATTAGCCTGTTCGTCACGAATACGGCGTAATTTATCTTCAGGCTTTGCCTCGGCCATGAAATCGTCAACTCCTGCTTCAGCTGCAATTGCAGCAGCAGTTAAAGCATTGTCCCCGGTAATCATTACCGTTTTGATACCCATTTTCCGCAATTCTGCAAAACGATGTTTTATGCCACCTTTTACAATGTCTTTAAGATGAATAACCCCCATGACTTTTTTATCCTCAGCTACAACAAGGGGTGTTGCCCCCTGTCGCGCAAGTTCCGAAACGATATTTTGTATTTCCTGCGGATAAAAACCATTATTATTTTGTATAAATGTACGTATGGCCTCTGATGATCCTTTACGGATCTTATGAACCGTTTTGTCATCAGTTTTTAAATCGACACCGCTCATTCTCGATTGCGCAGTAAATGGAATGAACGTTGCATTTAGCTGGTGGACTTCACGGCCGCGAATGTTGAATTTTTCTTTGGCAAGAATAACAATTGATCGCCCTTCTGGTGTTTCGTCCGATAATGATGAAAGCTGGGCTGCATTTGCAAGTTCTTCAGTTGTCACACCTTCGGCAGGGATAAAATCTGTTGCCATCCTGTTGCCCAATGTTATTGTTCCGGTTTTATCCAGTAAAAGAACGTCCACATCCCCTGCAGCTTCAATAGCCCGGCCGCTCGTGGCAATAACATTGCGCTGTATGAGCCTGTCCATCCCGCTTATTCCTATGGCGCTAAGCAATCCTCCGATTGTTGTGGGAATAAGACATACCAGCAACGCAATAAGTACCGGAATCGTCAGGTTATGTGACATCGGAAGTCCTGATGCTGAAAGGCTGTAGCCGAAGAATGCCGGAAGTGTCACAACAACCAGAAGAAAAATAATAGTCAGGCCGGAAAGTAATATTGACAGGGCTATTTCATTTGGCGTTTTTTGTCGTTTAGCTCCTTCCACCAAAGCAATCATACGGTCGATAAATGTGTTACCCGGCTCTGTCGTTATCCGGATCAATATCCAGTCGCTGATCACTTTCGTGCCTCCTGTAACTGCTGAACGGTCTCCTCCGCTTTCCCTGATGACAGGTGCCGATTCGCCTGTAATTGCTGATTCGTCAACGCTTGCAATCCCTTCAATGATTTCCCCGTCCGACGGAATGACATCTCCGGCCAGGCATCTGACGATATCTCCTTTTCTGAGCTCGGTTGCATTTACCGAAACCTCCTGTTTACCCTGGATCTTACGAGCTATGGTTTGCGTACGGTTTTTACGCAGACTTTCAGCCTGGGCTTTTCCCCTTCCTTCAGCAACAGCCTCGGCAAAATTGGCAAACAACACTGTGAACCAAAGCCATATAGCTATTTGTAGATTAAATGATGAGAAATTACCCTGTAATAAACCTGTTAACACTATGATGGTTGTAAGAACCGCACCAATTGCCACAATGAAAATGACAGGATTCTTAATCTGCAGAGTCGGGTTCAATTTAATAAAGCTTTCCTTTGCAGCCTGGAATAATATCTTTTTATTGAAAAGGCTTGTATTCAATTTTGTACTCATATTATTAAAACTTAAAAGGTTATACCGGAATTCATAAGTAAATGCTCAACCACCGGACCAAGGGCCAATGCAGGGAAATGGGTTAATCCGCCAACAATGAGGATCACCGCGATCAGCAAACCGATAAACAGCCCATTATCAGTGCGGAAAGTGCCTGCCGATAGTGGGGTAATTTTCTTTTTTACCATACTTCCGGCTATTGCCATTACAGGAATAATAACCCCAAATCGGCCTATCAGCATTCCGATACCAATCGTCAGGTTATAAAAAACGGTGTTTGCATTTAACCCGGCAAAAGCGCTTCCGTTATTCCCTGCGGCCGAACTATAAGCATAAAGTATTTCTGAAAAACCGTGAGGCCCTGCATTGTTAAGGCTCGATAATCCGACGTTGCTTACAGATGCCCATGCCGAGAATAGTTGTATGACCAGATTTGGCAGGAGTATGGCTATAATCGCCATTTGAACCTCGAAAGCTTCTATTTTTTTGCCCAGGTATTCAGGGGTACGTCCGACCATAAGTCCGGCGATAAAGACCGTAATAATGATAAAAATCACCATCCCGTACAAGCCGGATCCTACGCCTCCGAAAATAATTTCACCCAGCATCAGGTTGACCATTGCGATCATACCGGCAATCGGAGAAAGACTGTCATGCATTGCATTCACTGAACCATTGGAAGCTGATGTAGTGGCAGTTGCCCAAAGTATACTGTTGGTTATTCCAAAACGTGTTTCTTTTCCCTCCATCAGGTGAAAATGGCCGAAAATTGGGTTTGTTGAATATTCTGCATACAGGGAAATACTTAGTCCCGCGATCAGCAAAATCAACATTGCCGAAAAAATTGTCCAGCCCTGTCGTTTTGACCCAACCATTTTTCCATAAGTGAAAGTTAATGCAGCCGGAATAAGCAGTATTGCCAACATCTCCAGGAAATTGCTGAAAGGCGTAGGATTCTCGAACGGGTGTGCGCTGTTGGCATTGAAAAATCCTCCTCCGTTCGTACCCAGTTGTTTTATTGCGATCTGCGATGCTGCTGGCCCCATCGGGATTACCTGCTGTGCTCCCTGTAAAGTTTGAACGGTTTCATAGTGTTTAAAATTCTGCACAACACCCTGGCCTACCAATACAAGTGCAAACAGGATTGAAAGCGGCAACAGCAGATACAAGGTGGATCGGGTAAGGTCGACCCAGAAATTACCAAGCTTATCGGTGGTTTTGCGGGCAATACCCCTTATGAGAGCCAGTAAAACCGCAATTCCTGCTGCAGCACTTACAAAGTTCTGCACAGTAAGCCCTATCATTTGTACAAAATAACTGAGCGTTGTTTCTCCGGCATATCCCTGCCAGTTGGTATTGGTCATAAAACTCACAGAAGTATTAAAAGCCGAATGCCAGGATACATTTGGAAGGTTTGCAGGATTTAAGGGCAAATGCGCTTGAAAGACCTGAATCAGGTACACGAAAACAAATCCAATGAAGCTAAACATAATTAAACCGAATGTGTATGATTTCCAGTTGGTTTCTTCCCCGGAATCAACTCCTGTGATTTTATATGTCAGCTTCTCCAGCCATCCTAAAACGGGTAACATAAAATGTTTTTGCCCTGAGAATACCTTGAACATGTAATTCCCTAAAATGGGAGTTAAGCCTATTAATAAGGCAAAATAGAGTATTACCTGAATTACATCCTGTGTTGTCATACCATCAAAATAAATCAATTATTATAATCTGAACAATATAGCAATAATTATCCTGCTTTCCGATTTTACCAGGTCGGGTCTCCAGTCTGGATCCAAAGTGGAAGTTGAATACCCGGTCTGGGATGTCACACCCCCGGCACCTGCAAAATAAGGGACACTGGATTCCCGGTGAACAAATTCAACACGGAAGGTTAAACTCTGGTTAGGCATATAATCCAGGTTTGTTGAGCAGTCCCAGCCAACAAACTGATCGCCGGGATTTGCGCTAAATGGGAATTGCCCTTCGGTCTTTGTAGGATCATTGGGATTGGGCAGGGGGCTTGCCTGGCCGGTGGGATACAAAACCAGATATCGTCCCGGGTTTGTCATAAAGCCTCCGCCAATGGTCCATGCGAATTTGTTTTTGAAAAACCACAGGCGGTTGTATAACATTCCGCTTAAAAAATACTGCGCCGGCCCGTGAACACTGTCCCCGTTCTTGAGTCCATTCACTCCTCCTCCCGTTTCAAAACCGAAATCTCCTGTCAATGAAAATGCCATCATGCTTACTCCCCTGGATTCTGGGTGATGCAAATACCTGACCAGCAAACTATTATCCGAATGAAAGCGTTTTCTCTGAGGTATCCCTCCACAATCCGTTCCGAAGTAATCGTTGGTCAGCAGTTTTAGGTTACTGTTTGGCATCCAGGTGAGATTTCCTCCAAGACCCGGCATACTGTTGAATGCCCCGTAACTTTGCCATCCATTGATAACCCATGCCTCAATCTTAAGATGGCTTGACGGAAAGATCTGTACCCGGATGCCATTAAAAAACCAGGGTGTATTATCCGAAGTAAACGATGCCTGGTATTCCCAGTTTTCCTCCTGGTAGTATGAATTCAAACCGATGTACGACATAAACAAGCCCGCGTCAACATTGATCCCGTACAATGTGTTGAAATGATAACCGGCATAAGCTTCGCTGATATATCGATATACATCGGCCAGCTTATACTGTCCGCGGTAAGGGCTGAGATCATTGCGCGGTACCACAATTGATCTTGTTCCAAATTGTGTCATGAACCTTGCCCTTGCACCTTTATAGTTCAGGTCGCCACCGAAGTGCAAACCCGAGAGTTGAACCTCATTGTTCCTGGTAAGGGCGGTGGACCCTACCACCGTATTATCGTTAGGGTTGTTGAATGAATGAGTATAGTTTATGTCAATTAAAATACTGGGAGTGAAATATTTCATGTGTTGAAAAACTGACGAATCCCTCCGGTCGTTCCCATTTTGCCATGTCTGGTCAATACCATCGAATGGTATTTTTTCCGGTTTAGCATTTTGTTGCGCAAATAGCCTGAGGCTAATTACTGCTATTATTAAAAATAGAACACTTGCTCTCATATTCATTTATTTTATAATGTTTTTGTACTGATTCGAGCCTGCTTTCTTCATAAATGCGGTTAAGAAAGTAGATTTTATTAATCCCATCATATGATGTCAGTTCGTCATCATTGTGGAAATATATATCCAGTAATTCCTCAAATTGAACATCTTTACTGTAAACTATTTCCAGGTACCGTTTTGTGAGTGGATAAATCGGTGAACCTGCGGATTCGCTGAAATAGTAATTTGTAACCTGTGCTCTGTTTCTTGGAGAGCCTGTCCCGGATGTAGTACTATAAAGGAGTATTTTCTCTGATGGATTCAGAATTTCAAAAACTGTCTTTCTATAGAAACGGTAGCTCTTACCGTTTTTATCGTGATACCCATAGATTGAATCCTTTGCAAATGTTATCATGGAATCCCCAATCAGGATCTTTATTGAAGCTGCATTAAAAAACTCATTTAAACGTAGCTGATATTTTTTACCGCTATGCTTGTTTGCAAAGGCAATTTTACCGTTTGTAAAATCCCTGGCAGATAAGAACACACCCTCGCTTTCATTTTGTGCGATTAATCCTGGCTTTAAACCGATTAAAAAAATCGAAAACATTAATAATGACCTTTTCATGGCAAAGTATTTTAAAATTTTTCTGGTTTAACCAATGAATAAAAAAGGTATCCCAGGATTAGCAGAGCAATTACAGCTCCGATTATATATGTTGTGGAAGTACTCACCACAAAAAAGGAGCTGGTTTTGGCTACTATTATTGTTGCATTCATATCAAACCATTTAAAAAACGATGCAAAGATGCAACGGGACTTATAAGTATTTTGAAAGGAAGATTCCCGTAATATAAAAAAATTATAAAAATTCATTGCTTTAGCCTGATTTTACTAATATTGCAGTCGACAGCCGTCAGTATTTTAAATTCATGCAATGAAATATTTAAAATATCTGTCATTGGCCATACTGTTATTGGCATCTCAGTTTGTACAGGCTCAGTCAGTCTGCAACTATGCTGCCATTTCCCCAGGTCTCCCAATTGATTCTATATTAAAGATAGCAGCCCATATCCGCCCTTCGGAGCAGCAGGCTGCCTGGCAGGAACTGGAATTTACTGTATTCTTTCATTTCGGGATCAATACGTTTGCCGGGCTCGAATGGGGGAAAAAGGACGTCGGCTCCGGAATCTTCAATCCTTCAGGGCTTGATGCAAGACAATGGATACGGACCGCGAAAGAAGCAGGGGCCAGGCTCGCCATCCTGGTTGCCAAACACCATGACGGATTCTGCAACTGGCCAAGTAAATATACCGATTACAGCGTCAAAAATTCACCATGGAGGGAGGGTAAGGGAGACCTTGTAAAGGAGGTTTCCGATGCCTGTAAGGAGTATGGCCTAAAATTCGGGATTTATGTTTCTCCCTGGGATATACATTCTCAGTACTACGGGACTGAAGAGTACAACACATACTTTAAAAACCTGCTGACTGAAATTCTTACACAATACGGAGAAGTCGATGAAGTATGGTTTGACGGTGCCTGCGGGGAAGGGCCAAACGGCAAAAAACAGGAATACGACTGGATAGGATATTATGGTCTTGTGAGGAGATTGCAGCCGCAGGCAGTTATTGCAATTATGGGTCCTGATGTGCGCTGGGTAGGGACCGAATCGGGCTATGGAAGGGAAACGGAATGGAGCGTTGTTCCGCTTTCTTCAGTTTCGCTTGAAAGTATTGCTGCAAACTCACAGCAAACTGCCGGCGCTGGTATTTTCTTGCCTCCAGGGGATATGATGCAGGAAGACCTGGGCAGCCGCGATAAGATCAGGGATGCAGGCGGGCTTATCTGGTATCCTGCGGAAGTTGATGTTTCCATCCGCCCTGGCTGGTTCTATCATAAGGGTGACGATTCACTCGTGAAAAGCCCGGAAAAACTGGTGGATATATATTTCAGTTCTGTTGGCCGGAATTCAGTTCTGCTTCTAAACCTGCCCCCCGACAAACGGGGGCTTATCCATGAGAATGATATAAAAAGCCTCAGAGGCATGCTGCATTTAATTCAAACCTTGCCACAGGCGCCAATATTATCCCGGTAAACGGCAATCCGAAATTCAAACCGGAAAACATGGTCGACAATAAGGCAGGGACTTACTGGACAGGTAAAAAAGGGAGCAAGGCTGTAGCATTTATTGTCGAGCTTAAAAAACCATCATTATTCAACTGCCTCAGTATTGCAGAAAATTTCAGAAACGGCCAGAGGGTTGAATCCTTCCTTGTTGAAATACCGGAAGGCAAATCCTGGACGGTTGTTGCTTCCGGGACGACGATTGGCTATAAAAGACTGCTCCGGTTTCCTTCTGTTCACACGAACAGGGTTCGGATCCGGCTTACTGCTGCCAGAGACAATCCTGAAATTTCCGAAATCGGGTTATATGCACTTCCTGATCGTCTGATTCCCGTAACTTCGCCAAAAAATTAAGCATGAAAGCTGATAAAAAGTTGTTGGCCCGATTGCAGACCGAAGCCGATACCGCCTATCTGTACCGCCGGGTTGCTTCCATGGAGAATGATCCGGAGATCAGATCTATTTACCTTGAAATGGTAAGGATTGAAGAACTGCACCAATCAAAGGTGATGGAAAAAGTGAGGGCCATTGATAAAAACGCAATGGCGCCATCGCCTTCGATCAGGGCCAGGACTATTTCAAAACTTGGAGGATTATTCGGCAGGAATATGATCCTGGA
>JAPLDK010000065.1 GCA_026391775.1 Bacteroidota bacterium
AACCTGGTACCAATGCTCAATTTCCTTTTTACTTAATACTTTGGTAATGATTGCTTTTAAATTACCTGAAACACTGTCCGCCTCAAACCAGCGGAATGCCGAAGGGCTTTGCTGGTCGATAAGAAAACCTTTGCTGTGATTCGACTTCAAGTCGAGTATCTCAACAGCTGCCTGTCCGTTTTTCTGGTTCAGGGCCAGGTATGTATTTCGGCCCAGGGCCTGGAAAAAGACCGGCTCGGAGTTTGCCGGGACCTTTGTAAGGTTTGGTATAAAAACTCCCGTTTTCAGGGCAATCCTCACAATCTCAAGAGGCTGATCCTCACTTACAAGTTTTCCTTTGTAAACAAAGACCAGCAGCAGAGTATCCCCTGAGAAAGTTTTAAACCCGTAATCAAGATCTGAAAGTATGGGAAGGCTTTTCAACCAAACCTGTTTCAGGTTCTGGTCATAGAATGAAAAACACCATTTTACTCTCTGATTATCAGCAATCTCAACACTTTTAAAGAAAATCAGTGCCCCGTGGTGTCCGCAGGCAATTGCTCTGTACGATTCCTGGTCGCTTCTGGCCGTGATCTCAATTCTTGCAGTTTCTTCGTCCCTTGCGTCATTGCCTTTCTGGGCCATAAGCAAAGGGTGTAAAAGAACAAATGCTAGTGCAAGAATGATCAGGCTTCGCATAATAGAATGTTTCTGCCACAAAAATAGCGAAAAAGCATCCTCAATCTAAAACCAATTTCCCTGTGCTTATCAAGTTCTTTTCTTTATCACGGAGGATGGCGATGTACATACCTTCAGGGCAATCGTCCATCGGCAAGTCGGTCTGAAGCCCCGAAATTATCATTTCTTTGACCAGCTTTCCAGCAAGCGAATATATCTCCAGCCTTTTTTCTCCTTGTGTATGAAATTTAACACCTATCCTTCTTTCTCCCTTGTAAAGGAATTTCAATTGCGGGACTGTATATTCAATGGCAATTTTTTCATCGTTGCCAAGACCACTGTTAAAAGAGGTCCAGAAAATATTGTCTATGCAAACCTGGCCGGAATTCAGACTATCGGCTTGCCTGAATTCAATGGTCAAATCCCCCTGGATGTTAACAATAATGCTGTCTGAAGAATATATAATGCCTGTATCGGAATTCCCTCCGGCACTTACCACATTTTTCACCAGTTCCCCGTTTATCATCAGGTCCAGATCTACCGGTGTTGAAAATGCCTGGCGATATGAAAAAATAATTGTGCGGCAGCCATTATGAATTACTCCGGAAACAATTTTCGACAGAGGGTTCCTTTTTTTACCCAAACATGGAGTTGGCAATTCGATCGCCTTATCGCCCCTGCATTGCAAATAGGTCCATTCCGAACCATCCATTCCCGGGAAACTGCCATTGGTATAACTTCCCGACAAAACGGGAAAATTCTGAAAAGTCTCTGATCCCTGTCCATACACAAGATGAAAAGAGAGCAGGACAGAGCAAATCAGGATTCCAAGAGTTTTCATAAAGCAGCAATTTTTTACTTCTTTATCCGGCGAAATCGAAAAAGTGATACTCCTGACACTGATTTTCACAAAAAAAACCGTCATGGTATATGACGGCTTTTCGTTGATCCTAATAATCTGATTATTTATCCTTGACTTCCTCGAAGTCAACATCTGTCACTTCATCATTGCCGGAAGCTTTCTGGCTTCCTCCCTGTTCCTGTCCCGGTTGAGGACCGGATTGGGGGCCCTGCTGGGCACCCTGGGTGTTCTTGTACATCTCTTCACTGGCTGTTTGCCAGATGGCATTCAGATTTGCAAGAGCCTTGTCAATAGCGGCCACGTCACGGTTCTTATGAGCGGTTTTCAGTTCATCAAGGGCTTTTTCGATACCGCCTTTTTTATCGGCAGGAACCTTGTCCCCGAATTCCTTCAGCTGTTTTTCCGTCTGGAAGATCATGGTATCGGCCTGGTTGATTTTATCGACTTCTTCCTTCATCTTCTTGTCAACATCGGCATTGCGCTGGGCCTCCTCCTTCATCTTTTTGATTTCGTCGTCGGAAAGGCCTGATGAGGCTTCGATCCTTATCTGCTGCGATTTGCCTGTGGCTTTATCCTTGGCAGTCACATGAAGGATTCCATTAGCATCTATATCGAAAATAACTTCAACCTGGGGTATTCCCCTGGGTGCAGGCGGTATGCCGTCCAGATGAAACCTTCCGATGCTCTTGTTCTGATTTGCCATCGGGCGTTCACCCTGAAGAACATGGATCTCGACAGTGGTCTGACTGTCGGCTGCGGTTGAAAACACCTCTGATTTCTTAGTAGGGATCGTGGTATTCGATTCGATCAGCCTGGTCATCACACCTCCAAGGGTTTCGATACCGAGTGAAAGCGGGGTAACATCGAGAAGCAGAACATCCTTGACCTCACCGGTAAGAACACCTCCCTGGATTGCGGCGCCAACTGCAACGACCTCATCAGGATTGACGCCTTTGGAAGGCTCTTTCCCGAAGAAATCCTTAACGATCTTCTGGATGGCAGGGATTCTTGTGGATCCACCAACCAGGATAACTTCGTCAACATCTGAAGGCTTCATGCCTGCATCCTTCAAAGCCTGCTGGCAGGGAGGAATGGTCGACTGCATCAGGTGGTCGACAAGCTGTTCGAATTTTGCCCTTGAAAGTTTTTTAACAAGGTGCTTGGGAACTCCGTCAACCGGCATAATGTATGGCAGGTTGATCTCAGTTTCAACCGAACTTGAAAGTTCTATCTTAGCCTTCTCTGCAGCTTCCTTCAGGCGCTGTAAGGCCATTGGATCCTTACGGAGGTCGATTCCTTCATCTTTCAGAAATTCATCGGCCAGCCAGTCGATCACAATCTGGTCAAAATCATCACCGCCAAGGTGTGTATTTCCGTTTGTGGACTTCACTTCAAACACTCCGTCGCCAAGCTCAAGAATGGAAATATCGAATGTACCGCCACCCAGGTCATAAACAGCAACCTTGATATCTTTGTGTTTTTTGTCAAGGCCATATGCCAGGGCCGCAGCGGTAGGCTCATTAATAATACGCTTAACATTCAGACCTGCTATTTCACCGGCTTCTTTTGTTGCCTGCCTCTGCGAATCACTGAAATATGCAGGAACGGTGATCACAGCATCTTTAATTTCCTGTCCGAGATAGTCTTCGGCAGTTTTCTTCATTTTCTGAAGGACCATGGCTGATATCTCCTGGGGTGTATAAAGTTTCCCGTTAATATCAACCCTTGGGGTATTGTTTTCACCCCTCGTAACCTTATAAGGTACACGTTTTGTCTCAACCTGAACCTGGTCAAAGGTTTCACCCATAAAACGTTTTATCGAAGAAACCGTATTCCTCGGGTTTGTGATTGCCTGACGTTTTGCAGGATCGCCCACTTTTCGTTCACCATTGTCGGTAAATGCAACGATCGAAGGGGTTGTTCTTCTTCCTTCGCTGTTCGCAATAACAACAGGTTCATTACCTTCCATCACTGCAACGCAGGAATTAGTAGTTCCAAGATCAATTCCTATTATTTTTCCCATATTAATTATCTCCTTTCATAGTAAATTTTGAGAAGTATCTCACAAATGTCAATCATTGTGCCAAAGGGAAAATCCCTGACAAAAAATGACAAAAAGACAGAAAACGTTTAAGGAAGATTAAAAGCCCAGATCCTTTGTATACTGGTTGGTTTTGATCTCGTCGAGTGTAAAGGTGCTGAAACGGAGTGTATCGACGGATTTCACAACCCGGGCTGTAAACAGGCCGATTCCGTTGATGATATCGGTGAATGCAGGCTTCTCCTGGATGATGGTCATTGAGGGTGCCGTCACGTCCATGTATATACTAAGATCTTCCGATCCAACAGTGAAAATGTAATCACAGTCCCTGAGGGCACGTGTAACGGTCGGGTCAACCGGGATATGCGACCCCATAAAAATATAGAATGCATCCCCGTTGATAAAATAGTCCATCGTCTGGCCGCCTTTTTCATTTAAGGACCGGATGTCAGTGAGGGCAAGCCAGTCAAGGCTTTTTATGACAGTTGAATTCGGGACTCCGATTGTGGCTTCGGCATATCGTATCCTGAGATTTACCTGGTAACGCTTCCCCGATTTGGCCGATATCCACTTTACTTCGGAGCTTTTACCGGACTGGAATGTTGCACGTGTGAAAATCGAGGGTCTTTCAATATCAAAATCGCTGACCAGTGTCGCTATGCCTTCGATGACTTTATGTGTCACTGTGTCTTTTATGACAAGATGATATGTCAGGTCCGAAGCAAGCCGGGCATTTGTACAATATACATTCTGATTGGGGCAATAGAAGATGCCACTGTCCTTGTTTTGAATCAGGGTATCATGCAGGGTAATTGTACGAATAAAAGTTGACCCGTTCAACTCCTCCATTGTTACCTGAAGAGAATGTTGATATTCGCTGGAATCCTGGTCCTTGGCAAAACTTAAGGCATCCCCGGGGCCAAGGAAGGCCTTGGTGATCTTAACATAATGAACAGGCTCTGTCTGATCCAAAAGTCCGTATACAACAGTAACATCTTTCCAGTCAGCATTGACAACAAGATTCTTTTTGCAGGAAGCGAGGAGAAGCAGCGCAACAGGAAAAATCAGCAGGAAATAGTATTTTTTCATGAAATGGCAGGATGATATTGGTTATGCAAATATAATTATTCTGTTGAAATTATATGAAATAAACGATACAGTCGGAAACATATTTTATTATAATACCTTTGCAGTCAAATTCTGAGCTTATGTCGGCTTCGTATTCCTTTCGCAATGTCACCAAGGTGACAACCCATGTCTTACAGGAGATGAAGGTTAAAGGAGAGAAAATTGCCATGCTGACGGCATATGATTTTTCTTTTGCCAAGATCCTTGAAAGCACGGGTATTGATATCATCCTGGTCGGGGATTCAGCGTCAAACGTAATGGCGGGATACACTTCCACCCTTCCGATCACACTAAACGAAATGATATATCATGCTTCGTCAGTAGTGAGGGCTGTGAAACGGGCCCTGGTCGTCGTTGACCTGCCGTTCGGCACCTATCAGGGCAATTCGAAAGAAGCCCTTAACTCAGCTATCAGGATCATGAAAGAAAGTGGTGCGGATGCTGTGAAAATGGAAGGTGGCAAGGAGATCATTGAATCTACCGACAGGATTCTTTCTGCAGGGATCCCTGTCATGGGACACCTGGGCCTTACACCACAGTCCATACATAAGTTCGGAACCTATGTAGTGCGTGCCACAAACGAATCAGAAGCTGCAAAACTTGTCGAAGACGCCCATCTGCTTGAGAATGCCGGCTGTTTTGCAATCGTACTTGAGAAAATTCCTGCAAAACTCGGAGGAAGGGTTGCAAGGGAATTAAAGATCCCAATGATCGGGATAGGAGCCGGGGGAGAAGTTGACGGTCAGGTACTTGTTTTACATGACATGCTTGGAATTACCATGGAATTCTCTCCCAGGTTCCTCAGGCGGTATCACAATCTTTCGGAAGAAATTAAAGGAGCAGTGAATTCATACATCAACGATATTAAATCGCTCAATTTCCCGAATGAACGAGAGCAGTATTGAGAACCGCATTTTGTATGAAGACAATCACCTCCTGGTTGTCAATAAACTTCCTTCGGAGATAGTTCAGGGGGATAAAACCGGTGACGAACCCCTTAGCGAGAAAATCAAATCATACATCAAGGTAAAGTATAATAAGCCCGGGGAAGCTTTTCTTGGGGTTGTACACCGTATCGACAGGCCAGTGAGCGGTGCAGTGATCTTTGCCAGGACATCTAAATCCCTGAGCCGCCTCAATGAGATGCTGAAGGCCGGCAAGATTCATAAAACTTACTGGGCTGTTGTTAAAACCATGCCGCCCGTTGACAACGACCGGCTTGTCAATTATCTGTGGAGAGATGAGGCAAAGAACAAATCCTTTATCAGAGCAGAAACGGATAAGCAAACACAATTTGCTGAGTTGACCTATACCGTGATAGGAAAAAGTAAAGATTATTACCTGCTTGAGGTCAACCTGATCACAGGCAGGCACCACCAGATCAGGGTGCAGCTTTCTCACATCGGCTGCCCTATCCGGGGTGACCTTAAATACGGATACCCCAGGTCAAACCAGGATGGCTCTATCCACTTACATTCCAGGTCTATATCATTTATACACCCGGTAAAACAAATACCAATTGAGATCATAGCACCTCCTCCGGGAGACGCACTATGGAACCATTTTGCAGGCCTGTTCAATACTTCAGCTGTTTGAGATCCACAACGTATTCACCGGATACTACCTTTACCCTGCAGAGCATCGAAAGGCCTTCTCAAAATTTTAAGTCTTCCTTATTCAGTGAACATCAGCTGCAGGTTGGGGCTTACCGGAATTCTGAACGGCAGCATTATCCTTCCGACTGGATCATACTCTCACTTCTTGCGTGTATGATCATTGTTTCATGGTCGAATTTCTACTATTTCAAACGCCTCCGACAGATATACTACGCGCCTCTCTCGCAGCGCTTTCTCAACATCCTGACAAAGGAAGGCAGCCTGTTTAAAGAACGAATCAGTATAGCACTTTCACTTATTTATATCTTTACTTTCAGTTTCCTTCTGAGCCTTTTATTGAAAATCTTTATCCCGGATAGCATATCACGCTTCCACGACTACCAGGTTTTCACCATTTGTGTTATCGGACTGATCGTTTTCTGGTCGCTTAAGATTTCAGTCATACGTTTTCTTGGTATTGTCTTTCAAACAATTTCATCCACACAGGATTATCTTCAGAATATTCTTTCCTTTTCATTTATTACGGGACTTTTACTCCTTCCACTCTTAATTCTTACCTTATTCCTGCAATCTGATATTCTGCTACACATTACATTGATAATTACTGGATTACTGTATTTTTTTAGGGTGATGAGAGGTTTTTTTATTGGAATTTCATTGAAGAAGTTTTCCTATTTATTTTTATTTGTGTATCTTTGCAGCCTCGAAATCCTGCCCCTCCTGGTTATCCTGAAAGGGATTTACCTCTTCAGCAAGGGCTTTTGATTTCATAGATTGTCTGACTAAATACACCTTTGAAATTGAAGATCAGGAATATTCTTGTTTCTCAACCCCAGCCGTCCGATTTTGAAAAATCTCCGTATGCAGAGATTGGCCGGAAGTTCTGTGTCAACTTCACATTCCGGCAGTTGATCCGGATTGAGGGAGTGCCTGCAAAAGAATTCAGGAAAGACAGGATCAATATCCTCGATTATACAGCTATCATTTTCACTTCCAAAAATGCAGTCGATCATTTTTTCAGGATCTGTAAGGAGATGCGAATTGAGGTTCCCGAATCCATGAAGTATTTCAGCATTTCAGAGTCAACGGCATATTATCTCCAGAAATATGTACAGTTCCGGAAGAGAAAGATATTCCACAGCAAAGAGAATTTTTCGTTACTGGTTGACCTGATAAAAAAGCATAAAAACGAAAAGTTCATTCTTCCCTGCTCAGATGTACACAAGCAGGACGTGCCCAAGATGCTGGAAGACAGCAAAGTCGTTTATAAAAAAGCGATTATTTACCGCACTCTGGCCCGGGATATGTCCGACACTGACATCACAAAATTCGATATGCTGGTTTTCTTCAGTCCTTCAGGGATAAAGTCGCTGTTTAAGAATTACCCCGAATTTAAACAGGGTCATACTGTGATCGCTGCCCTGGGCCCCAGTGTTGCCAAAGCCATTAAAGATTCAGGCCTTCGTCTGGATATTGAAGCGCCCACAAAAGAAGCTCCCTCCATTACAAGCGCAATTGAACAATTCCTGACCAGGGAAGCCAGAAAAAAGTAAACCGGGACGAGATTCTCACACTTTGTAAACCGGGTAAATTCTCCAGGAAATGCATCCTACATTCTCAAAAAACGAACGCCTGCATGAATTCCGGTTAATCCGAACTCTGTTTGCAGAAGGCAGGGTCTTTTCAATTCCTCCTTTAAGGGTTACCTGGATGAGATTCAAAGAACAATCAGGGCCTTTGTTTCAGATCATGATCAGTGTCCCAAAAGCAATCCACAGGAAATCAACAGACCGGAATATTATCAAGCGCCGTATCAGGGAAGCATACCGGCTTAATAAATCCATCCTTCCCAATGAGGGATCAACAACTGTATCACAAATCAGCTTTTGCATTACCTATACTTCCAAAGATATCCTGACCTATAGGGCAATACAAGATAAAATAATCTTACTTTTACGCCGTTTAAAAGAAGAGTGTGAAAAAGATTTTTAGCGAATTTTTCATTCTTCTGATAAGGTTCTACCAGGGAGCGATTTCGCCCTACCTTATGCCTTCCTGCCGTTTTACGCCAAGCTGTTCCGAATACGGAACAGAGGCTATACGTAAATACGGACCGTTGAAAGGAGGATGGATGACTTTGCGCCGTTTAAGCCGTTGTCATCCCTGGGGTGGGAAGGGATTTGATCCGGTACCTTAAGAAAATAGTGAAATTGTGAAATAGCGAAATAGTGAGTTATTTAGTACTACAGGATATGAGAAGGTTGAATAGTTTTCTTTTTATTGTTTTATTCGGAATTAGTTGTTCAGTCGTTGCCCAGAATAAACCGGCAACCGAGGGGAATAATACTGCTATAGGGTTCGAACTTTTAAAAAACCTGGATATTTATTCCAGTATGATTAAAGAGTTGAGCACTGATTACGTTGATGTGATCAACCCGGGTCAGCTCACACAAACCGGGATCGACGCAATGCTGGAATCATTGGATCCGTATACGAATTTCATTCCCGAGAACCTTGTTGAAGATTACAGGTTTATTACAACAGGACAATATGGCGGGATAGGCGCCCTCATTCACCAGCAGGGAAAATACGTAGTTATTTCCGAACCCTATGAAGGATCTCCGGCTCAAAAGTCCGGCCTTAAAGCAGGCGATAAAATCATCAGGATAAACGGGCAGGCAGCCGTCAATAAAACCTATGACGAAGTAAGTGCCGTTCTGAAAGGCCAGGCTGGCACCCAGGTAAACCTGGTAATTGAACGTAAAACCCCTGCGGATACTTTTGTGAGAATCATTAACCGTGAAAACATAAAAATTGATAATGTTCCTTATGCCGGAGTCCTTTCAGATAGCATAGCGTATATAAAACTAACAGGTTTTACCCAGAATGCCTCAAAGGAGTTCCGCCAGTCCTTCATGAAACTAAAGGAAAACAACACCCTCAGAGGGCTCATTATTGATATCAGGGGAAACGGAGGGGGTTTGCTGAATGAAGCAGTCGACATAGCTAACCTGTTTGTTGAAAAAGGCCAGGAGATCGTTTCAACAAAAGGACAAAAGACCGACAAGAACCAGATACACTATACTTCTTCTGCACCGGTTGATACCGAGATCCCAATAGTTATCCTTGTCGACAGCCAGAGTGCCTCGGCATCGGAAATCCTTGCCGGATCCATCCAGGACCTTGACCGCGGAGTTGTTTTAGGAGAGCGTACTTTCGGGAAGGGCCTGGTACAAAATGTGGTACCCCTCAGCTTCAATGCCCAGATGAAGATTACAGTAGCAAAGTATTATATTCCAAGTGGTCGTTGCATACAGGCCATAGACTATTCCCATAAAAACAAACAAGGGGCTTTTGACAAGATACCCGATTCCCTGATACGCGAATTCAAGACCAGGCATGGACGTAAAGTTTATGATGGCGGTGGAATCAGCCCCGATGTGAAAGGCAGCGGGCGCAAGATCAGCAATATCGCCCTTGCACTCTATAACAAATTCCTGATCTTCGATTACGGAACACTTTTTGAACGTTCACATCCCAGTATACTGCCCCCTGACCAGTTTGAGATTACCGACAGCATCTATAATGACTTCCTTAATTTTCTGAAGAACAAGGACTACAAGTATACTACCCGTAGTGAACTTGCCCTTGAAAAACTCAGAAAGGAAGCAGAAAAAGAGAAGTACTACGAGGCTATCAAAGGCGAGCTTGATCTTTTGCAAACCAGTATGGATAGCGACAAAAAGGAAGACCTTAACAAATACAGGGACCAGGTACATGAGCTCTTGAAAATGGACATTCTGGCCAGGTACTATTATCAGAAAGGAAAGATCATCGGCTCCCTGAAAACAGATCCGGTGCTTAATGATGCTTTAAAAGTGCTTAAGGATTCGGACAGATATGCCGGTATCCTCGCAGGGAAATACTCCCAGCCCGATAACAGTTTGCCCGGTTCAGTAGAGGAAGAACTACATTCTAACGACGGTCAGTAATTAATTTAAACAGAATTATGAAAAGATCATTACTTGTCATCTGCTTAATTTTAGCCGGTTATTTCTTAACAGGATTCCGTTCCGATAAACCTGCATATAAAGTATTCACATCAAAAGGAAAATCGGCCGACTACGGAGATATTTTTAAAGCCGCAAAGTCTTCCGAGATCATATTTTTCGGGGAATTGCATGATAACCCCATATGTCATTGGCTGGAACTTCAGCTTGCCAAAGACCTGGCTAATGTTGACGGGAAAAACCTTGTTCTGGGCGCTGAAATGTTTGAAACCGACAACCAGTTACTGTTGAATGAATACGTTACAAGGCAGATCATCCGTAAAAAGGATTTTGATGCTGAAGCAAAATTGTGGCCGAATTATAAAACTGACTACTCTCCGCTCATTGAGTTTGCAAAGGAAAACAGCATCAGGTTTGTTGCAACCAGTATTCCACGGAGATTCGCTGCCCTGGTTAACCTGAAGGGTTTTGAAGGGTTCAGTAATATCATGGCCAATGAACGCGGGTTGATCGCCCCACTACCAATACCCTATGATTCATCCCTGAATTGTTATAAAAACATCACGGCAGCGGCCCAGGGGGCACCTCATATGGGCGACAACCTGGCCAAGGCACAGGCAATGAAAGACGCGACCATGGCTTATTTCCTTCTGAAAAATATCACAGTCGACAGTACAATTTTTCTGCATTTCAACGGCACATACCATAGTGAAAATCATGAAGGCATTGTTTGGATGACCCAGCAGTACCTGCGAAAGGGAAGTTTCTCACTAAAGATCATGACCATTGCCTGTGTTGAACAGCAGGACCTTGATGATCTTGAAAAATCAAATGAAGGCAAAGCTGACTTCATTATCGTTATCCCCAATGATATGACAAAAACGTATGCTGTCGACCCGATGTTTTCTGCACCGGCAAAGCCATCCGCAGACATAAAAAAAGATAAGAAAGGAAAACCTAAAGCCGCTGAAAAAGAAGACATGGGCGATGATGACGACGAATAAGCATCAGGCGAACGTAAAATAAGCATTGATCAAAAAATTCCAGATGGTCACCAGCAGGGTAGCTACTAGTTTGGACACATAGAAGTTTACCCTGAATTTTCCCGTCATAGTCCATATTATAAGCAGGTTTATCCCCAGCCCGATGAGTGCGATGAGGAAAAACCTTGTGAATTCAAGCCCTATATGAGGATTATGGCTGTGGAAGGTCCAGATCCGGTTCATCATATAATTTGTTGTGGCAGCCATGGTAAACCCAATTGCATTGGAGATGTATTTCTGAATCTTCAGAAATTCCTTGCAAATGAAAGTGATACCGAAATCAACAAACACACCTGAAAAACCCACCATGCAGAATTTGATGAATTTCAACACGAAGGCCTCGTTGAAAATTTGTTCGTAATCCATAATATCAAAATAGTGAGGTAGCGAAGCAGCGAAATTATTTCATCATGACCATAACGCCATCACTTTCAAAACGATTTATAACTGAATAATCAATATCTCGACTTTTCCGTTTCTCAGTACTTCGACGTTCACGGTCATGCCGGCTTTCAACTTATTGAGCCTGGCCATGTAGTCATAAATATTTTCGACTTTCATGCCGTGAACAGAAATAATGATGTCGCCTTTCAGCATCCCGCCTTTGTATGCAGGTCCGTCTTTTGTAACCCCGTCAACCCTCAACCCTTTTTTCTCCGAACCGGCAAAATCCGGCATTATACCAAGGGTCACTTTAAGGCGGCGGCCGCTTCTACCTGTATTCTCCTTTTTTCCTGATTCTTTAAATGTGAGGTCTTTATTGAGGTTGTCAACATCTGCAATGAGAGCAGCACTGAAATCGCCAATCTTCTTTTCAGCTTTGTAATCCAGTTTATCGGCATCATCGGCAGGAGTGTGGTAATCCATGTGCACCCCTGTTGTAAAGAAAAATACCGGTATGTTTGAGGAATAGAATGAAGCATGATCAGAAGGGCCGTATCCATCGGGAGAATGGGTAACCATAAAGGGCAGGCCCTTTTCAAAAACCTTTAATATGCTGTCGCCTTCGGCGGATGTCCCTGTACCGCTTATCGAAATTGAATTCTTTTCTTTATCAAAACGGCCCACCATGTCGAAGTTGAACATGGCTTTGATTTTTTTTAGATCAACCGGCGGATTGTTGACGAAGTATTTGGATCCGAGAAGGCCCATTTCTTCACCAGAAAAAGCAATAAACAGGATACTCCTTTTCAGTTTTGACTTTTGGGGACCCAGTGCCTTTGCCAGTTCCATGACCATTGCCGTGCCGGAGGCATTATCATCCGCTCCGTTATGAATGGCGTTGGTATCGGGCACGCGGGAACCTGAACCGGGCCCGCCGAAGCCGAGATGGTCGTAATGACCACCAACCACCAGGTACTCATCCCTTAGAACATTATCGCTGCCTTCAAGCAACGCAATAACATTTGCCGTCTTGGCATGCTTCTGCACCACGTCAACCTTCCCCGAAAAAAGCATGCCTGTTTCGAAGCTGTTTGGCTTCTGCCTTGCAGTGATCAGGTGCTCCAGGCTGTCGGCCGACATTCCTTTTGCTGCGAGAATGCGATCGGCTACCTCATGCCTGATATTCACAACCGGGATGCCGCTCGTGACTTCATTGTTTTCAACTACCACCGCCATCAGCTTATCATCCTTGTCGAGCCCCCTGGGTGTGACCAGAAGCACACCGGCAGCCCCCTTATCCTTGGCCGTAAGTACTTTGCTTCGTGCATCACTGAACGGGATGAATTTGCTGTCGGTTTTATCGAGCTCGGGATCTGCCCTGAAGATCATTACCCACTTGCCCTTTACGTCAATCCCTGAATAATCGCTCCATTTCAGGCTGTCGAGATCCAGGTCGAAGCCGTATCCGGCAAAAACCACATTAGCCTTCACTTCTCCGCTGGATGAAAAAGCCAGTGGAATGAAGTCCTTCCTGAATGCGGCATCATAGCTATCGAGGGAAAGTTTGTTTTCAGAGCCGAGAGTGACATCGATGACAATGTCAAAGTATTGGAATCCGTTCTCAGCTAAAGGTTTCAATCCTGCGGTTTTAAAATGTTCAAGGATGTATTTTGCGGCCACATTCATTTCCGCAGTTCCGGGTTTCCTGCCTTTCAGGGAATCGGAAGCAAGAAAATAAACATAATCCTTCAGGTCCTTTGCAGTTATCCCACTCTTCTGTGCAAACAGCGGCAGGGTAAAACCTGCTATCGCCAAATAAACCAGAACTCGTTTTATCATTTGTTTTGTTTTTAATAATTCGTCACGTCATCACGTTTTTAATAATGCCTCCGCCCAGCACCACATCCCCCTCATAAAACACTGCACTCTGCCCGGGAGTTATGGAATCGTTCGGATGAAAGAATATGGCTTTGACAACGCCCTCATCATACGGTTCAATAAGGGCATCTTTCCCCTTTTGTGCCGAGCGGATTTTTATGCTGACTTCCATAGGGCTTTTTAAGCCTTCAAGCCCGATCCAGTTCAGGTCGTTGACCAGGAAACTTGTATTGAAAGTCTCTTCCCTGCTTCCAACTACAACCGTATTTGTCTCTTTCTCAATCCTGATAACATAAAGGGGTTCCGACCACGCTATTCCCATCCCCTTTCTCTGCCCGATGGTGTAATTCCATATTCCCTGATGCGCACCAAGCACTTTTCCGCTTGTATGCACGATGTTACCCGGTGAGGCTTCTTTCTCCAGGAGGTCCTTATAATTCCCGCTGTAAAAATCCTGGCTTTCCTCTTTATCATATACAGGCAAGCCCGCTTCTTTTGCGATCTCCTTGATTTTCGTCTTGGTATAAATGCCAATAGGGAGCATCGCTTTGGCAAGCTGTTGCTGCGTAAGGCGATAAATGAAATAGGTCTGATCCTTTTTCTGGTCTACACCCTTTTTCAACAAATATCTGCCCGTTAAAGCATCCTGCTCAACCCGGGCATAATGCCCTGTTGCAAAAAAATCGTACGTAAATCCCTGTTTTTCAGCCATGGCAGGCAGTAAGCCGAATTTGATGTGCTGATTGCATTGTATGCATGGATTTGGGGTTCTTCCTGCAAAATACTCATTCCGGAAATAATCAAGAACCGCCTTCTTATATTCCCCGGAACAATCAAAAATCTCATACGGGATTTTCAGGATCTCTGCAATTTCCCTGGCTTCCCTGATCTCTTCTGCTTCGTCAGGACCATAACAGGCATGTTTCCCGCCGGACGATGCGGGGAGTTTTTTCCCATCCCAGATGGCCATAGTAACACCAACAACGTTATACCCTTCCTGTTGCAAAATATATGCGGCAACGGAGGAATCTACTCCTCCGCTTAACCCTACAAGCACAGTCTTATCTTTATTCAAAACCAGATTTCAATAAAAATTCGACTGCAAAGGTAGTATTTATTTTACTTGGATTATTCGGATGGCTTTAGTGAAATCAGGGGCAGTAAGCCGTACAATACAAATCCGGGAACGTGATTCAGAACCTGGAGTCCGGAAGCTTGTTTCATGAATTCCTGACTGCTGATAGCAGTCAACCAGGGTAGAAAGCAATTTCCCTTCTATGCTGTATACTGCCAATCGCACAGGTCCGGGATTTTTGAGCTCATACGCAATAGTGGTCTGCCCGGTAAACGGGTTCGGATAGTTATACAATCTGTTTTCCGGAGATTGGAGAGCGGGGGAAACACCCGTAGTAGGCGTACAGGCAGTAAACTGAACCCCGTCGACCCAGAGTGTAAATCCGTAGTCCCAGCAATCAGCATGAATCTCAACATAATTTACCGAGTCTGTGGTCATACCACCCACTGCTGACCTCGAAAATCCATTTCCGCCTGCTACCGGGCATTTCAATAGTTTCCAGTTAAGGTTTGCATTATTCAGGAGGGTAGACGCAGCAGTGTATTTATAATATCCTCCCCTGGAATTACCTATCCTGACCGAGAAATATTGAAAACCTTTTCATGCTCTGATGATAAAGATTTAAATGCTACCGGAAATACAACGATTACGAAGTAACTTATGACATTTACCAATTTCTGCTTGATTAAACAGGATACCTATGGTATATTTGTTGTATATTGTTAAAAACCCAAATCCCATGAAGCCATTTTCAAGGTTATCCCTTTATTTAATTACACTCATCCTCTTTGCAGGATCTGTGATCATAATATCAGGTTGCAAGCGTCACTATGATGTGGTTCCTACAACTCCCACACATTTTACGGACCTGAAAATTGATCCGGCTTTCCAGTTTGATAACTTTATCAACCTGGACGCTACGATTAAAGTCGGGAATCCCGGCCAGCAAAGCCTTTTTGTAATTCAGATCTTCCAGGGCGATCCATCTTTGGACGGCAAGCTGATTGCAACCGGGGCCACAGATAACACCCTGCAATACAAGACAAAACTCAGGGTCCCATCCCGCCTGAAGGAGTTATGGGTGGGAAAGATCTCGTTAACTGGCATTAGTGAATATAAAGCTGTGCCAATCAGCGGTACCACCTTTAGCTATACTTTTGGCACCAAAGGCACAAAGTCGACAGAAGAAACTGAATCCAATGACTGTAATACCGGAACACCAATCACCACTAACGGGACCTACACCATCAATTCGGGCCAGGTCTATGTGGTGCAACAGGGGGTCAATCTCACTTCTTTAGTTGTTACAATCAATGCAGGAGGTACTCTCAGGGTCTGCGGAACCGCAAACATTACTGACCTGAACAGTGGTACTGGAACATTGATTGTTTCTCCTTCCGGTTCCCTTACCCTCCCTGCTGCCAATACCTACGCCGATATCGAGAATTACGGTACCGCCAATTTTGCACAATCCGGTAATAATAAAACGTTCAATATCATGGCTGGCAGCATCGTTCATAACTGGGGCATACTGACCTTTTCGAATGGGCTGAATGTAAAAGGGCAATTGATCAATGAGTACCACACAACGGTATGTGAGGATGCCCAGACCCAGGTCGATGGCGTGATCATCAATAACTGCCAGATGTTTATCAACAGCAATAAAAATACTGCCTTACAAATTGTAACAGGGACACTGGCAGTTCCGGGTTTTGTGAATGGCCCGAACGCCTATCTTAAAGTCATAGGTGTAACAAATTTTACAGGTCAGGGTTATGGTTCCCTTGGTCTGCAAAGCCTTATTGAAACAGGAACATTCAGCATACAGGGAACGGTTACCGGGCCGGTATCACAAGGATCGCAGATCCATGCTACAGCATCAGATAAAAGTTCGATTTCAAGCGCAGCAAGCCTTACAGGCTACATCGATCTATGGGCTTCATCTATCAATCCGAATAATGGCACATACGGGCCGAATATTACTTTTCATAATCCCGGATACACAATCTCTATGCAGGATTGCAGCGCACCTCAGCCACCGGTGATCACAAGTTCACTTACTGCCGCAGGAATTGTGGGTACCGCAGTTACACCTTATGTTATAACCGCTACAGGGACTGCTCCCATAACTTACAATGCCACAAATCTTCCGGCAGGTCTTAACTATAATGCAACAACACATACGATCAGCGGAACACCAACCACCGCAGGGGTAGTTAATGTTACGCTCACAGCCAACAATCTGGTGGGTATCGACACTAAAACATTGGTTTATACCATTACTGTTCCTGGTTCCCCACCTGTGATCACAAGCGCTCTGACAGCCAGTGCAACCGTTAACCAGCCATTTTCATATGTTATTACAGCAAGCGGTACGGGGACCATTACTTACAATGCAACTTCCCTCCCGGCAGGCCTTACTTTTAACGCAACTACTCATACCATCAGCGGAACGCCAACTGCTGCAGGCACATATAGCATTCCGATTTCGGCAACCAATAGCTGGGGATCAGATAACAAAACTCTGGTCCTGACAGTTGGAACCCCTCCAACGATTACAAGTGCATTAACTGCTACAGGAACAGTTGGCCAGCAGTTCTCAACATATACGGTGACCGGAACCGGATCAAGCCCCATTACCTATAATGCAACCAACCTGCCATTGGGATTGAGTTTCAATGCATCAACCAATACCATCAACGGCACACCTACAGCGCAAGGGGTTACCAATGTCACGCTTACGGCTAATAACCCTTATGGTAATGATTCAAAAATCCTTGTCATCACTATCAATGCCGGTGTGCAACCCCCTTTGATCACCAGTCCTCTCACAGCAGCAGGTACCGTTAACCAGTCATTCAGTTACACGGTAACTGCAAGTGGGACAACACCTATAACTTACACTGCCACTAACCTCCCGGCTGGTCTTTCTTTTGATCCATCCACGCATGTAATTTCAGGTATTCCCACAACAGCAGGAACAACCAATGTCCCGCTTACAGCAACCAACAGCGGTGGTGTAGATAACAAAACACTGGTAATTACCATTGTGAATCCTGCTCCCACCGATACCGATGGTGATGGGGTTCCCGATAACCTTGATGCGTATCCAACCGATCCAACCCGTGCTTTCAATTCGTATTACCCCAACCAGACCGATTTCGCAACATATGCTTTTGAAGATCTCTGGCCTGCATACGGTGATTATGACTGTAACGACCTGGTTGTGAATTTCAACTACAAAATTGTAACCAATGCACAGAATAAAGTGGTTGACCTTATCTCAACATACAAGATCAAGGCTGCCGGAGCTTATTATAACAATGGGTTCGGTGTTGCACTAAGCACCGCACCTTCCAATGTTGCAAGTGTTACCGGCTGCATTAAAGTAGGAAGTGTTGTTGTTATAGATCCCAAGGGATATGAAGCAGGCCATACTACTGAAACAGTTATTATACCTGTTGATGCAGTGAATACTCTGCTGGGAGGCATTATAATCAATACCGTCCATGGCGGATACACAGTTCAGACCCAGACTCAAACAGTTACCGTCCACCTGTCAACTCCTCAGACAAGTATTGGCACACCACCTTACAATCCTTTCATTTTTGTGAACCAGGACCGCGGTCATGAAGTTCATCTGAAGGACCATTCTCCAACTGAATTAAACAATCCTGTATACTTTGGCTCCCTGAACGACGGTTCGGTTCCCGCACAAGGATTATATTACCGTTCAACAAGCGGCTTACCCTGGGCCTTTGAAATCCCGGTTGATTTCAACTATCCCATCGAAAAGGCCGATATCATTCAAACCTACCTGCACTTTGCAGCATGGGCACAATCTTCCGGCGCCTCATATACAGACTGGTATATGGACAAGCCAGGATACAGGAATGCTGTGAATATCTATTAATCAGTATTGTTTCATGGGTGTTGAAAAAAGCCGTTCGCGAGGACGGCTTTTTTCGTGATGGCTTGATTGATAGGGGGATGCGGGATCCAGGATCCGGGATCTTATTTCAGCTTTCGGGAGATTGAGAGAAAATAAATACAAACTACTAATACTCCAAACCCTGAAATCATAAACATCAGCTTCATCCCCAGGGTAAACCATAAAATCCCGGCAATACTGCTCGCAAAAAGGGAGAATATGCTGGCAAAACTGGTGTAGAAACCAATGGCAGTTGCGGTATCCTGCCTGGCCGCTAAATTGCTGATCAGAGCCTTGGAAATCCCTTCAGTACTTGCCGCATAAATGCCGTAAAAAAAGAAAAGGATAAGAAAACCCGCCACAGATGCGTTAAAGCCAAAACTAAGGTAAACCCCGGCAAATAAAAACAAGCCGCAGATCAGCATAGTCTTAAGTCCGATTTTATCAGCCAGGACTCCAAGAGGATAAGAAGCCAAAGCATATACCAGGTTATAAAAAATGTACATGGATATCATACCTGCATCAGAGACCTGCTTATCCTTGATCGCAAGCAAAAGAAAAGCATCGGAGCTGTTGAATAAAGTAAACAACAGTAAGCCTGCTACAAGGTAACGGTATGGAACAGCTGAACGCTTCCAGTATTTCAGGTACGAGAGCAAACCGGGCCGGACAACCGAAGGCGAAGTCTCATGCTTCTTTTCCTTCAGAAAAAAGGTAAGCCCGATTGCGATCAGTCCGGGAAAAAATGCAAAATAAAAAAGCATCTTGTATTCCCCGGGGTAAAACCATAAAAAGATAAGGGCAAGCATGGGGCCAATCGCAGCCCCAATTGTATCCATACTGCGGTGAAAACCGAAAACCTTCCCCTTATGTTCAGAGGTTGTTTCATCACTAAGAATGGCATCCCTTGCGCCTGTCCGCACTCCCTTTCCCAACCTGTCCATAGTGCGGGCCAGGAAGATCCACCAGGGCCATATCAGTACTGCCATCATGGGTTTTGAAAGAGCGCTCAGAGTGTACCCCGCCCTGACGAAAGGAACCCGCTTTTTCAAGGCATCGGAACTCTGCCCGAAATACCCCTTGCTTAAACCTGCAACGGCTTCCGCTATACCCTCCAGAATGCCAATGAGCATGACCGAAAACCCAATGGATCTAAGATACACCGGCATAACCGGATACAACATCTCAGAAGCCACATCAGTAAAAAGGCTTACAAAGGAAACAAGTAAAATAGTCCGTGTAAGTATACGGGCTTTCATTTCTGTTCGATCTTGAAAAAATTCAGGTAAGCCTTGCCGGCATTACACAGTTTGAAATTCCAGTGTTTTGATGCTGCTTTTGCATTTTCCGTGGTTACAGGGTCTATGTAATTCAGCTTCTGCATTGCCGAAAAGGCATTCATTCGTGTTTCAAACTCATACTTCGGACCGCTGTACGGGATAAGTTCCTGCAGATTTTCATATTTTCCACTTCGTATGGCAATCTCAAGCCAGGCCATCCGTATATTCATTCCTCTCCAGCCTTCCATGTCTTTAGTGAGTTCAAGATAATGATCCGTTTCGGAAGGGAAAGAACTGCAAAGGCGCTCAAGGGCAAACTGTATATTGAGATAAGAAGAATCAGCCAGGCAGCTCTCCGCATCCTTTTTCAATGCCGGCGGAATTGTATCAAGAAATACCAGCGCAGCTTTCCTTACATTGGCATCTTTGTCATGAAGAGCCTGCCTGAAGAGGGCCACAGCCTCTTCCGACCTGTCTTTGGACATTTGATCCAGTATTGCCGAACGCATCAGGTGAAAGTGGTTTTTTTCATATACCAGGATCAGAAGATCCTTTTTCTTTGCCACAGGCATAATGCGCAAAGCCTGCAGGGCATCATACCTGTCAATCATGAGAGGTGCCTTCATCAGCTGTGATGCAAGTTCTTCGTACGACCTCTCAAAGCTGAGCTTTTTCAGTATCCTCCGCCCGGGGTCAAACAGAACGAAATCAATTGCCGCTTTTCCGGGATTGGGAATATTTATCTTTTGCTCCTTCTCCTCAATCCAGGCCGTTATACTGTCGCTTGTACCATTCCTGTAATAAACTCTGATCCCAACCGGCATCCTGAATAAGGGTTTTAATTCGTTTACTTCCTGTATCTGTTCTGCATCCACCTCCGTGTAAGCTCCGCCAAGGGAATCCTCTGCCAAAGAGTAACTGACTTTGTAGTGAGGTTCCCCTCCCCTCAATATCCACTCATCAAAAAACCAGTTGTACGATTTTCCCGTTGCATCATACAAACATCGAATAAAATCACAGGTCTGGGCGTAGTTATACATATACCGTTGTGCGTAAAGCTTAACGGCGTCATGGAATTCCTTTTCCCCCATCACGTCCCATAACATATCCAGCACCAGCGAGCCTTTCTGGTAGATCCGTTGGACACCTCCCTGACTTCCGCCTACAGGATAATCATTTTTCTTTGCAGCCTCGAAAGCCAAACTCATCTCGTCATTCCTGAGATTCTCGTAATATTCTTCACCATAAACAGAACGCTCGAACATTTTTGCATAATAGGTGCCGAAGCTTTCGGTAAGCCAGACGTCCTTGTTTACCAGGTGGGCAATTCCATCTCCAAACCATTGATGGGCCAGTTCATGAGCATTTACGTTAATAAAATTCCGTTGCCACCATGCATGGGGGTCTATAAGCATATAATCCCCGAAAACAGTGGAAGTGGTCGTCTCCATACCCCCGTACATATAATCTGTCAAAGGGGCCTCGCGATACTGTGTATAAGGATAATTCACACCGATCTCCTGCTCGAAAAATCCGAACATCCTTTCTGTGTATTTGTAAGTTACCGGAACCCTGTCGGCCAGTCCCGGGTAATACCAGTATTCAAGCGGCACTCCTCTCTTTGATACCGAGGTTTTATACTCGTAATCCCCGATTACCAATGAGGTGGAAAAATACGGATGGTCTTTTCGCATGGCATAATGCCAGGTCTTTGTCCCATCGGGATTTGACTTGACTTCTATGCGTTCACCATTGGAAAATATCTTGTATCTGCCGTCAAATGTAAAGAACATGTCGGCAGTAACCCTGGCTTCAATATAGGGCAGCCAGTTATGCGGACGATGAGCCCAGATCACCTTTCGTTTGCCTTCTTCCTCCGGCCTCCAGCCGATGAAATAGATAGGGCCTGCCAAAGGCCTGGTTTCATAGGAAATTCGTATAATATACTTCTCTCCTTTTATAAGAAATGAAGAACCTTTCTCAGACCTGATCACCAGGTTCGGACCAATCAGCTTCCATTTTATTGGGATCAGGGCGGATATCATCTTGCCCGTGTTTCCTGCCGGTAGTCTGTGAGCTCCTTCATCCGCAGTCATCAAACTTACTTTACTGATGACGAAATCGGGGGTGTACACGCTGATGGAATCGGTAGAATACCGGTTTGCAACAATTGTCAGATCAACATCCCCAATCACAAGATTTTCAGCCGGTTGAAAACGAATGTCTGCTTTTACATGTTTCAGGGAAACAACCAGGTCAGAAGGATAGGAAGCACGATCCTGGTAATATGTGACAGTCTTTTCCTGTGAAAAAAGCTGAAGCGCCGACAAAATCAATGCCAGGAGGCCGTAATATTTTCGCAAATTCATGAGATGCTATTTTTTTACCTTTGTGGTCTCTATGCTTATCATAACATATGGCCGCCCCCAAAAGTAACAAAAAGTCCAGAATGTCCCACATCCTGTCGGTGATCGATGGGCAGGAACTTGAACGACAGCGGTTGTCGCGCGAACTGCATGACGGCATAGGGCAGTCAATGGTGGCCATCAAGATGAAACTTGAAAGCCTTAGCTATATCCCCGAAAAAGAGATCAAGCCCCAGCTTGAAGGCATCAAAAGACAATTCGACCAGATTGTTGATGAGATCCGAAGGATCACTACCGACCTTATGCCGCCTGTGCTGGAGGAGTTCGGGCTTGTAATTGCCCTTTTCAACTTATGTGAGGATACAGGCAGGCACTCATCGGTAAGAATCAAATTTGAACATAAAGTCATTACCGACGAGTGGAATAAAAAGATACAGACGTATCTTTACCGTATAGTTCAGGAAGCCCTTAACAATATTATAAAACATTCGAATGCCGATCAGGCATATATTAAACTGCTGAACGATCATGACTTCATCTACCTCAGCATACAGGATAACGGCAAAGGATTCAGGCCCCATGACTCAGGCAGCCAGGGTGGTCACGGGCTTCACAATATGCAGGAAAGGGTTAAATTGCTTGGTGGACTGATCGACCTTAATTCCGCCGCGGGAAAAGGGACACTGATACAGATTAAAGTTCCAAGGTATCTGTAATGGAGACGATAAAGATATTTCTTGTAGAGGATCATGACCTGGTACGTGACGGGCTTAAAGCCCTGCTTGCTTCCATCCCCGATATTGCCATTATCGGGGAAGCTTCAACAGGGAGAAGCCTGTTTGAAAAACTGACGATCGTACAACCGGAAATCATAGTGCTGGATATCTCCCTCCCTGATATTTCAGGTATTGAGATTACGAAACGGCTACGTCAGGAATATCCCCAGATAAGGGTGCTCATTTTGTCGATGTATACTCATGAAGATTTTGTAACAGGTGCAATACGTTCGGGAGCAAAAGGTTACCTTCCTAAAAACACTTCCCGGGATGAACTGGTTAAAGCTATTTACGCGATTTCCAGGGGGGAGGAGTTTTTCGGTGAAACTATCTCAAAAATACTTCTGAAGAGTTTTATACGTACTGCTGTCGAGCAGGAAGATCAGGAAGAAAAACCCATGTATAACCTGTCTTCCAGGGAACTCGAGATCCTGAAACTTTATTCCGAGGGATTTAACAACAAGGAAATCGGGGTGAAACTGATTATTTCTGTGCGCACGGTTGAGACGCATAAGAACCATATAATGAAAAAACTGGGGATCAGATCCCCCGTCGAAATGGTGAAATTTGCCATCCGCAATAAAATCATAAACCTCTAAAGCCTGAAGATGAAAGAGTTCTGCACAGCCAAAGAGGCTAAACAATGGCTTAAATCATATCAAAAAAAAAAACCGAAGATCGGTTTCGTCCCTACTATGGGGGCATTGCATGTAGGTCACCTCAGGCTGATCAGCCAGTCTAAGGCCGAAAATGATATAACGGTATGCAGTGTATTTGTCAATCCTATCCAATTCAATAACCCGGATGACCTCACAAAATACCCGAGAAATTTATCCCTGGATGCCCGCCTTCTCAGAAATAACGGCTGCGATATGCTGTTCTGCCCTTCCGTTGAAGAAATGTATCCGAACGGTAAGCATGAAAACATCGAATTAGAGTTCGGGTTACTGGATAAAGTCATGGAAGGGAAGTTTCGCCCGGGCCATTTCAAGGGAGTATTGATCGTTGTTAAAAAACTTTTTGATATTATCAGACCGGATAACGCCTACTTTGGCAAAAAAGACTACCAGCAACTGATGGTCATTAAACATATGAAAGAATCTCTTGGCCTGCCCGTTAACATCATTGCCTGTGAAACTGTAAGGGAGGATGACGGTCTGGCTATGAGTTCCAGAAATCTGCGGCTTACTATCGGAGAAAGACAAGTTGCCCGCAGGATCTTTGAGGTGCTCTGTAAAGTAAGGGAAAAAGGGACTAAGACTCCTGTATGGGAACTCAGGGAATGGGCAATAAAAAAAATTCAGGAGGATTCGAGGTTCAGAGTCGAGTATTTCGAGATTGCCGACCGGGAAACACTGATGCCGGTTGAGAGTTGGGGACACAGGAACCAGGTAGTTGCTCTTACTGCTGTTTTCCTCGGGGATGTAAGGCTGATAGACAATGTTGAACTTTTTTCGTAATTTTGTGGCATGATGCAGATTGAAGTACTGAAATCCAAAATTCATCGCGCCATGGTTACGGATGCCAACATTAATTACGTTGGGAGCATAACCATTGATGAGAAATTGATGAAGGAGGCAAACCTGATTGAATTTGAAAAAGTTCAGGTGCTGAACATCAATAATGGTGAGCGTATTGAAACATACGTTATTAAAGGGAAAAAAGGCAGTGGTGTTATTTGCCTCAACGGTGCTGCTGCCCGTAAATTCCTTAAGGGAGACATGGTAATTATTGTGTCTTACGCTACAATGGATTTTGATCAGGCAAAAAAATTCAAGCCCTCCATTGCGTTTCCTGAAGGAAAGAATAAACTTTCTTCAAGAAAAAAGAAATAATCCATGACAGGTACAGGTACCCTGCACGAAGCTTCCTCAATCGGGAAGAAGATAATTACCGCTTTGAAATTCTCTTTTTTTCTCGGTCTGGGATTGCTGATCATCTGGCTATCCCTGAAGAATCTTACAGATGAAGAAAGGGCACAGATCCTTCATTCCTTTAAGACCGCCAACTATTACTGGGTTGTCCTTGCAATTATCCTGGGAATTTTCAGCCATGTGCTTCGTGCCGCCCGTTGGGTGCTTTTCTTCGAGCCCATGGGATTCAAGCCAAAATTTACAACCACATTTTATGCAGTGATGGTTGGATATTTTGCCAATATGGCTTTCCCCCGGCTTGGAGAAGTAACCCGCTGCGGTATCATGTCGAAGTACGAGAAGGTACCATTTCAGAAAGCCCTGGGCACCGTTGTGACAGAACGTGCCATTGATATGCTCATTTTTCTCCTTCTGTTTCTGCTGATGTTTTTTACCCAGCTTGGAACAATACAAGATTACCTGGACCAGAACATCTATCCAAAACTGGTAGCTAAATTCGGCATGCTCCATTATTCACGAATGATCTTCCTTTCTCTTGGCGGCCTGTTGTTTGTTATGATTGTACTATGGTTTGCTGTCCGTAAAAAAGTGATGGCATCCAAAACGTACCAGAAGTTCAGAAACCTTGTCATAGGTTTCTGGGAAGGACTGAAATCCCTCAGCCAGGTTAAAAAGCCTGGTCTTTTTGTTTTTTATTCGATTGTTATCTGGGTGCTGTACTTCTTTATGCTGTATGTCATTTTCTTCTGCTTTGCAGAAACATCCGGCCTCAGCCCGGGTGCCGGCCTTTCGTCCCTGGTACTTGGCAGTGTCGGTATCATGATAACTCCTGGCGGGATAGGCTTATACCCGGCCATCATACAGGAAACACTTCTTCTTTACGGTATTGCCAAGCCAACCGGTCTCGCACTTGGATGGATAGCATGGACAGCCCAAACACTGATGATACTTGTTATTGGTGGGATTTCTTTATTACTTTTATCAATTAAACGGTCTGAAGATGGAAAAGCTTAAAGTTGTAAAATCCAAGATATTTACCTGGGATACCCTTCAGAGGCAAATGGCCATGTGGAGATTTCAGGATAAGAAAATTGTATTCACCAATGGTTGTTTCGACATTCTTCATCTGGGCCATATAGAGCTTTTAGGCAAAGCCAGGGCACTTGGAAATATTCTGATTGTCGGGATGAATTCCGATGAAAGCATACACCGTATCAAGGGTCCTCATCGCCCTGTAAACAGCCACCATGCCCGCGCCTTTACACTTGCCTCCCTGGTCTTCGTTGATGCCGTGGTTATGTTCGAGGAAGACACACCATACGATCTCATCAAATTTGTACAACCTGATATTCTGGTTAAAGGAAAGGATTACGACGGGAAAGACATTGTCGGAAGCGATATTGTCAAAGCGAGGGGTGGCGAGGTGGTCACTATCGAGCTCACCAGGGGATATTCCACTACGCATACCATTGAAAAGGCGCATAAGGTGCACCTGTAAGATTCTGTTATGCCGAAAATCAAGACTGCATTTTTCTGCACAAGCTGCGGAGCTCAGCAGAGCAAATGGATGGGAAAATGCCCGGCCTGCGGGGAATGGAACACCCTCGTTGAAGAAGTAATCCAGAGGGAAGAAAAACGCCCCGGTTTTACACTGCCAAACGATCAGAGACCGGGTCCGAGAAAAATCTCGGATGTGACTTTTGAACACGAACAGCGTATCAATACACAGGATGCGGAACTTAACCGTGTTCTTGGGGGTGGCCTTGTTCCGGGTACCCTTGTACTAATCGGAGGGGAACCGGGAATCGGGAAGTCTACCCTGATGCTCCAGGTGGCATTAAAATGTAAGGACCTGAGAGTACTTTATATCAGCGGTGAGGAAAGCGACCAGCAGCTCAGAATGCGGGCCGAACGTTTAGGCATACAAAACGAAAACTGCTTCGTCCTTACCGAGACCAATACCCAGGTTATTTTCCAGCATCTTGAACAGCTTCATCCCGGCATGGTCATCATTGATTCCATCCAGACACTTCAGACCGATATCATTGAATCATCTGCAGGAAGCATCAGCCAGATCAAGGAATGTGCCGGGGAAATGCAGAAATACTCCAAAATCACTCATATCCCTGTTTTCCTAATCGGACATATAACTAAAGACGGCAGCCTGGCAGGCCCTAAGATACTTGAGCATATGGTTGACACAGTGCTTCAGTTCGAAGGCGACAGGAACTATGGCTACCGCATCCTCAGGTCTTTAAAGAACCGCTTCGGTTCAACTTCAGAACTGGGTATCTATGAGATGCATGATGCAGGCATGCGAGAGGTTTCTAACCCTTCAGAGATCCTGCTTAGCCAGCATGATGAAAAAGTAAGCGGGATTGCCATTGCGGCAATGGTTGAAGGTTTGAGGCCTATGCTCATCGAGACACAGGCCCTTGTTTCTTCGGCTGTGTACGGAACCCCCCAGCGCTCCACAACCGGGTTTAATGTCCGCCGCCTGAACATGCTTCTTGCAGTTCTTGAAAAACGCAGCGGGTTCAGGCTTGGCCATAAGGATGTGTTCCTGAATATCGCAGGTGGGATTGATGTTGATGACCCCGCAATTGACCTGGCGATTGTCGCGGCTATCCTGTCATCAAATCAGGATGAACCGATAGACACGAAAACCTGTTTTACAGCTGAGGTTGGATTGAGCGGTGAAATCCGCCCGATCAACAGGATAGAACAAAGGGTATCCGAAGCTGAAAAACTTGGTTTTGAACGTATTTTTATTTCAAAATACAATAGCCGCTCCCTTGACAAAAGCCGGTATGCAATCGAGATAGTACCTGTAAGCAAAGTTCAGGAAGTATATAAAGCATTGTTCCGATAAACCAGAGAACTACGATGCGACGCCGCGAGATAAGCAATGAAACTGAATTGCTCGAAATTATTAAGGCCTCCAAGTGGTGCCATCTGGCCATGGTTGATCACGAAGGAAATCCATATGTGATACCGATGAATTTCGGATATTGCGAGGGGGTTGTCTACATGCATGGAGCACAGCATGGAAAAAAAATCACCATTCTCAAGCAGAATCCCTCGGTTTGTATTAATTTCAGCACCGATCACAAGTTGCATTACCAGAACGAGGATGTGGCCTGCTCATGGAGCATGAAATACCGTTCGGTCCTGGTCAATGGTCAGGCAGAGTTTTTAATCGAAGAGGAAGAGAAAATTGCAGCCCTGAACATCATTATGGCTCAATACAGTGAGAAAGAGTTTAAATTCAATCCTCCCTCCATCCGGGAAGTCAATGTCTGGAAAATAAAGATTGATAAAATTGAAGGCCGGGTTTTTGGATATTAGCCCATTTTAAAAGAATTTGTGATTTGAATAAACATAGTACTTTTGCCAGTCAATTTCATTTCTGATGAAACAAAGAGAAAGGCTCAGCACAACCGAGAGGATCAGAAAGGTGTTCGTTGGCAATGCCCGGGATCTCAAGGATGAGAACATCTTTGAGAAAGTCACGCTGGTAGCCATCATGGCCTGGATAGGTTTGGGTTCCGACGGGTTGTCATCTTCCTGCTACGGTCCCGAAGAAGCTTACCGCGCTCTGGGGAATTACCATGGAATGACTATTTTCATCGCCCTGGCCGTTGTGCTTACCATAGCAATCATCAGCAGCAGCTACTCACAGATCATCAAGCTTTTTCCATCGGGTGGCGGTGGTTATAAAGTTGCAACAAAACTTCTGAATCCTAAGCTCGGGATGGTTTCTGGCTGTTCGCTTATCGTCGACTACGTTCTAACCATTTCCATAAGTGTCGCCAGCGGTGTGGATGCCATATTCAGCAACTTCCCCGACACTTTCCAGATTTATAAACTGTACACTACACTGGGCCTTATTTTTATCCTTTTACTTCTGAACCTCAGGGGTGTAAAGGAGTCGGTAATGTCACTCATGCCAATATTTATTATCTTCCTCCTTACCCATGCTTTCGCGATCGTTTACCCCATTGTGTTTCATACCCGGGAATTTGTCAACATGGTGCCAGATGCCACGAGGGAATTCAAGCAGGCAAGCAACAGTTTGGGGACTTTCGCGGTACTGCTGATCCTTGCAAGGGCTTATAGTATGGGCGCCGGTACCTATACCGGGATAGAAGCTGTTTCAAATTCCATGGTTATCCTAAAAGAACCCAGGGTCAGGACCGGGATTGCAACCATGCGACTAATGGCTTTTTCCCTGGGGATCACGGTACTCGGATTACTTGCTGCCTATTCCTTGTTTCACCTCAAACATATCCCGGGCAAGACCATGAACGCCAACCTGCTCGAAGCCATGACGGCCGGCTGGAACAAATGGATCGGACAAACTTTTGTGATCACCACATTACTTTCCGAAGCTGCATTGTTGTTTGTGGGAGCCCAGACAGGTTTTCTGGATGGCCCCCGGGTTATCTCGAATATGGCACAGGATAGTTGGTTCCCAAGGCGTTTCTCGGTTCTTTCCGACCGGCTGGTAACCCAAAACGGTCTTGTCCTTATGGCGGTGGCAGCTTCGTTTGTACTGCTTGTAACCGGTGGTAAAGTGACTACTCTTATAGTTTTATATAGTATCAACGTATTTATAACATTTACTCTCTCTCAGGCCGGGATGGTCCGCCACTGGTGGCAGGTGAAGAAAAAAGAAGGTAACTGGGTCCCGAAACTGCTCATCAATGGTTTGGGTTTAATACTTACCGTCAGTATCCTTTGTACAGTTCTTTTTGTAAAATTCACCGAAGGAGGCTGGCTCACTATACTTATTACATCCAGCCTTATTTTCTTCGTTGTAAGAGTTCGAAATCATTACGACCGCGCTGCAAAACTGCTAAGCAGACTTGATCATAAAATGTTCCGCCAGGTGGAAGGAGCGATGCTAAGCTGGGAAAAAGCCAGCAGGGCATTACCTGAACTTGACCAGGATTCCCACACGGCCTGTATCTGTGTTAACGATTTCAATGGTGTTGGCATCAATACATTCCTCAAAATACGTGAGGACTTTGAGAACTATAAAAACTTTATTTTCATTTCCGTCGGAATGGTCGATACAGGAACGTTCAAGGGGGAAGAAGAACTTCAGAACCTGGAAGAAAATGTCAAGTTCAATCTTAAAAAATATGAAGAACTTGCCCATGCCTACGGATGCTTTGCCGACAGCTATTATGCAATAGGCACCGACGTTGCCGATGAAGTGAAGGAACTTTCCAAGAAAGTAGTCCACAAATACCACAGGGTAATTTTCTTTGTAGGCAATGCGATCTTTGCCCGCCCCTCTTCCCTTACCCGGATGCTTCATAACCAGACTCAGCTAACCTTACAGAACCGCCTTGCCCATAAAGGATTTATGATGGTGCTGATCCCGGTTAAACTGACATCCGATTAAACTTCATATAATGGATTTCAAGGATTATTACAGACTGTTGGGTATTTCAAAAACCGCTACTGGGGATGAGATTAAAAAAGCATACCGCAAGCTGGCGGTGAAATACCATCCCGATAAAAATCCCGGCAACAAGCAAGCCGAAGAGAAATTCAAGGAGATGGGAGAAGCATACGAAGTCCTGAAAGATCCTGAGAAAAGAAAAAAATATGATACCCTTGGGTCGAACTGGAAACAATATGAACAAACATCCGGTGGCGGAGCCGATTTCAGCCAGTGGGCAAGACAGGGAGGAGGGAAAAACTATTCACGTACATACAGTGCTGAAGATTTTGGAGGATCAGATTTTTCGGATTTCTTCAATTCGTTTTTCGGAGGAGCTTATGGCCAGGATTTCGGCGGTGCTTCAGGTGGCCAGGGAAGGGGACGGTCGGGGGGGCGGCCTGTTAAAGGCCAGGATTATGAAGCGACGTTGGAAGTGACACTTGAAGAATCCTACAAGGGTTCTACCCGCATGATCACAATCGACGGGGAAAAAATTAACGTTAACATTCCACAGGGGGTTGACAATGGACAGGTTTTGCGGGTTAAAGGGAAAGGAGCCACAGGACGGAGAGGAGGTGAACCCGGCGACATTTACCTGCATGTAAGTATGTTGCCTGATCCCACTTTCGAGGTAAAGGGTAAAGACCTCTATTTCGACCAGCATATTTCAATTTACCAGGCAGTTCTCGGTGGAGAAGTTTCTGTACAGGCACCGAAGGGCAGCTTTACTATGAAAATTCCCCGGGAAACCCAGAATGGAAAAGTGTTGCGAATGAAAGGCCTCGGAATGCCTGTTTACAGGAAGAAAAATGAATTTGGTGATCTTTATCTGAGGATCATTGTCGACATACCCCAGAACCTCAGTCCCAG
>JAPLDK010000062.1 GCA_026391775.1 Bacteroidota bacterium
TGGGCTGGATTCAATGTAGAGATTGTACGTTCTAATTGTTCCAAAGAGTTGATCCTGGCATATGACCCTTCCTTTCTTCCAAAGAGCGGGAAGAAAACCCCGGATGTGGGCAATTTTTAGAGCGGAACGGCTCAAAGAGTGAAGCGTGGGATCGAAATCGGCTGCATGGCTATTATTGATATCGAAAACGGCACAGGATTCTCCATGGAGGCGGTTCAAACGCCTGTGACCCCCAAAGGGCAGGACCGGGAAGAGAGTTCTGTTTTTCACCATCTGAACGTTGTTTTAAGGCGTTGCGCTGAAGTTGAGTCATTGGGTATCAAAGTCGGAGTTTTTGACGGGTACTTTGCCAAGGCCAACTTTGTCAATGGCATTACTGATAATTCGAACCTCGACGTTATAAACAAGTTCAGACCCGATGCAAACCTAAGGTACCTGTACAACGGTCCTAAACACGAAGGCAAAGGCCGTCCAAAGTTATATGAAGGGAAAGTCAACACCCGATTTATTGATCGTCGCAGGATTCGTTTTTGTTTTGCCATTGATGAAGACACCCACGTGTTTTCCGGCCCGGCATACAGCATTAGCCTAAAGCGCATAGTACGTATCGTATATATTGAACATTATGGAGCCGATGGGTATGCCGATAATCATGCTATCCTCTTTTCAACTGATCTTACTCTGGATCCTGGGAAGATCTATCTCTATTACAAACAAAGGTTCCAGATTGAATTCCTTTTTCGTGATGCCAAGAACTTTGCCGGGCTTGAACATTGCCAGGCCAGAAGTGCACAGAAAATAAACTTTCATGTAAATGCATCGCTTACTACAGTATCGTTGGCTAAAGCCATTCATTATCTTCCCATTCCTAAGGAAGAAAGAGAGAGTTTTTCCATGTTAGACATTAAAACGTTGTATTTCAACCAGTATATCACAGATTTAATTTTTTCAAAGTTAGCTTTCGACCTGAGTTGCGAAAAAATCCGTCAGCTATATGACGAATGCTTGAGCATAGGGCGGTTAGCTGCTTAATTTTTTACCGGAGTATTGATATTGAGTTATTTATCTCAATTGATTGAGTAATTTATTATCTTTTAAAAAACAAGTATGTTTCAACGTCCATATTATTCGAAGATTAAGCAACGGCTTGGGTTACTGAACAAGTTGGAGCATCTGACTACATTGTGCCGATTTAAACTGAACACCTTATAAGTTTGATAATAAAACAATTGAACTGTTCCATTACAATCGGCCAGGGATGGTCAACTCCATCGGCTTGTCCACTTCTCCCAGTTCTGATTCAACTGAATGAAATGGAGTACTTTTAAGTGTTTTCAGAGACAATTTCGAGACAATTTACAACAAACCCACTGTTATCACAATGATTTACAGTGGGTTATGTCTTAAATGGAGTCTCCCCGCCAGGATTCGAACCTGGGACCCATTGATTAAGAGTCAATTGCTCTACCAACTGAGCTACGGAGAGGTTTGGGGGTGCAAAGATAGAAATTTTCCCATGAATGATAAAAGGATTGGGCGAAATATTTCGAATCGGAGGTTTTTCGTATTTTTGAAGGTCGCACACAAGGACGTGAGGAATTGCGAAGCAATCGCGAACACACAATTGAATAGAAAATTGGTGCGGGCATCGCATGACATGATGGAGTGTCGTGATATGCTTATTGGCATCGCGTGATAATCAATTCGTGCGTGATGAAGAGTATACATTAAGCGAAGGATAACCGAAGGATAAGCGAAGGAAAGCTCATGAATAAAAAGCAGGATTTTAAATCGGCTTTAAATGTGATGGACGGGATTGAACAACCGGGCCAGATCAATGCTGATGCTGTTAAAAAACTTAAATCAAAACGGCCCCAGGCATTAAGTACCAATGAATTTGTTCATGACATCAGATCAGGCAACCGGACTATCCTCAGCAAAGCGATCACCCTGATCGAGAGCTCGCTTCACTCCCATCAGCATAAAGCACAGGAAATAATCAATTCCTGCCTGCCCTTCTCCGGAAAATCAATACGAATCGGCATCACAGGGGTTCCGGGAGTGGGTAAAAGCACATTCATCGAAGCCCTTGGTATGTACCTCACCACCCAGGGCCATAAGGTCGCGGTTCTTGCCATCGACCCGAGCAGCACCCGTTCAAAAGGCAGTATTCTCGGCGATAAAACCAGGATGGAGGAGCTGGCAGTGAACCCGCTAGCCTATATAAGACCCTCTCCTTCGGCAGGTTCGCTTGGTGGTGTCGCCCGGAAAACAAGGGAGACCATCATACTTTGCGAAGCCGCAGGTTTCGATGTGATACTGGTGGAAACTGTAGGAGTCGGCCAGTCGGAAACCACCGTAAGGTCCATGGTTGACTTTTTCCTCCTGCTTATGCTTGCCGGAGCAGGAGACGAACTTCAGGGAATCAAACGGGGTATCATGGAAATGGCTGATGCCATTTTCATTAACAAAGCCGACGGGGATAATGTAAACAAAGCAAAAGCCGCAAGAATTGAATACAAAAATGCACTCCACCTTTTTCCTCCGGCGGAAAGCGGATGGAATCCAGTAGTAGACCTTTGCTCAGCTCAATCAAGAATGGGCATTGAAACCGTGTGGACTTACATCGGGAACTTTACCGAAACGACTAAATCAAACGGATTTTTCGAGCAGCAGAGAAAGCAGCAGTTCCGACAGGTGCTCACCGAAACTATTGACCAGGCGCTGAAACGGGATTACTACGGTCGCAAGGATATTGCCCAGTCATTGGCGCATTATGAGAAAGAGGTGCTGGCAGGGAATTTAAGCCCGTATACAGCAGCGTCGATGTTGCTGGAAAAACACAAACCGTGATCCGTGATCCGTGAACTGGATCACGAGTAACGAGTCAAGGATCACGTATTAGATCTTTCTTACAAACGGCGCTATCTTCCAGTATAATTCCGAGGGATTGAACGGTTTAATGATATATCCGCTCATACCATAAGTATAAATCCTTTCACGGTCTTCGATAAATGCAGATGCTGTCAAAGCAATGATCGGAAGGTCCTTGTTCGGATTATCTTCCATTTTCCGGATCTCCAAAGTGGCATCGTAGCCGTTCATTTCAGGCATGTGAAGGTCCATAAGGATCAGATCATAACGGTTATGCCTTGCCTTTTCAACCGCTATCTTTCCGTTCTCAGCCACATCCACATTCACATCCCACTTCATTAAAAATTTTGAAACGATCTTCTGGTTTACGAGATTGTCCTCAACAACCATGACCCTTAATCCGGCCAGGCTCTGGAAACTTGCTTTCATCAGCATATCCTCTTCCAGGTGGTCCTTCTCGCTGCGGATAAACGGCATGGTCACAGCGAAGATACTTCCCTCCCCCACTTTGCTTTTTACTTCGATAGACCCTCCCTGCATTTCAACCAGTTTCTTGGTTATCGCAAGCCCAAGCCCTGTGCCACCGTATTTGCGGGTTGTGGATGAAGATGCCTGGGTGAAACTTTCGAACACGAACTGCAGCTTATCATCAGGAATACCTATCCCCGAATCGGAAACTCTGATTACGAGATCAACTGTTTTATCCCTGCTTCCAAGCAGGGTAGCTTCAACAACGACCTTTCCTTTTTCGGTGAATTTGATGGCATTGCCAACCAGGTTAATAAGGATCTGGGAGAGCCGGGCGGAATCGCCAATAATAACATCGGGAACATCCTGGGTGACTTTAAATTCAAGTGCAATTTCCTTCTGGGTTGCCTGGTAGTCAAAACTCTGGTGGATCCCGTTCATCAGTTTCCTCATCTCAAATTCAATCGCCTCGAACTCAATCTTACCGGCATCAATTTTTGAGAAGTCCAGAATATCGTTGATCAGATGCAGCAGGTTTTCGGCCGAGAATTCAAGGATCTCAATATCTTCAAGCTGGTCTTCTCTTGGGTTTTCTTCTTTCAGCAATTTTGCCGTATTCACAATTGCATTAAGAGGGGTGCGGATTTCGTGGCTCATGGTCGAAAGGAAAAGCTGCTTTGCCTGGGCGGCTTCCCTGGCCTGGTCACGGGCCAGTTTCATCTCCTCCTCGGCCTGTATCCTCTTCAGCACCTCCTGCTCAAGTGTTATCCTTTGTTTGTAAAGATTAACAAACAGCGTGACTTTCCCGATAAAAAGGTCCGGAATGATAGGCTTGGCAATAAAATCAACAGCACCTGTCTTTATACCTTTTGTCCTGTAATAATTCTCATTATAGATGGCTGTGATGTATATTATCGGTAATAAAAAGTTTTTTATATCCTGGCGGATGATCTCCACGGTTTCAAAACCATCCATTCCCGGCATCTGCACATCCATAAGGATGAGCGCAAATTCAAGCTGTTTGGTCTTTTCAATTGCCTCCAGCCCTGATTTGGCCCGTACCAGATCTACATCCAGGTCGGAAAGTAATTCTTCAATGACAATGATGTTGCTTACATTGTCATCGACGATAAGAATTTTTGGTTTGAGGCTCATAGGCATAACGGTTAAGTCAAACAAACTATAAATTATTCAGAAATGCGGCGATCTCCTCAAGGGGCAAAACATGATCAACCGCACAGGCCTGGATAGCGGCTTTAGGCATGGAGTCCACTTCGGCAGTATCCGGGTCCTGCACAATGGCCATTCCTCCCATTTCCTTTATCCTTTTCAGACCAAGGCTGCCATCATTATTGGCACCTGTAAGAATGATACCGATGAGGTGTTCACGGAAAGCTTCGGCAGCAGTCTCAAATAAAACATCGATGGATGGCCGTGCATAATTCACCCGTTCATCCACAGTCAGGGTGAATGTCTGGTCGGGTTCAACCAGGAGATGATAATTGGGAGGGGCTACATATGCATAGCCTGGTTGGGGATGTTCCTTCTCATCGGCTTCCTTCACCTTTAAACGCTTCAGGTCGTTGAGGATGTGAATCAGGTAATTCTCCGAATCAGGGCTTATATGCTGGACAATTATCACAGGAATTTTAAACTCCCTGTCAAGATTACGCAACAGGGTTTTAAGGGCATTCAGACCACCCGCTGAAGATCCAACAACAATCGCCTTATATTTCCTTGCAGGCGTCATACTTTGTACTTTTTAATATAGACCCTCTCACCGGTCACCAGGCCGTCAAAGTTATCGTAATATCCAGAAAACTGCAGATTTTCTTTTGATCCGAGACAAAGAACGCCTCCTCCTGTAAGGGAATCCGCAAAGAGGCTGATCACCTTATCCTGAAGTTTGCGGTCGAAATAAATCAGTACATTCCTGCAAACAACCATATGGACTTCGGCAAACACCGAATCGGTAACCAGGTTATGTGTGGCAAATACAATGTTCTTCTTAAAGGAATCCAGAAGTTTGGCCGATTCATAATTTGCGGTATAGTAATCCGAGAACGAAGCTTTGCCCCCCGACCTCTGGTAGTTCAATGTGAAGTCCTTCATCCTGCTTATCGGGTAAATTCCTTCTTTGGCCTGTTTGATGATGACGGGGTTAAAATCGGTGGCATAGATCTGAGTCCTGTTATACAAACCTTCTTCCTTCAGCAAAATAGCCATGGAATACACTTCCTCACCGCTTGAACAGCCAGCATGCCATATCTTGATAAAGGGATACGTTTTCAGAAGCGGAATTACATGTTCACGTATCGCTTTGTAAAAAGCGGGATCCCTGAACATCTCCGTCACATTGATGGAAAGGTCCATCAGCAATTGGTCTACAAATTTATGGTTGCACAAGGCCTCGTGTATCATCTGGGAAATGGAACTCATGCCCGAAAGATGGAAACGGTTCAGCATCCTGCGCTTGATATGAGCCTGTGAGTAATTGCGGAAGTCATAGCCGTATTTATCAAAGATCGCCTGGATCAGTAACCTGATCTCAATATCCTGGTTTTCAAGCTGTTCTTCCTGTGACTTCTTCATTAGCTTATTTATACAGCCAAACTCTTAACAAAGATAACAGCTTTTGACTGTCAACCGGCTTGGCCAGATAATCGTTGGCCCCTGCTTCAATACAATGGTCCCTGTCCTCCTTCATCGCTTTAGCGGTTAGCGCGATGATGGGAAGGTTTCTATACTGCTGCATTTTCCTGATAAGACCAATGGCTTCGTACCCGTCCATCTCCGGCATCATAATATCCATCAGCACAAGGTTTACATCCGGATGGGCTTTCAGCTTTTCAATCCCTTCGCGCCCGTTCCCCGCCGAAATGACATTCAGCCCGCGTTCTTCAAGCACACTGGTAATCGCAAACACATTCCGGGAATCGTCATCCACCACTAAAACCATACGGTCATGAAAAACATCTTCCTGGTTATACAGCATCCTGATCATGTCCTGCTTTTCCTTGGGCAGATTAGCTTCTACCCTGTGCAGGAACAGTGATGTCTCGGCAAGGAGGCGTTCGGGCGAACGTATGCCTTTGATGATGATGCTGTCGGCATATTTCTGAAGCCTCTCTTCCTCTTCCTTTGTAAGCTCACTCCCTGTATATATGATGATAGGCAAGCCTGTAAGCCTGTTGTTGGCGCGTATTTTTTCGATAAGATCAAATCCGCTCATATCCTTAAGCCCCAGGTCAAGGATCAGGCAATCGAAATTCTCCTGTTCAAGCAATTTATAGGCCTCAGCTCCTCCTGCCACCGCCGTAGTTGTTACATCGCCGTTGCCGATGAGACTGATAATGCTCTTTTGTATGATAAGGTCATCATCAACAACCAGCAATTTTTTCATGGGTTTGGAGATGACGTCTTCTATTCGCCCGAAGGCATCCCGGAGCTTATCAATACTGACCGGTTTTGTAAGATAACCGATAGCTCCCATCTGTAAAGCTTCCCTCGATTTATCCATGGCCGAAATAAAGTGGACAGGGATATGCCTTGTTTTAGCATCCTGGTGAAGCCTTTCCATAACCTCCCAGCCGTCGATGCCCGGCAGGCCGATATCCAGAACGATGGCGCTGGGTACATGCAGGTCGGCCAGGTACAAACCGCTCTCCCCGTCCCTGGCAAGCAGGCATTTATACCCTTTTTCTTCTGCAAGGTCGAAAAGGATTTTTGCAAAGGCCGGATCATCTTCAATGATCAGCAATACTTTATCCCCTTTCTGTATATTTTCCCTGTGGTCATTCCCGGGGTTCTCATTGGCCATTGCTCTTGCCAGGTGGGGTTTTGGCTCTGCAGCAGCCATAACTGCCGGCTTTTGAGCTGGCTTTGGAACTTCAGGTTTTCTATGGTCATCCTCAAATTTCTCAGGAAGAAGGAGGATGAATACAGAGCCTTTCCCCTCTTCGCTAAGCAGGCGGATATCCCCTCCCATGACCTGGGCAAATGAACGGGAAATAGTCAGCCCCAGCCCTGTTCCGCCGAACCGCCTGCTGGTAGTCCCGTCGGCCTGCTGGAAGGCTTCGAATATGATATTGAGCTTGTCCCTGGGGATACCTATACCTGTATCCGTCACGGTAAACAGGATAGAAGATTCAGGTTTCAGGGATGTACCGCTGAGTTCATTCAGATGGGAGGGCCTGCGTACCTCCAGTTTGATTGTACCCTTCTCGGTAAACTTTACCGCATTGGAAAGCAGGTTCTTTAAAATCTGCTGCAACCTCTGGTTATCCACAAAGATCCTGGCCGGTACCTGTTCATCGATATGCAAATTGAAGCCGAGGCCTTTTTTCTCAATCATAGGTTTGAAGAAGAGATCCATCTGGTTGAGCATTTCGGTGAGTTCAACAGTCTCAGGATGAAGTTCGATGCGGCCGGCTTCTATCTTGCTCAGGTCAAGGATCTCATTGATAAGGTCCAAAAGGTCGCTGCCCGAACTGTTGATGGTGCTGGCATATTCGATCTGCTTAGCCGTGAGGTTTTGCTTTTTGTTCTCCGATAACAGCTGGGAGAGGACGATGATGCTGTTGAGCGGGGTACGAAGTTCATGCGACATATTCGCCAGGAACTCCGATTTGTATTTGCTGGCAAATTCAAGGTCTTTGGCCTTATCTTCTATCTCGTTCCTGGCTTTTGTAAGTTCTGTATTTTTAATGCGGATGTCATCCCTCTGCTGTTCCAGGGTTTTTGTGCGTTCCTGAAGCTCTTCGTTGATCACGCGCAATTCTTCCTGTTGGGCCTGCAAAGCTTCTTCGGAACTCCGGAGTGCCTTGGTCTGTTCTTCCAGCTCTTCATTGGTCTGGCGGAGTTCCTCCTGTTGTACCTGCAGGCGTTCGGCCTGCTGCTGGGTCTGTTCCAGGAGTTGTTTCACCTTCACCCTGGCAGTCGAAGTATTCAGGGAGATCGCCACGGGCTCAAGGACCTGCTCAATGAATTTTCTCTGCAGGGAAGTATATGATTCCAGTTTGCCGATCTGAACTACCCCGATAAGCCTGTCTTCAAAGACCAGGGGAGCAATGATGAAATTTGAAGGGATTTTCTCATCCACACCATAATTCAGGCTGGCTGCGTTTTCCTGTACATCCCTGAAAAGTATGATCTCTTTTTCCAGGGCCGCTTGTCCTACCAGGCCTTCGCCAAGCTTAAGCCGGCTGAAATTGCCCTTGCGGTCATGGAATGCATAGGTAGCTGTAAGGATCAGCTCATCCTGTTCATCCGAGAGGTAAAACAAACCAAGCTGAGCGTCAAGATATCCAACAAGAAATTTTATAAGTTCATGGGTGACATCATGTATCGATTTATCGCCGCTGAGTTTCATGCTCAATTCCGCCATGCCCGATTTAAGCCAGTCCTGCTGCCCCATGACAGTCGAATTCTCAAGCAGGGTTCTGGTCATCAGCTGCAGGGCTTTCCCGAGACTGTCTTTATCGCTTCTCGGCTGGATCTCACCGGTAAAATCTCCCTCGGATATCCGGGTTGCCTGGCCAATGACCGCTTTGAAACTTTCAAGCATCTCGTTGACCGATTTACCAAGTTTGTCATTCGGACCGCGTTCCGCTACTTTATTCTCAAAATCCCCAACAGCCATGTAAGCTGCCACATCTGAAATCTCACGGAAAGAATCCACAACACGGCGGAAGCCTGAGTTCACTTGGCCTATCTCATCCTCGCCGGCTTTGATATCCATGTATTCCAGGTCTCCCTCGGCAATAGAACCTGCCCAGACCGATAACTCATTGATGGGCTTTACGATACGCCTGGTAAGGAGCAGTGAGGAAACGATCACAAAAACAAGGATAACGATGGTCAGGCTGAGCATCACAATGATAATCTGCATTGAAGCTCCTTTTGCCTCATCGGCGCCCATCTCCTGAACAAACACATAATTCTGTCCGAATTTCATGAGTCCGGTGAGTGGTATGCTGGTCCCTAAAACAGCTGTTTTATAGGCATCTTTGTATGCCACAACAGGATACCCGTTATCATTATTTCCCGCTTTACCTGATCTCATCAGGGCAAACTGCTTCTCCGCCTCGGTATTTGCGATGTGTTTGAACAAAGTATATTTCGGATCATCAGGGTCGCTGGTGGAAAGAATTTTCATGCTCTGGTCCGCAAGATAAGCCACAGCAGTTGATCCCAGTTTGTTTTCAGAGAAAAGGATACTATTCAGGCTTTTCGTGGAAACCCTCAACGCCAGGTATCCCTGAACAGAATTGCCGTCCAGCAAAGGGTTGATCAGAAAAAAGCAGGGCGGCTTGTTTGTTTCATAAATACCAATATCCGAAAGCCGTATATCCTTATCTGCCTTGACTTCCTGAAAGACAAGCCCCAAAATTGAATTCTTAAGATCATTCTCATTGATATTTTTACCAAGTTCCTTCCCTTTTTTCAAAGTATAAACTATCCTGCCATCCGTACCAATCAGGAAAACATCATAAATTTCTCCCTCCTTTGCTATTTTACCGAATGTAGTTTCAAAGGGGCTAATAATTTTCCTGTACTCGTTTGTTTGGATAAAACCGGAGAATGGCTGATCTGATTTTCCGTTTTCGGTATTGATCTGCCTGATTACAGGCAAGGCAAAATCCAGCCTGGACTGAACTATCGTATGCCGGATCAGCTCTTGATAATAATTATTCAGCTGATCATACTTCTGGTTGAACGAAAAGGTAAGCGTCTTCTTAGCCGCTTCCTGGGCTGTTTTATTTGTAAAAGGCAGTCCCACAGCGATGATGATAAGCAGAGGCAAAACCGAGACTGCGAAAAACCACATAAGAAGCCTTGCACCAAGGCTTCTTTTTGGAGATAAAGAGAACTTCTTGATTCTGCCGGTTGTTTCTTTCATATGGATTTTTTTTGGACAAGGGGACGCATCAATGACGCAATTACACTAAAGGCAAGGATGGATGCAATGATGATAAGGGAATGATTTGTGCTGAGTTTGTAAAAATGTGTGAGAAGCATTTTTACCCCGACAAAGCTTAGAAGTACTGCGAGGCCGAGTTTGAGATAATGAAAGCGGTTCATCACATCCATGACCAGGAAGAACATGGAGCGCAGTCCAAGGATTGCGAAGATGTTTGAGAAAAAGACAATGTATGGATCGAGGGTCACCGAGAAGACGGCAGGCACTGAATCCACGGCAAAAAGTACATCCGAAAATTCGATGATCAGTAATACAATAAACAATGGAGTGAAATAGATTTTACCGCCCCGGTTAATCCAGAATTTCTGTTCATGATCATCTTTTGTTACGCGGAAATATTTCGACATAAAGCTCATAACGGGGTGATGTTCAGTATCAATCTCCTCTTGCTTTTTGCCGGATACAAATTCCCATCCCATCTTCAGCCCGATAACGACAAGCATTGCACCAAAAACATAAAGGAACCAGGCAAATCTCTGGATCAGCACAGAGGAAACGAAAATGAAAAGGAACCTCATGATAATGGCGCCTAAAATGCCCCAGAACAATACCCGCTTATAATATCTGGGCTTGATCTTAAAGGATATGAATATCAGTACAATCACGAAAACGTTATCCACCGAAAGGGAATATTCAATAAGGTAACCTGTAAGATATTCCAGGGAAAGGTTTTTATTATACCGGCTGATGGCATCTTCCAGGCCGAGGCCTGTTATGCTTATCGGATGATGGAACCTGGTTATGCGATCCTGGATGGCAGCCAATGAATCGGCCCCGTGGATCCAGTTACCGTGAAAGCGTATCAGGATATAAAAAACCAGGGAAATTGTTACCCATACAAGGGTCCATGAAAGTGACTCTTTGAACCTCAGGGTATGTGAGTGCTTGTGAAAGACCCCGAGATCGATCAGCAGCATCAATAAAATAAAGACAATGAAGGATGAAAAGAAAATGAGTTCGTTCAGGTTAAATGACATAGCGGTTTTGAGTGCTTTGTTGGTGTATCAAATTTACGGAAAATTCTTACTTTTGCAA
>JAPLDK010000036.1 GCA_026391775.1 Bacteroidota bacterium
AAGAAACGGGTCTGCTCTTACTTCGTCAAGATCAACTCCATCAGTGGAAAGGTGCAGATGCTGGTGAGAAAGATCGCCGACATAAAATATATCGTGGTCGCCACCGAACAGGACGCCCTTCTACTCGAAAATAATCTCATCAAGAAATACCGTCCTCATTATAATGTAAGCCTGAAGGACGACAAGACCTTTCCCTGGATTTGCATTAAAAACGAACCATTCCCAAGGGTTTTCAGCACAAGAACCGTTATCCGTGACGGATCCCAGTATTTCGGGCCTTATGCGAACGTAAGGCTGATGCATACCCTGCTTGACCTTACACGCCAGCTGTATCCGATACGCAACTGCAACCTGAAGCTGACTGAAAAGAATATAGCAGGCGGAAAGTTCAAAGTATGTCTCGAATTTCATATTGGCAATTGCAAGGGCCCCTGCGAGAACTGGCAGAGCGCCGCAGATTACGACCAAAGCATTGCGGCTATCAAGGATATCATCAAGGGTAATATTTCTTCTGTCGCCCGCCAGCTGCGGGAACTGATGATGAAATACGCCTCTGACCTTGAGTTCGAAAAAGCGCATATCGTTAAGGAAAAGCTTGAACTGCTTGATAAATACCAAAGCAAATCCACGGTTGTCAACCCGTCCATCAATGATGTGGATGTGTTTTCAATTATTGCCGACGGGCTTACTGCCTACGTCAATTATCTGAAAGTCATGAACGGTGCGATAATCCAGGTTCACACCATTGAACTGCAGAAGAAACTGGACGAAACGCCGGAAGAACTGCTGTCCATAGCAATTACAGATATACGACAGAGGTTTGAAAGCAATTCGCCGGAGATCATTCTGCCATTTATGCCCGAGTTTGAGATGCCGGGGGTTACCTATGTGATCCCGAAGATCGGCGACAAACGTAAGCTGCTGGATCTGTCGGAAAGGAATGTGAAATACTACCAGCTTGAAAAGGAAAAGCAGAAGGACTTGGTCGATCCCGAGCATAAAAGCAAAAGGATATTGGATACGATGATGAAAGACCTCAGGATGCCAGAACCTCCTGTCCATATTGAGTGTTTCGATAATTCAAACATACAGGGAAGTTTTCCCGTGGCTGCCATGGTTTGCTTTAAAAATGCCAGGCCCGATAAAAATGAATACAGGCATTTTAATATTAAAACTGTGGAAGGGCCCGATGATTTCGCATCTATGGAAGAGATCATCTACAGGCGTTACAAACGGCAGTTGGAAGAAGAAAAACCATTGCCCCAGCTTATCGTTGTTGACGGAGGGAAGGGACAGCTGAGTTCGGCCCTGGAAAGTCTTGAAAAGCTTGGCCTCAAAGGGAAGATCACCATTATAGGCATTGCCAAGAAGCTGGAGGAGATCTATTACCCTAATGATCCCCTCCCCATGTACCTCGATAAAAAATCTGAGACCCTGAGGGTGATTCAGCAACTTCGTGATGAGGCCCACCGTTTTGGCATTACCCACCACCGCCGCCGCAGGGAGAAAGCAACATTGGCGCCCCAGCTTATGGAGATCGAAGGCATCGGCTATACCCTGAACCAGAAACTGCTCTGGAAATTCAAATCGGTGAAAAACATCCGTGCAGCGTCCCTGGTTGATTTACAGGAAGTAATAGGAAAAGCGAAGGGAAAGGGCGTTTGGGAGCATTTTCATGAAAAGGAGATTTAGAGGAACGCGGTGAGATACATGATGTTATTTAGAGCGAATTATATCGCAAAAGTCGCCTTGGGTATAAGATTACGAATGTAATCACGACCATCAATCTTCGCTCAACAGGAACCGATGTGCCCATAAGGCTATCACAACGCCCAGGGTTCCAGCAGCATCTGCAAAAAAATCCTTCCAGTCGGCTGTTCTCATTGGAATTACCCAGCCCTGAAGCAGCTCTGTTGCACCACCAATAAATAAACTGATAGCCACAGCCCAGAATACGGCATAATTTCTGACGAAACCGGGATTTCCGGACCTGTCGAAACCGCCAATCAACAGGAAAACAAAAACAGCGAAAATAAACAAGTGGATAAGCTTGTCGGGATGCAACCTGTCAATCCATACAGGAACCCTGGGGATTGCATCTCCGGGCATAAGAGTAAGGATAAGGATGAATAAACCCCAGAGGATACTCCATCGGTTATTTCTCAGAAAAGTGGTCACGAAACTATTATGGTATTTACCCCTGGATCTGGGCCTGATACTGTTCGGGGCTTAACAATTCAGCTACATCCGCATCATTGTTGATTTTAATTTTTACGACCCAGCCCTCAATATAAGGGTCTTTGTTGATAATCTCGGGAGTGGTTGTAAGTGCCTCATTGAATTCAAGAACTTCCCCGCCTACCGGCATAAACATATCCGATACAGTTTTCACGGCTTCAATGGTCCCAAATGCCTCATGTTTTTCAAGTATCTCACCAACGGTTTCAACTTCGATAAAAACAATATCTCCAAGTTCATGCTGGGCAAAATCGGTAATTCCGACGTAAGCATGTTCTCCATCAATTTTCAGCCATTCATGGTCCTTTGTGTACTTTAAATTAGCAGGAACGTTCATAGTATTCAGATTTTAAGTTTTTTCAAAATTACAATTTTTCTTCCATCCAATATCTTTGGTACAATAAATTATTGCGACAGCGAGAACCTCAGCGACAATCCGCCCTGGGTGTTCGACGTCCGGTACTGGTTTGAGACATATGGAGTGTTGATGTCCTTCTTGAAATAGAACTGGATGTTAAACTTCTGGCTTAAGTTATAATCGGCAGTAAAGTTGATATTCATGACCTGCTGGCCGATTGAGATCTGGTTGATATCCTGGTCAACCCTGCGAAGCGTTGTGCGATTCTTCCGGATACTGAAATCCAGTTTGAGGTTCAGATCGCTTTTGGTCTTGGCTTTTTTGCCGCCACCAAGAACACCTGAGAAATTAAGCTTTATGCCTTTGATCCTGTATCCAAGGCCAACGATGAATTCACTGGATGCAACTTCTGTAAGCTGGTTGTTGGAAAAGCTGAAGCTCATGGTGCGCGATCGCCGCATTTCAAAATTGGCAAGGAGGCTGTTGATGAAACCCAGGTCAATTCGGATAAGCGGGCTGAATTGCTCGTTAATGGTCATCACCCCTATCTGGCGGCCCGGAATGAAATTCCCGGCATCATCCATTACATTCGGGTAGCCTTCCGCTTCGCCATACTTAATGTTCGAGACAAAGTTGCTCACAGTATAGGTACAGATATAGGCATGTGTTATCGTGAGGGTCCTCAGGAATGTCTTTATCCACGGAATTTTAGCCAATCCGTCATAGGTAAGCCTCCAGTTTGGCAAAGGAATGGCAGGGAAGGCGGTCAGCTTGATCTTGGAGGGATCCCTGCCCTTATATGCCGCCAGGAATGCAGTAGTTAGAACGTCCTGGTCAACAGGGCCATAGCCCACCGGGAATCCTGTGGAATCAATGATCCCTTTGGAATTAGGGTTCTGTGCGGCATACCTGTCGGCTATCTGTTTCCGGATCTGCTTAAGCTTTTCAAATGCAGGAGAAACCCCGAACTTATCCTGTTTATCAAAGGCCGTTGCGATCATGATTGTCGACATGGTAAAAGTTCCCATCTGTGTTGGCGAAAACGGGTAAAACCCATCAAGTGAGGGAGACCATTTATAATATTCCTGCCTGGTTGTGGAATAATTTTTCACAGCATTGACCTCAATCCGGAAATCCTTGAATGGTTCAACTGATACGCTTGCAGTGAAATTTTCTGTGAATTTATTGATATAAGCTGTGTTCAGCATGGTATCCTTCGTAATCCATCCACGTTCACCTGCTCTCTGCCTGATATCCTTCTGATCGCCGAATACGAATCCCAGTCCGGGGGCATTTTGAGACCAGTTATTTCCCAATGCTTCAGGACGGGGATAAAAACCCGGGAGCTGTATACCACTGGCCTGGCTGTATGTGAATTTGGCTGTCCTCACGGCCATGAGTACACGCAAAGTTCCGTCAAGTATTTTCTTTCCGATATCCTTTTTGGGCTTCTGGCCTTTCAGCGAATCTTCGCTGGCTGTTTTTGTGTTTTTCTCAGAAAGTTTGGCCGGGCCCCTTTCGTTCTTCTGGTTTTTCTGCGACCCCGTATTGACCTTTTTAAGGTAAGGGATCTTGTTATACAGATTCACAAAATTAAAATTCCCATTCAGGATCTTCGTACTGTTGTTCTCAGCAGTATTTCCGAAAGTTGATTGTATGGAAAGGGCGCTCCCGGTCCACCGGTAGCTTCCCTGATAGCCTGCTGTGAGAGATATCCAGTCAATAATAGGTATTTTTGATAAAGGCAGGTCCCAGGTTACACTGAATGCCTGGTTGTAATTGTTCATTGTTCCGAACGAAAAAATCTGGTCCCAGACCTGTGAACGGTTTGAGCGGTCAATCACCCCTGGTGGTTCATTGATAAATGCCTGGGCATTGGCAATAAGGCTCACTTTCAGTGATTTGGCCAGGTCCCATTTCAGGTCATACAGCCTGCTCCAGTTCCAGGTTTTGATATAGAATGTTTCCATCGGAACAATGGCCTGGGTCTTGTTCCTGAACTTGCGGGATTCGAATTCCCTGTTCATGTCGGTTCTGAACGAAAACGACTTGGGCAGGTAATAGAAATTGAAATCCCGGAAGAGGGAAAGGTATTTCGATCTGAGAAATTTAGTTTTGCTTAATGGGGTGACTATAGGCGGGATAGCGCTGTAGTTATATCCTAAAGCTCCCAAATATTTTTTCTTGAGATCGTACTCTATATCGACATCCCTGTGAAAGATCTCCGAGTAAGCATAGCTGATGTTGAAGTTCTCAATGTCATATATCCTGGGCTTCTTAGTCATGTTGGTTTTTTCCTTCCTCACATTCATGAGGTTGAAATTTTTCCGGTAAGTATATCCTTCTGTCAGCTGCCTGATTGAGTCCTTCTCCGATTTAGTGTTATAAACCTTCAGCACATCCGTAAGGTACAGGTCGGGGTTAAGGGGGTCGTACTTGGGAGTGTTTTTCTGCATTGAATAATCAAAATGCATAGGGATCCTGATACCTGTTTTGGCCGGGAAGAATTTGCCAAGTTCCAGGTCTGTGTCAAAGCCGAACATAGTAATGGCTTCCATGGCACGCTGGGTCTGTTTTTGTTCAAGGGAACCAAAGCCCGAGCTGGAGTAACTGCCGGTAAACTGCACCCGGCCCAGGTCGGCAAGATCAACGGCCAGCCTTGCCGTGGCGGCCCATCCTCCCTGTTTATTAAACCCGGTCAACCTTAACTCATCAACCCATATCTCGGCACATTTCTCCTGGCCGTCGTCATCCTTATTCTGCCCTCCTTTTTTCGGATTTCTCACACCAATCATAATGGATTTGACATCGCTGATTGTAGGAGAACCCACGACAGTGATCTTGTTTGCGCCATCCCATTCCGAATAGGGGTAGGAGAGGCTGACATTCGATCCATGCTGAGCTAAAACAACATAACGGTTATATTTGACCTGTACCAGTTTATTCAGGTCGATGTTGAATGCATTGGCATCGGGCCAGATGGCATCAGGGTTGTTCGAACTGGTTCCCCAGGGCGTGAACTGGAGTGGGATCTCATACTCGTAAAAGTTGTCAGTAAAGTCAGAACCTATCCTGATGAAAACAGTAAGGTCTCCAGTTTTAACATCTTGGCTTTCGATCGATTTTTCTGCATGAACGAACATGTTCAGAAACTTGAACTGGCGGAAGTCGAATTCACAAGTTTTATAAGCTCCGCGGGCATCCCCATCGACAAGGTTGCAGACTTTGAACGACATGGACTGTTCATTCAGCTTCTGCATATTGGTGGATCCCCAGTTGGTTTCCCGTTGAATCCCGGGAGGCATCACATAAGGAATAGGTTCTTTGCTGCCGTTTTCTTCTATACTGACTGTAGCAATATCGAAGATGGTGTGGCTTTGCTGATTATCCGGGATGTATTCTCCCGGTGCCAGCAGGGAGTTCGTATATCTCCTCCACTCACCGCGTGTAAGCTCGAGGGTTGCAAAACGGCAAACGATAGGTCTCTGGAAATTCTTGAAGAAAACACGCATAAAGCGGATAGATGTGAAATCAGAAATATTACCAACAATCTTATCGGGTGTCCTGATGGGAATTTTAAACTGGTACCATTTAACAGCACCCCTCTGGCCATCGGCCAGTGGGATATTGCTTGCATAATATACATTGTTGATGTAGTTCATTCCTGCCTGCATCTGGTCGCGGCGGAGGTGAACCACATACTGGTAATAGCGTTCAGCTTCACTCAGGGTGTTGTCCTTATTGATATCCTCGATATTCGGGATTGTTGTTGCAAGGGTAGGATAAGACTCAGGAGACTGGGACTGTGTGGGTGAATTGCCATCGGGCCCGTTGAACATTTTATACCTCTGCAAAACACTGCTGTACACGGGGTCATTGTCATAGTCGGAGCCCCTGAAGTAGTGATAATCGTCGGCAGACGGGTCGGCAGAAGCATTTTTATATGCCTGTGAGCCCTGGCCGAAAGCATTCCTTACCTTGCTCACATAGTTCGTGTCAAAGAAAGTACGTTCATCAGAATCCATAAGGCCATCATAACCAACATCCTGATATGGCCTTGAAGCAGGGTCATTGTCAAACGCATCGACCAGGGCCTGCAAACTGGGGACCCTTCCCCAGATTGTAGTATCAACAAGAGCTTCTCCTGTCGAGGTATTTCTGGTATTGGAAGTAGTAGGCAGCCCGTTTTCATAGCTTTTCCTGCCGTCTCTCAAAATATCTTCAGAAACATCTCCGAGGTTGAAATAAAGTTCCCCCTGATTGGTGGAATCATAGGCAAATGGATCCATCATCCAGAATTCAATATACTGTACATTTGCTGCATCAAAGTCGGTGGTTTCTATCCTTCTCATAATGCCTCCCCAACGTGTCTCAGGGAAAGCCAGGGTTCCGTCCTGGTTGAGTCCCTTGGAAAATGCTGTCGGCTGAACATCATAATTATAATCACCTTTCTCCTGCGGATAATAGGCAAAGTTCAGAACTGCAAGGTTTACAGGCACACCGTTAAGTGGCTGTTTGTTGGGGAATACTTCTGTTTCCCAGACCTGTCTTACATAATGTGTCGAAAGCTCCTGAGTTGTTACATTGGGAGGGACCAGGCTGGTGTTTTTATCGTAAAACAGGGGGTCTATGATGTACCACGCAAGTTTCGCACGGTTGAAGCCGTATACCAGGCCTGTACCATTAGCTGCCTCGGGGAACATCCCGAGAGCAGTCTGCATCTGGGGCGTGGATGCCAAAAACCAGGTCCCTATATTTTTCAGATCGATAGTCGACTTTGCACCTTCAAAATCGTCGATGTATGTGGTCCCGGACTTACCGATGGCTTTGGAATGGCCCGGGATGAACTGAGCAAATTCAGCATCTATTGATACGTTGGATGGAGCTTTTGTTGCGATCAGGGGAAGGGCATCGACAAGCCGTGTGATCAGGCGTGACTGGGTACGGTACGAAAGGTTGACACCCCAGATAGTGTTCGACATAGGCTCATCCCCGTAATTAACCCTCTGGGTGAGAGGACGCTCATTCAGGTTCATGACAGTAGCGCCTATATTGAAATCCTTGTTCAGCTTATAATCCAGGTGGGCACCGATAAGGCGCTTGGTCTGGATGTTGAACATCTGGTTGCTCTCCATCGAGATGTTGATGGGTGTTCCCGAATTAAGCAGGCCCTCATTGATGATACGAACCCGGCCCAGGGTGTAATCCACGGTATAATCCACATTCTCGGTAAGCTGAACACCACCAGCCGTTACCCTCACCGAACCCTGGGGCACATTAAGAGCATTCAGGGAGATCTCCGAACCTGTGGTGGATTTATAAAATCCGTCCAGGACAAACTTGTTTTTATCGGGATATTGTCTGGCCTGCGATTTGGTCAGTGTATAAAGCGAGTCATAACAGTATTTATTTGCAATAGCAAGTGACCCGCTGGGATCATTGGGATCAAATATCGAATCCCGTAATGACTGGCCAAACGGCTCAAGCACACTGAAAAATATCCTTCCGTTGGATGACTGGATGTTCCCTCCCATCGTAGCAGCCTGGTCCAGGAAGTCGAACATACCGTCGGGAGGAGGGTTCATCTGCATATTCAGGTTATCGAAGTTCAACACCCTGAGTAGTGGAACACCTTTAATACGGCTTTCACTGATATAAGCTGTTGGTACACCATTGGAGTTCCCATTGTAAAGCACATTCAGGGTGAAATCCTGGGATTGTACCTGGTATGCCCCCAGCGAATACACATTCTTCATCATGAGATTCCATAAGGGAATGCGTGTATTCAGCGAGGTACTCTTCAACAGTTTTACAACGAGGTTTTTCGGAACGTTGATCCCCTGGTCGGAGAATTCACCCACCTGATAGATCTTGGGATCACCAACAATCTGGTACTGGAAAGAGACTGCAAGGGTTTGATCGGAATTGAGATTTGTGTTGAGAGAAATAAAACCGAGTTTAAAGTTGAAGGTATACTCGGTCGGCAGAAGCTTACGGGCACTTTCGATCTTCTCAAAATCCTCACCCGAAACCAGGAAATACGGAGCGCCTTTAAGGTATTCGGTAACGGTATTGATATTGCGGACCTTGGCGGAGTCGGCGGAGGTCGACATTAACCTGGCAAAGAGGGTGTTCGAAGTATTAGAAGGTAGCGACTGCCCAGGATTAGGATAAAATTGCTGACGGTTATACGGATTAAATTCGCCCAGGTCCTGGAATGCTACAATGTTACGATTCTCTGTAACAGCGGCACCTATATTGGTAACCCAGACTTCAATTTTCACAATATTGACTGCAGAGTTGATGATGGGTAGTGATTTCAGTGCTTCCCGGTAATGATCCCTAAAATACTGGGCAACGAAGAAGTGGCGGTTCTCTTCATATTCATCGGCCCTGAGTCGGAACTTGTTGGTTTGTGCATTTCCCTGGACCACGATACTTTTGGTTTCGCTTTTCTGCTGGGAATAGAGGGCGGTGACACTGAGGCGGCCGAATCTCAGTTTGGCCTTTATACCAAAAAGGCTTTCGGTCCCCTTGATGAGTGTCGTATTCAGGGGCATGTTCACATTACCGCCTTCGATCAGCTGAATGATGTCATCTTCCTTCCCTTCATACTTCAATTTCAGGGTATTCTCAAAATCAAAAGTAGCCTGCGTATTGTAGTTTATCTTGAATTCGATCTTATCGCCTATCTTGGCGATCACATTCATCTGGATCTTTTCATCAAAATCAAAATTAGTCTGCCTCCTTTGGCGTGTATTCAACATGGGGTCATCCCTGCGGTTTGATACGATGCCGAAGTTAATCTGTGCAGATCCCTGGGGACGGATGTCAACAGTATTGTTTCCGAATATTGTTTCAAAGAATTTTCCCGGGATATGGATCTTGGGGATCATTCCCCTTGAATTATCCATCCCGGCAGCCTCAGCCCTTTCCTTCCAGTAATTCTGTAAAAGGTTTTGCATATCCTGGTCCTGATACTCGCTGAACGACATGGTGGTGGGAATACGGTATGTCTCATTCCCAACTTTATAAAGATTGTAGTACTGGTTTGTTGACGGGTCGTATTCAACGACTGTCTTAATGTTTGCGGGGTTCTTCAGGTAAAGCGGATTTGTTTTTCCCTCTCCTGGAAGGGTAAGGTCATACGAAAACGGATATCTCAGGGTAGTGTCAGGGTTCTTGTTGGTATCAGCGGCAAATAGAAGTTCTGGGGTCCGTCCAAGGCTCTGCCCCGGCCGTCCGGAAAATGACGGCATCGCAAGACCTTGGAGAACCATTAAGACAAGACAGTATTTTACAGCAATGTTAATGTAATTCACCAATTCCGTTTTGTTCCGTTAGCCAAACTGAGTGAAATCAAATCAAACAAACGCTATAACATTCTCAGCGCCTGTTTGATAAGTTGTTCCACTGATAAGCCGGAGCCTTCCGATTCGATTATCTTGTTTAATACTTTCTCCGCCAGCACTTTGGGAAAACCCAAAATGCCTAATGCAGATAACGCTTCTTCCCGGTTTGTATTGTGTAAAACCCCTGATTTTTCTGAAGGAATCAGATGCCTGGAGAGTTTGTTTTTTAAGTCGATAATGATACGCTCGGCCGTTTTACTCCCGATACCTTTAATTCTCTGAAGCATGGGAGCATTCCCGTCGACAATGGCCTGGGCTACTTCCATGGGGTTCAGGGATGAAAGGATTATCCTCGCCGTGCTCACTCCCACTCCCGACACACTGATCAGGTGGCGGAACAGATCCCGTTCACCGGTATCAATGAATCCAAAGAGCATGTGGGCATCCTCCCTTACAACCAGGTGAGTGAAAAGCAGACAACTTTCTTCATCACCCAGTCTCGAATAGGTATAAACCGAAATATTAAGGTAAAATGCAACACCGTTGCAATCGATCACTGCGTATGCAGGATTCTTCTCGACCAGGCGGCCTTTAATGTATTCGTACATAATCTAATTTATATTCTGATTCAATGCTAGCTCGAGTTCCCGCCAGGTGATGGGTTTTGCAATAATCATCTTTCCCCGGTCAATCAGATACATTGTGGGAGTGGCATAAACGTTGTACTCGTCTTCGGCTTTGCCGAAATACCCTTTCAGTTCTGAGACATTGATCCAGTTCAGCTTCTCTTTTTTAACGAATGAGGACCACTCATTCCGGCTCGTGTCTAATGAAACCGCCATAACCTCCAGTCTCTTTGTTTTCTGCTTCTCATACCAGACCTTAAGTTTTGGCATCATTTCGGTGCAATGAGGGCATTGGCTAGACCAGAAAACAAGAAGAGTATAGTCGGTTTTCAAGGAAAGAAGGCTTACTTTATTCCCCTTAAGATCAGGGACCTCAATACCGGGAGCAATTTTACCGACAGCCAGTTTTTTAAAATTATCCAGTTTCTTCTGTAAAACCGATTTACGTGCTGCATCCTCACATGAAAACGGATCCTGGAAGTTGTCGGCAATATAGGTTATGACATCGTCGAAATGGTACTTGTCGAAACCTCCGACGATATAGTCAAGCATGAACTTATATACATCCGGATTTACAGATGCGGCACCAAGTGCGACGGTGACCGCTTTGATGAATTCGGCCTCAAGTTGTTTCTGGTTATACCGGTTGTTCTGGTAGATGGCAAGGTATGAAATGATCTTATCGGCAAATACATTACTCCGGAGAAGGGCAGTATCACTGAAGTCCACCTTGTCCCAGTAATGCTGCTTAAGGAATTCCATGCGGGTATTTGTTGTAAGTGAGCCGGAAATATATGGGGTTTGCAATACTTTCTCCATCCTGACGGCATAAGAACCTGAATATCTGTTGGATATGGAATCCAGGCAGGCAAGCTGAACTTTCTGGGTTGTTTCAAACTCACCCACAGCCTTTCTGTAAAATTCATCCCTGACCGGGTAAAAATCCACTAGGGGCATAAGCAATTCAAGTTTTGACTGGCTAGTCCGTCCTCTGGAAGTAAAAGAGCGGAGTATCTGATTTTCCTGGGACGACAATATCTTCAGGGAATCATCAGGAGAGTTTGCCCAGGTTTCAAATTTCACGTTTTCCCTGTTCAGGATTAGGTTTATAAATCCCGTTTTGCTCCAGCCGATCCTGTACAGGCCGATGGCAGTGCCCGCTGGCAGTGTAAAGTGAATCCTGCCAAGCGAATCGGTGATTGTGGAATCCGTGACTTTGGTCCGTTCACCATAAATACTCAGGAGAAAAACCTTTGATTTTCCAAGATTGTGTATGTTTCCGTCGAGTATGTTCTGAGCGAAGCTGAAACCGGATGAAAAAAGGAAGGCAAGAAGAAGAACCTTTCTGATCATTGTACAGAGTATTAAACAGGTTGGGAACTATGGATAAAAGCACCGCCGGGATAAAATTATCCCGGCGGCACCAATTAAAAGATACTGTTTACTTCTTTCCCTTCTTTGCAACGGCTTTCTTTTCCGGAGCAGCAGGACCTAATAATTCTGTGAGTTTTTTCGTGAGATCCTCACCGCGGAGGTTCCTTCCAATTATCTTCTGGTCTTTGTCAAGTAAAACATTTGCAGGAATTGACATGACACCATACAATTTTCCGGCAGAATTGTTCCAGCCCTGGAGATCGGAAACATGGTTCCATGTGAGACCGTCATCCTTAATGGCTTTCACCCATTTTGCATGGTCCTTATCGAAGGAAACCCCAAGGATATCAAAGCCCTTCTTATTATAGGCCTTAAACGCCTTTACCACATTGGGATTTTCGCCACGGCACGGGCCGCACCACGATGCCCAGAAATCAACAAGAAGTATTTTTCCCTTCAGGGAAGAGAGAGTCAGAGGTTTTCCAGTTGTGTCATTCATTGTGAAGTCGGGTGCCACCTGGCCTATCTGAACGGATTTAAGAACATCAATCCTTTTCCTGATAGTTTGCACGTATGTTGAAGTGTTCAGGCTGGTATCAAATGCCGCAGAAGATTCTTCAAGTTCGGGAAGTTCAAACTGGTATGCAGAACGCATAATCAGATACGGACCAATTACAGAAGCAGGGTTTGCTTTTGAAAAAGCGACAACATTCGCTTTAACTGCCTTATCGAGGGCGTCGGATGTTGAATCGGCTTTTTTCATTTTAAGCGTATCATTCGCCTCTTTTGCAGCCCTATACACCTTGTAGCAGGCTTCCATCAGCTTGTTCAGGCTGTCGTTCTGTTTCTGGTATTTTTTAAACAGGTCATGGGTAGCAGAACCTGTGATATTCGCTTTATCGACGCTATCGGCATAAACTTCGATAGTGATATTGGCATTCTCAACAAAAACCGGCAAAAATAACTTGCTCTTATCGGTGATGAACCACATTTCAGGCAGGCCGATCTTGCCCTTGAAAGAAAACGAACCTTTATCAAGCTTTGAAGAATCAATCTTTACCCAGTCCGAAATTTCATATTTCTGAAGATATACAGTACCACTGTCAGTGCCAATGATTTTACCACTGATATTGTAACTGTTCCTTTTTCCTGCGCAGGATGCCAGGATGGCGCCGATAAGCAGGAGCGTAGTAATTTTTTTCATGAAACAACCTCCTTTTTTAATTGAATGCAAAGGTAGGGATTTCCCCAATAAAAAATTTTCTATTTTTACAGAAGGATTAAACATACCTGGCCGTGATTCTGCCAGTTTTGCTTTTCGATGGGGTTTAAAGAGGGCCACCCACTGAATTTAACACGCAATCAAGTACTTATGAAATATATAGCTATTCTCTTATGTTTCCTTTTCATCGTTTGCGAAAAGGGTATGTCACAGCCGGAGGCAAAAAAATCTACGCCTAAGTATGATCTCAATACCGAACCTGTCCTGTATACCGTTGCCTATGCGCACCTGGATACAGAGTGGAGGTGGGATTACGAGGAAACCATCAATAAATTTATCAAAGCCACGATGGATGACAACTTCCAGCTCTTTGAAAAGTACAAACCATATGTATTTACCTTTTCTGGTGCAAGGCGTTATAAAATGATGAAGGAATATTATCCCGAGCGGTATGAAAAACTCAAGAAGTACATCAGCCAGGGAAGGTGGTTTGTTGGAGGATCATCGGTGGACGAATGCGATGCCAATGTTCCCTCCCCTGAATCCATAATCCGGCATGTTTTATACGGGAACAATTATTTCAGGTCTGAATTCGGGAAAGAAAGTGTGGATTTTCTTCTTCCTGACTGCTTCGGGTTCCAGGCACATCTGCCATCGGCCCTTGCCCATGCCGGTGTCAAAGGTTTTTCAACCCAGAAACTGGAATGGGGTTCAGCCATCGGTATTCCGTTTAACATCGGGACATGGAAAGGTACCGACGGCAAGGGAGTGCTCGCCGCACTCAATGCCACTGATTATGGCGGGGATGTAGAGCTCCGCTGTGATACTGTCAAAGTATGGGTTGACAGGGTACTTGAGAATGGACGTAAATATGGTGTTTATGCGGATTACAGATATTATGGCACCGGCGATACAGGCGGTTCTCCCACAACGGCGGCTGTGAAAAATGCTATCGGATCCCTGAACAACCCCGACAGCAAAATAAAACTGTATCTATGCTCATCAGACCAGCTTTTCAGGGATCTTACTGATGCTCAGGCTGCCAAGCTTCCAACATATACTGGGGATCTCCTGCTTACCCAGCATTCTGCAGGATCGCTTACTTCACAGGCATATATGAAACGATGGAACAGGAAGAATGAGCTCCTGGCCCAGGCTGCGGAACCGCTTGCCGTATATGCAGACCTGGCCGGTGGAGTCAGATATCCGCAGTCCCAGCTTAATTCGGCATGGTGGCTTGTCCTTGGGAGCCAGATGCACGATATCCTGCCCGGAACCTGTATTCCAAAAGCATATGAATATGCATGGAATGACGAAGTTCTCGGGCTTAACCTTTTTTCCGGTGCGTTGCAATCTTCTGCAGGGTCTGTCATACATGGCATGGATACAAGGGGTAACGGCCAGAGCGTTGCGGTTTATAACCCACTTGCAATCACACGCAAGTCGATAGTCGAAGTGGAACTGAACTATCCTGATGTTCCCCCGGAATTTGTTAAAGTAACAGGGCCTGATGATAAAGAGGTTCCTGTTCAGATCCAGTACCGGACGAAACACTCCATGCGTATCCTTTTCCTTGCTTCCCTCCCATCCGTCGGGATTTCGGTGTTCGACGTCCAGCCAACTACTGTACCATCTGCTGTAAAAACAGCGCTCAAAGCCACCAGAAACAGCATGGAAAATGAGTTCCTTAAAGTGATGATAAACGATAACGGTGATATCAGCAGTATTTTCGATAAGCGTCAGAACAAGGAAATGCTCTCGGCTCCGGCACGTTTAGAGTTCCTTCATGAATACCCGGAATATTGGCCGGCCTGGAACATGGACTGGCGCGACAGGAAGAATCCTCCCATTGATTATGTGAAAGGCCCTGCCAACATCACCCTGGTATATAACAGCAACCTCAGCGATGTGATTAAAGTAGAACGCAAGGGAAGGAATTCTGATTTCACTCAATATATCTCACTGACTGCGGGACAGGAATGTATCAATATCCGCAACGAGGTTGCCTGGCAGTCGAAAGGGGTAAGTCTCAAGGCTTCATTTCCGTTGACAGCATCAAATGTCAATGCAACCTACAACTTAGGCCTGGGGACCATCGAACGCTCAACCAACAATGAAAAGAAATACGAGGTTCCTTCCCGGGAATGGTTTGACCTGACCGATAAATCGGGGAACTTTGGCGTAAGTATCCTTGAAGATTCCAAATTTGGTTCCGATAAGCCGGATGATAAAACTCTCCGACTTACATTGTTGTATACGCCCATTGCCAATACCTACCATGAACAGGCAAGCCAGGATTTCGGGAACCATGATTTCGTTTATGCCATCTATCCCCATAAAGGCGACTGGCGGGCCGCTCTCACCGAATGGCAGGCCAGGATGCTGAACCAGCCGGTAAGGGCTTTCGTCGTGCCCCAGCACCAGGGCGCACTTGGTAAGACTTTTTCATTTGTGAAAGTCTCCAGTCCTCAGGTTGATATCCGGGCTATCAAAAAAGCAGAAAATAATAACGATATTATTATCCGGGTACAGGAGTTGCTCGGAAGAGAAGCCCAGAATGTTGAATTCAGTTTCCTTTCAAAAGTTATTATGGTTACGGAAGTTGACGGACAGGAACGCAGTATTGGCGATATCCAGCCGGTTAACGGGAAACTTATCATCAGCCTTGAAGAGTATGCGATCAGGAGTTTCAGGATCCAGCTTGATAAACCTGCAGAAAAATTATTCAATCCGGCGAGCATTCCACTGCCCCTTACTTATGAGGAGGATGTCGTAAGCAGTGATAACAATAAAAAGAACGGCAAATTTGACGACCTGGGGATCAGCATACCTGCTGAACTTTTCCCTTCTTCACTTACTGTGGATGGCATCGAGTTTACCCTTGGAGCGAAGACCGATGGCAAGAATAATGCCATCAGCTGTAACGGCCAGAAGATATCTCTCCCGAAAACCGGTAATTACAGCAGGTTGTTTATCCTGGCTGCAGCCAGTGATGACACCAACGGTGTGTTCAGGGCTGGCAATATAAAATCAACCATACGGGTACAGGCATATTCCGGGAAGATCGGACAATACGATAACAGGGTATGGGATAAATTCGGCCGTTTGAAGGCGGTGGATAAAGGTTATATCAAACGTGACGAGGTTGCCTGGTTTGCCACTCATGTTCACAAGGATACTGTTAACCTTCCTTACCAGTACGCTTATTTGTTCAAATACAGCATCCCGGTCAGCCCTTCAACAGGATATGTGCAGCTTCCGCAGAACACTGCCATCAAGATCTTTGCGATGACCGTTTCGGATGATCCTTCCGACCAGGTAGTTCCGGCTATGCCTCTGTATGATGATTATTCGTGGAAGAGCCCGGTGATTCTGAACCTTCCAAAGATATACGTGGACGAGAATGCCCAGGCACTTGCCAGCTGCAAGGTGATCAGAAACAGGAACCTGAATGCCCTGCCAGGCAAGGTGACTATGAAGGATTATGCAGATATCCATATGCCAAACGGGGTAACTGTAAAATATTTTTATACAACCTCTGATACAACGATAAAAAAGAAACCGGCACAGGGAATGAACCTTTCCACCCTGGTCGATGGGATGTACGACCTTCTGCCCAACGATTCGGTCAACGATATTTGGTTTGATGAAGGCGAAAGCCGCGTGTGGATGGACCTTCAGAAGGAGATCGAGATCGACAGCATACATATCTTTGCCAATCTGAATATGCACAGGGGAGCGGAATTTATCTCGCTCTGGGGATCAAATTCTCCTGTTCCTCCCGACGCAAACGGCGATCCGAAAGCTGCGGGCTGGACCTATATGATGAGCGTTCCTCCCTGCGATGTCTGGGGCAATTCCAAAGCCCTCTACACTATTTTACCAAACAAAGGCAAAACCTGGCGTTACCTGATGTGGATGAGCGAGGACTCAGGCCACGGACCCTATTATTTCAGGGAGATTGATGTGTTTGAACGGCAGAAATAAGTAATTCTTTAACTAATTTCGGGACCCCAATGCATGCTTTTTCCCGAAATATCTGCAGATTCCGTACTTGATATTCCGGTGTGGCTTCCGGATCGATGAGGTATTTCGGTGCGGATGAAGGTGCGTATTGAAGCAATCCGGCTGCCGGATATACTTTCAATGAGGTCCCAATGATTATTATAATATCTGCTTTGCGGACGATGCCTGCTGCAACCATAATATTTGGAACGGTTTCTCCGAACCATACAATATGAGGCCTTAGCTGTGATCCTTTTTCGCAAAAATCGCCCAACTTCAATTCCCATCCACTGATGTCATATACCAGATCCTTATCGGCTGTGCTCCTTGCCTTTCTCAGCTCTCCGTGCAAGTGGAGGATATCGGATGAACCTGAGCGTTCGTGCAAGTCATCCACATTCTGTGTAATAATCCTGACCCTGAATTTTTTTTCCAGTTCCTCAAGTGCAAAGTGGGCAGCATTTGGTTTCACAGCGAGGAGCTGCTTGCGCCGCATATTGTAAAAGTCCATCACCAGTTCGGGTTCCCTGGCCCAGGCTTCCGGGCTGGCCACTTCCTCAAAACGGTACTGCCTCCACAGTCCGTTGTTATCACGGAAAGTGGAGATCCCGCTTTCGGCGCTTATGCCGGCACCTGTCAATACTACAATTGTCTTCATGATAGTTGCCAATAAATTCCCTCTAACCACATCGTTTGTTTACGATCAGTTCATCCACAAAGATCCAGGATTTTTCGCCATTGCCGAACTGCTGAGCCCTGGATTCCGGGCCTTTACCGCGGCTAGCGCCATCAGCATAAATAAAGCAGTTATATATCTCTTCATAAAGCTGGTAGTTTCCGGCTGTGGATTCTTTCGACAATTTCAACTGCATCCTTCACGTACTCGACACAGGAAGTTTTGAACAGTTTAAGCCTTTCAATTTCTTTCTGATCCTCCGGGTTGTTCATGTCGAGGCCTTGCAATAGTTCCCTGCAGTTAACTGATCCGTGTTTTCTTTTAAATTCATTGAAAAATTCAAGGGTTTTACCATAGGTCTCGTCCTTTTTCGATGCATCATCGTTTTTACCTCTCCCGTCAAGGATCCCGAGTGCCATCAGGGCCCCGGTGACGGCCCCGCAGGTCAGTTGCTGTCGCCCCATCCCCCCACCGAATGCAGTTGCAAGCCTTAAGCAGGTGTCTTCACTCAGGCCCTTTTCCTTTCCGAAAGGTGTGAAAACCGATTGCGAGCAATTGAAAGTTTCTGAAAAATACTGTGTTGCTTCTTCCGATTTTGTCATAGCGTGAATATTGGCCACCCGCTTGCACATATTACTGAGAAGGAAGTATTTCCTGCTGCTGCTGTTACATTCTGGCTGGCCTTGGTAAAATTACGTAATGTATACCTGATAATTTCTTATATTTAACACGAAAAGAATTAAAATAAAATATGCCTCTCAGGAACCGGATTGACAATAAAAAAGGAAAAATTCCAGATCCGGCTTTCATACTGGAAAAGATCCGGCATTTCTGCAGTTACCGGGAACGCAGCGAGAAAGAAACTGAGCTAAAACTGAAGGCCATGCAGCTTCCCACGGCCGGGATCAGAGGCATTATCGTCCAGCTCCGGGAAGAGGGATTTATCAGCGACGAGCGTTTTGCCCGGGCTTTTGTGAGGGGGAAATGGAGGGTAAACCGATGGGGAATGAAAAGGATCACTTTCGAACTAAGGTCAAAGAGGATTCCCGAAAAACTTATAAGCCTTGCCCTAATGGAGATCGACGAGGATGCCTACAGGGAGGTCCTTGAAAGAGTGATCTGGAAAAAGGCTTTGGAGATTCGTCCAAAACTGAAAGAAGAAAATAATTCCGGAAATATCTTGAATTTCCGGGATAAATTATTCAATTTTGCATTAGGGAAAGGTTATGAATCTGACCTTATCCGGGAAATACTTGATGAATTAAAGATCTGATATGCTTAGCCAGGAACAACTGAAAGATCTCCAAACAAGGCTAGATGCCTTGAGGAGGTTCCTTTGACGTCGAAAAGAAACTCACCCTGATCGAAGAAGAAGAAAAACTTACCGAGGCGCCCGATTTCTGGAACAATCCGAAAGCCGCGGAGCAGGTTCTGAGATCAATACGCGATAGAAAGATCTGGACCGACGCTTATAATAACGGCCTGGCAAGTTATATGGACCTGATGATCCTCTGGGATTTTTATTCCCAGGGCGAAGGCAGCGAAGATGATCTCGATAAACAGTTTAAAGATACTCTTACAATCATTGAGGACCTTGAATTCCGCAATATGCTCAGCGGTGAGGAGGACAGGTTGGGCGCCATAGTCCAGATCAATTCGGGCGCAGGCGGGACCGAAAGCCAGGACTGGGCACAGATGTTGATGCGCATGTACCTCCGTTATGCAGAAAGGAATAAATTTAAAGTCAAGGAACTTGATTTCCAGGAGGGCGATGTTGCTGGGATCAAACAGGTTACCCTTGAAATTGAAGGGGACTATGCCTATGGTTACCTGAAAGGGGAAAATGGGGTGCACCGGCTTGTCCGCCTTTCTCCTTTCGACTCCAACCATAAGCGGCATACGTCTTTTGCCTCGGTGTATGCTTATCCTATTATCGATGATGATATCGTGATAGAAATCAATCCCTCGGATATATCCTGGGATACATTCCGCAGCAGCGGTCCGGGAGGACAGAATGTGAACAAGGTTGAGACAGCTGTCAGGCTCAAGCATGAACCTACAGGTATTATTATAGAGTGCCAGGAAACCCGCTCCCAGGGGCAGAACCGGGAAAAAGCCCTGAAAATGCTGAAATCGCAGTTATATGAAATCGAGCTCAGAAAAAAGAGGGAGAAAATTGCAGTAATCGAAAGCGGAAAAAAGCGAATTGAATGGGGATCACAGATCAGGTCCTATGTGCTGCATCCGTATAAAATGGTTAAAGACCTTAGGACCTCGTATGAGACTTCCGACACCCAGGGGGTGCTTGACGGGGACCTGACGGAGTTTATTAAAGCGTATCTGATGGAGTATGGGAATTCGTAATAAACCTGATCGCTGGATATCCAGGATCGGCGCGTAGCGCCTTATCCCGCATTGGTAAAGCGCAACAATCTTCATGAAAAAAACAAACAACAATGATCAAAATCTACCATAATTCCCAGTGTAAAAAATCCCGGGCCGGGCTGGAATACCTGAAAAATAAGGGCATCGAATTTGAGATCGTGGAATACATGAAAGACCCGCCCACTGAAGAAGAGTTTGAAAAGCTCCTGATGAAACTTAATGCAAAACCGGAGGAGATGGTCCGCATCCAGGAAGATTATTTTAAGAAAAAACTGAAAGGAAAGAAATTCCTTGAACATGAATGGATCAAAATAATAGTACAGAATCCGAGACTCCTGAAAAGGCCGATCGTGGAGGCTCAATACAAGGCTGTATGGGGCGATCCGGTGGAAAATATTGATCTGGTAATTAAATAGATGCGGGATACAGGATGCAGGATGCGGGATATCTTGCATCATGCATTTAATGTTTTAAAACCAATTGAAAAACCAACAACCAAACAATAAACTCCGGATTATGAAAACACGCATTGAAAAGGACACCATGGGCCCCATAGAGGTTCCTATGGAAAAGTATTGGGGAGCACAGACCCAGAGATCAATGACCAATTTCAAGATTGGTGAACCCGCATCCATGCCCAAAGAAGTGATCAGGGCCATGACCATCCTCAAGAAAGCAGCGGCGATGGTCAACAATGACCTGAAAGTCCTTCCGGAGGACAAAATGAAGCTTATCGTTGCAGTTTGTGACGAGATCCTTGAAGGCAAGCTTGACGACCAGTTCCCGCTTGTGATATGGCAAACCGGTTCAGGCACCCAGACCAATATGAACGTGAACGAGGTGGTCGCCAACCGGGCTCATGTGCTCAGCGGGGGCACGCTGGGCGAAGGCAAAACAGTTGTCCACCCAAATGATGATGTAAATAAATCCCAGTCATCCAACGACACTTTCCCTGCTGCGATGAGTATCGCGGCTTATGAAATGGTCATAAAAACTACCATTCCGGGCGTGGAACTGCTCATGAACACCCTGGCAAAAAAATCTGAAGAATTCAAAGACATTGTTAAAACAGGCCGCACCCATCTTATGGATGCAACGCCCCTAACCCTTGGACAGGAATTCTCGGGCTATGTATCCCAGCTCGATCACGGGATAAAAGCCCTTAGAAACACCCTGCCCCATCTTTCCGAGCTGGCGCTTGGTGGGACGGCAGTAGGCACCGGCCTGAACGCCCCCAAAGGGTACGATGTGCTTGTTGCTAAAAAGATTGCCGGGATCACAGGCCTGCCTTTTATCACTGCTCCTAATAAATTCGAATCCCTTTCAGCCCACGACGCCTGTGTGGAAACATCAGGCGCCCTGAAAACCCTTGCAGTAAGCCTGATGCATATTGCAAGTAACATCCGCCTTTCTGCATCCGGACCCCGTTGCGGTATTTGCGAGCTCATGCTACCCGAAAACGAACCGGGTTCAAGCATTATGCCGGGAAAAGTCAACCCGACCCAGCCCGAAGCCATGACTATGGTCTGCGCACAGGTCCTCGGGAACGATGTGGCTGTGAATATCGGCGGCATCAGCGGGCATTTCCAGCTGAACGTATTCAAACCCCTTATCATTTCCAACCTGCTTTTATCGGCCCGTCTGATCGGCGATGCCTGTGTTTCGTTCAACGACAACTGCGCTGTGGGAATCCAGCCAAACCTCCCTGCCATCAACAGGAACCTTGAAAACAGCCTGATGCTGGTTACGGCGCTTAACCCTCATATTGGTTATGATAACTCCGCCAAAATTGCAAAGAAAGCACATAAAGAGAATAAGACTCTCCGCGAAGCCACGCTGGAACTGGGCCTGATGAGTGATGAGGACTTCACTAAAATCGTTGATCCCAAAAAGATGACCGGGCCGAAATAAGGCTTGTCTGAAATAAAATCAATTATCAGGGATCCCCTTGGATCGGAGCAGTTTTTTGATCTCCGGCATCATTCTTTGAGCGGCAATATAACCCGAATCAAAAACCTGCTGGTTGTTTTTTGAGCTCATCATCGACATTTTTCTCAGGTCAGGAGTGATCACGATATCGGCAAAGGCCAGCTTGGCCTTTTTGTTCTCGCCAAGTGCAAGGAGCAATGATTTGTAAAGGACCTTCAGGAAATTATCCACACTTTCCAGGCTGTCGATGTTCGCCATGATATCAACCGCAATTACAACATCTGCTTTATATGAACGGCAGATGTCGGCCGGGATATTGTCCAGTATTCCCCCGTCGACAAGCGTCATACCATACATCTTTACCGGTTCAAAGATCACGGGGATTGCACATGAAGCATTCACAGAGGGTGCAATCGGACCGGCAGCCAAAGGAACAGTCTTCCCTTCGAGCAGGTCGGTAGCGACTGCAACAAAAGGGATCTTCGTGTCCTCGATATCGTAAGAAGTACAATGATCGGAAACATACTTCTGAAGCTTTTTTCCCGATACAAAGCCGATTTTCGACCTGATCAGTGAAAAGTCAAAGACTGTGGATGACTTGGCCTCCATGACCAGTGGTATAAGCTTTTCCGCATCCGGGTTATCGCAATACAAGGCTCCAACCAGACTTCCCGCGCTGGTCCCTACAATTAAATCAATGGGGATCTTGTTCTCTTCAAGTGCTTTCAGCACACCTACATGGGCTGCACCGTGAAAGGCGCCGCCACCGAGTGCCAGGGCTACCCTGGGGCGTGCCTTAATTTTCCTGGCGGGTGGCATTGTTTGCGGATTTTTAACTATCATAAACTTTTCGCTGCATGATAACAGGAATATCATTAAAAAAATACTTGCTGTAGTTTTCATATCTTGACATCTGGCTATACTCCCGGCTAATTCCCGTTATCCTTCAGTATCCTGATCTCTTTCAGGGAGTCTTTTTTCAGGTTTGAGTTTATGTCAAGCATATCCTTATGATCCTCCATCATCTTTTTTGCCTCCTGCTGGATCATATCTGTCAATGAAATTCCCTTGTCCCTGGCTCTCTTCTGAAGTATCTCCATCCAGTCGGGGTTGTTCCTGATCTGCCTGATAAAATAAGCAACTGTGTCGATCCTGCCGGAGGTTTTTGTGCTGTCGTGGGGAGTGAAGCATAAATCCTGTTTGAGATTGATCAGTTTATAAATATATGCCTTGCGGATGGTGTCATGGCCGCGGATAATTGAAATGGTATCCGAAGGGAGCACCAGCTCAAACAAGTTTCCGTACAGGCTAACCGGGTCTTCGTAATCATCGCTCAGGGCAATATACCAGGCATCGGCATTTTTTTTCATATCTCCTCTGATGCGGTTTATCCACTGATACTTATGTATCCGTTCCAGGCTGCCCAGGGCATACACTTTTCGACCGGCAGGGCGTGCAACATAATAGTCGAAATTGGCCGCGGGGAACCAGCGGAAAGTAAAAACGGGAGATCCTTTGTCCATCAGGTAATGCTCTTCATCCCAGGCCGCCATGGGAGCAAACTTTTCGCCCAGCTGCTGCCAACCCCAGAGATCAGCCGAAACATCTTCCACTTTCCATTTCTTTAATGGAACCCATCCGTACCTGATCTGTGTTACTGCAAGTGAAACCACTGCTAACATAAAAATCAGGGAAATAGCAACGGGCCAGGGGATTAGACTCAGCCTCTTTTTTTCTGATGAAGGTGTTGCAAGCCACGAAGCAGCGATCAGGATAAAACCGATATATGCCGGGCCTGTCCAATGTGGCAAAGTCGAACGGAAAAGTGAAAAAGAAACGAAAACCAGCCATAAGGGAAGACTCATCCATAAGATCAGGCGGCGGTAAGACTTTTCAAGAATTTCTTTTCCCCTGAACAGGGAAATGAAAGCGAGGATGATCAGAATGATATTTACCGGGTTATTGTAAAAGAGTTGCCCAACAATCTCAGTAAGGAAATACTGCGGTTGTATACCCGATTGAGTAATTCCTACCCGGTTTTCATGGAATGTGAAACTGATATAATTGTTGTTGGAGTTCCAGAAAACAACCGGCATGAAAAGTAAAACAGCCATCAGTAAGGCGATCCAGGTTTCCTTTGCCAGCAACCACTTTCGGTTGCTGAAAAGAATGAACATCCCTGCACCAAAAATTAAAAACACCGAATGGTATTTAGAAAGCAATGCCAGACCTATGCTTAATCCGGCAAAAAACAGATAAGCCCTGCTTTGCGCTGAGAGTGATTCATCGGGCAGGGAACAAATCAAAAGGTACATACTTAAAAGCCAGAAAAAGACCTGGGGTGTGTCGGGCAGGATGAAAGTCCCCACAAGGATAAAACCATAAAAAGAAGCGGTAAAAAGGAAAGCGGCATAAAGCCCTGCGGCTGCACTTTTGATCTTTTTCCCTATTAAGAATATCATCCAGGTTGAGGCCGTTCCAAGTACCACTGATCCAAGCCGAAGGAAAATCTCACTGTCGAACCTCAGGTTAAGGGTAAAAAGCTGGATCACCAATCCGACCATAGGCGGATGGTCAAAATGGCTCATGTCGGGGAATTTAGCATAAGTCCAGTAATACACTTCGTCATTACCCAGCTCAATGGCGCCAGCGATCAAAGCCCTGATCACTGCCGATAATACCAGCAGGATCCCTAATGCCCAATATATTTTTCGGTTCGACGGCATCTCAGCTAAGCTTTGATTTTCTGTTTTTTCCTATGCGCCAGATTGTCCAGAGAAGTGCAATCAACGAGCCAAATGTCATAAGACGAAATATCCAGGTCCGTGGCCAGTTTATTTCCGCTTTCAGGTCATTAACGGGCAATTTGCCACTGTATCGCAAAACAGGGTTCAGATAAATGATATCGCCGGGACCAATCGTAGGATGTGTATGGTGAGCAATAAACGTAATTTCCGTGCGAATATAGGTATCTTCCGGAACAAATTTATACCAGAGGCCGCAAGCACCGTAAACCGATTTCCTTATCCTGCCGTCCTGGCCGATGAACATGACCTTGAACACTTCCCCACTGACAGAAACTTTAAGCGTATCCCCCATCATCCTTACCGATCTAATATGAGGGATATTCCGGGCCCAGCCGGCCTTTTGTTCAAACGACCAGTTGTTACCCATATAAATTTCAACCCCGTATGCCCTGCCGCTCTTCAGCGATCTTATCATGGAATCCCCGCGAAGCAGCGGTGAATGAATATAGGTCGCGCAACGCTGGATCTGATAAGGATCCTCTATATTATGGGCATCGTCATCGGCCAGTATCCATGCAATATGTCCAGAAGAAAGAGCAGCATCCCATTGTGGAATCGACCTCCAGTTGTTATCGAGGACCTCCAGCATGTCGTAATTTGAAAGATATTTCATATCCCTCAGGGAATACCCTCCTTCCCAGTCGGGATGGGCAATGGCAACAATATCGCTCTGGGGCCTCAGCAGGTTGAGGATATGCTGTTTCTGGCTAAGGCTCTGGACAAGCGAATAATCCAGCCAGAGAACCTCTCTCGCCCCGATCAGCATCTGATGCTTTTTCCTTATTCCAAAACCATGCTCATACACCGGGACATAAAAGGCCGAATCCTTAAACAGGGTCGAGATGCTCTGGTAGTTCGATATTTCGGGAGCATCATAATTCATCCTTTTATAAACCCGGTATAACTCCTGTGGGGTATTGTTGCGGCCTGCAGTAAGCCCCCACCACTCCTTCACGTGAAAGTGAAAGTTGCTTTTTCGCCAACCGCTGCTGTCAAGGCTCTGGTAAGGATTGAAAAATTTATCGCCGGAAAATGGTTCTGGCTCGGGGAAATCGTAAACAGGTGCCCAGAAACACAATATCAATTCGAATCCTAAAAACAACAACGTGAAATAAACCAGCCAGCGGAATAGCCTTCCTGCGATCTTCTTCATACTGCAAAGTTACAAGAAACTGATGAGAAGGCGAACATTCAGGAAGGTCACAATAGCGCCTATGAAAATCAGCAGAGCAGTGGTTCTTTTTTTGTTCACATGGTCGCCCATGACTTTAGCTGATGCAGTCAGGCGGATCTGTGTGAAGATTGTAAACGGCAGCTGAATGCTCAGTATCATCTGTGAAATTATCAGTCCCTGGTAAGGATTGCTGATGACGAAGATGATGAGCACCGCAAGCACCAGGGAAACTATCACCCCCAGCCTTGAATGGCTGTCCTTGATATCATAGGGTTCTCCCCATATACCGGCGAGAATGGATCCTCCCGCCATTCCCGAAGTGATAGTTGAAGCCAATCCGGAAAACAGCAGGGCCACAGCAAAAACAATACATGCATGACTCCCCAGCAGCGGGCTGAGTATGCTTACCGCCTGCTGAAGCTCGCCGACCGGGGTTTTACTCATAAAAAATGTTGCGGCCGCCAGCATGATGATAGCACTGTTTATAGCCCATCCTATAATCATAGATAAGAGGGTGTCGAAAAATTCAAATTTGAGCTGCTTGCGGATGACACTTTCGTTTTCGAGATTCCACTGCCGGCTTTGAATTATTTCGGAATGTAAAAAGAGGTTGTGGGGCATCACTACAGCGCCAAGCACACTCATGACAATGATCATAGACCCCTGAGGGATGGAAGGATTCACCCAGCCTATCCCTGCTGCTACCCAGTCGATCTTCACCAGAGTGAGTTCATAAAGGAACGAAAGCCCTATTATAGAAACAAATGCAATGATAAATTTCTCGATTTTACGGTAAGAATTTGTAAACAGCATGATCATGACAAAAACCAGGGTAAGCAGGGCTCCTGCCGGTATAGGTACCTTGAACAGCATGTTAAGCGCAATGGCTGCACCCAGTATCTCAGCCAGGCTGGTTGAGACCGAGGCTCCCATTGCAGTCCAGAGGACCGATCTGGAAACCCATGGTCTCAGATGCTTGGTGGCAGCTTCCGACAGGCAAAGGCCGGTGGCTATTCCCAGGTGGGCAACATTATGCTGAAGGATGATGAGCATGAGAGTTGAAAGGCTAACCATCCAGAGCAGGGTATAACCATATTCCGAACCTGCTGCAATATTCGACGCCCAGTTGCCGGGATCAATGAACCCCACGGTCACGAGCAAACCCGGGCCTATATAACGGAGAATATCGAGCCCCCCATAACCGGGCTTATGGTCCCGATTTCTGAGATCTTTGAGAAATTTATTCAGCATACTTTGAAGAGGCAAGTTACGAATTTTGTAATTTGCGCCGTGCGCTTGCTTGTCGACATCTATAAGACCAACGACATTTACTCAGGCCTGGGGCAGTATTCACTGAACTTTGCCAATGAGTTGATGAAATATTGTCCTGAAAATTTAACTCCCGCCTTTCTGATCCCTGCTGGGTTTTCTTTTCCAAAGCATCCTGAGGCAGAATGGGTACACACCGCTTTCTGGCAACGCATAATGCCCACATTGAGCCCCAAAGCCGATATCTGGCATAGCCTCCACCAGTTTCCATCCCATTTACCTCATCCGTCATCAAAATTTATACTTACTGTTCACGACCTGAACTTCCTTAACGAGAAAACACCTGCCAAAGCTGCGAAATACCTGAGAAGGTTGCAGAAAAACGTCAACAGGGCCTCGGCAATCACTGCGATCTCCGATTATACAGGCAAAGTGCTTAAAGAAAATATTGATACCGGAAACAAAAATCTGTTGACCATTCATGACGGGGTAAGGCTGGAGCTCAGGCCTGATGCGGAAATGCCGTTATGGTTGCCCGATAAACCATTTTTCTTTTCACTGTCCGTTTTTAAAGAAAAAAAGAACCTTCACAGTCTGATCCCGCTTATGGAACATTTTCCCGGTCATCTCCTGGTACTTGGGGGCAATAACCAGACTTCCTATGGAAACTCGATACGGGAGATGATAAAGGATTCGGAAGTTTCGGAGAACATCTTACTTCCCGGAGTTCTCGATGAGGATGAAAAGTATTGGCTTTATAAACATTGCAGGGCCTTTCTCTTCCCTTCCCTTGCCGAAGGCTTCGGCCTTCCGGTAATTGAAGCCATGCTGGCGGGCAAACAGGTTTTTCTCAGCAGGCTGGCCAGCCTTCCTGAGACCGGCGGTGTACTGGCTTTTTACTGGGACAACTTCGATCCTGCAGATATGGCTTCCGTTTTGCGTACCGGCCTTGAACTGAGGGAAAAAGAGCCCGGTGCATGCTCAAAAGAGATCAGGGAATACGCTTCCAGGTTTAACTGGGAAAGCTGTATCCGGAAATTTCTTGAATTATACCAAACAATACTGTCATAAGTAAATTATTTTTAAGAACTTCGTGCTTTATTCAAAAGTATGTCTGTCCCCACGAACCTGACAGCCCTTTTTGAAGTCAGCATCCGCAACAACTGGGATAACAGGGCATTATCCGATTACGGCGGATCAGTTTACACTTATAGAGATGTAGGCGCAAGAATACTGGCCATTCACGACATCTTCAGGAAAAACGGAATTACAAAGGGGGATAAGATTGTCCTCCTGGGTAAAAACTCCGCCAACTGGGGAATTATTTACATAGCCACCGTGACCTTCGGGGCGGTTATTGTACCAGTGCTTCCCGACTTCAAACCAGCCGATGTTCATTACATCGCCACACATTCGGATGCATGCCTGATGTTTGTTGAGGAATTCATTTTTAAGGAGCTTAACGTCTCCGAAATGCCACTGATCAAGGTGGCTTACAGGATACAGAATAATGAGGTGCTTTATCTGAAGGAAGATGAATATCGACTATCGAACACTGAATACCAAATACCGAATGAAGGGAAAGCCGGAATTACCCCCGAAATGATTAAATTCAGCGAGTTCTCTCTGGATGACATCGCAGTGATCAGCTATACTTCAGGTACCACGGGTTTTTCGAAAGGAGTGGTCCTTCAGCATAAAAGCCTGTATGGGAATATCCTCTATGCCCACAGGAACATGCCCCTGAAACCCATGGATAAGATACTTTCCTTCCTGCCACTGGCCCATACCTATGGCTGCGCTTTTGAATTCCTTTTCCCTTTTACACTTGGCTGCGATATTACCTTCCTCACTAAAACCCCATCACCCAAGATCATCATGCAGGCTTTCCAGGAGATACGGCCGGCCCTGATCCTGAGTGTTCCTCTGGTTATTGAAAAGATTTACAAGACCCAGATCCTGCCTTTGTTCCGGAAGCCGGCCATAAAAATCCTGCTTGGTGTACCGGGCATCAACATCCTCCTGCACAATAAAATCAGGAAAAAACTCTATGATGTGTTCGGGGGCAATTTCAAGGAACTGGTCATTGGGGGTGCCGCTTTCAATATTGAAGCTGAGAGGTTTTTCAGAAAAATAAAGTTCCCCTTTACAGTCGGCTACGGCATGACCGAATGCGGTCCGCTCATGTCCTATGCTTCATGGAAAACTACTCAACTGGGCGCTTCCGGAAGGGTGGTAGACGAACTGGAGATGAAAATCGATTCTCCCGAACCATATCGTACAACAGGTGAGATCCTTGTAAGAGGCTCCCATGTGATGCTGGGGTATTATAAAAATGAGGAGGCCACAAAACAGGTTATCGATGAGGGCGGATGGCTTCATTCGGGAGACCTTGGCGTGACCGACAAGCAAGGGAATATCTATATCAAGGGCCGTAGCAAGAGCATGATCCTGGGCCCTTCCGGTAAAAACATCTATCCTGAGGAACTGGAATCCCACCTGAACAACCGTTTTATGGTGATGGAATCCCTGGTGCTGGAACGCGATGAGAAACTGGTGGCCCTGATCTACCCCGACTATGATGCCGTTGAAAAAGCCGGGCATACCAGGGAAGAACTTGACAAGATATTCAAAGGATACATTCACGATCTCAACCATCATGTGCCCAAATACATGATGGTATCCGGTTTCGAGATCCACCCTTCAGAATTCGAAAAAACACCGAAACGAAGCATTAAACGTTTTCTCTACAACTAATGAAAAAACTTATTTATTTACTTCTGACGGCCATTCTCCTTTTGGCCATCAAACCGGTATTTGCACAAAAAAGCGGGGGTTTCATAACTGAGGTCATCATCCTCCACCTTAACGACATGCATGCCAAGACCGAGGGCTTTGCAAGGCTTAAATACCTGGCCGACAGCCTGAAGCGCAACCACCCTCATGTATTCATTGTGGCAGCTGGGGACAACTTCACAGGAAACCCTTATATCGATATGGTGGCCGATAAAGGATATCCTATGATAGACCTGATGAACCAGGCCGGCTTTACTCTTAGTTGTTTTGGCAACCATGAATTTGACCTGGGCCAGGAATTCCTCGAAAAGAGGATTGAACAGGCAAAATTTCCTTTTATATGTGCCAATATAAATACCGGCTCATCGGGTTTGAAACAGCCCCAGGCATATTTCCTTTTAAAATCGGGAACACTGCAAATCCCAATTCTGGGACTGATCGAAATTAACGATAACGGCATACCCGACACGCATCCCTCCAAAGTCAAAGGGATAAGCTTTACCGACCCCCTGAAGACTACCGGGGAATATATTGATCTGAAGAAGAAATACGGTTTCCTTATTGCCCTTTCCCATCTCGGTGTGGAGACCGATGAAAAACTTGCAGATGAATATCCCCAGTTCGATGTTATCATCGGGGGGCATTCCCATACAATCCTGAAAATGCCGGTTGTTAAGAATGGTGTACTGATTGTTCAGGCCGGTTCCTATCAGAGGTTTATAGGCAAGCTCACTCTTGTTATCGAGGGAAGAAGCATTATCGAGAAGTCCGATACACTCATCGCTATTGAATCTTTGAGAGGGGCCGACCAAACGATTCAGGCCCTGCTGACCTCATATGAAAACAACCCGGAATTTGAAAAAGTGGCAGGGATTGCCACTGCCAACATCCCGGGCAAGCAGAACCTGGGCGCTTTGGTGACCGATGCCGTGGCCTGGGCAGCAAAAACCGATTTTGCCTTTCAGAATAAAGGTGGGATCAGGATCCAAAGCCTGCCTGAAGGGGAGATTAAGGTAAAGGACATTTATCGCCTCGATCCCTTCGGCAACCAGGTTGTAATCTATAAAATGAAAGGCAGTGAGATAGGCACACTCATCATGAATTCCTATAAAAAAGAAAGGGATATTGACCTCGTTCCATCAGGCATGACATATACAATAACAAAAGGAAAAAACAGGAAAGGGCCTGAGCTTAAGATGCTTGACCGATCAGGAAAACCCATCGACCCGGATAAAACCTATACCGTTGCCCTGAACAGTTACATCTCCGCAGCTTATACCTTTGATCACCGGGATGAGGGGACGACCCTGGAACTTACAACCGAAGACTGCCTGATAAGGTTCCTCGGATACAGGCATAAAGTAAAATACAAGGATACCGAAAGGGCAAAACTTAAGGCTCCGAAAGAAAAAAACTGAATTTTTGGACATGATTTCGCATCCGGGAAATTTATCCGGCTCCGGAATTCAATCGCCCGAAATTTTCCCCCTTTCGTCTGCTATTTTCCCCCATTCGTCGAAATTAACTATACGCCTGTTATGCCGGGATGTATATTTGCTGGAAATTAAAAATTTATGGAAGCTTTACATTCGTTTCTCGCCGCCTTCGACATCTTCGGTATGATTTTCCAGTATATCCTGAACAGTTTTACCCGTTTCGGTGAAATTTTCGAACGTTCATTCAGCTTTGTAACCATTCCCATTGGCCGGCTTATCAGCTCCCATCCCTCATTCTATTACAGCCTTATGATGGCCGGGGCCCTGTTTGGTTTATATTACCTTGTAAGTGCGATTTTTGAATCCAGGGCACGCAGCCAGAAGATCAGAAAGTAACAGGTTTCCCCCACATCATAAAAATCAGTTGGGGGATAACGGCGTTCTGAACAAAGCGTCCTCTTACAGGATCAGTTTCACCCGCCATCAGGTTGTAGATTTCCGCACCTTTTCCTTTAACCCACATCCCTACCAGAGCATTAGTGTGATCCTTGCTATTGTACTTCAAACCCGGCATTTTATTCTTTCCGTTGTCGGCTACCGGAGTATAAGTATTGCCTCCCCACAGGTCGCCGCATTCATGGTCGGCCGTGATGATCAGAAGGGTTTCATTCCAGCTTGAATGTTTATTTACCCAGGCAGCAACTGTATCTATGGCATCGCTGAAACTTCGCATTTCCTCCAGCATACGGCCTTTCTGATTATCGTGGTTGGCCCAGTCGATGGCACCTCCTTCAATCATTACAAAGAATCCTTTGGGGTTATTATCAAGCACATTCAATCCACCCCTGACCATTTCGGCAAGAGTGGGTAAAATGGGATTAACAGGAGTTGTGAAAGGCGGGGAGTTTTTGGTTTCATTTTTCCCGAAATCCCTGCCCTGTTGTAAGGTGGAGTATACTTCCGGTATGCCTAATACCCGTTTCGGGGTTTTCCCGCTCATTAATTTCCTGAAATCCTTTTCAGAGGTGACCAATGTCCAGGGGTCCGGGATTCTGTCGCCCGACACATCGGTAACCTGGTATATCTTATCTTTTATGATGAAGGACGTTTGTATCCCGCTTCCCGATTTAAGTGAAAGCCAAAGATTGCTGTCGGCAACATATTTTGAATCTTTCCAGGCCCCTCTGAGTTTTTTCCCGTTATCGTCGAATTCGGGATTTCCACAACCCATGATCAGGTCGCAGCGGCTGCTGAACAGCATGTAGGTCGCAAGCTCGGAATAATGAATCCTTGTTTTGTTATGGGCAACAAAGCCTGCAGGAGTTGCATGGCTGATCGGAACACAGGTGATGACCCCGGCCGACTTACCCAGGCTTTTAGCAATTTCGCAGAGGTTTCTCAGGGTATCGTAAGTGACCGAAAGCCCTATTACATTATTATAGGTCTTCCTTCCGGTTGCCAGGGCTGTAGCGGCAGCAGCAGATTCGGTAAAGTCCTTGCGCAGGTATAGCGAATCCTTCCAGGCCATGGATGGGTTGTAGCCGGCCGCCCAGCTCAGTTTCGTAGTATCCTTTTCATCGAACTCACCCGACTTTGCCGGGTAAGTCGCAACCGCCAGTTTAACCGGGAAAGATTCGATCTGCATAGGCCCGTAAAAATAATCCGCCGCCTTCACACAGTTAAACCCCATGCCATCGCCGATCATAATGATCACGTTTTTGGGGTTGGGGAAGGAAGACTTTGTCCCGGGGCTCTGGGCCACTGCATTGAAACAAAGCGCTTGAACAATTAGGATCATCAAGATCAATACGGCAATATTCAGGCTGATTTTCATAAAAGCAAATTTGTTTCAAAAGTGTCTATTTTTCTGACACCAGTGTAAAAAAAATTGACAGTAATGTAAAATATTTTTACACTTTCTACATATCCATAATATTATATATTGCTGATTTATTGTGATTTAATCGCATGGCATGATTATTGCAAGATGTTGGATCTACTTAAACTATCAATACTATCCCGGAACAAATTACCTCTACTGGGAAGAAGGGCTGCAAAGAAAAATTGGATACAGAATTTCATTGATCATTTTAGTCAATAAACATACTTACCAATTTACCCCACCAAAATTTTGTACTATGAGGAAGCTTTATTTTTTGATTGTAACTATAATTGTTATGGTTTTAATCGTTGTGTCCAAATCCGGATACGCCCAGAGCCACGATAACTATTATACTATTTGCACCCAGATGGATGCATATTATGACGCTAACCATGAACTAAAAGATTCAGCAGAATCTGAGTATCTCAACTATATCCGCTGGAAACATTTTTGGAAGGACAGGGTTTATTCTTCAGATACCACAAATAATGGGAGTTTTGGACTAATTCGTGATGCATTGATTGATTACATTGATCATTATCATTACTTTCATAGGACATCTGGTCTGTATAATGACTGGCATTATATTGGACCTCAAGGGATTTCAAATAACCTTCAAGTAGATGGATTGGTGAGCGCAGTATATGTAGATACTATTAATGACCAATCGATGAATACAATTTACGTTGGAACCAATTCTTCAGGAATATGGAAAACAACCAATGGAGGCGCTTATTGGGTTAATATTACTGATAATAGTAATTATTCCATTATCGGGATCAATGATATATGCGGAGACCCCGCTAAAGGAGAAATACTTTATGCTGCTACCGGAGGCGGATTCATGAACCGTAGCCATGGGTATGGGATCGGAATTTTAAAATCTTCTGATCGGGGCGTAACTTGGGGTCGGATATATCCTGATTCAATGTGGCAAAATCCATCCTCTGCTTTGAATGTCTATAAAATTAAGGTTGATCCAACAAATTCTCAAAAAATCTATGCACTGGCTGATACTATGGTAATCAGGTCTACTGACGGGGGAAATAGTTGGCATAAAATTTTTGGACTTTCAAGATGTCCACAAGATCAGGATCCAACATTTAAAAGGTATTTAAGAGATATTGAAATTAAGCCGGGAGATCCAACCACATTATATGTAGCTTCTGATCACCGTACACCAGAGAATCACCGACAGGCTCAGGTTTGGAAGCTCACTAACGTTACTGATACAATTATAACAAATATCGTCGCCCAACGACTGGATAACTCTTTCCCTCCACCTAGTGGGACCTGGATTGATACCACTATTTATACTGAACGCTATGCAATTGCTGTAACTCCATCTGAACCCGATGCTATTTATGTGGCCTGCACAGATTATCCGGAGAATGATTATGCCCAGGCACGTTTCTTGCTGTGGAAGTTTGAGAATAACCAATGGGTTCGAAAAATTCAATATCAAATTAATGAGACATGGCATAGTCCATTCGAAGGCTGTTGATATTATAAATTTGAATTGTTGGTTTCTCCAACAGAACCAAATGTTGTTTATGTTGGGGGAAATACATTTGATAAAGTTGTAGATTGGATCGTTAATACAGTTAATCATACCCAATATAGTATCGATGGGTCCAATAATTATCATGCAGATACACGATGTGCAATACTTCTTCAAGGAACTCAACCACCTGCTATTAATGGTGCTAATGACATTCTATTTGCCGGTAATGACGGTGGAATTTCAAAAACACTGAATGGAACCAATAATTGGATCAGTCTAAACGGAAGAGGATTAAACATTACTCAATTCTATGGCATTGGATATGCAAAAACTGATCCACAAAGTATTATCGGAGGCACTCAGGACAATTCATGTATTCGATTAAGTTCTACCGGATGGAAACATTCTGGTGGAGGAGATTTAGGAAAAATAATTACAGATCCAACTAATTCCAAAAAATCTTACGCTTCATTTTGGGGCGGTGGATATCTAGGATTAGATACAACAAATAATTATGGAGCAACATGGAATTCCTATCACGTTGATCCAAATGACTCTTCGGCTTATTGTATCAACGGGCCGGTATGTTTGAATCCTAAAAAATCTTCGGAGGTTTATTTTGCCACTCATAACCTGTTTAAATCATATGATAATGGAAAGCATTTTACAGAAAAAGTTGTTCCTGGTAATGATGGCCAGGGAGCCCGAGCTATAGCTATTGCGACAAGTGATACTCAACGTATTTATATGGCTTATGATCAACCTCTTTGGTCGGGGTGGCTTCTGTCCAGGTTATTTAAATCCACCGATGGTGGAACGAGTTGGTTTGACATTACGCCAGGCTGCACGCATTTTTATGGGATTACGTCTATTGAAGTCAGTCCTACAAATGCCGACTCTGTTTGGATTGGCTTTGGAGGTTTCATGGGTCAGGGTTCATGGAATCGGAACCGCATAATGTTAACCACTAATGCCGGGCAGGATTGGAAAGATTATTCGACGGGTCTTCCTAATATGCCGGTAAATTGTTTAAAGTATAAAAACGGCAGTCATGGGGGAGTATTTGCAGGTACTGACGTTGGTGTTTTTTATATTGATCGCACATTCAGTGATTCAACATGGGTACCTCTAAATTCAGCCTTGCCGATATCTGTGGTTAATGATGTTGAGTTTATTGATACATTAAATGCAGTTAGAGTTGCAACCTATGGTCGTGGAATCTGGGAAACCGATCTATTCCCATGTACCTATTATGGAAATGACCCATTAGTAGTAAACTCAGATCTAAACTGGGTTATTGATACTGTAATGGACAGGGATATTGATATAAAAGCTCCTGCTGTTCTTCGAATAAGATGCAAAGTAAAATTTCCAATAAATGCAAAAATAATGGTTGAACAAGGCGCTCAATTGATTGTTGATGGTGGGATTCTGACAAATTACTGTTCGGGGATGTGGAAAGGGATAGAAGTTTGGGGAGATTCAAGCCGCAACCAGCTTCCTATGTATCAGGGTAGTGCTTCCTTTATCAATGGAGCAATAATAGAGAATGCTCGTATAGCCATAACAGCATGCCAGAAAGATGCAAATGGTGAGATCATTTGGAGTACTACAGGAGGATATATTGGCGCGAATAATTCAACTTTTAAAAACAATTATAAAGCCCTTGAGTTCCTGGAATATCACCATAACCAGAATTGTTCTTTTTCGAATGATGATTTCATATCTTCAGGCAATTTTGCTGATCATAATTCACACTTGTCGGATTTCGTTAGTATTTTTAAATCCTATGGAATTCATTTCCGTGGATGTCGATTTCAAAATCTCAATGTAATCCAATCTGATACAACTTCTCAATATGGTAGGGGAATTTATAGTATTGATGGAAGTTATACTGTGGATAATTATTGTGTTTCCCAACAAACACCTTGTACCCAATGGATCCCATCGGAGTTTTATGGATTATCATACGGCATAAAGGCACTTGGAACAATGCCCATTTATCCTGTATACATTTCAAATAGCACCTTTTATAAGTTTCATCGGGGCATTTATATAAGCGGGATCAACAATGTATCTGTTAATAGAAATAGCTTTGAATGTGATCCGGTTTTTGGTTACTCCAATAACTATTTTCCTCATGATACGCTTTATGGTTTATATCTTGATAATTGTACCGGATATTCAATCCAGGAAAATATTATTTATAAAGTGCATAGCCAATTTAATAATCTTAGGTATATTGGAATGATTATTAATAATTCCGGACCGGAACCAAATGAGATTTACAATAACAATATTTCTGGAGTTAAGTATTCAATAATTGCACAAACCCAAAATCGAGATAAAACCGGTTTAAATGGTTTGTGTTTAAAATGTAATGATTATTCCATTACAGCCAATGATGAAGTTATAACAAGTAAACCATTCCAACCATATCCTTATTTATTAGGTATTGCTGCTAATCAAGGAGATACCATCGACCCTGCCGGAAATACATTTGCAACTCATCAACAGGGCAATGGCACTTATGATATCTTAAACACGATTAGCAATGGAATAAATTATTATTACCATGATCGAAATTCTACAACGAAAAAAGTGGAGCCGTTGGAAATTTCACTTAATGTATATAAACGTCCTACCACAATAAGATATTCAAAAGATACTTCCTGCCCATCAAAGCTTAATAATGGTGGAATAGGTAAAGACGTCTTAATGCAGGAGCTTTCTTCAGAGGAATCCCAACTTGATTCGTTAAAAATTGTTTTGAACAGCCTTATAGATGGGGGAAGCACCCCTTCATTAAATTCACAGGTTCAAACCAGTATACCCCCCGATGCCGTTCAATTGCATCAGGATTTGCTTTCTATATCTCCTTACCTTTCCGATACCGTGGTAAAATTATCAATTCTCAAGGAAAATGTTCTGCCAAACGAGATGATCAGGGATATTTTGGTAGCCAACCCTGCGAGTGCAAAGTCAGAGGATGTCTTAGATAAATTAAATCAGCGAAGTAATCCAATGCCGGATTCGTTGATGGCTGAAATTATTGCCGGCAAAGACTCAATTTCATCAAAAGAAATTCTCCAGGCCCGTATTACGAGCCATAACTTAAAAAAAGCATACGCGTTAAACGAGTTAATACGATATTTCCGTAATGATACCATAAGCCCTTCACCAACAGACAGCATCATTAAACTGCTTCAAGCTGATCCGGCATTGGAGTCAAAATATAAATTAGCTTTTGAATTTCTTGGAAAACAGGATACTTCCTCAGTCGGTTCTGTCCTACATTCCATAAACAATTCTTTCTCTCTGACCGGACATGATTCGATGGTTTATCAAAATTATCGTACCTATTTCAATATTTTATTGTCTTTGAGATCTCAAAATAAATCCATCCTCCAATTAAATTCCAGTCAAACATCTCAATTAATGAATATTGTTTCAAATGGAAGTGAACCGGTTCAAACCTATGCCCGAAACGTTTTGATTGCAAATGGGGTTATGGACTATAACGAACCAATCATATTGCCCGATGAAACAAAATCGCAGGAATTGCCCAAATCCTTTAAAACCAGTAAAATGGTCCAGGACAAGTACATGAAACTATTTCCGAATCCTGCAAATCACTACTTTATCATAGAATATAATCTGCGCGGTAAATTTGGAGACAAACCACAGATTGAATTTTCATTATTCTCATCTGAGGGCAAACCCATCGTATCACGTAATTCAAATAAAAATCAGGATCAGATATTAATCGAAACCCGCAATTTTGAAAATGGAACGTATATTTGTTCTATGATAATGAATGGCAAAATTCTTGATTCCGAAAAAATATTAATTGTTCAATAATTGTATGAAAAAGATTTTAGGATTTATTGTTTTGCTATCTTTTATAATTTCTCCGGGACATTCCCAGACCTGGCCAAAGACTTATACAGGGATGAATGCATGGGCTGATTGGGTAATACAAACTTATGATAAAGGATATGTAATTCTTGGTACAAAAACAAATTACAAAATCGGGTGGATCATTAAGACGGATATTAACGGGAACATTCTTTGGGATAAAAAACTCGGAAGTGGTCAGTATACAATTTACCCGGGGAATATTGAGCAAACTCAGGATAATGGGTTTATCATTGGCGGAACTACAATGCAAATAGGGAACCAGGAAGATGCATTTATTCTGAAGTTAAATTCATGCGCAGAACTGGAATGGTGTAAGATCATTTATACTCCGACTATTCATGATGACCTTGGATGGTGTGCAAAACCAACATTGGATGGAGGTTATGTTTTACTTGGTTTTGGAAATGATCCAACCCCATTGAACCGTATAAATTTATTTCGGTTCAATGGGGTTGGTCAGTTATTATGGCGTTATTATTATCCACCGGATAGCCTACTCTTTAATGAAGATGCAACTGATGTTTATGTTGATTCAGATGGATTTTTATTAACCGGTGAAGGGTACTATCCGGGACCAGGTATCCCTCCCGGATATGGTGCTAAAAGACCCTATTATATTAAAACTGATACTGCAGGGATAACATTATGGAAAACGATCTATGGAAAAGGGACATATTATTGGGGTGATGCTGCTAAAACAATCAAAGGGGCAAACAACAACTACTATAGTGCAGCAAGACACAGCGATTCGACAGGGAACGATTATCCTGCCTTAATCAAGTTGTTTCATGATGGTGATACTTCTTATAACGCTAATTTGACCCAGAATACTTATCTGGGAATTGCTACTACCATAAACATGAAGGATGATACCACCTTGATTCTTGGCGTTGCCTGGTCTCCCGATAATAATGCAGGGCCGGTAGGATTAGTTAAAACAGACACATTAGGAAATGTTCTGAAAGGTATCACATTCCTGAATAATGATGTCACAATTGCTGGAACTGCAAAGTCATTCGATAATAAATACTTCAGCGTGTCAACCCTTTTTGCACCTTCTGGTCATATCTATGCCTGGAAAGTGAATTCAAATCTTGAATATGACAGTCTTTACACTCATCCATTTGTTTATGACAGCCTCTGCCCTCATCCGATAGTTTCTGATACAATATTCCCGAATTGTGACCTGATTGTAGATGTTCAGGAGCCTATTGATAATCCGGAGACGACACACATGAAGGTATTTCCTAACCCGGCCTCGACTCATTTAAGTGTAGAATTTCCGAAATACCTTAAGCTGAACAGCGGCCTTTCAAATTTCCAATCAACAACCATCTATCACCAATGGAATTACACTACCCTTGAAGTTTACAACCTTTCAGGCGAAAGGATGTTTCAGAAAGAAATCCCCAAAGGCCAAGCCCAGCTTGAAATGGATGTTTCCTCCTGGTCCAAAGGAATGTACTTTTTCAGGCTGATTTATAATAAGCAGATGGTTGCAGGGGAGAAGGTGATTGTTGAATAGAGTAAAAATCCATTTACTTTCTGTTAATAACAAATTGAGGAATAATATTCAATAGTTAAAATATTATTCGTTATATTTATATTTTACATTTAAGAGATAATATGTTATCTGATAAAATATATTTTCTTGATGCCTTCAATCCCAGGGGCCTGGCAGGAATATTAGCCGGAAGGGTAAGGAAACGAAGACTAGCAAACAATCTGAGTCAGGAGACATTGGCCAGGAAATCGGGTGTATCCCTTGGGACGTTGAAAAGGTTTGAGAATCAGCATGAAATCTCATTGAAACACTTGTTGATACTTGCAGTTGCCCTTCAGGCCACGGAAGAGTTCGGTAGTCTTTTCCCGGAGCTCCCGTATCAACGCCTTGATGATATGATAAAGGAACAAAGTAATAAAAAAGCGGCAACGTGGCAGAAGAAAGGTTTGACAATACCACTGTAGTTAAGGTATCAATCCACGGCAAACCCATAGGCCGGATGGCCATGGCATCTGACCGGCGATGCATGTTTGAGTACGACGAAACCTGGCTTGATGGAGGATTCTCAATATCCCCGTTTTACCTTTCGCTGAAACCAGGGTTGTTTACTGCAAAATATGATCCTTTTAACGGACTTTTCGGAGTATTCGACGACAGTCTTCCTGACGGCTGGGGGAGCCAGGCCAAAAGTCTTGATACGATTGGAAGGAAAAATCTGGCTTGTTAAATTTCCTTCCTCTTCTGATCCCCAACATATTGGCCAACAGGAATTTCTTTATTCGCAAATTGCAAAAAGGTGCGGTATACTGATGGTCGATGGCTGCTAAGCCCGGCCTATGACCTTGTAAAAAGCATGGGGTTTAATGGCTTTCACAGCACAACTGTTGCGGGATCAGGCAGTCCGGGAAGAGGGAATATATTCAAAGTGGCAGAATTAACAGGTTTCCCTTCAAAAAAAGCATCGGTTATATTCGATGAGGTGTATGAAGGTTGCAAAGAAATCCGGATGAAAGGGTTTTAGTGTGATGGATCATCGGTATTAAGCCGGGAGAATCCGTTAGGGGTTCCACTCCATGGGAAAGGGAATTATAGCGAAACGACTTTATTTTTAAACTTCTATGATAATCTGCCGGTTTTCGTTGTAATTTGGGTTAAAATTTATCATAATGGAAGATTTTGAAAAAATCCTGGTCCTTGACAATGAGTTCGAGGCTGAACGTATGGAGGAAGTGCTTATGGATAAGCAGATTCCCTATGGGATCATTATACGTGAAGACTCCGCCCTTGGCGGCATTGTTAATCTTGAAGAAGGATGGGGCTACCTGGAAGCACCGGCCCGGTTCAGGGATGAGATCATGGCTATCTATAAGGAAAACCAGGAGTCAACAACAGATCCGGAAGAAGGGGAGGTCTGATGGGTTGGAGAAAGTTTCGAGAAAATTTTCCGTGGTTTCAGGGAAAAGACGGATTTCCCCTGCCCGCTTATTCGGAATTCATGCCTCCTATGCATATTGGCTTCAGGCCATATGACGGGCAGGTTTATTCATGGCATTTCAAGGAGGACGATCCATTCGGGTTTTATATAGGGGAAGCTGAAGAGCTTCTGCACCTTCACCCTGGCCTGCAAAATATAGGGCAGCAATGCATGGAGCATATGATTCAGTTCGGGAATGGAAAGCTTCCGCCAGGTATCGCAGGAAGGAAGAACCGCAACCTGAAGGATAATCCTTTCTGGCCTGATGAACTCGCCGGAAAAGCCGGCAGCCTGGATTACGAACGCTATGTATTGCTTGCTCCCCTGGCTTTGTCCAAGACCAAGGATGATAAAGGCCGGTCAAGATGGACTTTTTTCGGAAGCAGCGAGCAGGGTCCTGAAAAAGCATTCTGGAAATCGTTTTTCAAAGGCGAAAATGAGGAATATCCCGAATCCTTATTCCTGACGTTCATGGGGAAGATCTTCCACCATGCCTTCGACCGGAAGACATATACTCCCGAAGCCATGCTGGAGGCGGGTTTCCGTATCCTGCCTTCAAACGGGACTTTGCCTGTAAAGCATTGGAATGGTATAAGCCTACCTTCATGGGCATCAAAATACCTGATTGCTGATGGCGGTGATTTTACCGATACGGTTTACCTGCTTACATTCCGGCCTTTTGGGAGCCTGCCGGAGGTCGTCAAACAGAAATATTTTAAAGGAGATCTTGCATTGATCCCCTTCCCCGGCAGCCTTACACCCTGGGGGAATAAAGATTATATCAATTTGTCGGACCAACTCTATAACGCCATTCAATTTCCAATGTTGAGGTTGGTGGCCCGAAATGAAGAGCATTTCGGGATCAGGGTACCTCAGTCGGGATGGTTCCACGAGGCTTCGCCGGGGAATAAAAAGCCCGATATCCTGGAGGAACTCCTGCTGAACACCTATGTAAGAACAAGTCGCTGGGACAAGGCACATAGAACTGCTGATCCCCTGCTGGACGGCAAACAGATAGACCCGGTTGCCCAGACCTTGTTCAACACTACACTCCCGGCACTGGACCTGTATAACAAACCTATGGCCCGGAATGTGCAGTTACTGAATGAACATATACAGCTTCTTCTTGACGGACCAAGTGCAGGGAAAAAAGAAATTGAACATGCAGCTTCGGTCGTGCTGGCCGGCGGCCTTTTCCGTTACCGCTTTTACTTCCCGCCCATGCAGGCAGGAAAACATGAGATCTTCTGGCACAGGCCCATCGTGGCCTGCGTCGATGCGGCTACGGCAAAACCCATAGTGTTCCCTGACCTGCTTCATGGATACTTCACCGCATATGATACGGCAAAACCTGATCCGGCGAAGCCGATAGAATTATGGCCAAGAATGATGGAAAGGCAGCCCCACATCTCTATTTTGAAACATTTTGTTTCGGAACATGACCGTTACAAACACCTCACCGCTTTCAACCTGATGACCCTGCT
>JAPLDK010000057.1 GCA_026391775.1 Bacteroidota bacterium
TCGAACATAATGATCTCGTCAACCCGGTTCAGGAATTCGGGCCTGATACTTTTCTTCAGCAAGTCGAATACCTGGTCGCGGGTTCGGTTAAGGAGCTCTTCGCGGTTCTTTTCGTTGACAGTTTCGAGGTTCTCCTGGATAATGTGGCTCCCGATGTTGGAGGTCATGATGATGATGGTGTTCTTGAAATCGACGGTACGTCCTTTGTTGTCGGTGAGGCGGCCGTCGTCGAGCACCTGCAGCAGGATGTTGAACACGTCGGGATGTGCTTTCTCGATCTCGTCGAGGAGCACCACGCTATATGGCTTGCGGCGGACAGCTTCGGTGAGCTGGCCGCTTTCTTCGTAGCCTACATATCCCGGGGGCGCACCTACCAGCCTCGAAACGGTATGCCGTTCCTGGTATTCGCTCATGTCGATCCTTACCATGCTGTTCTCGTTGTTGAACAGCATCTCGGCCAGTGCCTTGGCGAGTTCGGTCTTGCCTACGCCGGTGCTGCCTAAAAAGATGAAGGAGCCAATGGGGCGTTTGGTATCCTGTAATCCTGCACGGCTTCTGCGGATGGCATCGCTCACGGCGGCAATCGCCTGTTCCTGGCCCACCACACGCATGTGGAGCTCGGTCTCGAGGTTCAGCAATTTTTCCCGTTCGCTCTGAAGCATCCGGCTTACGGGAATGCCGGTCCAGCGGGAAACAATATCGGCAATTTCCTCAGCACCGATCTCTTCGTTTACCATGGGAGAGTCTTTCTGGATCTCCTGCAGCTTGGCCTTGAATTTTTCTATTTCTTTTTCTGACTGCGGAATCTTGCCATACCTGATCTCGGCTACCAGCCCCAGGTTGCCGCTGCGGTTGGCTTGTTCGGCTTCAAGTTTGAGGTTTTCGATCTCCTTCTTGCTAGTCTGGATGTGTTCGGCAAGCTCTTTTTCGGCTTGCCACTTCGAACGCAGCTGGTTGCGCTCGTCGCTGAGGTTGGCGATCTCTTCGCTGAGGCTTTTAAGCCTGTTTGCATCGTTTTCACGTTTGATAGCTTCGCGTTCGATCTCCAGCTGCCGTATCCTGCGTTCGATGATCTCGAGTTCCTCGGGCAGTGAGTTGATCTCGAGTCTGAGTTTGGATGCGGCTTCGTCGATGAGGTCGATGGCCTTGTCGGGGAGAAAGCGTTCGCTGATATACCTCTGCGAGAGCTCCACGGCAGCGATGATGGCTTCGTCCTTGATCCTGACCTTATGATGGGATTCGTATTTCTCCTTGAGCCCCCTGAGGATGGAAATGGCGTCGAGGGTCGAGGGTTCGTTCACCATCACGGTCTGGAACCTGCGCTCAAGAGCCTTGTCTTTCTCAAAGTATTTCTGGTATTCCTTGAGAGTGGTTGCGCCAATGGCTCTCAGTTCTCCTCTTGCAAGAGCAGGCTTTAAGATGTTGGCTGCATCCATAGCCCCTTCGGTGGCACCGGCTCCAACAAGGGTATGGATTTCGTCGATGAAGAGGATGATCTCCCCGTTGGCATTGATCACTTCTTTGACTACGGATTTCAGCCTCTCTTCAAACTCGCCCCTGTACTTGGCCCCGGCCATCAGAGCGCCCATATCGAGCGAAAAGATCTGTTTGCTCTTCAGGTTCTCGGGCACGTCCCCATCGATGATGCGGTGCGCGAGTCCTTCGGCTATAGCGGTCTTTCCTACACCGGGTTCGCCGATAAGTATTGGGTTGTTTTTGGTTCGCCTTGTTAATATTTGTAGTATACGGCGGATTTCCTCGTCCCGTCCAATCACCGGGTCCAGCTTTCCGTCCCTGGCCAGTTCATTGAGATTGCGGGCGTAACGGTTCAGGGAGTTGTAGTTCTCCTCTGCATTCTGACTGTTGACCGTACTGCCTTGCCGTAACTGCTTGATCGCGGTTTTGAGTTCTTTTTCTGTTACCCCGGAGTCTTTGAGCAGCCTGGATATGGTATCCCCTGCTGCCAATATCCCAAGCAGCATATGCTCTATGGATACGAATTCATCTTTCATTTCCTGTGCCATCGCCGTAGCCTTCTGCAATGCCTTGTTGGCATCGTTCGATAGATAAATCTCACCCCCGGTAACCTTGGGATGGGATTCAACCATCTTGTCGAGGGCTTTGGTCAGCACACCTGAATTGACGTTTAGTTTTTTAAACAGCCAGGGGAGGACGTTCTCGTCCACATTAAGCATGGCTTTGAGGATGTGGTCTGTTTCAATAGCAGGACTTTTCAGTGCTGTTGCAATCTCTTGTGCCTTTTGCACTGATTCCTGGGCTTTTAGTGTGAAATTGTTGAAGTTCATTGTTTTTTCTCCTTTCTGTTACCGGATAAGGCGCTTCGCGCCGATCCCGGATATCTGGATATCCAGCTGTCAAATCCCTTGCCAATCGGGAAAATCAGAAAATTTGTCACAAATGTTGATAAAAAGTCATTATGTGTCCCAGAGAATTGTTAATTTTGTAACAGTAAATTTGACAGGCCTTGCATCACAGGAGGACATTGGTTTTAGGTGCCAGCACCAACCCGGAAAGGTACTCATATCTTGCAGTGAAGAAGCTGCTTAAGTACGAGTTCCCTGTCTGTGCCGTGGGGATGCGGGAAGGGGAGATCGATGGGGTGAAAATCGACCCCCCGGGAACTGCTTTTGAGAATATCCATACGGTTACAATGTACATTGGTGCTAAAAATCAACAGGGCTATTACGACTATATTATCGGTCTGGCACCGAAACGGGTGATCTTCAATCCGGGTACGCAAAATGTGGAACTTGAAAAGAAACTCCGCGATGCCGGCATCCATGTAACCCATGCATGCACACTCATCATGTTATCCAATCACCTCTTCTGATCAGTAATAAATCCATACGATTTACGTTTAAATTCTTAATTTAGCGCCCGATTTCTGATCCTGATGAAACGTCTCTTTGTACTTCTCCTTTTGTTTGTCTCCCTGGCTTCTGTTGCCCAGTTGCATGTGTCCGTGACTCCTACGGGAACCTTTACCTGGTGTTACAAAGACAGTGTAGGGTATACGGCAAAAATTTCCGGAACGGATACATCGGGGGTGAGCTACCGTTGGCAAAAAAACGGGGTGGATGTTTTCGGAGCCGATTCGGCTTACCTTATTTTTCCACACGCAAAACCTTCCGACACTGGCGAATACCGCTGTATCGCAAGCAAATGGGCCATGATCGACACTAGCAATATTGTGACCCTGAAGATGCATCCCGCGATGAAATTCGACACACTCTACCGCTATAATGCACTCGCTTGCCCACTTCAGTGCAAGGGACAATTCAAGGCCCTTGTTTCGGGAGGTACCCCATTCACAATCTATCCGCCCTATAGGTACAACTGGCATGGAGGCCATAATCAGGATACGCTCTGCTTTGGTATCTGTCCCGGTAAACACCGGCTTACAGTTACCGATTCCATGAGCTGCAGCATCGACAGCATCTATTTTGTGGATGTGCTGAAGCTTCCGAAGGTAAGGTATACCATAACCCCAGTGACCTTCGACACGAACACTATTTATCTGTCAAACCCCACAGCCACTTTGCAGTTTAATGACACTTCGAGACAATACATGACCAACTGGAAATGGTATATGTATTATAATGTGGATAGCACCGTCACCACGTCCAACGTGAACCCGGTCTCATATACGTACGACCGCAGCGGTCCCATGCTCACCATGTTGAGGTTCAGGGATAACAACAGCTGCGATACGACCCTTCAGGATACCCTGACCGTAAAGATAATCAACCTGTTTATCCCCAATGCAATGACTTCATCCCCGGGCTATTACAATGATAAACTGATCATGAAGGAAATTATTTCTAAGGACAATTATAAAGATATTACCCTCAGCGATGTTTATCTGAGCAATGAATTATGGATTTACGACCGTTGGGGCCGTAAAGTCTACCATACCACAAATTACGTAAACAACACCTGGGAAATCGGAAAACTATCCGACGGCACCTACTTCTATGTTTTCAAAGGGCATGGGCTGTACGGAGATGATATGCACCATGGGTCGATCCAGATTTTTAAGTAGTAACTGGCGAAAAACCATTTATCCAACATCCCTGTATCCCCGGATCACTTTATAAAACTTGGTGTTGCCCACCTTAAGTGAATCAATAACAATAGCTCATGATCCGGGTTTGAAGAAAAATGTGTACAAGCTGCTATCAATGTGGATGTAGTCCCAAACCCGGAGTTTTTTATGTGCTTATGGAAATGCATAAGGAAGAACTATGTTTTTCGCCTTATAACAGGATTCGTCAAGAAGTAAAGTCAATTGCTCAATGATTCCATTCATATTGCCTGTTGACATATTCCATCCATTGGTAAATACCACGGCAGTGAAATCGGTCTCAGGATCAGAAACCATTCGGGAGAGGTAGCCTTCATGCGCCCCGTTATGCCCGTAACCGAGATTCCTTGTATACATAATACCGCAAGTATATGTCACAACCGTGTCGGGTGGAATCAATGGGGCAAGCATGATGGAGTTTACAGTGTAAGTGTTCAAAACCCCTTCGCCCCGGAGCAATAACCTTAAGAACCTGCTCAGGTCATCGGGAGTCGTGATTAAATTCCCTTCTGCGACATTGGCAGAAATATTTGAAAGCGTGCACTCTTTGATATCCGGATAATAATAAAATCCTTTTGCAAAAGGAGAAGGGAGCTGCTGATCGGTACCTTCAACCGGCATTGTGGACTGGGTTAAATTCATAGGTATAATGATCTGGTTCATGATGAAATTCTGATAAGTCTGGCCAGATACACGTTCTATGATTTTTCCAAGTATGGAGTATCCTGTATTCGAATAGTGATAACCCTTCCCTGGCTGAGAAAAGAAAAGCCGGCAAATCGCATCGACTCCAACCATTTCATCAAATGTAAAAGTATGTGTGGGATCGGATGCCTCTACCCATCCGATGTAATCCTGTCCCTTGTAAGGAACCTGGGCCGAAACGGTGTCGGGAATAATGTTGTTGGATACATCAAATACCCCGGCCTTGTGCTGCAAAAGCTGCCTGATCGTTATCTTGTCCCGGAATGGAATAGCATAAGCTCCATCCATGGGAACATATGTCAGGATCGTTCCCGGGATCGTATCAGAGATCTTTGCATCCAGATTTAATTTTCCCTGCTGGGCAAGAAGCAGGATCGCTGTTGATGTGAATGTTTTGGTATTGCTGGCAGCCCTGAAATGGACCTGGCTGGTAGTCCCCTGATCCATGCCCGAAGAAACAAACCAGGATCCTGATTTTGAGATGACTTTTAAAGCAAGTCCGCCCGGATATCCTGGGTATTTTGCTTTATAATCAGCCATGAGCTTATTAACCATTGTCTGAAGCTTCCCCTGGATTCCCTGGTTTGAAATGGGATAATACTCAGTCTCAGAGGATTTTTTGGTACAGGCAAAAATCACCAGTGCGATACAAGCCAGTGAAAAAAGACGAAGTGGTTTCATGAGTTAATGATTTAGTGACGGTCAGACATCCCGAACAAGAGCAAACCCCCTTCCATAAGGTCTTTATGATGAATCACAAGCCCGATCAGGGATTTCCCACGTAAAGTTACTGATTTTATGTAAATGTTATTTTCGCTTAGGTTTTTTGCGATAATTGTAAGAGTTTTTCCATTGGGAAGGCTCACAGTAGCTTTGGAAACGCAGGGGCTTCCAATGGAATATTCGTCAGTCCCGGGGCAGACCGGATAAAAGCCCAGGGTGCTGAAAATATACCAGGCGCTCATCTGCCCGCAATCATCGTTACCACATAATCCGTCAACAGCATTCTTATACATCGAATTGATGATCTTGTGGATCATTGCCTGGGTTTTCCAAGGCTGGGAGGTCCAGTTATACAGGTAGGGGATATGGTGGCTGGGCTCGTTGCCGTGAACATAATTCCCTATCAGGCCGTCGCGGGTCACATCCTCGGTTTCTGCAAAATACTTATCGTCAAGATGCATGGTAAACAGTGAATCAAGCCGGCTGACAAAGACTTTGTCGCCTCCCATCAGGGTGATCAGCCCTGGAATGTCCTGGGGTACATGAAATGAATAATTCCAGGAATTCCCTTCAATAAAACCCTGGTTGCTGGTACTCAGGGGATCGAAGGCTGGTTTGAATGTGCCGTCGGCATTTTTTGGCCTCATGAAGCCCGTACGTCGGTCCAAGACATTCTTATAATTTTCGGAACGTTTAAGGTATTTAGACGTTTCTGCACCGGCTAACATCTGCAGAAGGGTGCCTGAAGCGGAATCCTCAGCAACTGCTTCGGCAAATCTGGAAATGGCGTAATCGTCGTAAGCATACTCCAGTGTTACCGAGGCAGCGCTGGCGCTGCGTTCAAGTGGTACAAAGCCCAGCTTCATGTAATCTGTAATCCCTTCATAATACTTGTTGGCGGATGTTGCCACACAAGCACGCAGAGCCTGCTCCGGGTCAAAGTTCCTTACGCCTTTCACCCATGCATCGGCAATCACCGAAACGCTATGGTAGCCTGTCATGCACCAGTCTTCGTTCCCGTGAAAAGACCATACCGGGAGCATTTTTTCGGCGCTTTGATCATAATGCGCCAGCATGGACGATACCATGTCGCCGCTCCTCTGGGGGTATAACCACGTTAAGAGAGGGTGTAATGCACGATAGGTGTCCCAGAGGGAGAATGTCGTGTAATTGACAAATCCCACGGCCTGGTGTATCTCCTGGTCAATTCCGCGGTATTTCCCATCCACGTCCTGGTACACCACCGGGTTCATCAGGACGTGGTAGAAGGCGGTGTAGAAGGACGTGTCGCGCGACCCGTGACCCTTGACCCGTGACCCAGGCATTTCGATTTTAATACGGGAAAGCTCCTTTTCCCAGTTTTCATGGGCTTCGCTGCGAATCTTGTCAAAATCCCAGCCGGGAATTTCGGCCTGGAGGTTGGCGATGGCTCCTTCCATACTTACTGCCGACAGCCCTATTTTTAGTTTCACTTGTTCGCCTTTGAATGTGCTGAAGCCGAACCATGCCCTGATCTTTTTACCTGCCATCTCCGGAAAATTGCTGTACTGGCTGAACCTGCGCCAGAACCCACGGTAGACGGGCTTATCGGCATTACGCCATCCGTACACATCAAAAGGTTTTGAAAAGGCAAGGGCGAAATACATATACCGGTTCCTGCCCCAGCCGCTGGTGATTCGGTAGCCGGTGATGAGGGTGTCGTTGACAACGCGAACATAGGCCCAGAGTACCTTTCCGTCGTAGTTGTAGATACCGTGGATGAGGTCGAGGATTATGCGGGCCGAATCGGCCTTGGGGAAGGTATAACGGTGGAAGCCGCAGCGCAGGGTAGTTGTGAGTTCAGCATCCACATCGGGATCATCCAGGTGGACTTTGTAATAGCCCGGTTCTGCTTTCTCGGTTTCGTGGCGGAATGCTGATCGGTAGCCTTGTTCGGGATGTGCGGCTGTTCCCGGATTGAGTTGCAGGGGGCCAGCGGTGGGCATAATGAGGAAGTCGCCAAGGTCGGAATGACCTGTGCCATTGAAGTGGGTATGGCTGAAGCCCACAATAGTCTTATCATCATACTGGTAGCCCGCGCAATACCGGTATACAGGGGGATTGTATTTCCCGTCCATATCATAAGGAATAGTGTCGGTATCGGGGCTGAGCTGCACAAATCCAAAGGGCAGGCAGGCACCTGGAAATGTATGGCCCATCTCGCGGGTGCCGATGAAGGGGTTCACGTAAGAGGTGAGGGACTGGGAGAAGGTTGAGATGGATAGGAGGAGGAAGAGGAAAGCAGGATGCGGGATGCAGGATGTCGGGAGTTTTTTCATGACCTGAAGGCTTGGTTTGAAACAGGAAAACATGCAAAGATGTGAAAAACTTTTGTTGCTTTAAGGAGGTTTAATTATTAGTTTGACTACTGCTGTTACATTCAGGCTGCCATATGAAAAAGTTTTTCGTCATTATAACCGGCTTGTTGCTGTCATATACAGGTTTATCCCAGCCTTGTCTGCATGAGGGCAGAGGATTTTATTCACAGGAAGACATCGACCGTTTTCATGAATATTATCCCAACTGCAATGAAATTCAGGGGGATGTCATCATCAGCGGGAGCGATATCACGAATCTCTATGGCCTCAATGGAGTAATAGCCATCGACGGGTACCTTGATATTGCGCATACCGAAAGACTCAGCTCTTTATCAGGTCTTGACAGCCTTGTAAACATCGGCGGGCACCTGGGTATATATTCTAATCTTGCCCTGATGGATCTGCAGGGAATGAACCGCCTGATATCCATTGGAGCGAACTTCGAGATATTCGATAACCCTGTCCTCAGCAGCCTGAAAGGCTTTGATACACTGGCTAATATAGCAAGAGACGTATGGATTGCTTCAAACCCTTCACTGGTAAGACTGGCGGGGCTGAAAAACCTGGATTCCATCGGGGGGATGCTCCAGATCAATAACAACAATTCCCTTAAAAACCTGGCAGAGCTGGCCAAGCTGACTGACATGGGAGGGGAACTCATCATCTATTCAAATCATTCTTTGAACACTTTGCATGGGATTGACAGTATACATGCCGGCACTATTTCAGCTTTATATATCTACGATAATGACACACTGTCGTTTTGTGACGTGTTTAGCCTCTGCAGGTACTTCGAAATCCCCTGGGCCAACATAACGATCTATAATAACCGGATTGGTTGCAACAGCAGGTCTGAAGTGAAAGCGGGCTGCGATACATCTGGGGTGGAAAACCTGGCTGTTGAAACCAGCTTGCTCATATACCCCAACCCGGCATTCAATAACATTACTATTGAAACATCAGAGCAATCGCCCCACCTTGGTCTGTCAGTATTTGATGTAAATGGCCAAGAACTCCTGTCACGAAAAATCAACCATCATTTAACAAATATTGAAATCAGCTACCTGCCGAAAGGAATTTATTTTATCAGGCTTATTGAAACAAGAAAGCTGATCAAGGAGTAAGCACTGAATCACAACCTTCAATCCTTTACGCACCTTACCGGGAACGCATTCGCCCTCAAAGAGGGATAAAATGACACACTATAGTTATCTATATTCATTCCCCTGGCAACAGCACGGTACATCCCATTGGTTGTGGAGGTCCAGAACATAGTCACAGTGGGGTTCCCTGAAATGAAGGCCCAGGTGTTGTTCAGATAAAAGATCCCGTTGACCAAAGCATGGAATCCGAAAGTGGGAATGGAGTCTTTGAGAAAACCTCCGGCAATGCCATCTCCCGGTGTCCTGGATGCAACGGCATTGATCAGGTCCTGCCATTCCGCCTGGGTGGGAACATGCCATTCGGGCGGACAAAGGCCCTGCACACTAAGTCCCGGACCTGGAACCTGGTATTGCAAGAGTTCGTCCCACTGGTAAAGCCCTCCGTTAATTGTGCAGTTGGCATCGGTTGGGAGGCAGTATTTTTCAGGTATGCAGTTATCGCTTTGATGTTCCGGAGAAAAAGTCATTTTAGTACCGTAATTCAGATCGGTTAGCATCCAGCAATAACTTCCGAGATTATATGCCCTGTAGGTTTGATTATCTCTGGGGTCGGTAAAGTTCTGAGGGCAGCTCCCCGGAGCGCTTCCGGTGATCACTATAATGGGAACCGATGATGATGTGCTCACACAGGTATTAAGGCCGGTGTACGAATAGGTGAGCTGATGAATGCCTGCCGGAATTGCCATGGGATTGAACCAGCCCCCTGGTGCAGGCAGCCCGTCGATGTAGTATTGTCCTCCCGGAGGGACGCCTCCTTTTAATATGAAGCTTCTTGAAGTGGTCGTTGTTTTGGGATCATTGCATGCGGTGAGACTCACATATGGAGCGGGAATAATGGTAATTGCAGCGCTTCCTGTCTGAAGTTGTGTACAGGTTGTTGAACTTCCATCCTGAACGCTTAGAAGTGTGTAAGTGAAAGTGCCTGTTCCATTTGTTGGTGCTGCTATTGTTGAGGTGTTTCCGCTGGTTGTCGTGACGGACTGGATCGCTCCGCCGTTAATGTTATATGTGAAGGTGTATGGTGCAACGGCTGATGCCCCTGTAAAAGTGATCAATGGAGAAGTTGCATTCTGGCATACAGTCGTTGTTCCTGAAATACCGGCGGTGGGCAATGGGTTCACGGTAACGGTCGCACTCCCGGTCTGGGGCTGGGAGCAGGCTGTTGGACTTGCATCCTGAACGCTTAGAAATGTGTAAGTGAGAATACCGGCTGCATTCGTGGGTGTTGGAAGCGTCACACTATTTCCGCTGGTTGTAGTGATGAATTGGTTAGCCCCTCCGTTAAGAGAATAAGTAAAAGTGTAAGGGGCTGTTGCATTAGCACCGGTAAAAGTGATCAATGGAACAGCTGAGTTCTGGCATACGCTTGTTGTTCCTGAGATTGTCGCAACCGGCAATGGGTTCACTGTAACGGTCGCACTCCCCGAAACACTACCTCCGGCCGGACAAGCTGGATTAGTCAGGGAAACCAGGTTATATAATCCCGGAACATTTGTATTGATGTGATAGGGGAGTGAACCGCTGTAATTGCTTACAGGAGGTTGGTTTATACCGTTTATAGCATACGTAAAAGTATACGGGGCCGATGAGCCGCTGATGTTAATACTTACATCGGCCTGGCTTAATCCATCGTTGCAAATGGCTCCGCCCCCGGAAATGATCCCTGTCGGGCAGATTGCTCCCGGGGAAGTGAACTGCTGTGTGAGAGTGCATGCCGTACTGTCGGAAAATACAGCAGTAATGTAATGTGTGAGCCCGTCGCATGGGATATTTGTGAGGTTGTATGCTTTCGGACTTGTGAAGGTGGGGTTGAACGATTGTGAAACAGGAGGTACTGCCGTATTGTCGGTAATGGTGAGTGTGCCGGTTGATGGGGGGTTGGTGAATTCCATATTCCCCGAAACGGAGAAAGTATTAGTACCTGGATTACAACTTGCAGGATTTGCGGTGATCGCTATCATCGAACAGTGAACAACGGGATTGCAGTTTGTCTGGCCGCTGCCTGATGTCTGAGAAAATGTCATAGTCCCCGGTTGCATACTGAAATTTGTCATCAGCAGAATATATATCTCACCTACCTGGGCATTCAGTATATGGCAGGTTTCCGTGGCAGATGGGGAAAAACTACAGTCTACAATGTTCGCACCGGTTAGTCCGGTGGCACACCCATCAGTAACACTTGCAAACGGGCCCCAGCAAACAAAATCAACATCATGTGGCTGATAAACCGGCGCGGGCCCTACCTGTGTAATGGTCAGTATAATGTCACCTGCCACCCCAATCTGCATATAATACCAGGCCGGGCCAATAGTTAGTCCTACGCAACCATAATACGGATAGCCGTTAATTGACGGGGGAGCATTCCCGGTAGTGCCTGAAGGAAATGTATAGATATTCCCCGTGCAGGCTACGTTTGCACTCTCACAGGGAATTGTGACAAGGGGGTTTTGCGGGTTGTAATTTGGAGTTTTTTTGCGGATGACAGTATCACAACTGCTTACAGGGATTACCAAACCAGCAGCAGTAACATCGGAATTGGCAGGATTGCTGAATGTTCCCGGATTAAAAGAACATAACAGAAGGAGTGTAAGGGCGAAACGTATCCTGGAAATCAATTGCTTTTAATTGAGAGAACAAAGTTATTAAAACCATGACATCACGTCATCACACCATCACGATTTTGATCCTTCAAACACAGCACCTCAATACTCTGAAATTAATGGATGGTGTTGAAATACCACAGTGTATTTAGCTCTTTTTGTTGAACGCAGGTAAATATCGTATCTTTGTTAAAAGAAATCTGTTTTAATGGATTACATATTTTCACAGCATGCTCTGGAACAAATGTCAAAAAGAGACATTCCAAAAGAAACTGTGGAGAATATATTAAGGAATCCGGATCAAAAAGCATTGCAGGCGGATTTAACAGTTTTTCAGAGCATTGAAAGATCAGAAAGCTCGGAGTTTTTAATCAGAGTTTTTGTAAATCTGCGAAAATCGCCCCCATTGGTTGTAACAGTATACAAAACCTCTAAAATTGATAAATATTATGAAGGTAAAATATGACAAAGAGGTAGATATCCTATATATTCATTTTTCTGATGGTAAGATTGTAGAGAGTGATGAAGAAAAACCGGGAATTATTCTTGATTATGATGAAAACGGAAATATTGTTGGCATAGAGATGCTGAATGCATCAAAGCAAATCCCCCAACCTATGAAGTTTGAATATGAAGTTGCAGAATGAATTTCATGTTTTAGAAATTGCTTATCACGACCATCGTGCCATCACGACCATCAATTCTTCACACACCTCACCGCAAACGCATTCGAGCGGTTTGAGTAGTAATCGGAAACCCCGAAATTCTGAAGGTTCATACTGTGCGAGAGGGCTTTGACCGCCCCAAAGTAATTTGATGACCAGAAGAATGTTGCAAATCCCTGGAATTTCCAGCTAATATTGCTGTATACAAGACCGCTCTCAATAGCTCTGAACCCATTGATGATTGAATCCTGCAAGGGTTTTCCCGCAAGCCCCTGGGTGAGGTTTGCATTGAACAAGGTCATCCATTCGGCCTGGGAAGGCACATGCCAGTTCGGCGGACAAAGCCCCTGGGAGGCGGTAGTATTATCATAAGCCATTACTTCATCCCATTGATACAGGCCGCCGTATATACTGCAGTTGACCTGATCGTCATTATAACAGTATTTTTCATTCATACAATTGTCAGTCTGCGCTGTAGCACCCTGGATCGCTGTACCATAATTCAGGTTTTTTCGCATCCAGCATTGAGTGCCGATCTGAACGGTGGTATATGTCTTGTTATCCCTTATATCAACCAGGTTGTTTCCACAGCTAAACACCGTAGCTGCCTGTACGATTATATTTTTTGTTTTAAATGCACTGCATAAAGCGACATTAGTGTATGAATACGTAATTGTTTTTGTTCCTGTCCCGGCTATGGATGGGGTAAAAACCCCCGTTCCTGAATTAACCCCTGGCCCTGAATAGGTTCCGCCCAGCGGGATCCCTCCTTTCAGTTTGATGGGATTTGCGGTAATTGTAGTAATGCTGTCAAAACATAGCGTAAACGAAACCGCGGGAACCGGTAATCCTGTCATTGTAATCCTGTTGGATGATGCAGGGTTGTTTGTAACACAGGCAAGGTTTGACGTCAGCACGCAACGGATGCTGTCACCGGCCTGGGGCGAATATGAGAAGTTTGGTGAATCAGTCCCGGCATTGCTTCCGTTCACTTTCCACTGATTATGGGGTGTTGATCCTCCATTGACCGGCGTTGCAGTATAATTTACGGCTGTGCCTGCACAGAATGGATTAGGCAATGCCGAGATGGACACACTGACCGGGAAATTGGGGTTGACGGTCATTGTAACAGTATTGGAAGTTGCCGGGTTGTTGGTTATGCAGGCTGAAATAGAGGAAGTCAGTGTACAACTCACATGATCGCTATTTACAGGAATGTAGCTGTAGGTGGATGAGTTTATCCCTGTATTACTTCCGTTCAGCTTCCATTGATAGACAGGAGATGATCCCGGATTCACAGGGGTTGCTGTAAAAGTAACCGTTGTACCGGAACAAATATTATTGGCTGATGGAGAAATACTGACTTTCACGGTATCCCGGGCGTACACTGTGACCGGAAAAGGCAATGTTGTTCCTGTGCAGCTTCCGATTTTTGGAGTAATATAATAGGTGACAATTCCAGGTGTTGAAAGGGCATTGACCAATAACTGGTTGATCACAAGCCCTGAATCTGCACTGAACCCGCTTACATTTCCCGAAGTTAAGGTGGCTGTCCAGTGGAATGTTGCACCGGGTGGATTGGAAGTCAGAGGGATATTAGTTGATTCACCGGTGCAAATTGTTTTTGAAAGGGGTGGTGTATTTGCTATCACCGGAACAGGGGTGGTCGACAATTGCACAGTATCTGATGAGTTGCAACCATTGGAATTCCTGATTGTAGCCGTGTAGGTTCCCGCCACGCCTGTTGTGAACGTTTGTGAGGTCCCCATCGTTGCTCCCGAGCCAAGATCTTTCCACATGAAAGTGCATCCGGGGCAGGGGCCTGCATCGAATGTAGCCAGATCACTTGTACAGATTAATTTATCAGGGCCGAGGTTGGGTTTAAGCAGAATACTGACTACCTGCCAGGTTGTATCCGTACGCTTATCAATATGCCTTACAAATAATTCAACAGTATAATTCCCTGTGCTGGAATAGCTATGAGATGGATTTGGAAGCAAAGAAGAATTGGCAGGGCCTGATGAGGGATCCCCGAAATTCCAGTGTATACTGTCGGGGGGAGGCCATATGGCCGAAGCAAAACCCACAGCCTGCTCCAGACAATGAACGGTATCGTAAATCAAGGCATAATATCTCTCCACAAAATCCGGTAATGCCCTACCGCTTCCTCTTCCCTGTAAACTCAGGACGTTTTTCTGGTAATTACAGCCTGTTCCTGCGGAAGATGGATTATTGATAACACAAAGGGAGTCAACAAACACGGTAAAAGGGTAAGTAGTTTGCTCATAATGTGATGAAGAATATATTTTCCCATCCGGGGCCAGTTCCAGCATATGACAACGGTTCTCATTGCATAGCAGGGTCGCGCTGTTTATAAATTGTGCCGAGTCGGTGATTGTTGCATCATACTGGTATAAAAAATATCTTGAGGAACAGGCTGGACCACCCCTCGCTGAAATATAAAGGTACCTGGAGTCAATGGAGAATTCGGCACTGATGGGATACAGATTTTGGTTTGAGCATTTGGGAGGGTATACCAGGAACAAGGGCGTTACCTCGCCGGTGGTTGAATTGAAATTGCAAAACTCAACTGCCACACTATAAATTGCCGCCAGTTTTGTACCGTCCCTCGAAATCTTTATACAATTGATTACCCAGTTAGCGCCGGCAGGTCGTAATAAATGACTGTTGCCGAAAACAGGTGTGCCATTGAGCCCTGCTGAGTTTACAAAGTAAGATGAATAGTAATTGCTGTCGGTAGATTGCAATCGAACGACCACCCATACATCATGAATGTTGTGATGACGGGTTGCCGCGACGGCATGGAATGCCCTTGCTCCGCCGGGAACCAGGATACCGTTCTGCGCGGGGGGAATATCTCCCAATCCTCCATCAAGATTCATATCAACAACCGAATACCGTAATTTTCCGGGAGGTGATCCACCTAAACCATTGTAAAAAATATAATATTTCGAATGATCATTCAATTGCTGAAAAGCAATGGTTTGTTTGATATAACTCATAGAAGCAATTGATCCATTAAGCCAGCCATCAGGCATTACAATATTATTCCTGTTATAGACTTCTCCATTATTGGAATAAAATAAAATATTGCCCAGTGAGTCGGAGATATTACAGGTTCCCCCTGACTGTGCATCCATTTTGTTCGATAGAAATGCTACCGGTGAACCGGTCATGAACGACACTCCTGCCGAATCGCCGAAGAACCAGTTGTTGAATTCGCGCTGGGAAAAACCAATGAGGGGTAATGCCAGGAAGGTAAAAAATAGTAATCGGGTAACTATGTGCTTCATCACCCAGGATTATTCTTACGCCAAAGTTAAACAAAATAAGCAGCTGCTTCGTAATTCGCTACTTTTGCACAAACTCCCCAACCTCATGCGCATCCGGGAACGCTATTCCAAAGTCATTGAGTATTTCCTCGCCCACCGTCCAGCGGCCGAAACGGAGCTCGTTTATACCGATCCCTACCAGTTGGCCGTGGCTGTGATCCTTTCGGCCCAGTGCACCGATAAACGGGTGAACATGATCACTCCCAATCTCTTCAAACATTATCCTACGGCAAAAAGCCTGGCAAAGGCAAAGCATGAGGAGGTGTTCGAGCTGATCAGGAGCTGTTCCTACCCGAATAATAAAACGAAGAATATCATAGGGATGGCTCAGGGTCTGATAAAGGAATTTAAGGGTGTTATGCCTTCGGATGTGGACGAGTTGCAGAAGCTTCCGGGCATTGGCCGAAAGAGCGCGAATGTGCTGGCCGCGGTGATATACAACAAGCCTGCCATGGCAGTGGATACCCATGTTTTCAGGGTTGCTGCCAGGATTGGGCTTACAGTAAATGCAAAGAACCCTTACCAGACCGAGATGCAGCTCATCAAACATATCCCTGAAAAACTAATTTCCCTTGCACACCACTGGCTGATCCTGCACGGGAGGTACATTTGTGTGGCGCGAAAACCGAAATGCGGGGAATGCGGACTGACGGCCATCTGCAAGTATTATACTTCATCTTTGTTGAAAACTAAATCTTAATCCGTCGGAAAATCCAGCGGGCTTTTAATAATTTTGAATAAAATTTAAACCCATGAGCGCTTTAAAAGTTGGCGACAAAGCACCTGATTTTCAGGTAGTCGACCAGGAAGGCCAGGCGTTGAGTCTGAAAGATTTCAGAGGGAGTAAACTGATACTGTATTTTTATCCGAAAGACGATACCCCGGGTTGCACGGCTGAAGCCTGCAACCTGAAAGATAACTACCAGATACTGAAGAAGAAAGGATTTAAAGTGTTAGGGGTAAGCGCAGATTCGGAAGCTGCACACAAAAAATTTATTGCAAAATACGTATTACCTTTTGCCCTTATCCCGGATAAAGAGAAAACCATTCTCAGGGCATACGGGGCATGGGGCATGAAAAAACTATACGGTAAGGAATACGAAGGCATCATCCGTACAACCTATGTTATTGATGAAAAAGGGGTGATAGCCAGGGTCTTTACCAAAGTTGATACAAAGAACCATTCGCAGCAGATCCTTGAGGAGATGGGCTTATAAACAAAGGAGGAAAAATGTCACAGGAAGTAAACAAAGAAAAAGTTAAAGCTCTTCAGCTTACGCTCGACAAGCTGGAAAAGGCTTATGGAAAAGGCACAATCATGCGCCTTGGCGACAATGCTATTGAAGCTGTGGACGTGATCTCAACGGGATCGATCGGTCTGGATATTGCGCTCGGGATCGGAGGACTGCCCAAAGGAAGGGTTACAGAGATCTACGGCCCCGAATCATCAGGAAAAACAACCCTGGCACTTCATGCCATCGCAGAAGCCCAGAAAGCAGGGGGCATTGCTGCGTTTATCGACGCGGAACATGCCTTTGACCGTTTCTATGCCCAGAAACTGGGTGTTGATGTTGAAAATCTGCTGGTCTCCCAGCCGGATAACGGAGAACAGGCCCTCGAAATCACCGAAAACCTAATCCGCTCAGGCGCTATCGATATCATCGTGATCGACTCGGTTGCAGCCCTTACGCCGAAAAGCGAAATTGAAGGGGAGATGGGCGATTCGAAAATGGGCTTGCAGGCCCGCTTGATGTCACAAGCCCTGAGGAAACTTACTTCGACCATCAGCAAAACACAAACCTGCTGTATTTTCATCAACCAGCTCCGTGAAAAGATCGGTGTCATGTTTGGCAACCCCGAGACCACCACGGGCGGAAACGCGCTGAAATTTTATGCCTCCGTGCGGCTCGACATCCGCAAGATAACCCAATTAAAAGAAGGGGAGGAAGCAATAGGTAACAGGGTCAGGGTAAAAGTGGTGAAAAATAAAGTTGCTCCTCCTTTCAGGAAAGCCGAATTCGACATCATTTTCGGAGAAGGGATATCGAAATGCTACGAAATCCTGGACCTTGCCGTTGACAACAACATTATTAAAAAGAGCGGCTCATGGTTCAGTTACGGAGATACCAAACTGGGGCAGGGCAGAGATGCGGTGAAAAAGCTCATACAGGATAATCCGGAACTTATGGACGAGCTTGAGGGCAAGATCAAGGAATTACTTAAAATCCAGAAATAGCATGAGAGTTACCGCATTTTGGGCTGTTTGTTTGTTGATTGTGCTGAGCCTGGCCTGCGTCAGGGGTGGAGGGATACACGGCAAACTCAGCAAGGATGATTCGCTGAGGGTCGAACTTGAGAACCTGACTAAACAGATCTCAGGGAATGAAAAAGATGCGGGCCTTTTGCATGAAAGGGCGAAGCTTTATATCGCCCTAAGGGAAATCAACCAGGCCCTTAATGATATCAATAAAGCCCTTCAGATCGCTGAGAAAAAAGCAGATTACTACCTTACACTGTCTGATATTTACCTGATGATGGGGCAGCCCCAGAACTGCGAACAGTCGCTTCTGAAGGCTGTTTCGGTGGATCCGAAAAATATCAGTGCCAACCTCAAACTGGCTGACCTATACCTGATCGTCAAGGATTATAAGAAAGTTGACCAATATGTAAAAGAGGTCCTTACACTCGATAAGGCAAGTACTTCTGCCCGGTTTACCAGGGCCATGGCATTTCTTGAGACCGGGGATACCGCTCTTGCCATTGGCGACCTGATGGATGCGGTGAAGTTGAACCAGTCTTTTTTTGATGCCTATATGCTGCTTGGCGAGCTGTTTGCCACTCACAAAGACCCACTGGCTGCCGGGTACTTCACCAATGCATTAAGGATACGGCCTGCCAGCAAGGAAGCCCTTTACAACCTGGGCATGTTCTACCAGGAAAGCGGGCAATACCCTAAGGCTATCGGCACATATGAGGTTTTAAGCAGAGTCGATACCACATTCAGGGATGCTCCTTACAATATCGGTTATATAAACCTGGTGTATCTGCAGGATTTCAAGGCGGCCGTGGAGTATTTCACAAAAGCGATCAAACTTGACCCGGAGTATGCCGAATCCTGGTATAACAGGGGCCTGAGCTATGAACAACTGAAAGAGTACCAGAAAGCTTATGATGATTACCAGAAGACCCTGAAACTGAAGGTTAATTATGAAAAAGCTATTGAGGGTATGAACAGGCTGGATAAACTAATGAAGAAGTAAAAATTATTTAGCCGCCAATTCGGTTTTTAAAGCATTAAGTTCTTCCAGAAGCTTTTCAGAGGCAGATTTAAGCTCCTCAAATACCTGGCTCAATCCTGAAGATAAATGATTTTTTGCCATCTCATCAAACTTACGCGATAGCTCGATGGTTAAAGGGTCCTGGAAATTCGCCACTACGCCTTTCAGGCTGTGCGTATTGAATTTCAACTGAATAAAATCACCTTCCTGTATATTCTTTGTGATCTTTTCCACACGTTCCGGATATTCGCTAAAGAAAATATCGATGATCTCAATAATTGTCTCTTTATCGAAATACTGGAAGTTCTGGTTTAATTTCTGGTGGTCGATCATAGCTCATCGTTTAATGCAAATATAAATAATTAAGTTTTTATTTCTGCAATTATTGTGTTAATGATATAACTGAGGGGGCAGAAGGGTTATAATCTCTTATATGCAGGTCAGGTGTTTCCGAAAAGTTCATCTGGAGCCATGGTACACCTACTTCCGGGGTCGGATAGAAATAAGCACTGATCAGGAATGTGGGAAAGATGAGGTTGTCATTTTTGATCAGAAGTCCGACTCCTATCCCCGTATAAAACCTGGTCTGGAAAAGCTTTGAGAACCCATCGCTTTTAAACCCACCGGCAAACATCCCAGTAAATGCAAACCTGAACCCGTAGAGATACCATGGGGTGAATGCAACGGTGGAAAAATAACAGCTGATTGAGTTCACTCCCTTGAAAACCGTGTCGGAACTGTAATTATTGATATGCATGTCCTGGTTAATATAAGCATATTCGTTGTTATTGGAACGGCGCAGGAACCCTTGCCGGTATGTGGAGAATATATAAGTCCTGAACTTGTAACGCTTATCGGGAGTAAAGTAAAGATAACTCATATAATTCAAACGAGCCGTAAACACTCCGTCTTCGAACGTCCTGTGGTTAAAGAATATGCCTAAATCCAGCCGGCCTTGCAGATACCCGAACTTCTTAATGAAGTTTCCCTGGGCGTAAGAAAATCCTGAATATAAACGGGTGTAAAAGTTGGTGAACTGGGGCCCGAATGTAAGCTGTATCAGCCTGCCGTAAGGGATATTTTCTGTTTTTCCGAAATTCAGGAAATAATCGATCAGGTAGTAGTTGTTCCTTGAGAAAGCAACGCTTGCCAGGAAACTGCTAACATCATAATAGCTCCTGTTGGAATCTATCCTGATATTGGGTCTTTGCAAATAGGTCGTGGCCTGGAATGCAGCTGAAGCGATAAACCGGGTGGGGATCTTGTACTCGGCAATCAGATAGGAGCGCCCCAGCCAGATATAACCTGAACTGGCTTTACTGTAGCTGGGGTTCTCCTCATCGGGACCGTAAGCAAGTTTGTTATATTGGTACGAAATGCCTCCGGCTAATTTTGTGCGGTTTGTGACAAACGGACGGTCCAGCCAAAATCCTATATTCTTCTGGTGGAGGTCATCCTGGTAATAGTTGAGTGTGAGGTCGGTGAAGGTCCCCATAATGTTGGTATAAGTATAAGAAACCCCATCGAACCTTGCAAAGGGGGCGCGCTTCGAGGCAAAGGAAAAAGTCAGTGCGAGGCGGTCGCCCAGGCCAGCAAAATTGGCATCAAATAACCTGATGCTCACTTTTTTTGTTGTTATGGTTGGAACAACCACGCCAATGGACCACACATCCTTGGTCACCACCACCACATCCACCGAATCCTCGCTTACATCAGGCACGACAATCACCCTGGCGTCATCTATATAACTCAGTTCCTTTAGAATACGCTCCTGGTCGGCCATCACGTAGGGATCCAGAGCCTGGCCTTCCCTGATAAGCATCATCTTCTTAATAACAAAGGGGGCGCTCTGAATATGGACTACGTTCAGGAATCTGGCTGCTCCCGTAGAGGCCTGCCTGGCAGTATCGATCACAGTGGGGCCAAACGGGTCGAGGGAGAGGACATGGATATTACGGATTATTTTTCCCTTGTATTTTTTATACGGATTTTCACTGGCCAGAGCCTGAATGGTATCGGGTAGTGTATTGATCTGAGGGGCGACAAAAGCCAGACTGTATAGGAGTTTTGTAAACTTATGCCGGTTAAACCTCTGGAAAACGGAGTCATAAAAATTCTTTGTCTTCAGTTTGGATTTCTTGCCGTTCAAGAGGCTGTCCTCTTTTGGGGCCAGGATGGATTTCTCTTTTTCGGGGAGCTGTGCAAACAGAGGTGCCTGCGTAAGAAAGCATAGTAAAATCACGGACAGATAAAAATAGTTGAATGCATGACTGTCCCTGCGTCTCATAGCTGTGTTGCCAGCTTTATTTTAAATTGAGAGATCTGATAATACGCTGAAGTTTCTCGTCAAGTTTCTTCCCGGTCTCCTCGAAGGCTGATCTGTTGCCAAGGTTTTCACGTATTCCAAAGTAGAACTTTATCTTGGGTTCTGTGCCCGAAGGCCTGACACTGATTGTACTACCGTCTTCAGTATAAAACTGAAGCACATTTGATTTCGGGAGATGGAGCTGAATTTCCTTACCGTTAACAAGGTCCTTTTCAACCTGGCTTTCGTAATCCTTGATCTTGATTACCCGGCTGCCGCTGATCTCTTTTGGAGGGTTGGCGCGGTAATCAATCATCATTTGTTTGATCTCAGCGGCTCCGCTCTGACCTTTGCGGGTCACCGAAAAGAGCGATTCCTTGTAGAAGCCGTACTTAACATAGATCTCAATCAGGAGGTCATACAGGGATTTTCCCTGGGAGACTGTCCAGGCAAGGGTCTCGGCAATCAGTGCACAGGCTCCAACAGCATCTTTATCACGCACAAAATCACCCGCCAGGTAACCGTAGCTTTCTTCCCCGCCAATGATAAATTCTTCCCTGCCTTCGGTCCGCCTGATGATGTTCGCAATGTATTTGAAACCGGTTAGTACGTCGTAGTATTTAAGATTGAATGAAACAGCGATATCTTTTAGCAATTCTGAAGTGACTATCGTCTTGACAATGAATTGTTTGCCATTCAATTTCCCGAGTTCATCCCACTTTGTGATCACGTAATAGAATAAGAGCGAGGCGGTCTGGTTCCCATTCAGAAGGATCATATTGTTTTTATTGTCACGCACTGCGATCCCCACGCGGTCCGCATCGGGATCGGTGGCCATGACCAGATCGGCATTCAGTTTTTCGGCAAGTTGTATCGCCATATCCAGGGCCGGGTGTTCTTCGGGGTTGGGGCTGTGTATTGTGGGAAAATTCCCGTCAGCAATCATCTGCTCCGGAACCGGGTGAATGTTCTCAAATCCAAAACGTTTCAGGATCTCAGGAACCAGGGTGCGCCCGGTACCATGCAATGGGGTATACACAATTTTAAGGTCTTTCTGCTGCCGGATGATATCCGGGGAGAGTGAAAGCGTTTTAAGTTTGGCAAGGTAAGCCTCATCGATTTCCCTGCCTATACTGATGATGTTCCCGGGATCTCCCTGCCATTTTACCTGGTCGATGGAGGAGATCTTCTCCACTTCTTTGATGACGTTCTCATCATGTGGTGCAATGAACTGTGCACCGTCGTCCCAGTAGGCTTTGTAGCCGTTGTATTCCTTGGGGTTGTGCGAGGCGGTGATCATGACCCCGCTCTGGCAGCCCAGTTGCCTTACTGCGAAGGAAAGTTCAGGGGTTGGGCGGATGTCGTCGAAGAGATATACAAGGAACCCGTTTGCAGAAAGAACTTCTGCAGTGATCTGTGCAAAATACCTGCTGTTGTTACGGCTGTCATGGGCAATAGCCATTTTATGCTGAATACCGGGAAACATCCTCATTACATAATTTGCAAGCCCCTGGGTCGCCATGCCCACAGTGTATTTGTTCATACGGTTTGTACCGTCGCCCATCACTCCACGTAAGCCCCCTGTGCCGAACTCCAGGATACGGTAAAAGGAGTCGGCAACTTCTGCGGGGTTCTTTTCAATCATTTCCTTCACCCTGGACTTTGTTTCTTCATCGAAATTGCCGGAGGTCCAGGACTTTGCTTTTTCTAATATGCTTTGGTCCATGTTTACATATAGATTCCATAATTCATTTGAGTGCTACTTTTTTTTATCTTGCTATTTCGCTGCTTAATCTTTTAACACAATCCTGCAAGCTATCTTTCCAGTACGGAAGCACTATTCCGAAACGATCTTTGAACTTGGCTTTATTCAGCACTGAGTAGAAGGGGCGGGGGGCGGGAAGCGGGTAGTCTTTGGTCTCGATAGGATTGATGTTGCATTTGATGCCTGAAAGTTCAATGATGGCCTTCGCAAAATCGTACCAGGAGGCCACTCCTTCATTTGCATAATGGAATATTTCAATTCCTTCATGGTCCTTTACCTGAGGTATTATTTCCAGGATTGCCCATGCCAGGTCCTTTGCATAGGTAGGGCAACCGATCTGGTCGAATACCACATTCAGGTTTCCTCTTTCTTTCCCGTATTTCAGGATCGTCTTTACGAAATTATTGCCAAATGCCGAGTACAGCCATGAAGTGCGCATTATGATCCCGTTCCTGCAGCTGCTCAGCATCTGGGTTTCACCTGCATATTTCGATTTTGCATAGCTGGATGCCGGTGCCGGAGTATCGGTTTCAACATAAGGCCTGTAATTTTTGCCGCTGAAGATATAATCGGTTGAGATATGGATAAGCAAGGCATTGAATTCTCCACAGGCATTCGAGAGGTTCCTGACCGCAAGGGCATTGATCTTCAGTGCCAGTTCAGGTTCCTGTTCAGCCTTGTCGACGGCAGTATAGGCGGCGCAATTCACCACGACATCCGGATGCAGCTTATCAAAAAAGGCAGAAACCGCCTGCATGTCTGAAATATCCAGTTCCTCCACATCGGTGAATGTGAGGTGATAATCCGGAAATTTCTTAGCCAGCAGCTTGAACTCGTTCCCGAGTTGTCCCTTGGCCCCTGTAATTAAAATTTTCATAAAGTCCATTTAATAATGTTTCGCTGTTTCGCTACTTATACTATGGTTTTAAAATACTCTATTGTCCTCTTCAGTCCTTCTTCCAGCGGAATCGTCGGCTCCCAGCCAAGCTCCTTTTTTGCAAGGGTGATATCAGGTTTCCTTTGCATGGGATCATCGGTTGGAAGCGGCATATGAATGAGTTTTGATTTCGAGCCTGTAAGCTTCAGTACTTTTTCGGCCAGTTCTATCATCGTAAATTCACCTGGATTACCTATGTTTACAGGGCCTGTGAAATCTTCACGCGAGTTCATCAGCCGTACCATGCCTTCCAGAAGGTCATCTACATAACAGAAAGAACGTGTTTGTGTGCCTTCTCCGTATATGGTGATATCTTCGCCTTTTAATGCCTGCACAATGAAGTTTGAGACCACACGGCCGTCGTTGGGATGCATCCTTGGCCCGTAAGTGTTGAAGATCCTGATGATTTTGATCCTGACCTTATTCTGTTTATGATAATTCACAAAGAGTGTTTCAGCAACCCTCTTGCCTTCATCATAACAAGAACGCGGACCTATAGTGTTAACGTGCCCCCAATAGCTTTCTGTCTGGGGGTGGATCTCCGGGTCCCCGTAAACCTCACTTGTACTGGCCTGGAGCACCTTCGCCCGGATCCTTTTAGCCAGTCCGAGCATGTTGATCGCTCCCATCACCGAGGTTTTTACAGTCTTGATAGGATTATACTGATAATGTACCGGGGAAGCCGGACATGCCAGGTTATAGATCTCATCCACTTCGATAAAGAACGGCATGGTCACATCATGCCTGATAAGCTCGAAGAAGGGGTTTTTCAGAAGGTGGACTACATTCTGTTTCTGGCCTGTGAAATAATTGTCCATACAAACCACTTCATGCCCCTGGTTCAGAAGCTTTTCACATAGGTGGGATCCCAGGAATCCGGCACCGCCGGTGACAAGAACTTTCTTTTTTATCATACCTTGAGGATTTAAATGAAAAGACCTAACAGCCGTGATTTAACTGTTAGGCCCTTTCGATTTCATGTTTTGCTTACTTTGTGGTATTTACTCCAATGCAGAAATAATCAAAGTTTTTCTTTTTGATCTCACTGACATCATAGATGTTACGGCCGTCGAAAATAACAGCTGTTTTCAGTAGTTTCCTCATGACGTTGAAGTTCGGGAACTTGAACTCCGGCCATTCGGTGATCATCAGCAAACAGTCGGCATCAATAAGTGCATCGTATTGGTCTGCTGCATATTCGATCTTGTCGCCAAGTATTCTCTTGGTTTCATGCATGGCCACCGGGTCATAGGCTTTTACCTTTGCGCCTGCATCCAACAGTTTTTTAATGATCACAAGTGACGGGGCTTCGCGCATATCGTCGGTTTGAGGCTTGAAGGAAAGGCCCCAGAGACCAACGGTCTTTCCTTTCAGGTTTCCTTTGAAATAGTTGTTGATCTTATTGAACATCACCGCTTTCTGATCGTCATTTACGGCTTCAACAGCTTTGAGCACCCTGAGGGAATATTTATAATCATCTCCGGTATGAATTAGCGCTTTCACATCCTTCGGGAAACAGCTTCCGCCGTATCCTGCTCCGGGATAAATGAATTTTGTCCCGATACGGGAATCGGAGCCGATGCCTTTTCTCACCATATTGATATCAGCGCCGACGATCTCGCAAAGATTTGCTACATCGTTCATGAAGCTGATCTTGGTTGCCAGCATCGAGTTGGCGGCGTATTTAGTCATTTCGGCCGAAACAATATCCATGAAAATTACGGGGTGCCCGTTAAGAGTGAAAGGTTTGTATAAGGCTTTCATCAGTTCTTCGGCCCGGGGGGAATCACATCCCACAACAATACGGTCGGGTTTAAGGAAGTCATCTATGGCAGCACCTTCTTTCAGGAATTCAGGGTTGGAAGCTACATCGAATTCAATTTTGACTCCGCGACGGTCAAGTTCTTCTTTAACAGCTTTCCTCACTTTTTCGGCTGTGCCAACAGGAACGGTACTTTTGGTGACTATAAGAAGATAGTCATTCATGAACTTGCCACAATCCCGGGCAACAGAGATCACATACTGAAGATCAGCGCTTCCGTCCTCGTCGGGAGGAGTCCCTACTGCACTGAAGACCACTTCACAATCAACCAAAGCTTCTTTCAGATCAGTGGTACATTTAAGCCTGCCCTTTTTCATGTTTCTGTGAACCATTTCCTCAAGCCCCGGCTCATAAATCGGAATGATACCCTGATTAAGGTTATCAATCTTCTTTTTATCAATGTCAACGCATGTGACTTCAATGCCGACTTCGGCGAAACATGTTCCGGTAACAAGGCCAACATAACCGGATCCAACGATAGCGACTTTCATAGATTAATGGTTTTAAGTTAGGGTTGTGGATTTATCTAAAGCAAATGTAAATATAAAACAATAATCCACAGGAAGTCAAATTAAAATTTTATATCAGAAGGCGGGTCTGGATCTCCTGTACGTCTTTTTTTAGCTTTTTTACAGTTTCCATTAATACCTTGTTCTCATTTTCCTGATTATCAGGAATTTTCGGACTGATAAAGTGGACGAATTGCCATAACTCCCTGATATTATTCACAGGCAGGTCATATGGTTCATATACCGGGTTCAGGGAATGGAGCCTCAGGGCCCCGTATTCCTTCAGCTTGTTTTCAACCACTTTGAACACTATCCCCTCATCCGCAGTCAATATTATATAAGCATCCTTATCCTTGATAGAGTTCCAGTCCTGGAGAAACATCCCGGTAACAAAGGCTCCATGGGGGATAGGCAGCATAGAGTCGCCGCTCACCTGGAAGGTGCGGTATTTCTTTTGTTTCGAGAGGAACGGCATCCTGAATGTGGGTAAAATGCTGATGTATTCGGGATCGGCAAAACCCGTGGCATAGCCTGCTTTGGCTTTTTCGGTGACCAGCTCGATATTTTCCTCGTTATCGGTGCCGACTGTCGTAGTAAGTATCCTGAGATTTGATCCTTTGATGTAGACATCGTAACCCCGTTCCAGCTGCCGTACCTGGCTTTCGGGAAGGTTACAGAGGTCGACCTTGATCAGGGTATCGATGGCTACATTGAAATATTTCGACAGTGTAATGAGTGCATCAAACCCCGGTTGGGCTACAGCATTTTCGTAACCACTTAAGGTTGAGCGCTTCATCTCCAGTGTGTCTGCCACGTCGTCTTGGGTCAATCCCCGGCGCCGGCGTAAGAATTTAATGTTTGAACTGAAAAACATGGCAAAAAAATTTGGTGTTGCAAATATAATGATTATATTGTAATCGCAAAAATGATTAAAAAATAATCATGATTATTTTAAACCGCAACATAGTCCATTTCGACCTCGACACCTTTTTTGTATCAGTGGAAAGGCTTGTCAATCCTGCCTTGCTGGGGAAGCCGGTGATCATTGGCGGGACTTCCGACCGGGGGGTGGTGGCGAGCTGCAGCTACGAGGCGAGGAAATTCGGGGTACATTCGGCCATGCCGATGAAGATGGCCCGCACGCTTTGCAGGGATGCGGTGATCGTTCGCGGGGATATGGAACTGTATTCAAAGTATTCGCACGATGTGACGGATATCATTGCGGAGAAGGCTCCTATGTATGAGAAGGCTTCCATCGACGAACATTATATTGATGTGACTGGGATGGACCGCTTTTTCGGTACCCTCAAATGGACCCATGAACTCAGGCAGAGCATCATCAGAAATACCGGTTTGCCTATCTCGTTCGGCCTTTCGGTGAACAAAACGGTTTCGAAAATTGCTACGGGCGAAGCCAAACCGAACGGGGAGCTGCAGGTGCAGCGCGAGGCGGTGAAGCCTTTCCTTGCCCCGCTGTCCATCAGGAAGATACCGATGATAGGTGACAAAACATACCGCCTGCTGAGGTCGATGGGCATTGTGACGATTGACACCCTCAGCAAAATACCCGTGGAGATGATGGAAAGGGTGATGGGTAAGAACGGGATCATGATATGGGAGAAGGCCAACGGACGGGATTCCACGCCGGTGATCCCGTATTCGGAGAGCAAGTCGATCAGTACCGAAACGACTTTCGAGCAGGATTCCATAGATATTATCAAGATGAAGGAGAAACTGGTGAAGATGGTCGAAAAGATAGCATTCGAGCTCAGGGATCAGCAGAAACTCACCTCCTGCGTCACGGTGAAAATCCGGTATTCGAATTTCGACACCCACACCCTTCAGAAACATGTTCCCTACACGGCTTTCGACCATATCCTGATCCCGCTGGTGAAGGATCTGTTCGACAGGCTCTACCAGCGCCGCATGCTGATCCGCCTTATCGGCGTGCGCTTCAGCGGACTGGTAGCAGGCAATCCGCAGTTAAACATGTTTGAGGACAGCAGTGAGATGATCAGCCTGTACCAGGCTCTCGACAAAGTGCGCAACAAGTACGGGCAAAAGATAATCAGAAGAGGGGTGGCGTATGAAAATGGTGAATTATCACTTTCCGGGGGGAGGCGGATTAAGTAAGAAAAAGCTATGGGAAAAGTAATTCACAAAGACGATGAAATCATTTCGCAAATCTATATTATCCGAGGGCGAAAAGTCATGATAGACAGTGACCTGGCAAGGATCTACGGGGTGACAACAAGACGTTTTAATGAACAGGTGCGTAGAAACATAGAGCGTTTCCCGGCAGATTTCATGTTTGAGATAACAATGACAGAGTACAGGAACTTGATGTCACAAATTGTGATATCAAGATCTCAAGTAATTGAAAACATGAATAATAGAAACTTGATGTCGCAATTTGCGACATCAAGTTTGCAAATTGCAACATCAAGTTGGGGAGGGCGAAGGAAACGTCCTTTTGTTTTTACCGAGCATGGTGCATTGATGCTGGCCAGTGTTTTAAACAGTCCGACGGCAATTCAGACCAGTATCTATATCGTGAGGGCTTTTGTAAAACTGAGGGAACTTCTCTCGGTCTATCATGAACTCTCGGAGAAAATTGCAGACCTGGAAAAGCGGACTTTCGAAAAGTTGGATGAACATTCAGAGCAATTAATGCTTGTATTTCAGGCGTTAAAGGAACTGGGCAGGGTAAAGGATGAACCCCGCAACCCTGTTGGCTTTAAAATTCACACTAAATGATATTTTACTAGCTGAACTTTCGCTACTTCGCTGCTTAGTATGTACCTGAACTGCCACTCATATTACTCACTGCGCTACGGCACCCTGTCGGTGGAAAAACTCGTCGATGAGGCTGTCCGCTGCAGGGTGAAGGCTCTCGCCCTTACTGATATCAATAATTCCACGGGTATCATGGAATTTATCCAGGTTTGTACCGATAAAGGAGTCAAGCCTATTGCAGGAATAGAGTTCCGCAGGGATGACGAACTGTTATACGTGGGCCTGGCCAGGAATAACGAGGGTTTCCGGGAGATGAATGAGTTCCTGAGCCATCACAACTTACGGAACCAGCCCTTGCCCGACCGGCCGGAGCAGATGGAGAATGTGTACTGGATCCTTCCTTTGGAAAGTAGCGAGATACAAAAAGGTGAAAAGCGAAACGCGGGCAGCGAAATTTATTGTGAGCGAAGCATTTCACCTTTTTCTTTCATTGGCGTTCCTCCTGCCTCCATGAACCGCCTGGTTCTTTCCCGCAACCGCCACCTCCTTGACCGCATGGTGATCTTTTCGCCTGTGACTATGCTGGATGAGAAGAGCTACGAACTTCACCGGAACTTCAGGGCGGTGGATAAAAATGTGCTGCTAAGCAGGCTGGAGCCGGGACAGCTGGCTTCGCCCGACGAGATCATGCGGCCGCTCGATGACCTGCTGGAACCTTACCTGGAGTTCCCCGGGATCATCCGCAATACCGAGAAGATACTCGAAGATTGCAGTATCGGTTTCGACTTCAGGGAGTGCAAGAACAAGAGGAGTTTTACGGGGAATGTGTATGATGACCATGTGCTTCTTGAGAAGCTGGCCATGGATGGTTTGCAGTACCGCTACGGCAAGGGGAACACTGAAGCCCTGAACCGCATCAGGCACGAACTGGGGATTATCAGCCGCATGGGTTTCGCTGCTTATTTCCTCATCGCCTGGGATATCATACGCTATTCGATGTCGAGGGGCTTTTATCATGTAGGCCGGGGCAGCGGGGCAAACAGCATCGTGGCTTACTGCCTCAGGATCACCGATGTGGATCCCATCGACCTGGACCTTTACTTCGAGCGTTTCATCAATCCCAAACGCACATCTCCCCCCGATTTTGACATTGATTATTCCTGGAAGGAGAGGGACGAGGTGCTTGACTACATCTTCAAACGCTATGGCCATGAGCATACCGCGTTGCTGGGGGCCATGTCGACCTTCCGCGACCGCTCCATCATCCGTGAACTGGGAAAGGTGCATGGGCTTCCCAAGCAGGAGATAGACCTCTTTATAAAGCACCCGGAGGATGCCATCCACAAGAACCATATCATAAAAAAGATCAGTGAACTTGGCGAGATGATGGCCGATTTTCCGAATATGAGGACCCTACATGCCGGTGGTGTGCTGATCTCGGAACAGCCTGTCACCTGCTTTACCGCGCTCGATATGCCGCCCAAGGGCTTTCCTACCACGCAGTGGGATATGTACGTGGCCGAGGACATCGGTTTCGAAAAACTGGATATTCTCAGCCAGCGCGGCATTGGCCATATCTACGAGACTGCGGGGATTGTGCGCAAAAACAAGGGGGTGAGTGTTGATGTTCATAAGATCAATGAATTTAAGGCGGATGAGGAAGTGAAAAAGCTCCTGAGGATAGGGAAGACCATCGGCTGTTTTTACGTGGAAAGTCCGGCCATGCGCGGACTCCTGAAGAAGCTGCACTGCGACAACTACCGCAGCCTTGTGGCGGCAAGCTCCATCATCCGGCCGGGAGTGGCGCGCTCGGGCATGATGCGGGAGTACATCTTCAGGTTCCATAACCCGGATAAGTTCAAATACCTGCATCCCGTGATGGAGGAACAGCTGAAGGAGACTTACGGGGTGATGGTGTACCAGGAGGATGTGCTCAAGATCTGCCATCATTTCGCGGGGCTCGACCTGGCTGATGCCGATGTGCTGAGAAGGGCGATGAGCGGAAAATACCGCTCGAAAAAGGAATTGCAAAGGATAGTTGACAAATTCTTCGAGAACTGCCGCAAGTTCGGGTATCCGGAGGAGGTTACTAAAGAAGTCTGGCGCCAGATCGAATCTTTTGCAGGTTATTCGTTTTCGAAGGCGCATTCGGCTTCCTATGCAGTGGAGAGTTACCAGAGCCTGTTCCTTAAGGCGCATTACCCGCTTGAGTTCATGGTGGGGGTGATCAATAATTTCGGAGGATTTTATCCTTCCTGGGTGTATTTCAACGAAGCGGGGAACTGGGGGGCTAAGATACATCCTCCCTGCATCAACCGGGGGGAATACAAGACCTGTATCAGCGGGGATGATGTGTACGTTGGGTTTATCCATGTAAACGGGATGGAAACCCATGTGGGAAAGGCAATACAACCGGAAAGGCAAAGGGGAGGGGACTACCTGGATATGGATGATTTCATCCGCAGGGTACCGGCTCCTCTTGAACAAATCATTATACTGATCCGCACCGGAGCTTTCAGGTTCACCGGCAAACCCAAGACCCTTTTGCTGTGGGAAGCCCATATGCTGATGGGAAAACATCAGCATGTAAAGGGAGCGAAGCGCCATGTTAAAACTGTGGAGCAGGAAGCAGACCAGAAGCTGGGCCGCCACAACGCAAATAAGGAACAATCCCTGGTTGCCGACCACCCGGGAGCTTATGTTGCACATTCCCTGCAATCCCTCACCGAAGCTCCCCTGGCCGTGAACCAGAGCCTGTTCCACGAGAAGCCGAAAAAATTCGAACTGCCTGCCCTGGAACAAAGCAGTCTCGAAGAAGTCTACGACGAAATAGAACTGCTGGGCTGGCCGGTGTCACATTCGTATTTCGAACTGCTTGAAACCTCGTTCAGGGGTGAAGTTCTGGCCGGGGATATGATGGGAAAACTGGGAAAGAAAGTGCGTATGCTGGGCCTGCTGGTCACCATCAAATATGTACGGACGGTAAGAAAGGAATGGATGCATTTTGGCACTTTCATCGATTTCCAGGGGCAGTTTTTCGATACCGTGCATTTCCCCCGGGCTGTAGAAAAATACCCTTTCCGGGGCGAAGGGGTATATCTTGTGATGGGCAAAATTGTCGAGGAATTCGGTTTCCCAAGCCTCGAAGTGGAGAAGATGGCCAAAATGCCGCTGAGAAAGGACCCGAGAAGCTAAGCGGGACCAGGGCAGGGGCGTGGTCCAGGTTGCGGACGGGCCAAGATGGGGGCCGTGTCAGTGCCTGGCCGGGATCCGCGTCAGGGCTTGCGCCCTGTAATATACTGGGTGCCCGACGGACCATCCATGGTCTTAATATCCTGAAGTCCTGCATCCTTCATCCAACCGCTGATCTCATCAACGGTATAGGTGTCGCCGTGCTTGGTGCCTACCAGCATGTTGATGGCAAAAACCGCACCCTGTAAGGGTTCGGTCCTGTCTTCATTCATCAGGTGGTCCATGATCACCAATTGCCCTCCGGGTTCAAGGGCATCAGCCCCCTTCATAATCAGAACCTGGTTTTCCATGGGATCATTTATATGGATGATTGCCGACATCAACACAAGATCGTATCCTTTACCCAGATCATCGGTCAGGTAATCACCCGCAAGAGTTGAAACGCTGGCAGTTAAATAAGCCTTGTCAATATATTTTTGAGTCACAGGAACTACATTGGGAAGGTCGAAAATAACACCCTGAATAGCAGGATTTTTTTCAATAAAGCCAAATGTAAAAGCCCCTGAACCCCCGCCTACATCAAGGGTACGTTTTACCCCCGACAGATCGAGAAGTAAAGCAAGTTCCCTGCCCTGAGCAACACCGCGGGCATGCATGGCTGCAATGAATGCTTCGATCCAGTTTGTCCCCCTCTCATTGAAATTGTCCTCAAGCTCAACAGCCGAGCCTTTTCTGATAACACGGGTCAGCGTATTCCATTTTCTCCAAAGATCTGCAGTATGTCCCATTCCCCCAAGACAGTCAGGTGAGGAGGATACCAGGAATTGTTCAGCAAAGGCCGAATTAGTGAAGAGGCCATGCTTTTTATCAAGCAAACCAAGACCCATAAGAACATTCATAAGCCTGTCAACGGCCCTTTTATTGGCATTTATCAAAGAAGCAAGATCGGCTGAAGAACATGATTTTCCTGCCAGATGGTCAAATATCCTTAGTTCAAATGCAGTGAGGATAATACGGCTAAGCCGGAATCCATTGACGATCTCCATCAGCTCGGCCGGGTTCCCGATTTTTTTCATTTCAGCCCCATTGTTGAAAGTCCCTGCTCATAAACTATGTCAACCGGAATATTTGCCGTACGGAGACGGCCCAGGTCGGAAGCCAGTTTTTCGTTGACTTTCCCATTCCGGGCTACATATGCTTTTGCACCCTCATAGTCGCCGTCCCCTTCAAATATCAGAACTTTTGCAGCCCATTCATTTACAGCGGTTTTCATTTTCCCGAAATTGACTTTGTAGCTGCCTTTGTCGTTACGATCAAATGCACCTTTTTCTTCAAAAAAGTTAAGGCACATCATATTTGCTTTACCGTGTGCACTGGCTGCGCCAAAACGCACGGAACGTATGAGACTGGCCATATAGGTCACGTAACAGTCTTCAATGGTTATTCCCTGGATTTCACCTTTGGCGATCAGCCGGGTAGTCATAAATAAACCAAGAATATCTGCCTTGGCTTCTTCAAACGAAGAATACTGTTCTTTCAAAGCCTCGCGTACATTGCCTTGCCCGTTGACGGTGTTTTTAAGACCGAGTCCATGTGCAACCTCATGGAACATGACATTCGAGAAGAAAGCATCAAATTTCACATTGGATCTTTGAACTGAGTCAATCAGCATTATGGCAATCGGCATAAGGATATTTTCAAATTTGGCTTTCATTGCATTTTTGAGCTGGAGCCTTCTCGAACCTTTTTTCAGCTGCACCCTTTCATCATTTGGCAGGTTGATGGCAATGGTCTTGCTTCCGGCATTTGACTGCCCCGAAACGTACAGCAGGTCATAAGCGTTAAGGTCAGAATCAGTACCCGGTTTTTCCTTTTTATATTTTGCATCCACAGGCAGGTTGGCCTGGAGTTCAGGAAGAAAGGCTGCGAATTTTTCAAGCTTTTTGCTCCATCCCTTGTCTTTTACCAGTATTGCTCCTTCATATGCGGTTTTATAACCGAATAATTCATCTTCATAGTTCTCAATAGGACCGATCACAACATCTATGGTATTCGTTTTCATGTCCATCCAGGCCATGTCACTGATTAAGTAATCATCGGTAAGGAGCGCTTTAGAGCGCAATTCAAGATATTTCTTCAAACCCGGGTCTTCGGCAAGCGCTGAAGCCTTTGCAAGCAGGGAAGCGGCTTTTTCTGTTTCTTCCTTGTATGCTTCATGATACCATATTGATTTCAGCGTATTATCGGACCCCCTTCTAATAATTGTATACAGGCTTGCTTTATTGGGATCCTTGCATTTCTCAAATTCTTCTTTTGTCATATCCTTCGGATAAAAATTCGCTCCGGCCGGTTTTTCTCCGAATCCGGTGATGAAAGGCTTGTTCCCGTTTAATCTTTCCCAGGGGCCGTAATTAATCCTTGCAAATTGCCTTACCAGACTGTCCTTAACGGTATCCATGAAGGCTTTTTTATCACCGATTGTCTGTTTCCAGTAAATGCCGTCAATAATTTCTGCAGCTTCTATCAGAAGAGGGATTATTTCCTTCTCTTTGGCTGTTAGGGTGTTGAGGTCGGTTGTGAGTTTAACAACAGCAAATTCATTGATCTTCGCCTGTATCAGGGAATCTTGCGGATTCATCGAGGATTTACTATTTTTCATTCCACATCCCGAAAAAATAATTACTATCAGGATCAGTCCGCTTAGGATGATAATTTTAGTTCTTACCATAACAATTCGTCTATTTTAATACAAAAGTATACAATTTCTTGTTTAATTGCCTTTTTAGATGTAGGTTTGGAGTGTAAAACCAAAAAAACAAAAATCATGGAAATTCCTATTTTATTAATCATCGGGCTCGTGCTGCTTCTTTTCTTTGCCGGGATCCGTATTGTGCGCCCGACCCATCGCGGTTTGGTTGAACGTTTAGGGAAGTATAACCGTTTTGGTCAACCGGGTTTTCACTGGATAATTCCGGGTATTGAGCAAATGTACCGGGTAAACGTCACCGAGAAGATGATCAATGCAGAACCTCAGGAGATCATTACCAATGACAATCTGAATGCAAAGGTCGATGCCCAGGTTTACTTCAAAATTAAATCTGATGAAGAGCATGTAAAAAATTCTCAGTATAATGTTAATAGTATTGAATATCAGATAGTTAATCTTGCACGTACGACCTTGCGTAACATTATTGGCACCATGACCCTGAAATCGGCCAACAGTGAGCGAGGCAAAATCAATAAAGAATTACACGGAACCTTGCATGAAGAAACTTTCAACTGGGGTATTGAGATTATACGAACCGAGCTGAAGGAGATCGATCCTCCCAAGGATGTTCAGGAGACCATGAACAAGATTGTTAAAGCAGAGAATGAGAAGATTGCCGCGGTTGATTATGCAACTGCCACTGAGACCAAGGCAGATGGCGAGAAGCGTGCCGAGATCCGCAGGGCAGAAGGTATCAAACAGGGAGCCATCCTGCGTGCCGAAGGTGAAGCCCAGGCCATTCAGCTTGTCAATGAATCTGCACAAAAATACTTTGTAGGGAATGCCCAGATGCTCAGACGGATTCAGGCAATGGAAACTTCGCTGAAGGACAACAGTAAGGTTATCGTGCCTAACGGTTCAGACCTTGTTAATGTGATGGGAGAGATGTCGGGAGTTGTTCCGATTGTCAGGAGATCTGAAGAGAAGAGCTGATTTCCGGATGTTAATTCCTGCTGATCAGGGGAAGGAGAAAATCAATCATTTTCTTCGTCGATTCTTCAATTGACAGAAGGTCGGTGCGGATTTCTAATGCCGGATGGGCCGGAATATCATATGGTGCGTCAATACCCGTGAATTCCCTTAATTCTCCTTTTCTCGCTTTCTTATACAGCCCTTTTGTGTCGCGTGATTCGCAAACCTCAAGGGGGGCATTTACAAAGATCTCGATAAAGTCGTCGGGCCCTATAATGATTTTTGCCATTTCACGGATAGAGTTTGTCGGGCTGATAAAGCTTGCAATCGTAATGATCCCGCAGTTCACGAATAATTTTGATACTTCAGCGATCCTGCGGATATTCTCGTATCTGTCGCCATCGGAAAACCCCAGGTTTTTATTGATCCCGGTCCTAACATTATCTCCATCGAGGGTCTGGACAAAATAGCCCATTTTATGCAGGGCACTTTCAAGAGCATATGAGAGTGTCGTTTTGCCCGCCCCGGAAAGCCCGGTCATCCAGATGACTTTTGAGTGCTGGTTCAGTTGTTTTTCCTTACTTTCCCTGTCAAGTTTAAGGTGATCGGCAGGGTAGATGTGATTTGGTGCAGTTGCCACAGGATGAGTTTTGTTTTTAAAGGAGAAAAAGCCACCTAATTGATTGAAATTAAGTGGCTTTTCAGGAGACGTTTTTTTTAAGTGATCCGCCTGGGATTCGAACCCAGGACCCCCGCCTTAAAAGGGCGATGCTCTACCTGCTGAGCTAGCGAATCTACTTTTTTAATTTGAGCGTGCAAAGGTAGAAAAATTATCAGAACAAACAAGCAGCGGTTGATAAAA